>NZ_JBXWNV010000001.1:0-983400 GCF_059610545.1 Ruegeria sp. CDSC068
CGTTTTGCATCCTACAAAGCAGCGCTCAGAGATTTGGGTGCTCTCGAAAAACAACAGACGGGCAGGTGGCTCAACAAACGCGTTGAGAATTCGCACCTGCCTTTCCGACGAAGAGAGCGCGCTATGCAACGTTTCAGGCGCATGCGAAGTTTGCAGAAATTCGCCTCCGTCCATTCCTCTGTCTACAACCACTTCAACCAGGAAAGATCGCTAGCCAGTCGAGACACCTTCAAGCTGACCCGCGCCGCCGCTCTTAGCGAGTGGCGTCAACTTGGTGCGGGATAAAGGACAGCGTCACTGGCCTAGCTGAGACTGGTTCGAATTAGTCTGACAGCACCGCCACTCATACCTGTCTCACTTCAGTTGTGTTTTCTGACCCGGAATTGTACCGCAATTCCCGCGAGTTGGCGCATGCGCTTTCAATCAGAGACAGAGCAGACCGTACACTCAGGGCGCAATTCCGGCCCTAGTCTCAGTGGCGCATTTTGGCGGGGTCGCTTTAGGCGGGATTTCCCTGATAACCGGAAATTTACAGGGAATTTCTGCAAAACAAGTTTGGAACTCGAGATTCCTTTCGAAAGGGTGGTTCAATCTGGACGTAATATGGGCGCTGAGCCTGATCCTTGTGGGGTCGATTTCGCTGCTGTTTGTTCATTCTGCTGGCTAACAGCAATGCCAGGCCGAAAAGGCCGCGGAGCCGTAGTTTGGCTTAAACAGCAGCGAACGGTTGCTTTGTCCCGCGATGCGGTCCTTCACGAAATTTCGACGAACGTCTGCTTAGAGCCCAAAGCGGTCTCTTGCCTCCGAATGTGCAATATCCGTTCTCAGTTGCGAGGTGTGTACCAAATGGGCGAGGTGTATGCCCGTTCCTGTGTGATCATCGGCACATCCGAGCCCATTTCAACACCAAATTTGATGGCATCATAAGCGGTCCATCGGGGCGTAGGTATTTCGATAACGCGGGCATAATAGAAAGCGAGTTCCGAGGGATCGAAGTCCGGGTCTGTCCAGACCGTGCCAAGTTCTGACGCTCCTATTGTGTTCGTCCAAGAAGGTATCGATAAATCAACCGTACTTCCGACTGCAGTCAGATTACCATTTTCGTCTGGGGTACGGTCTCCGCCCCATGCAACGTCATAGACTTTCTCTTGTTTTTCACCTGTCTCTGCATCGATCCAACCCTTTATGATCTGGATGCGGTCCAGATTTGCGCCGACTGGGTCTCGCAAGGCATAGACCAAAAAATCGGGCGCTTCGCCTTCTTCGACAGCGATGTCGCCGCCCATAGGTACCCCGCCGCTGTAGCCGATCCTTGCAAGATCACGTCGCGCGATTACTTCTTCCGAATAGTCGCCACCAAAGAACCGGACTGACATACGTGGACCCGTGGTGCCATATGCTTCCCGACGTTCCATGGCATCGAATATGGAGGTGCGGGTGTTTTCTCGCGCCCACACGGCAGTCAAACCAGCTGCGCTGTAACCCCAACCGTAGTACGCGACATCGCCGTCAGAAAACGTTTTCCCAATATGGCTGGCACGTTCACCGCTGGGTTCGTAGGCAGTATGCTTTCCGAAGAAATTGTCTTCCGCCACGGCCGATAGGCCGGTGTGTGTGTCGGTAGCAGCACTTGCCCCGAACTTGTACGGGTTAACGCCAAGTTCTGCTTGAAGGGCGAGACCGCGCAAAAGACCCGACCGCGCGTATTCACCTTCAAGCATTTCGGATTCTTTCGGTATACTGGCATCAAGGTTTCCGAAATCCCAAGTCTCGTAGTCTGCAAATTCATCTTCGGTCGACAAGAACGGATGTGCTTCGCCATCGCCCTTAATCTGTGACCATTCGTAAAGTGGCTCCCATTTCGACCTTGCTTCGGCATATGCGCGGTCTAATGGCGGTTTTCCTTCGGCGAAGTCATCGACCAAGGAAAAAACCCAACCATTGGACAGATTGCCATTGTGCGCAATGGCTAGCGCGTCGCCGCCTGTTTTGTCTTCGAAATTCTCCAGCCAAGCATACAGGTCGCGTGGGTTGGGTGAACCGATTGGAGGAGTGGTCGTATAGGGCAGAATCTTGCGCGCAATTTCAGGGCCGTCGCGCAAGATCACATTGCGATGCAGATTGTTGCCTTCGACGAGCGACGTCCATTCAAAGGCAATGAATGTCGTGAAGACGCCAGGGGCGTTAAACTCTTCCGCCGCATCAATAAGATCGCCCCAGACTGTCGCGAACGCAGGATTGCCGGGCTGGTAATTGAGCGCCGGTGAAACTGTGCCTTGTGCAAAACTTGCGATGAGTTGCTGCATGGCGCGGAGTGCCTCTTCACCTCCGGCATTGAAGGCATTGTGAAACTCGCGCCCCTGCTCGTCAGCCAGAATGTTGGGCGCCCCTGAGATAATATCTGTGATTGCCCCCATCGCGTCGGAATGGTCGGTAATCATGTAAAAATCAAAAGGACGGAACAGCTTGACCGGCTGTCCTGTGTTAGACGTGACCTGTTCTCCACGCGCGAATCTATAGGCATCGCGCGGCATCAAGCGTGTTCCACCGCCACCGGCATCGGCCGACAAACCCGTGTGTACGTGCGTGTCGCCGAAAAAAACCCTCTCCGGGTAGGCGCGATCGGCATTAGGAGAATAAGGCCGACCTTTCAAAAATGTATCGCTGGCTTCAGGCGGAGTGACTTGCGCGAACGATGCGGTCCCCCAAACAAACGTCATGCAAGAAATAAGATACAAAACCCGCATTTACACAAATACCTCTTGGTAAAATTAGCTTTCCGTACAAGTCGAGTGTATCCAGCCAAATAGCCAAAAGCCATGAGTTTATGAACGGCGGCTTTGTCCGAATTGCGGTCGCTCGCGACATTCGGGCGAACGTCCGAACTGAGCCCCAAGCAGGCATTCTCCTGGCAAGTCAATTTGCATTCGCAGCAATAGAGAGTTCTGGCGCGCCGCGTTAACGGCAACCGACTAAAATACAAGGTACTAGTTTGAACTGTACCATATTGGTGAAGTGTAAGCGCGATCCTGTATTTCTGCTGGAACGCTATCCGGTAAAGGAACGTCGTAATACGCAGCATCAATTGTGGTCCAACGCGGTTTTGGAATCTCAATAACGCGCACGTAGTAGAAGGCATTCTGAGAGGCGTCAAAGTCTGGGTCCTGCCAATATCCGTCCAGTGCTGCGGCCCCAATTGAGTTATTGTAAGTTGCCTTCTCAACGTTGACAGTCGAGCCGACAGGTTCGCGGGCGCGACCGTCTGTGCCGATCTCGCGACCTCCTGACACCGCAGCATCATAGATGCGCTCAAAGGTCTCGCCGCTCTCGTCGATCCAGCCCTTGATGATCTGCACGCGGTCTAGGTTAGCACCATCAGGGTCGCGCAGGGCGCGGATCAGGAATCCGGGTGCGGCCCCATCCGGCGCATTGGCCAGATCGCCGCCCATCGGCACTCCATTACGATAACCGTGCGCCGCAAAGTCGGGGGCGCTAAGGTCCTCTGCATCAAAGTCCCATCCGCCAAAGACGCGCACACGGATTCTGCTGCCAGTAGTGGCATAGGCCTCCTTGCGGGAGATCGCTCCATGTACTTCCTCGCGGGTGTTTTCGCGCGCCCAGACGGCGGTCAGCCCTGCCGCGGATTCCTGCGCGGTGACAATCCGCAGCGCCGGGTCGTCCGATGGGATCACATCAAGGTTGTGCCGTATTGGCGACGGCTCTGTGTGCTGGTACTTGCCAAAGTAATTGTCTTCACGCGTTGTCGGGAGCGCCGTGTGGGAATCCGTTGTGCCTGTGAAACCTGATTTGAACGGGTTCACACCTATCTCACGCTTGATCTCAAGCCCTACTTTGAGCGCCGAGCGCGCGTATTCATAACGCAGCATCTCAGGTTCTTTGGCGGCTGTCCCTGCGAGATTTGCGACGTCCCATGTTTCGAAGTTGGCAAATTCATCATCTGGCGACAACATCGGATGTGTTTCTTCATCGCCTTTTATTTGCGTTAGCTCGTGCATTGGTTCCCAACGGGCGCGTTTGGCTGCATAGTCCGCATCCATGGGTGATCCGTCGAACTTGGTTGGCGCAAACATGATACCATTCGACACGTTCCCATTGTGTGGTACCGAAATCGCGCTGCCACCGGTTTCCTCTTCGTAGGCAGCCAAGTGATCCCACATCGGCTCAGGATCTTCGCTGTCGAAGTACGTGAAAGGGCGGGTGCGGCTTGTCTTATCCGCCCCGTCACCGAAGAGAACGACGCGGTGCAGGTTGTTCCCAAGCGGGGTCGATGTCCATTCGTAACCCGCAATCGCTGTGAAAACGCCGGGATTGTTGTAGTGGTCAATGGTTTCAATGATCTGTTGCCACAAGTCGCCATCGAGATCCAAACCCGCCGTAGGGTCGCGGCCCTGCACTGTCGATATTTCGATTATGTCGGCGAAGGCTGCCATCCGCCCTTCCTGTCCCGAATTGAACCGCTCGTATGTCAGGCGACCCCATTCGTCAGCCAGCAGGCGGGGGTCTGCCGCGCGGATGGCGGTGGACAGTCCGAGCATCTCCGCATGTTCTGTGATGGCCAGAAAATCTAGTGGCCGGACAAGTTGCACCGATTGTCCGGTGTTAGAGAGGATCCGCTCGCCGCGCGCCACACGAAAGGCGTCGTGAATGTTGAGTGAAGTACCTACCAACCCGGCGTCAAAGGAAATTTCTGTATGAAAGTGCAAATCGCCAAAAAGCACCTGATCCGGATACGACCGATCAACAAATGGCGAATAGTCGGTCCCGGCATCGACAGTGGCTTCTGACACGACACCTTCAAACGCCAAAGCGCTCGTTGAAGTCAAGAATGCTGAGCTAGCAAGTCCCATCGCAAATTTTTTAAAAATTTTGGCGTGTTTCATGACTATCCCCCCATCCTTCAAACTGACTTTTAGGCGATCCTAACACAGTATTGACTTCCAACCTAATCGCAGAGGGTGCACCTTGCGGCATATCAATCAGCAGTAATCCGTTTAATATGCTGCGCTGCAGCGAACGGCGGTTTTGTCCGCGTAGCAGTCGTTCATGCCGAGTGCGGCGAATGACTGCTCCGAGCCCTAAGCGGACATTCGCATGAACGCATTAACCCAGTGTTGCTGCGACAGGAACTGCCGGGCTTTTCCGCTACGACATTGGATTAGGTATATTTCAGTTCTCGGGCGTATACCAAATTGGCGAAGTGTACGCGCGTTCCTGCGTTGAAGTCGGAACCTCCGCGGGAAGTTCGTCTCCGAACCGAACGGAGTCGTAGATAGTCCACCTCGGCGTGGGAATTTCCAAGACACGGGCATAGTAGAAAGCCCGCGCTGAAGGATCGAACTCAGGGTCTGTCCAAACGGTGATCAGCTCTGGAGACCCTATGGAGTTGGTAAATGTGCCTGTAGCGACATCCACGGTATTCCCCACCGATGGTAGAATTCCATCCGCATCAGGTTCTCGGTCTCCTGACCAAGCCACGTCATAAACCCGCTCTTCAGTTTCACCGCTGGCATTTAACCAACCTTTCACAATCTGGATACGATCGAGATTGCCGGAAAATGGGTCTTTCAGGGCAGCGATGAGGAAAGTTGGGGCGTCTGCGCTCTCAGGTGCTTGTGAGAGGTCTCCACCCATCGGAACGCCTTTTTCATATCCTATTTCGGCGGGCAAACGGGATCTTGCATCTTCTTCCGTAAAGTCCCAGGCGCCAAAGAAACGGAGCGCAATGCGACTTCCGGTTGTCCCGTAAACTTCTTTCCGTTCCATGGCGTCGAATATGGCTTCGCGTGTGTTGTCTTCAGCCCAAACTGCTGCGTAGCCAGAGGCTGCCATTTCCCACCCGAGAATCCTCAAGGCATCGAACTCGCCAACGACATGTTGCCAACGGCCGGGTTCTGGTTCGACGCCAGAGTGTTTGCCAAAGAAATTGTCTTCTTCCGCTGTTGCCAAAGCCGTATGGCTGTCGGTAGAGCCCACCACGCCAAATTTATACGGATTAGTACCCAGCTGATCCTCTAGTTTAAGACCGTTCTTCAAGGCCTCACGGGCATACTCGTATTGGAGCATCCAGTCTTCCTTGGGCGTTGGGCCGAGGTTGGATTTATCCCAAGTTTCATAGTCTGCGAATTCATCGTTTGGGCTTAAAAACGGGTGCGTTTCTCCGTCACCTTTGATTTGGGTGATCTCATACATCGGCTCCCACTTGGCACGCCGCTCTGCGTAATCCGCCGTCAACGGTTCACCCGTTTCAGGGTTTGTCTCAACCGGAAACATCAGGCCGTTGGAAACGTTGCCGTTGTGGGCAAGGGCCAGTACACGACCGCCAGTCTCTTGCTCATATGTTTCCATCCAGTCCCATAGCCGTTCTGGATTGAAGGTTTCCGCGGTTGTGAAGGGCAGCATTTGCCGAGCGCGAATGGCATCATCCCGGTAGATCACGTTACGATGGAGGTTGTTTCCAGCTTCGGTGGACGTCCACTCGTATCCGATGAACGCAGTGAATGTGCCGGGCGCGTTGTGATGATCCGCAGTTTGCGTGAACTCGTCCCACACGGATTGTACAAACCTGCGATCTGAAACAGCCTCGGGAAGAGCATCCCCGGTGATGCCAGCAAAGGTTTCGATGACTTCCATTGTTGCGCCAAGCGCAACGTCTCCACCGGCGTTGAGACGTTCGTTCCAGTCTCGAAGCGTTGGGTCTCGCATCAGCGTGGAGTTCCCTGCCACGATTTCATTCATGGCCCCCATGGCATCTGAATGATCGGATACGACAAGCCAGTCGAGCGGACGCGACAACTGCACGCGTAGGCCGTGTGATGTGGTGACTTCCTCACCACGTGCAAACCTATAGGCATCGTCGGGGCTCAGAATGACGCCAAATCCGCGAGCATCGAGTGAATTTGACGTGTGCAGGTGAGTGTCACCCCAAAGTGGGCGTGTAGGAAAGTCTCGACCTGCATAAGGTGAGAAATCTGCAGGCGCGGGTTCACGCATATCATCGACCGATATGGTCATCTCTCCAACTTGCCCACCTTGTGCTGCCTCTTGAGCATTTGATGGGCTTGCTATGAATGCTGCGGAAACTATTGCCGTCGACGTCGTCAAAAAAAACTTCATTTGAACCTCCCAGCCGAACTGAATGCCAGTCCATGGCAACATCTGATCCGGCTGTTCGTCAAGAAAAACAACGATTTTTCTGAGTTGAGTACAAGAAGTCCTGGAGGAGGTGCTACCAATCCCCGACCGCAGTTTCGCACGCTCCTTTGACTTCAGCCACTGAGAAAAAGTACCCCAACGAGTGAACGTTCTTGACGAATGGTGACGTGTTTCTTCAGTCTTGAGCTCGTGATCTTGATTAGAGGCGATGTCATGAAGTGGTTATTGCGAACATTCCTACTGTCCTTATCTGTTCTATTTGCCACGGGCGCTTCAGCTCAAGACAAACCCAACATCGTATTCATATTTCTAGATAATTTTGGTTGGGGCGAACCTGGGTTCAATGGAGGCGGCATAATCCGAGGTACAGCGACCCCCGAGATGGACGCCCTCGCTGCGGAGGGGCTACGACTCACAAACTTCAACGTGGAAAGCCAGTGCACGCCGTCCCGAGCAGCGACCATGACAGGACGATACGGTATCCGAAGCGGCAACCACACGGTCCCACTGGGAGGTGGCGTTTACGGTCTGACCCAATGGGAAATCACGATGGCCGAGATGCTGAAGGAGGTAGGATACAACACGGCCATGTACGGTAAGTGGCACCTTGGATGGACCGAAGGGCGCTATCCAACGAATCAAGGCTTCGATGAGTTTTACGGCGTTGAGACCACTGACGTTACAGTCTGGCGCACGCTTCCGGGTTTTGCCGATGCCAACATGGAAGAGCCGGTTGTGATGCAGGGTGTTGCAGGCGAGCCAGCAACCATCGCTCAAGACTACGATCTGGACTATCGCGGCAAAATAGATGGCGACCTGACAAAGAAGGCCATCGAGTTTATCGAAGCGAAGAGTGCCGAAGACGCGCCGTTTTTCATCTATCTTGCTTATACTCAGACTCACTATCCAAACATCGCGTCCGAGGAGTTCGAAGGCGCCACTGGAAACGGCGTCTGGGCCGACATTCTGCTTCAAACAGATAGCTATATCGGACGTATTGTTGATGCGATTGAGGCGGCAGGCGTTTCCGACGACACCGTGGTGATATTTACTGCTGACAACGGCCCCGAAGCTCTTCCGGTTGGGAACGCCAACGTCTCGCCAGTTCCTGCGGTACATGGTACGGCCGGGCCTTGGCGCGGTACTCTGTTCACCAGCCTCGAAGGAAGTATGCGTGTACCCTTTGCAATCAAGTGGCCGGGAAAGATCCCTACCGGTTCTGAAAGCAACGATGTTGTCCACTCAATGGATCTCTATCCGACACTTGCGGCTTTCGCAGGGGGCAAGGTGCCTGATGACAGGGCCTTTGATGGTGTCGACCAGTCAAAGTTCTTTCTTGGTGACCAACCAAACTCAAACCGAGAAGGCGTGATCGTCTACATGGGCGAGCAGATATTCGGCGTAAAATGGAAGGATTGGAAAGTTCTTTTCAAAGAGAATACGACGGCTTTTGGTGCAACGGAGTCTTTCGACACACCAAGGGTCTACAACCTTCTTAATGATCCACACGAGCGTGAAAGCGTACTCTTTCCACACACTTGGGCGGTCGAAAAGGCGTTGCCTCAATTGCAGGAACACACTGCAACGTTCGAGGAATACCCTCCAATCCCACCGGGAACGCCTGATCCCTACGAACCACCTAAAAACTGAACGGTGGTTTTGTCCGTAAATTCGTCGTTCGTTCAAACGAAACGTGCCGCGCAGCAGCGAACGGCGGCTTAGCCCGCAACTCGGACGTTGGCTGCAACTTGCTGAAACGTCTACGTTGCGGACGAAGTGTGGATTCGCGGTACTTGCACCAATTGCAGTTTGATGTGCTTTGCTGACGTCAGAATGAGCGTGAAACGGATGTACAACATCACCGCAAGGCGGATGATTTCGAGACTGGTTTTAAAGTACTTGAAAGAGGCAGGTCTGCTAATGGCAAAAGACACGCAACCGCCCTGCAGCGCTCTACCCAAGTTCTTCTGACAAGACCCCATAGAGATCTCGCATCGCTAGCTTTGGATCACCGAATTACGTGAACCGAACACTTGGCATGATGCACGACTCTGTTCGCAGTGGAACCTAGAAATATGTCCTCGAATCCGGGCTTATGCGAAGCTAAGACGATGCAATCGGCGTCGCTCTGGTTTGCGAAGTCGACAATTGCCCTACCCGCATGCCCGGAGATGAGCTGTACCTTCGCGTCTGAAATTTCAGAGGCAGTCTTTTGTAGGTTCTCCAATATCTCATGCCGCGTATGTGCAAGCACTTCACTTGGAATCTGAGAACCCACATATGCCGGAATAGGTTCTTGGACGTGCACAACGGTGAAAACAGCGTCGGCATCAGCCAATTGGCGCGCAGCCTTAAACGACGCTTGAGTGTCATGTTCTTTGTCCAGAGCAACCGGGATCAGGATATTCTTGTACATTTGACCTCCTATCTACTGCGCAGATGATTTCAGTTTGGTATTTCGGCAGCAGGAAACCTACACAGGCTCAGACTTTGAAGATTTCCCCGCGCTCTTTGTAGCGGCTGCAACATCACCAACTGTTTTCTCAACAGCTTCAGCTTCTGTTTCTGCGACATAAGATGCACAACGGGACACAGTTTCGAACCATTCCTGCGCGTCAGCAACCAACCGCTCAGCTGAATGGCGCTGCCATTCCGCCATGCTCTGAAAGGCTTTCGATGGATCGGACGGGTTCGCGGACGACACATTGCGTGCAGCTTGTAGAGCCGCCCGGACCGCCTCATGACGCCGTTCGAACCAATGCTGTGCAAAGGCCTCTGTTTCTTCGAGAAATTTTTCCTGCGCGTCCCAAAATTGTTCGATCTGGGCTCCGAAGGCCGGATTGCCAGACATGGGTGGCTGCATTTGCTTAAAAACATCCAACAGTGAGGTCGGGCTGTTTGTGCTAGTTTTCTTTCTCGACATCGAAAGTTCCTCCTCATTTCCTGTATGTGTTACTGTGCCACCTGCGGCGCGCTTTCGCCTTAATACAGATCAATATCCCATATTTTGCGGATTTTCGGCCTAAGCTGCGACGGGACAATCGCATTCTCTCCGACAACGGTTCCTAAGTGGCAGAGTTGGAATTAGAGTAGTTTAGACAAGAACCTAACGCTTGGATTTCTATGCACATTGCCGGCTTTCTCATTAGCCTTGGTGTCCTCTTCCTTGCCGGATTGGCAGCCGATCAATTAGGCCGGGCCACGCATCTTCCTCGTGTTACTACCTTACTTTTCCTCGGTCTGATCGCCGGGAACGCCGGAATGGGTTTGATCCCACTCGACGTTGCAATGCGGTTCGACGAGATTTCCATTGTGGCTTTAACGATGGTCGCGTTTCTTCTTGGAGGTTCTTTAACCCGCGAGAACTTGGTTCGGCATGGCAGAGCCATTCTGACGATTTCGATTTCAATCGTGGTTGCAACCCTTGTTATTGTGTCTGCTGGATTGACCGCAATTGGCGTACCCTTTGGGTTGGCGTTGGTGCTGGCGGCAATTTCTACGGCTACTGCTCCGGCCGCCATGACAGACGTGATCAAACAATCTGGGGTGTCCAACAGCTTCACCGAGACATTAAAGGGCATAGTCGCAATTGATGACGCTTGGGGTCTGATCGCTTTCAGCGTCGCATTGGTTCTGGCCGGTCATTCGGACGGTTGGGCCACCATCACGACCACAGCGATGTGGGATTTCGGAGGGGCTATTTTGTTGGGTTCCGCGCTAGGCGTGCCATCCGCTTACCTCACCGGTCGCTTGAAGCCGGGAGAGCCAATGCAGGCAGAAGCAATGGGTATCGTCTTTCTGACAGCGGGCCTCGCGCTTTGGCTGGAGGTTTCATTCTTGGTAGCAGGCATGGTTGCGGGCGCAGTTATTGGGAATCTTGCCCGCCATCACGACCGTGCTTTTCATGAGATCGAGCACATTCAGTGGCCGTTCATGATTTTGTTCTTCCTACTGGCTGGCGCCACGCTGGATATTGAAGCCTTCGGCTTGATGGGCTGGGCTGGTGCTCTTTTCCTATTCTTGCGCGCCGTGGCCCGCCTTGTCGGAGGTTACTGCGGAGCGAGACTTGGCGGCCTGCCTCGCCGTCAGACCGGTTGGTTCGGCCCCGCTTTGTTACCACAGGCCGGTGTTGCGGTCGGAATGGCTCTTGTCGCCGGAGAGCAATTTCCGGATTGGGCCGCGTCGATCATGGCCTTTACCCTAGCCAGTACAGTTGCCTTCGAGGTGTTGGGGCCGCCGCTGACTCTCATGTCAATCAGACGAACGGCTGACACGGATGAACCAATTGGTCCATGACTATTCAGACTGGATCGATTCAAGAAAGGCGAGCAAATTCGCCAGCGGCAGGCCTACCATCATTGGTTGCCCACTAGGCAAAGCCACCGCGATTTGTTGGTCTGTCTCAAACACCGCACCAAAGATTGGCATTTCGCCCCCATGGGCGAGCAATTGCGAACGACCGTCAATCTGTTCAGCTATACGATCTATCGGAAACACACCGTCGTTTTCGCCTGCCAATTTGGTGAGGTCAGGTGTTCGAATAGCCAGCATTTCCGCCATTGGCCCGTCTCCGGTTGCTTCGAAACCGTGACATTGCCAGCAATACGTCCGGTACAAATCTCGTCCCTCATCGACGCTGACCTCCTGCGCCAGAACGGGTCCCGTGACGAACAGTGCCAGTAAAATTCCGCGAACAATCTGCATATGCTCCTCCCATTTACTGCCCCGGATGCAGATCTATTTAAACCGCATCCTTAAGAAACTTCTTTGACCTCGCTCATGTTGAACGCTTCAGCACGAAGATTGGTTTTTCGGTCGAATGGCGCTTGAGCACGCGCCAAGTCCAATCCAGGCGGCCTCCAACTACGCCACTTCGTCATTGACCTCACTCCCCTTTGCGCCCTGGCGGCACTCCTTCCAAAGCGTTCAAATGCCAACGAATTCGCCAGAGGTGATGCGACATGCGATGCAACCAGTCGAGCCCAAGGTTGGTAACAGGTTCCAGAGCATCAAGAATAGCTTTCTACCCTAAATCTCAAACCGCCTCACATGTTTGCTTTGCCTTTAAGTCCGAAGGCAAACGACAGTTGGTTGGGATTCAGCCTCGCAGACCGCCGACCGCGAGTTGATTGACATAGATCAAAGCACCAACAAGAATCACATAGTGAAATACGAATGTTTTAGCGTGTTCTATGTTCACCGGTCTGTCCCCAAGCAAACACAAAGGTGAACGGAATTCTTAAGGAGTGGAAGTTCCACCCAAGGGGGCTCGGCAGGAGTGGTGGCGAGCCCCCGTGTTACTTGATTGGCGCCCAATGCGCCCAGGCGTTGAGACACAAGGCATTCGATGCAGCTTTGACCATCGGCTTAAGCCGCTGCGCCAATCGCGGACAAAAACGAGACGGACGCCTCTGACGACGTTCTGAATGGGCAGTTTGTGGAAATCGCTTATGAACTCTGTTGATCCAAACGAACAGAAACTCAGACGGGCCCTTACGACCCCGTTGCTCACGCTTTATGGCCTTGGAGTAACGGTCGGAGCGGGCATTTACGTTTTAGTCGGCGCAACAGCAGACATTGCCGGACCGTTTGCGGCGTTGTCGTTCGTTGTAGCCGCGCTCGTCGTATCACTCACCGCGCTTTCGTATGCAGAACTCACAACTCGATTTCCTGTCAGCGCAGGTGAAGCAGCCTATGTTGAGGCGGGATTTCGGAAAAACTGGATGGCGGTTTTCGTTGGGCTTGCGGTGGCAGCCTCGGGCGTTATCTCCGCTTCTGCCGTTGCAATTGGCGCAGCATCATACCTTCACGCTTTGACCGGTTTTGCGATCCCTATTTTGACTATCAGTGTTGTTTTGATCATGGGTCTAATCGCGCTTTGGGGGATCACTGAGTCTGTCTTTATTGCGGCTGTCATCACGATCATTGAGATCGCAGGTCTTCTCTTTGTGATTGGCTGGGGCATGTCGATCCAGGATCCGCAGGGATACGGGATCAGTTCGATGCTTCCGCCGCTGGAACTCGACGCGTGGAGAGGCATTTTCGCAGCATCACTTCTCGCTTTCTTTGCATTTGTTGGCTTCGAGGACATGGCTAATGTCGCGGAAGAGGTTAAAGACCCCGTGCGCACCATCCCAAAAGCGATTTTGCTAACGCTCGTTCTGGCGACCGTGTTGTATCTAGGAACCTCAATGACGGTTCTACTTGTTGTGCCGATCGATGTTCTTTCGACTTCCGCAGCACCCCTCGCGCTCGTGTTTTCAAACGCGCCCGAGGTCATCAAACAGGGCTTTTCCGCAGTCGCGATTGTGGCGACAGTCAATGGAGTACTGATTCAGATGATTATGGCCTCGCGGGTGATCTACGGACTAGCTGACCGTGACCATTTGCCGAAGGTACTGGCGATAGTCCCTAAATCAACGCAGACACCAGTAGTTGCTACTTTGCTGGTCGTCGCAATCATCGTTCTGCTGACCCAAACTATACCGATTGGTACCCTGGCAGAGCGCACGTCTCAGATCGTTCTGGGCGTCTTTGTGCTCGTCAACATTTCGCTGATCCAGCTGAAGATGCAGCCGGACGAGGCCGCCAAGCATTTCCGAGTTCCTATTGTGGTACCGATCCTTGGGGTGATCACCAGTGCATTGCTTTTCGGATCTGGATTTCTCTAACTAGACAAAACGACCCAAAGGCCTCAACGAACTGCCACGGCATATGACGACTGACCAAACTTCCATAGGATCAAAACTTTCAGCCTGGTGGCATAGAACGTTTGTGGATCTGGTTCAGCAGCTGCAATGGTCCTATCTGCCGCCATTGATGGTCTATTTTGCGGCCGGCGTGTCCGGCCTGACCTCGGTCGTCGGTGCTTTTTTCCTAAAAGACTACCTCGATTTATCCGCCTCTTTCGTTGCAGGGCTAGCATTTTGGGCTGGTATCCCGTGGATACTCAAAATGCCGCTTGGTCATGTCGTGGACCTGTTTTGGCGCTGGAAGTCCCTGCTGATCTTGTTCGGCGCGTCCTTGATCACGTTGTCTTTGCTCACCATGTACGGGCTCGTGACCGCACCTGCGCTGATGTCCAGTTTCATGCCGCTGGAAGACTGGTATGTTGTTGCCTTGCTCTTGGCGCCTTCGGGCTATGCAATTCAGGACGTTGTTGCCGACGCCATGACGGTTGAGGCGGTGCCAAAGGTTGACCAGAGCGGCGCACCATTTTTGCCGGAAGAAACTCGTGCACAGCACACAACGATGCAGACCTTGGGCAGAGTTTCGATCATTTCCGGGTTTGCGGCGGTTGCGGCTGTAAACATCTGGATATTCTCTGGAACCGAAGAACTGCAAGAATCCGAACGCCTTGCGCTTTATGGCCAAGTATATCTGATAGCTCTGACCATCCCGGTGTTGTCCGTTAGTGGAGTCGTTCTTCACAGCTTTATCCAGCGTCAGCTTATTAAGTGCGGCCACCCGCCACATACGCCGGATGAAGCCACCGAAGTCAAATGGTCCATATTGCTCGGCGGCCTTGCATTCGTTGTGCTCAGCATCGTGCTGGGAACCGCAGATTTCGAATTCGCGCAAGAGACCGTTTTTGCGGTTTCCCTGACGGTGATCCTTTACCTCATGTCGCGTCTGCTGAAGGAGTTGGAACCAGCCCAAGCCAAAGCCTTGATCGGGACAGCGACAGTCATTTTTGTATTTCGTGCCGTTCCTCTGCCGGGACCAGGCCTGACTTGGTTTGAAATCGATGAACTGGGGTTCGATGAGCAATTCCTGGCAATTCTGGCTTTGTTAACTTCGATGCTGGCCCTGCTCGGGTTAATCGTCCTTCGACCATTTATGGCCACCCGCTCGATTGCGCATGTGGTGGTGTTGCTAACGATTGCGGCGGGCGTTCTCGCCCTGCCTAACCTTGCCCTCTACTACGGTGTGCACGAATGGACGGCGGCGCATACCGGCGGAGTTGTCGACGCAAGGTTCATTGCCATTCTTGATACAGCTGTTGAGTCGCCGCTTGGACAGATCGCCATGGTCCCGATGTTGGCTTGGATCGCACGCAATGCCCCTGTTCAGTTGAAAGCGACCTTCTTCGCGGTGATGGCATCGTTCACAAACATGGCTTTGTCGGCCAGCAGCCTTAGCACCAAATACCTCAACCAAACATACGTCGTCACTCGCGCCGTCACAAATCCAGAGACCGGTGAAGTCACGTCTACCGCAGACTACAGCCAACTTGGGTACTTGCTGATCTCCGTGGCCGTGATCTCGATGATTGTTCCACTGGCCACAGTGTTCTTTGTTCAAAACTCGCGCTTCCGAACGAGCGAATGATCACTGGCTTTCGACCTCTCCTAGCAGAGCTCTGAGATGTGAGACCGGGACGCCGATGTTTGAACCGCCAAACTCGGGCAGGATCGCAGCATTTACGGCAACGACCTCGCCCCGCCGATTCAATGCTGGCCCTCCACTCCCACCGGCCGTGGTCTCGGCGTCATAAACTATAGCGCTCCCGCTTGTCCGCGCAACTATCCCCCGGCTTGCTAGCGGGTGTATCTTGCTTTGTGCTGAAAGCCGGGACGCTATCGACCAAAAATTCAACGTCCCTTCTGCTTCCAGTTCCTCTAAAAAGCCCGGACCAGCCTGCGCGATCAATGCCCTCAAACCCGTTGGATACCCCAACAGATAAAGCTCTTCACCTACGCGCGACGTGGCATCCGCCAACGGAATGCCGAGGTCGTGAACGCGGCTAGGCTCTACTGCCAAAATCGCCAAGTCTGCCGCTTCGCTGAACTGGACCAAACGCGCCTCTATTGGTTCCGTCTGATCAGGCAAATAAGCCAGCAGCATCAACATTTCAGGCTTGAGACCAGCGTCGTTCAGCGCTTTTTCTCGACTCCCCGAGGTCCAGGGCAAAGCGACATGGCGGTTGGTGGCCATCAACGGCACCCCAGCAATCAAAAACGCGGTTCCGGTGAACTGAAATTCTGCAGGTTCGCCGGTCCCGTCCGGTTCGATCCAAGGCTGGCCAAACGGGGTTTTCAGGTTTTCTCCGTTCGGTCCCAAAACGTGCCGTAATATCTTCCCGCTTTCCACGTGGCGCAATCCATAAGCTCCCTGAAGGAAAGCTACAGATCGAGTGGAGGCAGCTATCACCCGCGTGGGTGCCCCCGCCCGTTGCTCCAAGGTTCCAAGACGCTGCTCAGTCGACAAAACCTGGTTCTCAAAAGCGTCACGCAACGAAGCCAAGTCATCAGGCGTAAGTGCATCTTCTCGCGTCTGAGCGAGCATAACCGCGACCGCTTCGATCTTGCGGGACTCCTGTCCGATACTATCCGCCAAGCGCCGGTCGTTTTGGTAAAGTAGGTAACCAAACCCCGCGATCACAAGAAGCGTTGCAAGTACTGTGATCCTGAAAAGTATCGTGGTCTGAGACGCAAGCCGCCGCCCACTATCGCGCAGGGCGCCAGACATCTTTTTGGCGAAGGGTCGACGGCTCGTTCGGGTGTAAGCATATGCGTCACTGAGAATATCTTCGACTGTGTGGTGTGCGGGAAATGAGTGATCGCACAACCTGTATCGAGACATAGGGCCCTTTTCGCCGAACTCGATCATGTCACCGTGCCTCAAAGACACTGATGAAGCATTTTGCCCGTTTACCCATACATTGCGCCCTGCTGACGCGGTTACCGTGTAACCTTCGTCAGCCCATTGTAGGGTGGCAATATCGTTATCATGGGGAGGCAGGTCATCCCTAGGACGAAGGCTTAGCACCCTTTCATCGTCCACTGAAACAGTTAGGGTTTTATCGACAAGCCAGTTCACGTTTCCGCGCGATGGACCTGTCAGGCTCTCCAGAAATGCCCGCACCTCACCTTCACCACCATTCCCGGAGGATGTAATGCTACTCGCTTCTGGATTTCGCATTGTGACCCCCTTTCCAAACGCGTGAGGGCATTCTACCACGCTGCAACACCAAACCCATGGCTTGGTGCGAATGTACATAAAACGCATTTATACAAACACTTGCGATGTCCGCCCGGATTCAATCAAAAAACATCTATCAGGCCGCAGCTCAAAGAAGGCCGATCCATGATCGGCCCTCTGCTTTGGCATTTTCAAGCCCCGTATCGAGCCAACAGACCGTCTATTTCGACGATACCTTGATCTTACGGCTTGGATCCTGAGGCTCAGTCTTCGGCATTTCGATATGTAGAACGCCTTTGTCGAATGTTGCGGAAATCTTGTCGATTTCCACAGTGTCTGGCAGCGACATGGCTCTGGAAAAACTGCCATAGCTTCTTTCGCTGACACGCAGATCGCCCGTTTCATCATGCGCAATCTTCTTCTGACCGCGCAGGATTAGCCTGCGATCCTTGATTTCAATTTCCACATCATCCTCTTCGAGCCCTGGCAATTCAGCCGTCAAGGCAATCGCAGAATCCGTTTCTTGGACATCGATTGCGGGTGAAATCGCACCTGTCATGTCAAGAGACGGAAAACCTGTGCGTTGCGCAGCCGTTTCCATTGGTAGGAAAGGTGGTCCTCCCCCGAAAAAACGCGACATCAGAGTTTCCATTTCACGCCGAAAGTTGTCGGAGAGCGGATGCGTTCCAGTGAAAAGTTGCGGGGACTTTTTGTCTTCTAGCATTTTTGAGCCTCCTCCTTTGGTCTGATTTCACGCGCGCAACATTATGACAGGAAAAGCGGTCAAGGACCTTGATCTTGCGCAAGCATGCAACCTCAGCATCAGCCAGACCGAACGGAGCGGCTGAACGAACAGAAACGGGAACCGTTGTCCAACAAACTTGCCACGTCGTGCTGGAGTTACCACCAACCTTAGTAGTCTTGATCGGAACCCCAGGTCAGCTTAGCGTTTATTCTAAATGAGCCCGAATTGCCCACCTTTAACACAGCGGAGCAAAACCGTATGAAATGGCCTTATCTGGCGTTGATTTACGTTTTGCTGATCTTGGCTCCCTTGGGTTTTTCTTGGTCTTTGGGATGGCCACCGCGATCATTTCATCAAGAGCTCGCGTCTGGGCTTGGGATGCTTGCGTTTTCAATAATCTTAGTCGAGTTCCTGCTGTCCGGGCGGTTCAGGTTCATCTCTTCCGGCTTAGGTATGGATGTGACCATGCGGGTGCATCAGTTGATGGCGCGTACAGCACTCGGCTTAACGCTGATACACCCGCTTCTGTATCAGAGTACGCCTTCTGGCGGACGCCGCCCGTGGGATGAAACAAACCAACTTACGATTTCAACTGACATTTCTGCGCTGTTATCGGGTATTGGCGCATATTTTTTACTGTTCATTCTGGTCGTCTCGGCAATTGCCCGCAAATCCCTTGATTACAAATACGAAACATGGCGCCTCTTACACGGGCTAGGAGCCTTGGTGATCGCATGCCTGCTTTTGCATCACACGGTCTATGCTGGGCGCTACGGTGGGCATCCGCTACTAACCTATCTCTGGCTTGCCCTAACCAGTATTGCAGTTGGAACTTTGCTGTATGTCTATCTCGTTCGCCCTTTACGTCAGAGGAAAAGACCGTGGCGCGTCACGTCTGTGTCTCGACTAACACCGAAGCAATGGGAGTTGCGCGTCGCGCCAGATGGTCACAACGGACTAAACTTCGAAGCAGGGCAATTTGCTTGGCTAAACGTCGGCAACAGTGTTTTTTCGCTGCATGAGAACCCATTCTCGATTAGTTCGGCACCAGCCGAAGGCCCCGAAGTTTCATTCGTGATAAAGGAACTTGGGGATTTCACATGCGGCCTCGGACAGATCGCTCCGCAAACCACGGCCTATCTGGATGCCCCGCACGGAAATCTGTCGATCAGCCACCGAACTGAGAAAGGCATTGTTCTGATCGCAGGTGGTGTCGGGATCGCGCCCATGTTGAGCATTGTGCGTCAGGTACGGTTGAGTGGAACACAGTACGATCTCAAGCTTATCTATGGCAACCGGGTGGAGGAGCAGATTGCTTTTCGCCAGGAGTTGTCCAAAGAAGAAACAGTATTTGTTCTATCCGAGCCGCCAGAGGATTGGTCCGGAGAGACAGGCTTGATCGACGGTCATCTGTTGGACCGCAATTTGTCTTCTGATCATTTTGAAAGCTGGCTTTTTGTTCTCTGCGGCCCCCCTGCCATGATGGACACCGTCGAAGATCATCTGATTGAGCGGGGCACCGCGTCACACCGGATTTTGTCTGAAAGGTTTGACTATGACTAGACTGCTCAGAAACCTGCCCGCACGCCAACAAGTGAAACTCGCAGTGTGGTTGATCAGTATTTCAATCTTCGTCGCTGTCTTGGCCTTTTGCTTAAGGTAGAAAGCTAGACCGCCAGGGGTTGGCTAGCTTCAAGGCTGCCGGCCGAAAAGGCAGGTTTTCTTGGAGATGGATGCCGTCACGAACTTCCTTAAAAACATGCTCCGCGTGGACAGCATGAGCATACCGCAACGATCCAGATATGCCCCTATGAAACGCCTTTGATAGAGATCAAGGGCAACGCACGTCACTTATTCATAATAAGCAATCTATTCAGACCGATTTTTGGGAGGATCGGAATGACCTTACTCATCGCCTTCACCACGGGCGAAGGCCAAACAGCAAAGATTGCGCGCTTCATCACCGATCTCGCGAAGAATGCCGGTTTCGACGCAAAGCTGATCAATACCGATGAAATGCACGGCCACGTTTCACTTGACGATGTGGTCAAGGTTATTCTCCTGGCCCCTGTCCACGAGCGTAAGCACCCCAAGTCATTCGAAGCATTTGTCGCTTCAAATAGAGATGCCTTAATGAAGCGAAAGTCCCTCATGCTTTCCGTCGGTCTAAAAGCTGCTTTCGCGTCAGGTCGAGAAGAAGCACGCGACTATCTTGACGAAATGCTTCTTCGAACAGGTTTTGAACCAAATGCAACGGCTTTGATCGCAGGCGCGGTGAGGCCCGAAAACTACGGGTATTTTGAGAGGGAGATTCTTCAGCACGTCGTCTTGCTCGGTCGAAAAATCGATCCACGAGAAGGGGCAAGGGAGTTTACTGACTGGGATGAACTCACGTTAATTGTGATAGAGTTCCTTGGCGAAAACGGGCAGGCAAACACGCTTCAACCTCAAGCAAACTCTTAAAAAAGTCTCTCAATTATTTACCGATGAACTTTGATTGCTATGACTCCCAGAAAGTCACAGTTATCGGCTCACTTCATCAGTGTCCGAAAAGCACTGGTAAACTTGTCTGCTCCAACATTGCTTGCGTCGTGCCCCCAAAAACTGACTCTCGCAAATGGGAATGCCCATAAGCGCCCATAACAATGAGATCGGCCGCCGCTTCTCTTGCTCGTTCTTGAATGCAATGTGCAACTGAATTTCCCCCGCACTGGAACTGCGACACGGTCACGTTGCAACCGTGATGGCCGAGCCATTCAGCTAGGTCAGTTCCATGCACACTACCTTCTACGTCCTCAGGCGACGGCAAATCAAAACATCCAATTACAACTTCCTTGGCTGCCAGAAGAATGGGTAAAGCTAAATGCGTCGCCCTGGACGCAGGCAAGCTGTCATTCCATGCCAAAAAAACGCAGTCGCGTTGGGCAAACGGATCTCCATTTATCATCAGAGCAACCGGCGAATGAAACAATACTCCGCACGTGATCTTGTGAAATAAATCGGGGTCTTTTCGCAAATCAGCGTCTAGAAAAGCGATATCAGAGCATTTGGCTTGTTCTGCTACAAGTTTCTGTAACTCTGCTCCAAGTCCCATGAAGCCAGTTACATTTGCAGATACGCCCTGCCCAGCAAGAAGCGTTTCAACTTCAATGGCGCGAGACTTCAGGGCGGCATTTTTCGCGTGAAGAACGTCCAACCAGTTTGAGGGCAGACCCGCCTCAACGAACCTGTTTGATCCATACTTCAGGTAAGGCAGGTTAGGTAAGGCCGCGATCAATACGCAATTCAAGTGGTCGTTCTGGATATGGGCAGTTTCAGCGCATTCCAAAATCGACGCGTCGTCAGCATCAACTCCTACATAATATGCCACTGTTCTGTGTTGCATTCCCGACCTCCGCCCGGAATTTCACTTCGCCCGAAAGCCGTGCGCATTGATTGAACCAGCAAATAGCCGATGTTGTTATTCGCTCTTCTTACTTCGGCAGCATGAAAAACTCTTCCAGCACAATCTTGCCTTCCGCCACCGAATACACCGCGATCTCGCGCAGGGTCATACGCTCACCCGTGGCCTTCTGAACGACTTCGGCTCTGAAGCGGACTCCAAAGCGGTTGGGTGGGTGGACGTAGGGGCCATCCACTTCTAGTTCTTGGATTTCATGCGATGCCAACCAATCCTCTCTTTTTCCCTTGATGGCTTCTCGCCCCTTTGAAACGCGGAATTGTCGAACCGGAGGCACGACTGCCTCTATCGACTGTGCGTTTTCGGCATACATTTCATCAACACTTGCAAGGCCCCTGCGCTCACGCATGGCCTGGACGAATGATCTTCCGATTTCAATCAACTCTTCCATGAGCCCCCCCCTGAATTACCATTGACAGTACCACTTCTTGCCCGCGCCAATCTTGACAAGGATCAATAAGCATATCGATGGATACTGTGAGGCCGGTTCGAACAAGTCTCAGCTAGGCCAACAGAGATGTCGCTTGTAACGCGCCAAGTTCGCGCCACTCGGCAAGAGCGGCGGTGCCGTGACAAGTTGAAGGTGTCTTGGCTGGGAAGGGATCGCCCCTGGTTGAAGTGATTGGAGACGGAGGAGTGAACGGCGACGAGCTTCTGCAAACTTCGCATCCGCCTTAACCGCTGCATCGTATGTCGCGAACGGCTGTTTTGTCCGCAAAGCAGACATTCACTGAATTCTACCGAATGGCCGCATCGAGCCTCACTTTGACCTGTGCTGCGCGATGCCCGAATGACGGCGATGCGCAGTTTACTGACTTTACAAAGTCGACCCAGTGCTCTGAATCTGATATTCACAAATCGTCGGAAATTGGCGATGTGAGCCCTTATGCGAAGTTTGCAGAAATTCGCCTCCGTCCATTCCTCCGTCTCCAATCACTTCAACTAGGAAAGATCGTTAGCCAGTCGAGACACCTTCAAGCTGACCCGCGCTGCCGCTCTTAGCGAGTGGCGTCAACTTTGTTCCGGATAAGTTCGCGATTTCCGCGGCAAACTGAGACTAGTTCGAATTAGTCTGACAGCACCTCTCATCCGATACAGTCTTCACGAAGTTGATTATCTCAGATTTCGTCGCACCGCCGTTCCAAGACTTCAGGGGGTCAGAGAAGGCTTGTGTGCTGGCGATTACCAGACAAGCGGATCCAAAGGCTGCTTTGATCAACCAGTGCTTTGACATGTAGATCACCTTTTAGAATCACAAGTTAAGGGGATTGCGGGCGCTGAGCGAAAGTCCGTGGCATTCGCCAATAGCATCCAAAAAAACTCACTCCAGCCTAGAGAAACTGTGAAGAAGCACTTACTCCGTTTCACATTTTCGATGTGTCGAGGCGCCGCATAACGACGCCCCGACCATTTGCGTCAGTTGCCGGTTGGCAGGCTCAAATTGAAGCCGTCCTTTTTCAACTGGTCACGCACCGTCGTGAAGCGGTGGTACTCGCTGAGCGTAATTGGGCCGGAGTAGGATTCGCTCTGCACCGGACGTGGGGGATAGTCGATGTAGGTTCTCACAACCCGCTCAACCTCGCCCATCAGTGTCGGCATCGTCCAAGTGTTCTCACGCCCGGTGGTCATGAAGATGTCGTAGCGCTCCATAGGGTCTTCCCAAAGGTTGAACACCTGCGGAACGGTAGCAACGTACATTTCGGCCCCACGCCATCCCAATTCGGCAGCAGGAGCTTCGGATCCGGCACGCGCACCGTTGTCGCCGCGCATGTTGAAGACGGCCTTCCATTCATTGACGCGCACCGCGCCTGGAGTGAGTTCATTCTCGGTAAAATACGCCCAGGTGTTGCGCTGTGGGTCGGCCTCTCCAAACAGGACCGGAGCCATATCAATGCTGTCAAAAATCGTCGGCTGCCCTTCCCGGTCTTCGGTCGGCAACGGAACGCCGGCGAGGTTGGCAAAGGTGGCCATCAGATCGGTGCCGCCGGTGATGTCGCTCGACTTCGTGTTCGGCTCGATCTTACCGGTCCACTTTGCGAAGAAAGGTACGCGGTATGCCCCTTCACGGTCAGTCCCTTTGGTGCCACGAAACGGTGTCATGCCGGCATCAGGATGCACATCCTGCCATGCGCCATTATCAACAGTGTAAATGATCAGGGTATTTTCCCCAATTCCGAGATCTTCCACCTTGTCGAGGATCTGACCAGTGTGGAAATCAAGCTCTACCACCTTGTCGCCATACTTGTTCTTTACCGCCGACTTGCCCACAAAATCAGGCGACGGCAGGTTAGGCTGGTGGTTCGCAGCCCAGTTGATAGACATGAAGAATGGCTGGTCCAGGCCAGCAAGACGCTCCAGTTCTGCCACCGCCTTTTCCGCACCAACCTTGTCCAGCGCGGCCAAATCAGCAGTCGTCATGTCTTCGATAGTCAGCACTTCCTTGGCAGGCTCTCCGGCCACGCCTTCAAAAACGCCGGTGGTGTTCTCTTTGTAAAATGCTCTCTGATCATCGGACATCTGCACATTCCAGTCGTCCAGCGCATAGGTGTACGCATTCAGGTGATAGAGAAATGTGTTTTCCATCTTGTCGTAGCCATGGGCTGTCGGCATGGCATAATCTGCTTCCCCGAGGTGCCATTTTCCCATGAAGTAAGTGTTGTAATCAGCCTGCTTCAAAACAGACGCAATCGTCCATTCTGCCGCCGGTAGTCCACCACCCTGACCCTGAAAAGCAACCGTCGTCATGCCCGAGCGGTTCGGGAAACGCCCGGTCTGCATCGCGGCACGCCCCGGCGTGCAAGAGGATTGAGCGTAGAAATCTGTGAACATCATCCCTTGCTTGGCCATTTGATCAAGATTGGGCGTGTCCATGCCGCGCGCGGCGCCCCCATGATAGGCACCAAGGTCCCAATACCCAGTATCGTCAGAAACGATCATAATGATGTTGGGCTTGCTGCCATAGGTCGACAAAGACGTCGGATCGAAATCCTGAGCCGTCGCGGAGATCGCGAAAGTACAAAAGAAAGCAGCCAATGGCGTGGCAACTTGGTGAGGTTTAATCATGTTTATCTCCTTCTCCGGGTAAAAAGTACTAAAGTTTTGAAACTGCGCGTTTCTAAAGGTTTTGATACAGTGCAGAACTGAACACACTACGACCTATTCCGAATGGCCTCTTATACTTTTGGATACATCGGCCTCTCGGGGCGCCGTTTAATCACACCGAACAACTAGTCGATAGGACACTAAACTTTGGATGATCCTTGCGATCATCCTCAGTAATCTCTGTCGTCGTTTTTAAGTCTAAATCAACGTTTCACTTTTTTGAGTGATTTAACCCACGAATAGCGCTTGCTTTACTCGCATAAAAGTTTGACCGCCTCATGTTCAACGACGGTTGTCAGTGGAAAACGGCAGAGAACCAACAACTCACATGAAATTATTGCGATTCATCTATTTGTCAAAGTTTCGTCGTGTGCAAATCCGCCCCGGAAGTCTTCGTCCTGATAGATCAAAGGCCAATCATGCACTAACTTTCAATTTGGACCACTAAAATTGGGCGGCTCAGTTCGACCAACGCGCTAGAAGCGGCCGTAATCGCGAATTGGGTTGGGCGCACCCAGAGCAGGCCATCGCTTTAGACCGTGGGCAACTTTGCGTAGCCAAAATTTTGAGACCTTCCTATTTAATGTCCGGTTTGCACTGTTTGCGGTCCTCCGGTGAAAGCGGGCCAATGGCCGCAAAGTCCGCAGAGTGGTCGTTCGTACCAACTGCCGCGAATGACCGCTACGAGCCCAAAGCGGAATTGCTTTGCCACGAACATTGGCAGCTAAAGAAACGCAAGTAACTAACTCCGCGGATATGAAGGTGACCGTTTGCTGAATGCGCGACAGGTATTTGAGCATTACCTTTTTAGTTGTGCGTGTATGCCTGTACCTGTGCTTTCTATTCATTAAGGCTTTTCAAAATCTGACGAATGGGCTGACAGAAGCAACCCACCGAGCTAACTTCATTGCAAAGAGGAGGGGTGAATGGGAAGACGTCTCACGACGGTATTGGCCGCCGACATTGTGGGCTATTCCGCGCTGATGGATCAGGACCGTACTGGCACAGTCGCTGCATTAAAGACATTCCGCGAGGACACGTTTCTCCCGATCGTGGAAGATACCAATGGTTCACTGATCAAAAGCATGGGCGACGGCTGGATCGTCGAGTTTCAATCACCATCTGAAGCAGCAGCTTGCGCGATTGCAGTTCAGTCCGCCCACAAACCTGACCACATCAAACTGCGCATCGGGGTTCACACAGGGGAAGTGGTAACCGATGGCGATGACATTTTCGGCGACGGCATCAATGTTGCGGCGCGTCTGGAGGCTCTCGCGAAGCCGGGACAAGTGCTCTTTTCAGATATGTCACATAACAGCCTTGACCGTAACGATGCGGGATTATTCGACGGCGGAGAGCAAACCGAACTGAAAAACATCACGCGGCATGTTGGAATCTGGTGTTGGCCAAAGGGTACGAAAGCCAATCTCGCGATCAAAGCGGATGTGAGGCCGGGAATCGCAGTGCTCCCATTCGACAATATGTCGGGTGATCCGGAGCAGGAGTTCTTTGCCGATGGCATAACGGAAGACATCATAACTGAGCTATCTCGGTTTCGTTGGTTGATGGTCGTCGCACGAAACTCTTCTTTTTCTTATAAGGGGAAAAGCTCGGACATCCGCGACGTGGGCCGCGACTTAGGGGTTCGGTATGTACTGGAAGGCTCCGTTCGGCGTTCCGGGCAGCGCGTCCGCATCACGGGACAGCTCATAGATACCGAAAATGGGAGCCATTTGTGGGCGGACCGCTTTGACGGTGTGCTCGACGACATCTTTGATCTTCAAGATCAAGTCACCGAAGACGTAGTTACAGCTATTGAACCATCGGTGCGGCACGCTGAAACAAATCGTGCGCGTGCAAAACCCACCAAGGACTTACAGGCATACGAGCTCTACCTCCGAGCTTTATCACATTTCCACTTGCTGACTGACCAAGACAACATAGAGGCAATACGACTGACAAAACTGGCTTTGGATCGAGATCCGGAATACGCCTCCGCAGCGGGCTTGCTTGCATGGCTTCATATCCAACGTCTTGTGCAAGGTTTGGAACCTGTAGATCAGGGGCCCAAGTCAGCTGTCGCGGCCGCAGAGCAGGTGCTGCGGAGCGATCGCGCGGACGGCATTGCAAAGGCTTATGCCGCGCATTCGATCTCTATGCTGGCACAAGACCTGTCCCGCGCGCGGACAGCCTTTAAGGAAGCATTGTCGGAAAATCCCAACGCGGCGACGGTCCACATGCTCGCCGCTGCAAATCTTTATTTGCTGAATCGCCCTGACAAGGCGCTGGAACATGCAGTCCGGTCTGTCGAACTCAGCCCGGGTGATCCATTGCGGCACGCCGCTTTCATGGGACAGGGTGCCGCCTTGTTTCACTTGGGACGTTATGAGGAAGCCGCGCAGGCCTGTCGCGAAGCCTTGGCTGTGCGTGCAACCTTCCTGATGAGCCACCTGATGCTGATTGCCTCGCTCGCTGAGCTCGATGACATAGATGCGGCAAAAACAGCGGCTGTCAAATTGAACGAAATCGCTCCGAATGCGGCTTCGATAACCGAGACAACACGTTTACCATTATTCTCTATTCCAACCTGCGCTGATCGCTGGCGCAGCGGGTGGAAAAAAGCAGGGTTGCAAGTGTGAAGGCAAACGGTCCCCCCCCCCGGTTCCGACAACCATGCATTCGGTAAAGGATATTTCGCCTTTGTCTTGAAAATCAGTCGCTGACCAAAACTCTGCCTGGCTGGCCCTCCTCATGGACACGGAACACCAAAATGGTCTTGTCAGAAGAACTTTGCTTGAGCGGGGTAGGGCAGTTGCGTAGCTTTTGCCCATGACCAGACCTGCCTCATTCAAATACTTTAAAACCAGTCCCGAGATCATCCGCCTTGCGGTGATGCTGTACATCCGTTTCCCGCTCTCGCTTCGGAATGTCGAAGATCTGCTGCACGAGCGAGGCATCGACGTGAGCCACGAAACTGTCCGATATTGGTGGAACAGGTTTGGCCCGATGTTTGCTGCTGAGATAAGGCGGAAGCGTGTTCAGCAGCTGCGCGCGTTCTCGAAATGGAAGTGGCACGTGGACGAGGTTTTCGTGAAGGTGAATGGCAAGAGACACTACCTCTGGCGGGCCGTCGATCACGAAGGCGAGGTACTGGAAGCCGTTGTCACCAAAAGCCGAAACAAAGCTGCAGCACTGAAATTCCTTAAGAAATTGATGAGGCGATACGGTAAAGCGGAAACCGTCGTCACGGATCGCTTCGCATCGTACCGGGTCGCTCTCAGAGAGCTTGGTGCTACCGAAAAACAAAGGACGGGCAGGTGGCTCAACAACCGCGTCGAGAACTCGCACCTGCCTTTCCGACGAAGAGAACGCGCGATGCAGCGTTTCAGGCGCATGCGAAGTTTACAGAAATTCGCCTCCGTCCATTCCTCCGTTTACAACCACTTCAACCAGGAAAGATCGCTAGCCAGTCGAGACACCTTCAAGCTGACCCGCGCCGCCGCTCTTAGCGAGTGGCGTCAACTTTGTTCCGGATAAGTTCGCGATTTCCGCGGCAAACTGAGGCTAGTTCAAATTAGTCTGACAGCACCCCGCTGAGATTATTTCGAATTTGTTCTACGGCGACCACATTCCAAGTTGTCCTACGTTAAGAGTTCCGCTGTCTTTCACCTCTGCATAAACGCCCATATCCATGTGGCCCAAGTGTTTTCGAATAAGGAACGGGATTCTCATGTCTCGTTCGGCTGTTTCTGGGTTAACTTCAGTGGCGGCGCATCTTTTTGTTCGCGAGATAATTTTTAATTTCACGTCGCCAAACACCAAGGTAAAGCCGACAGAGTCCAATTCGGAAAACGGTGGTAACCCCTCCAATTCAATATTCGCGCGAAACCTTGCCGGGTGTAATTCCACGTTTAGCTGTCTACCAAGCGCGTCGACAGAGGCCAGGTTGAGAATAGAAATAGCGTTCATCATTTTTGGCGACACGACCGAAACGTCCGTAAATCGATGTGGGTAGGAAGAGACAAACACTGGCGGCTCGGGGTCCCTTAGACCGAGTGTGTTGTAGAGGAAAGTCGCCGCGTCCCTTTGCCCCTTTGGCTCACGCGTTTCGAAGTGGTGAGTTTTCACTCCTACTTTAATTTCCAGCAGCTGGTTTTGAGCGTCGAATTTAGTTTGGAGACCGGCCAGACCTGCTTCATTCAAAAGCACAACAAAGCGGTCTTTTTCCAGCGGTTTCGGATTAAGGGTGTCGAAACCGGAGTTGTAGCGAGCAAAGCCAAAAAGGCGGTCACCAGGAATGCCTTCTCCCGCCAGCAGGTTAACGGTGCTTAGTGGTTCCGGACTCAAACCTTTGATAGGGTAGCGGTTCATCCGCACAATGTTGAGTTCGTTCATTCGTGGGATCCTGATTTGTCGAGATATTCCGGCGGTGGGGCTAGCAAGCGCTCTTCAAACTATCCCAATTTAACTCCTTGGATGAACGTCTAGAATATGGTTTCGGCACTATCTTTGGTGGGTTCGGGTTGGCAATCTAAAGCCTTCGGCGTCGCGATTTAAAGCATAGACGCGTTCAATTTCGAATTCCTTCTCCCTTTTCGCATAATGATTCTGAGGGGGCGGGGCGGTGAAATATGTAATAAAAGCAACTTAGTATTGATCATTGTCAAGGTAGATTTAACGGCTCTGAGGTACGAACCTCAAAAATTTCTGGACTTGAGGTGCGTACCTCAAATAGCCTTGGAGGTATGCCGCGATTCGCACATCCTCGATTGACGGCGAAAAAAGGGAGGAATGGATGACTTACACAAAACTGGCTTCGGTCAGCGCAATAGTCCTTGCCGCTACTACTCTTTCTACCAAGGCAAATGCTGAAGATCTGACACTATGTTGGGCGGCATGGGACCCGGCCAACGCGCTTGTCGAACTATCAAAGGAATTCGAAGCAGAATCCGGCCACACAATGAATTTCGAATTTGTTCCTTGGCCAAATTTTGCGGACAGGATGCTGAACGAACTGAACTCCGGCGGTAAGCTCTGCGACCTGCTGATTGGTGATAGCCAATGGATCGGCGGTGGCGCTGAGAATGGCCACTATGTCCAGCTGAACGACTTCTTCGATGCTGAAAGCATCAGCATGGACGATTTCGCACCTGCAACAGTTTACGCTTATTCGACCTGGCCCAAGGGTACACCAAATTACTACGCGCTGCCCGCGATGGGCGATGCGAATGGTTGGTTCTACCGCAAGGATTGGTTCGAAAACCCTGAAATCCAAGCCGCGTACAAAGAAGCGACTGGTCAGGACCTACGCGAGCCTCAGTCTCAGAAAGAGTTGTTGCAGATCGCGCAGTTCTTCCAAGGTCGTGAAATCGACGGCAAGACTGTGTATGGGGCTGCAATCTTTACCGAGCGCGGCTCGGAAGGCATCACCATGGGTGTCACCGGGGCCCTGTATCCGTGGGGTTTCAAATACGAAAACACTCCTGGCTCATATGATATGGAAGGCGCCGTAAACTCACCGGAAGCGGTTGAGGCTCTGGAATTCTACAAAGAATTCTACAAAACGGCGACGCCTCCGGGATACACCAACTCTTACATGGGTGAGAGCTTGGATGCATTTAAATCCGGTCAAGTCGCCATGGCTATGAACTGGTTTGCGTTCTTCCCGGGTCTTTACGCCGATCCCAATACCGGCGGTGACAAGATCGACTTCTTTGTGAACCCACCGCAAAATCAGGCAGGCTCGACACTGGGCGGACAAGGAATTTCTGTTGTCAGCTACTCGGATAACCAGGACGCCGCACTTGAGTACATAAAGTGGTTCGCGCAGCCGGAAGTTCAGGCCAAATGGTGGGAACTTGGCGGTTACTCGGCACATAACTCGGTGCTTGAAGATCCTGGTTTCGTGGACAGCCAACCGTTTGCCGGTGATTTCCTAGAAGCAATGGGTGGAGTACAGGATTTCTGGCAGGAGCCTGCCTATGCGGAACTCCTGCTGGCAATGCAGAAACGCATCCACGACTACGTTGTTGCCGACCAAGGCACAGCTCAAGAAGCGCTTGATCTTTTGATCGAAGATTGGACGGAAGTCTTCGAAGACGAAGGTAAGCTGTAACCCGGACGCAGGCAGGAGCGGGTGCGAACCCGCTCCACCTTCTCCCGTGTGTCGTAATCCAACAAGAACTGGCAATGAGATGTCTGACAGGTCCGTAAATCGCGTTGCGCAGGCAACGCCCGAGCGAGTTGCGCGAAAAATCAGGGGTTTATCCGACCGCGCGATCGCATGGATATTCATCTCCCCAACGATATTTCTACTGCTGGCAATCAACATCTTTCCGTTGATCTGGACCATCAAACTTAGCTTTACCAACTACAAGGCCAATCGGATCGGGCGCGAGGTCAAAGACGTTGGCTTCAAGAATTACGAGCGTATCCTAACCGACTCTGACACCTGGCTGAATATGCAGGCGACGGCGCATTTTCTATTCTGGACGATCTTCTTTCAGGTTCTGATCGGGTTCACTTTGGCGTGGCTGATCAACAAGAAGTTTAAGGGCAATGACCTTTGGACCACGATCATTGTGTTACCGATGATGCTGTCCCCGGCCGTTGTCGGGAACTTCTGGAAGTTCCTGTATCAGCCACAGATCGGCCTGTTCAATTACATCGTGTCCTGGTTCACCGGCAAGGAGCCGTCGAGCTTTGAGATGTTAGGCTCAGTAACTTTGGCCCCATGGGCGATCGTCATTGTTGATACATGGATGTGGACGCCGTTTGTTATGCTAATTTGCCTAGCCGGGCTGCGCAGCATTCCCGACTATATCTACGAGGCTGCCGAGATCGACCGGGCCAGCAAGCTGCGGCAGTTCCTCACGATTACTATCCCGATGGTGCTGCCATTTCTGATGCTCGCGGTGCTGTTTCGTGGGATCGAGAACTTTAAGATGTTCGACTTAGTGGTTCAGCTCACCGGCGGAGGGCCGGGTTCTGTAACGGAACTCACTTCGATCAATCTCAAGCGGGAGGCGTTTGAGAAGTGGCGCACCGGCTATGCCTCGGCCTATGCGATCATCCTTTTCGTCACCGTGTTCGGCCTTGCGTCGATCTACGTCAAAGCCCTGAACAAGGTGAAACAGAGATGAGTAGCTTTTCCGTCACCGAACCTTCGAACCGGTCCAAGTGGATCGCAGGCTTCTTGGTCATCACTTATGCGCTGATCACGATGATCCCGTTGGTGTGGATCTTGCTGACTGGCTTCAAATCGCCAGCCGATGCGATCAGCTATCCACCCAAGGTGGTTTTTGACCCGACGCTAGAAGGCTATGTCAACCTTTTCACCACACGCACACGGCAAACGCAGGAGTTTCTGGAAGCCAATCCACCGCAGAATTGGGCCGATGAGATCGTACGCCAATACGACATGGTGATCGTTGGACCATCCAAGTTCGGTGAGCGCTTTATGAACTCAGTCATCATCGGGTTTGGATCAACGTTCCTGAGTATTTTTCTTGGCACTTTGGCGGCCTATGCCTTCAGTAGGTTCAAGGTCCCGCTTAAAGACGACCTTCTGTTCTTCATCCTCAGTACAAGAATGATGCCCCCGGTTGCTGTCGCCATCCCAATCTTCCTGATGTTCAGAAATCTTGGGCTCAGCGATACGCACTTGGGAATGATCCTGCTGTACACGGGCGTGAACATTTCTCTGGCAGTGTGGTTGCTGAAAGGGTTCATCGACGAAATCCCAAGAGAGTACGAAGAAGCCGCTCTCATAGATGGCTACACACGCTTTCAGGCATTTTACAAAGTGGTGCTGCCACAAGCCGCGACCGGCATAGCCTCGACGGCTATCTTCTGCCTCATCTTCGCATGGAATGAATATGCATTTGCCGTACTGCTTACCTCTGCAAATGCGCAGACCGCGCCGCCATTCATCCCAACCATTATCGGTATCGGCGGTCTGGACTGGCCTGCTGTGGCGGCTGGAGCAACGATCTTCCTGATCCCGGTTATGATTTTCACCATCCTGATGCGCAAACACCTGCTGCGTGGGATCACATTCGGAGCCGTACGCAAATGAGCGAATTTCTTACCGGATTGATGCGGCTTCGCCGCGGCCCATGGGAAATGGTCGCAACCATCCTTATCGCACTGGGTGTCTTCATGCTGATGCAGCCCTTTGTCCTTTGGGCTTTCACCTACTCTTTCATCGTTACGCTGATCGGAACCGTTATGTTCATCATCGTCAGCCACTTCCCGGAGTAGAAATGGCCCAGATCATAGTCAAAAACGTAAAAAAGATGTTCGGCGACTTCACGGCTGTACGCGAAAGCTCGTTCACGATTGAGGATGGTGAGTTCTTCATGCTGCTGGGGCCATCCGGTTGCGGAAAGACGACGACTCTGCGGATGATCGCAGGTTTGGAACTTCCAACGTCGGGTGAAATCTACCTGGACGGTGAAGAAATCAGCCAGCGGCCACCCTCAGAGCGAGACATTGCCTTCGTGTTCCAGATGTTCGCGCTGTATCCACACATGAATGTGCGTAAGAATATCAGCTACCCTCTGATATCACAGGGTATGCCGCGCGCCGCCGTAAATTCTAAAATCGAGGAAGTCGCGGGAATTCTAGGGATAAACGACATACTCGATAGCCCTGTAGGTGGACTTTCAGGCGGCGATCGGCAGCGCGTAGCGCTCGGTCGCGCGATTGTTCGTGACCCCAAGGCATTCATGATGGACGAACCTCTTGGTGCACTTGATGCAGAGTTTCGTGAACACATGGCCGAAGAACTGCGCGCGCTTCATGACCGTATGGGTGCGACCACTGTTTACGTTACACACGACCAGTTGGAAGCCATGCAAATGGGCGACAAAATCGTAGTGATGAACAATGCTGTGATCGAGCAATTCGGCACGCCTCAGGAGATTTACGACAAACCCGCTACGATGTTTGTAGCTAACTTTATCGGGTCTCCGTCGATGAACTTCCTGCCATTTCAGGGAAAGGTCGAACCTGGCACTGAAATGGTTCGCCTGAACGGGCATGACGAACCTGTTCCCAAACTGATGGAAGGGGCTGAAGGTGACTTGGTTTTTGGTGTCCGCCCCGAGCATGTTTTTCTATCGGATGCAAGCGCCTACCGGGCCAAGGTCCTGGCCGCAGAATATTTGGGAACTACCCAGATCGTGACATTGCAAAGCCCGAACGGTGAGCTGAAAGCCCGAATTGATGCACGCGAAGTCGTTAGCCCTGGCGAGACCGTGGGATTGGAGTTCCGCTCACCCGCAGTAACCCTTTTTGAAAAATCTACCGGACGCGCGTTGAGGTCCGCTCTGAACGACGAGGTGCTGAGCAATGGCTGAAGTCGTTTTGGAGAGTATCTCGAAGTCATTCGGCAATCTTAAAGCGGTGGATGATATCTCAATGACGATCCCCAACGGTGCCTTTGTGGTGTTGTTGGGCCCGACCGGCGCGGGAAAAACAACAACACTGAGATTGATATCCGGACTTGAGAAACTGGATTCAGGAACAGTGCGCATTGGCGGGCGTGACGTTGGAATAGATACACCCGCCCAGCGCGATGTGGCGATGGTCTTCCAGCAATACTCGCTGTACCCGCATATGACAGTGCGTGAAAACCTGTCTTTCCCTCTGCGTTCGCCGATCCTGAAGACGCCAGAGGATGAAATCGCGAGGAAGGTCAACGAAGTCTCGGAGATCCTCCAGATCCCACACAAACTGGACAACAAAGCCACAGAGCTGTCTGGCGGTGAAATGCAGCGGGTGTCAATTGGGCGGGCGCTGGTGCGCGATCCACAGATATTTCTCATGGACGAACCGCTCAGTTCGTTGGATGCCAAGCTGCGGGCGGATTTGCGTGTGGAGCTAAAAAGAATTCAAGCGGATCTGGGGTCTACGCTTTTGTATGTGACCCATGATCAGGTCGAGGCCATGACGATGGCTACGCATATCGGCGTGCTGGAAGAGGGCAGGTTGGTGCAATACGGCACGCCTCGAGATATTTATGAAAACCCCCGCAGCGTGTATGTCGCGAGCCGGTTGGGTTTGCCGCGCATCAACATTCTGCCATCCAACTTGTTTGGTGGGGATCACAAAGGCCCTCAGATTGGCCTGCGCCCTGAGAACATCCTGGAAGGCGAGGGTAGTGATGCTCGTGTGATCCGTGCCGAGCACCTTGGTGACCAAACGCGATTGCACTTGGATTTGAATGGCCACACGGTCGTGACCTTGATTGATGTCCACCAGGACTACCCTGCCGGGCAAACGATAAAGATTCGTCCTCATAACCCGTTGTATTTCGACGCCTCCGGCGCGCGCGTGGCATAAGGAGCAAAAGCATGGCCCAGTTCCTCAACACAAAAGAAACCCTTGTAACAGAGGCGATAGACGGCCTTTTGGCCTCTTCTGGCGGCGCATTGACTCGGTTGGACGGTTACCCGCATATCAAGGTGGTTTACCGCTCGGACTGGGACAAATCGAAGGTTGCGTTGGTCTCTGGTGGAGGGTCCGGACACGAGCCCGCTCATGCGGGTTTTGTCGGGGCTGGAATGCTGACCGCCGCTGTTTGCGGAGAGGTGTTTGCATCCCCATCGGTCGAAGCGGTTCTTGCTGGTATTCTCGCCGTGACCGGTGAGGCGGGGTGTTTGCTGATCGTCAAGAATTACACGGGCGATCGGTTGAACTTCGGGCTCGCTGCAGAACGTGCCCGCGCCTTGGGGCGCAAAGTTGAGATGGTGGTGGTGGATGACGACATCGCCTTGCCGGACCTACCGCAACCGCGCGGTGTGGCAGGGACCTTGTTCGTACACAAAATTGCCGGCGCGCTTGCGGAAGATGGCGCTGATCTGGACACCGTGACCAAGGCTGCAAAAAGCGTCATCGATAAAGTGGTCAGCATCGGGATGAGCCTGGACACCTGCACTGTACCGGGGTCTCCGAAAGAGAACAGGATTGCGCCGGGCAAAGCTGAATTGGGCTTGGGTATCCATGGCGAACCGGGTGTCGAACAGGTGGAATTTGCCAATGCGGTCACAGCAATGTCCACCGTCGTGGAAAAGTTAAAACAACGGGTCGGTGCGGGGGAGTGTGTTGCGTTGGTCAACAACCTCGGGTCGACAACCCCTTTGGAAATGTCCGTGCTGACGCACGCTTTGTCCGAGACTGGTTTGACGAGTCACGTTATTGGTCCTGCGCCAATGATGACATCGCTGGACATGCATGGGTTCTCTGTCTCTGTGTTGCCCGTCAGCGAAGGCGAATTGTCGGCGCTTGAAGCTCAGGTCGGTCTGGTGGCATGGCCCGGCGTCAATTCTATTGGTCCAGTTCAAGTTGCACCTTTGCCTGATGGCTTGACCCCGATTGATCCTATTCCTTCGAACAATCCAGCCACAAAGGAAACGATTACGCGATTGTCCGAATTGCTGATAAATGCCGAGAAAGACCTGAACGAATTGGATGCCAAATCAGGTGACGGAGACACCGGTAGCACATTGGCAACTGCGGCGAGGGCATTGCAGGGTAGCCTGGACCGAATGCCCCTTGCGGATCTGACACAACTCTTCCCCGCTTTGGGCAACGAACTCAGCCAGACAATGGGCGGTTCTTCGGGCGTGATCCTTGCTATCTTTTTTAATGCTTCTGGAGACGCCTGCGCCAGTGGCGCGTCGATCCCGAAATCCCTTGTGGAAGGTTTGAACCGCGTTAGCCAAGTTGGCGGGGCCAAAGTTGGGGACAGAACGATGATCGATGCGTTGGCTCCCGCGCTGGACGCTTTGCCTTTGGGTTTGGCTCAAGCTGCACAGGCGGCGCGCGAAGGTGCAGACAGTACGGCAAATATTCACCGTGCCAAGGCCGGTCGGGCCGCCTATGTTCCCGAGGAAAACCTAATGGGAAATAACGATCCTGGCGCTGAAGCCGTCGCCTTGCTGTTCGAGGGGTTGGCGCAGGAGATTAAAGGCTGAACGACTCGTGGAAGACCAAAAACACAAACTAAAATTGGTGAATAAGCCAACTGTGAATGACATCGCGCGCGTTGCGGGTGTTAGCTTGGCAACCGTTGATCGAGTCCTGAACAGGCGACCAGGCGTTCGGGCCGTGACCGTAGAAAAGGTTCAACAGGCAATCAATGAGCTTGGCTATGTCCGCGACACCGCTGCAGCTAACCTTGCGCGACAGCGTATCTATAACTTCTTGTTCGTGCTGCCCGATACCGACAACGAGTTTGTCGAAGCGCTCAGCAAGCAGATCGTTGAACAGTCACGCGACCAGTTAATTGAGCGGACGCGTATGAAAATTCAACAGGTGGCTCCGTTTGATCCTCAGGAAATTGTCGAGATTCTGGATGCGCTGGACAGTCGCGATATTGATGGCGTCGCCGTTTTCGGACCCGAAACGCCTTCGGTCCGGGATGCCGTGAAAAGAGCCCGGGACAAAGGCGTTCCGGTGGTGGCTTTGGTGTCTGACCTGCCTAGCTCGGACAGGGACCATTTCATTGGAATTGACAATGTTTCGGCAGGTCGTACGGCAGCTCAACTGATGGGGCGCTTTGTGCATCGCAAGGGAAAAGTGCTGGTGCTGACAGGTTCGCGCCTGGCGCGAGATCATTTGGAACGGCGCCAGGGATTTGATCTGGTTATCGTCGAGGATTTTCCGCATCTCGAAGTAGTGGCGTCGGTCGAAGGTCGCGATGACCCTGAGCTAATCTACAAGATGATGCCCGAGATTTTTGAGACCTACCCGGATCTCGTCGGGATCTACTCTTCCGCTGCTGGCAACGCCGGACTGATCCAGTTTCTGTCTGACGGCAATATCAGCAAGGATCTGGTGATTATTGCTCACGAGCTTACGCCGCTGAGCCGCGAAGCGCTGAGTCGCGGGACTTTTGATGCGTTGATCTCACAGGATTCAGGCCACTTGGTCCGATCTGCGGTTCGTCTACTGCGCGCAACATCTGACAAGGTTCCGTTCAACAAAGCGCAAGAGCGCATTCGTATCGATATCTATCTGAAGGAAAATTTGCCGCCATAGAGGCATCGGTTTTTGGGGAGGAGACATTATGAAAACGATAAAAGGCCCGGCGTTGTTTCTGGCACAGTTTGCCGGAGATGAAGCGCCCTTCAATTCGTGGGACGCCATCACCAAATGGGCGGCGGATTGCGGCTATAAAGGCGTTCAGGTGCCCAGTTGGGATAGCCGGTTGTTTGATCTTGAAACCGCCGCCTCTAGCACGGACTACTGTGACGAGTTCAAGGGTAAGGCTAAAGAAAACGGCGTAGACGTCACCGAGTTGTCCACGCATCTTCAGGGCCAACTTGTAGCCGTGCACCCCGCCTACGACACAGCTTTCGACGGCTTCGCCGCCGAAAGCGTTAGAGGGAACCCGAAAGCCCGGCAGGAATGGGCGGTGGATCAGGTCAAGAAGGCGCTGTCAGCCTCCAAGAATTTGGGGATATCAGCGCACGCGACATTCTCTGGCGCACTGGCCTGGCCCTATGTCTACCCTTGGCCGCAACGTCCTGCAGGTCTGATCGAAACGGCGTTTGATGAACTGGCCAGCCGTTGGATGCCAATTCTGGATCACGCGGAAGACTGCGGCGTCGATGTGTGCTATGAAATCCATCCGGGCGAAGACCTGCATGACGGTGTGACCTTTGAGATGTTCCTCGAACGGACAAGCAACCATGCTCGGGCATGTATGTTGTACGACCCGTCACATTATGTCCTGCAATGTCTCGATTATCTGGACAATATCGACATCTACAAAGACCGGATCCGGATGTTTCATGTCAAAGACGCCGAGTTCAACCCGACCGGTCGGCAGGGCGTGTATTCCGGTTATCAAGGCTGGGTTGATCGGGCAGGAAGGTTCCGGTCGCTTGGCGATGGTCAGGTCGACTTCGGGGCTGTGTTCTCCAAAATGGCGGCGAACGACTTTGACGGCTGGGCTGTGGTAGAATGGGAGTGTTGTCTGAAACACCCTGAGGACGGGGCGCGTGAAGGCGCGCAGTTCGTGTCCGATCACATTATCCGCGTGACCGAGAAAGCCTTTGACGACTTTGCGGATGGTGGCGCAGACGAGGCGGCCAATCGGAAAATGCTGGGGATAGACTGATGGTAACTGGACGCAGTGAAGAAACATCTGGCCGCATTCGCCTTGGCATGGTTGGCGGCGGCAATGATGCGTTCATAGGCGGTGTGCATCGAATTGCCGCTCGCTTAGACGACAAGTTCGAGTTGGTCGCAGGTGCTTTGTCTTCAACGCCGGAGAAATCCAGGGAAAGCGGTGCGGTGTTGGGACTCGACCGGGTCTACGACGATTTCAAGCAGATGGCGATCAGAGAGGCGCGTTTGAAATCGGGGATAGAGGCAGTCTCGATCGTCACGCCCAATCACATTCACTACGCCGCCGCGCGCGAGTTCCTGAAGCGCGGCATTCATGTGATTTGCGATAAACCCCTCACCTCGACCCTTGTGGATGCCAAGAAGCTGGTCAAGGCGGCAGAGAGTTCCGGTGCGCTGTTCATTCTGACCCACAATTATACCGGCTACCCCATGGTCCGTCAGGCGCGTGAGATGGTCGCCAATGGGGAGATCGGCAAAATCCGCGTGGTTCAGGTTGAATATCCGCAGGATTGGTTGACCGAGCAGCAGGACTTCAAACAGGCCGAATGGCGAACCGATCCTGAGCGTTCCGGCACAGGGGGGTCGACCGGTGACATCGGAACCCATGCTTATAACATCGCCTGCTTTGTGACAGGTCTGAAACCGGAGAGCCTCGCAGCTGACTTGCAGGCCTTCGTGCCAGGACGCAAAGTCGATGACAATGCGCATGTCCTGTTGCGGTTCGAAGGCGGCGCGCGCGGGATGCTGTGGTCGTCCCAAGTTGCCCCTGGAAACGAAAACGCCCTGCGATTGCGCGTATATGGTGAAAAGGGTGGGCTTGAATGGGCGCAGGAAGACCCGAACTATCTTTGGTTTACGCCTTATGGCGAACCAAAACGTCTGATCACCCGAAATGGGGCCGGAGCCGGGGATGCCGCCAATCGGCTGAGCAGGGTGCCTCCGGGTCATCCGGAAGGGTATCTGGAGGGGTTTGCAAACATCTATAGTGAAGCTGCGGATGCCATTATAGCGTTTCGAAGTGGGAATTCGCCTGATCCGTCGGTGATCTATCCCACCGTTCAGGATGGGTTGAATGGTGTCAGGTTCGTCGCAGCTTGTGTGCAAAGCTCTGCAAGAAATGCAGCTTGGGTAAAGTTGGAGTAGCGCGATACTCGCCTTGACAGGGCGTCATCCATAATTAATTTTACCAATTAAAATAAAACATCAAAGGGTGACGCCGAATGTATCTTGGATTGGATTTGGGAACGTCGGGTCTCAGAGGAATTCTGATTGATGACGCCGGTCTCGTCGTCAGCGACGCAGAAGCTGGCATTTCCACATCGACGCCAAAACCCGGTTGGTCCGAGCAGAATCCGTCAGATTGGATTAACGCGTGCACAAAGGTTATTGCGAAGCTCCGGTCAGACAACGCATCGGCATTCGCAAAACTGCGCGGAATTGGTCTGAGCGGGCACATGCATGGTGCCACCTTGTTGGATGCCGAAGGTGAAACTCTAAGGCCCTGCATTCTATGGAATGACACACGATCTGCAAACGAGGCAAAAACACTCGATCAGTCTCCACAGATGCGGACCATTTCCGGGAACATTGTTTTCCCGGGTTTCACAGCGCCGAAACTGGAATGGGTGCGGTCGCACGAGCCCGAGGTTTTCTCAAAAACAGCCAAAGTATTATTGCCGAAAGACTATCTTCGGTTTTGGCTGACAGGTGAATACATCTCGGACATGTCAGACAGTGCCGGAACATCCTGGTTGGATGTTGACAAACGGCAGTGGTCTGAAACGGCGCTGGGTTTGGGTCACATGCAGGCCGCACAGATGCCGCGTCTTGTCGAAGGGAATGAGCCGGCTGGTGAACTGAAAACCGAGCTGCGGCATGCATGGGGCCTTTCTGGTCCTGTTGTCGTGGCGGGTGGCGCAGGCGACAACGCAGCGGCGGCTTGCGGTATCGGGAGCGTAAAGGACGGTGCGGGTTTCGTGTCGTTGGGAACGTCCGGAGTTCTTCTTGTTGCTCGGGATGCATATGGCCCGGCGCCTGAAACTGCAGTGCACTGCTTTTGCCATGCTGTTCCCGAAATGTGGATACAAATGGGGGTCATACTCTCGGCAACAAACAGTATGAATTGGCTTTCAAGCAATCTCGGCCAACCTGTGGAAAAACTGGCGTCGATGGTACCTGATAGCATTGCCAGACCTTCTTCGATTACGTTCCTGCCGTATCTTTCAGGCGAGCGAACGCCGCATAACGACAGTCGCATTCGAGCAGCATTCTTGGGTGTCGACGTCGCATCGGGCCCCGCCGATCTGACCCAATCTGTGATGGAGGGCGTTGCCTTTGCAATGCGTGACTGTCTCGAAGCCTTGAAAAGCACAGGGACCTCGCCGACCAACTTGATGGCTGTTGGAGGAGGTGCAAGATCCAGGTTTTGGTTGGAAACACTTGCTACGGTATTGCAAGTGCCTTTGGATGTTCCAAAAGGCAGCGAATTCGGCGCGGCCATGGGCGCTGCGCGACTTGCGATCTGTGCCGCTAACAATGCAAAGCCCGGCGACATTATGAAGCCGCCTAAAATTCAGGAAAGCATCGACCCACGCAAGGATCTGGTCGAACCCTATGAAAGGGAATTCGGACAATATCGGCAGTACTATAAGGCGCTGGCGCCCTTGGCGGGTGGATGATGGCTGAAGTTGGAAAACCTTCTCGGTTCGAAACGGTTATGCTGACTGATGGGGACATGCGAGCCTCGGTGCTGAACAATGGGGCATTCACTCAAGGTTGGTGGTACAAGGACGTGCGGCTTTTTTTGGGGTTCAATGACCTAATTAAATACTTCACCGATAAAACCTTTATGGGCGCAACCGTTGGCCGTGTTGCGAACCGGATCGGCGGCGCGCGGTTCGAGTTGCAAGGCGCTGGTTTTGAACTTAACGCCAATGAAAGTGAAAACACTCTACATGGGGGAGCAGAGGGGCTTTCCAAACAATTCTGGAACCTTGAGCAGACCGCACCAAACGAAGTGGTATTGCGTTACCTTTCACGCGACGGGGAAAGCAGCTTTCTAGGGAACGTCCGGTTCGGGGTCAGTGTCACGCTACGGAACCCATGGTTGACCTACACACTTCAAGATCATTCTGACCGGCCTAAACCGATCAATCTTACACAACACAACTACTATACTTTGGGCAGCGCAAAGGGTGTTGACGCACACGAGCTGGAACTCGCCTCAGAGCGGTACTCAGAAATTGACGAACAAGGAGTTCCGTCCGGCGGGCTATGTTCGACCAAGGACAGCGAATTGGATTTCTCTACACCTAGATCGATCGGGCATGTTCCGATGCCGATCGACCACTATTTCTGCTTTGATCAAGCCCGTGACCCGACAGATCCGGTCACGAAATTCACCGCGTCGTCCGCTCTTTTTCTGGCCGCTTATGCTGACCAACCCGGAGCACAGGTTTATTCGGGTGCCCATATGGCGAAGCCACTACGCGGTTCATCTGGTTCGTGCATCGAGCCATCGGGATGCCCGAACGCGCCCAACATACCTTCGTTTCCCTCGGTCATTTGCACGCCCGAAAAACCGTACCGGCATGAACTCTCGCTCGAGATCACGGAAGGTGGCAATGGGAGTTAGGCTATTCATTCCCATCATCAGCTTTTTGATTGCTGGCACCAGCGCCAATGCTCAGGAACTTGGACCACCTCCGACTTTCCTTGAGCCTGATTTCCACCGCGTTGAATTGGGACAGTTGCTTTTCTACGATCCGGTTTTGTCCGGCAACAAGAACATCAGTTGTGCGACCTGTCATCACCCTAGGCTTGGCACGTCGGACGGCCTTTCGCTCGGCATCGGGGAAGGCGGGATCGGCTTGGGTACTGAACGCACGCTGGATACTCAGAATACGCCGGAGCAACGTATCCCTCGAAACTCACCGGCGCTTTGGAATCTTGGTGCGACGGAGTTCGCGACGTTTTTCCATGATGGGCGTCTTGAAGCCGATCCAACGCAACCAAACGGGATCAGAACTCCTTTGGGGACACATATGCGGTCCGGTTTTCAATCGGCATTGGCGGCACAGGTGATGTTCCCGGTGCTTTCACCAGACGAAATGGCCGGTCATTACTCCGAAAATGACGTCAGCGAAGCGGTTCGATTGGGGCTATTGACACAACAAGGTGGAGCGTGGGACCTGATTGCGGCTCGTGTTGCCGCCATCCCAGAATACAAGCAGCGCTTTGATGCCATTACGCCGGGTAGTGAGATCTCATTCACGGCCATTGCAAACGTGATCGCAGATTTCATCGCATTCGAATGGCGCGCCGACAACAGCCCCTTTGATCGCGCGATGCGAGGCGAAGACGCACTATCTAAAAACGCCGAATTCGGCATGCACCTGTTTTTCGGCAAGGCGGGGTGCAGCAGTTGCCACGCGGGCTGGTTCCAGACGGATCACAAGTTTCATTCGATCGGTTTGCCGCAAATCGGGCCTGGAAAGGCCGCGCGGTTTGAGAGTCATGTTCGCGATGATGGGCGACTTCGTGTTACAGGTCGTGCCGAAGATGCGTTCACATTTCGCACGCCATCTCTACGCAATGTAACGCTGACCGCGCCGTATGGGCACAACGGAGCATTTGCGCGACTCGAAGATATCGTGCGCCACCATCTGGACCCGGTTACATCCTTGCGAAACTACACGGTGGAGATGGCTTTGTTGCCAGATTTCCCGGGCTCTGAAGACGAAACTCCCTTGCTGGAGCAGCAACATCTGGATGCCATTGCCAACAGCAACAGCTTGTCGAAAATTACTCTTACGGATCACGAGGTCGACGCTCTTTTAAGTTTTCTGGCAAGCCTTGAGGATCCGGCGCAGAGGCTGGGTGTGCCTGCCCAAATTCCAAGCGGTCTGCCGGTAGATCAATAGTCACCGACGCATTTGAACAATCTGGTTCGGTGCCACGTCCTGCCATGTGCTGGCCTCTCCATCCGGCCAGACTACCCGAAGCTGTACTTGGGTTTCGTCCCCCAAACCGAAATGTTGATATCCAGTCACACCACCAGCATGTCCGCCGCCAATGGTTATTTCTCGGGTTTGCAAACCTTGCGCGGTTTGAACCTCGACAAATCCACCGACCGCTGCCTGGTTGGATTTGTCCTGAGCAACATCAACCAACAGCCAATTGCCGCCTGTTGAGATATTTTGACTGACCTCAAGTATTGATCCACGGTTTACGACCACCAGATCGAGCCACCCATCGTTGTTCAGATCTGCAAGCGCTGCACCGCGTGACTTCGCCATCGAAGCAACACCAGCCTCTGCCGAGGCTTCGATAAACTGACCTTCCGAGCGCTGAACCAACAGGTTATTTGGATCGTTCAGTGCAGCATCCGGCATTTGCTCGACATTGCCTTTGGTCACGAAGATGTCGTCTCGGCCGTCATTGTTGACGTCTCCAAACTGTGCGTGCCAGCCGGTCGACGGCCTTCCGTCGTTACCGACATGCGGTCTGTGTGCGGTTGTGCCTTTTTCGTAAGTTGCATCGCGCCACGTCGGGCCGTTGGTATCCGGGTCAAACACCTGAAGTTTCTGGTCGCCCATCGAGGTCAGATAGACCTCGGGAAAGCCATCTCCGGTCAGATCGCGAGAGGCAATACCCATTCCCCAGATCGAATAGGGCAGCCATCCGTCTTCGGTCGAGTATAATCGCGGCTCAGGCTCCATCGCCCATAGCTGTTCTTGCCCATTGCGCACGTAATAGTGGCGGTCATTGCTGACACGAAGGTCTGCGCGTCCGGATCGTGCCCAGTCGGAAAACAGAATGGAAAGCGAGCAGAAGCTAGGTTCTAGTTGCTGGGGTTTGCCATAGCTGCCCCCGTTCGGGCGGTAGAGTAGGGTTGGGTCGCAAGATTCAAACGGGCCTTCCGGGTCGAAGCGATCCACGTAAGTTCCAAATGCCAATGTTGGCAAGGATTGGTCGTCTTCCCATGTGGCCGAAAATCCAGTGGTCCAGTGATCCACGGTTTGGAACTTGATGTTATCGAAGGGACGGAACTGACAATCCGACTGACCTTGAAGCAGGACATCATCGCCCACACGCAATATGGCCAGATCCATCAAACCATCGCCGTCAACGTCCAATGGGTAGGCGCCGGTTACTCCGGTTAAGGACAGCTGATCCGGTGTCTCAATAAGAAAAGAAACCTCGCCCTCAGAGGTGTTTTTGAACAGCTGAGATCGATTGGACCCGCCCGCGACGAACAATTCGGGTAATGTGTCTCCGTTACAATCAAAAACCGCTACTCCGCCGCCAACAAAGTGCTCCCAACCGCCATCGTAAATATGAACGGGCACGTCGATGCTTTTGAATTGAAGCTGTGAATCGGCATCGGCAGCTGTGGCAAGAACGAGTAATGCCGCAAATTCAGGACGCATTCGCCGCAAGCCCCTTTACCTTCTGGATCGAGACCTGTTCGATCCCATACGCGGCAGCACCTTTGGCCCACATCAGATCGCCCCAGTGATGCACTTTGATTTCAGGCAAGGGTGCGTCGACATTCACAACACCATTTTGAATGCGCGTCATAACCTCGGCCGAGCAGAGGTGTTCAAAGCTCATTTGCGCACCTGACACAATGATGCATTGGGGATCGAACAGATTGATCAGATTGGACACTCCAAGACCAAACATCTGCCCCGCACGCGCAAGCACCGAGGTGGCTCTGTCATCACCGGAATTGGCGCGAGTGTGGATGTCCGAGACCGTTTGCATGTCGTCGGCGTGACCTGTGACAGTCATTTCTCGGATCAAGGCGTAGTCCCCAACATAGGCTTCCAAGCACCCCCGTTGACCGCATTGGCACAGAGCGCCGTCGAGTTGCACTTTGGTATGCCCAAACTCAGCCCCACAGCCTCTTTTCCCGCGGTAGAGCCTACCGTCCAAAACGATACCGAGGCCAACACCATGTTCGATCGTGACAACAAGAAAGTTCTTTAGCCCTTTGCCTAGCCCAAAAAGCTGTTCGGCTTTTGCGACGAGGTTGGCGTCGTTTTCCACGAAGGCAGGGCAGGGGAGCTCTTTCGCAATTAAAGGGTTGAAATCAATGTTTCTTTCGGTCACCGAAGACGACCAGTGGACAAAGTTTCTAGCTGCATCAATCTGCCCAGCCAATCCGATTGAAATGCCAGCCAAGTGTTCGATTGAAAGACCGACCTGTTGGCATGTGTCTTCAAGGGCCAAGCGGATAGTCGATATAAGGTTTGCCGGCGACATTCGGGCGTCTTCAAGCTGGGCCTTGTGCGACGTCACCTCGTTCCCTTCAAAATCCACGAGAATGACCGAGATCATTTGGCGTGCAACCTTCAGGCCCGCGACAAGGAACGACTGGCCGTCCAATTGCAGCAAAACTCTGGGTCGCCCCCTTTTTCCCGACTTTGACTGTGCTTCGCCTTCAATCTCTTTGATCAGCCCTGCCGAGATCAAATCAGCCGTTGCTGAGGTGATCGTGGCAGGACTGGTTTCCAAGGCGGACGCGATATCAATCCGTGATACGGATCCCTTGCTTCTGATCTGTTCCAACACCCGCAAGCGGGTTGCGTTTCTTTGGTCTAAAGAAACCACAGACGCTTTGCTTTTCAGCATCTTGCCCTCTCGAATCTTACTCTGGAACCAACTTAAGTGAATTTAATGGTGTCTTGTAGGCTAAATATTTTACCGACTGAAATAAATATGGTATTCAAATTTGTGAGAGCCGCGAATCGAAATGCGATGGCTCGGCAAATGGGAGGAAATCATGAAAAAAATTCTCAGCTTTTCGGCTGTGGCCACTTTGTTGGCTTCGACCGCATTCGCAGAGCCAGTGGTTGGCGTAAGCTGGTCGAACTTTCAGGAAGAGCGTTGGAAAACGGACGAGGCGGCAATTAAGTCGGCGCTTGAAGCAGGCGGCGCCGAGTACATTTCGGCAGACGCGCAATCGTCTTCCGCAAAGCAGTTATCGGACATTGAAAGCCTGATCGCCCAAGGTGTGGACGCGCTTATCATTCTCGCGCAGGACGCGCAGGCCATCGGACCGGCTGTTCAGGCAGCGGCGGACGAAGGTATTCCAGTCATTGCTTATGATCGCCTGATTGAGGACGACCGAGCGTTCTATTTGACCTTCGACAATGTGGAAGTCGGCAGAATGCAGGCCCGAGCTGTCTTTGAGGCCATGCCCAAAGGCAACTACGTGATGATCAAAGGCTCTCCTACTGATCCGAACGCAGATTTCCTGCGGGGTGGTCAACAAGAGATCATCGGAGCCGCAGTAGACAGCGGTGACATCGTAATCGTTGGTGAAGCCTATACGGATGGTTGGCTGCCCGCGAACGCGCAGCGAAATATGGAACAGATTTTGACCGCGAATGAGAACAACGTGGATGCAGTTGTTGCTTCGAACGACGGGACAGCAGGCGGCGTTGTTGCTGCGCTGACTGCACAGGGTATGGAAGGCATTCCGGTGTCCGGTCAGGACGGCGACCATGCGGCCCTGAACCGAGTTGCGCTGGGAACTCAGACAGTTTCGGTATGGAAGGATGCCCGTGAACTCGGAAAGGCCGCTGGCGAAATCGCTGTCGCACTGAGCGGTGGAACAAGCCCGGCTGACGTCGAAGGCGCAACAAGCTGGACATCACCAGGTGGCACCGCGATGAATTCGGTCTTCCTTGCGCCGGTTCCGATCACCAAGGACAACCTGTCCGTCGTTGTGGACGCCGGATGGATCCCATTGGAAGATCTGTGCCAAGGCGTTGAAAACGGACCTGCTCCTTGTAACTAATCTTCAAAGTCCCTGGCTCTGTCTGGGCCGGGGACCATTGCTGAATATGAAAGATCGGAAATGACCGAAACTTCGTCTCAGCCGGTACCTGAAAAAGCGAAACCCAGCCTGTTCCATCAATTGGAACTGGATATGCGGCTTTTGGGAATGATCGGCGCATTTGTCATCCTGTGTATCGGGTTCAACATCTTCACGGATGGACGGTTCTTGACGCCTCGGAACCTGTTCAACCTCTCCATCCAGACGGTTTCAGTGGCCATTATGGCGTGCGGAATGGTGTTCATTATCGTCACTCGCCACATCGACTTGTCGGTAGGAGCGCTGCTGGCAACAACCTCGGCCGTGATGGCAATGACGCAAACCGAGCTTTTGCCGCAAATACTTGGGATGGGTTTGAACAATCCGGCAACCTGGGCGATCACAATTGTTGTTGGGCTGTTTGTCGGCACATTGATTGGTGCGTTTCATGGCTGGATGGTCGGGTATCTGACGATACCAGCGTTCATCGTCACGCTTGGTGGATTTCTGGTTTGGAGAAACGTGGCGTGGTATTTGACGAGCGGCCAGACGATTGGTCCTCTGGATAGTACATTCCTGATGTTTGGCGGGACCAACGGAACACTGGGCACGTCGACAAGCTGGCTGTTTGGGTTGTTCGCTACCGCGATCGCGATCTGGGCGTTGTGGAGTGGTCGCCGCGCAAAAGCGTCACATGGGTTCCCTGTGAAACCTGTTTGGGCCGAGGCCACTCTGGCTGGGATAATCGCATTTGCTATCCTTGGGTACGTTTACATCGTAAACAGCTACGCTATTCCTACGCGCCGTCTGCAACGTATGTTCGAAGCGCGCGGCGAGACAATGCCAGAGGGGCTGGTTGTAGGATACGGCATACCGATTTCTGTCCTCATTCTGATTATCGTGGCTGTCTCGCTGACAATCGTGGCGCGTAAAACCCGGTTTGGACGCTACATCTTTGCCACCGGCGGAAACCCTGATGCGGCAGAGCTTTCTGGCATCAATACTCGGCTGCTGACCGTGAAGATTTTTGCGCTTATGGGCTTTCTGTGCGCCGTTTCTGCTGTGGTCGCCTCGGCGCGCCTTGCAAACCACTCAAACGACATTGGAACGCTGGACGAACTGCGCGTCATCGCCGCTGCAGTGATCGGAGGAACCGCATTGTCGGGCGGCATCGGTACCATCTATGGCGCGATCCTTGGTGCATTGATCATGCAGGCGCTGCAATCGGGCATGGCAATGGTTGGCGTTGACGCGCCGTTTCAGAACATCGTCGTCGGCAGCGTCCTCGTGTTGGCCGTCTATATCGACATCGTTTACCGCAAGCGACTGGGGGCCAAGTGATGCAAGCACAGGATATGCAGAAAAAACCTTCCGGCACAGGGGGCGGTTCAGGCGCGCCGCCATTGGTCGAGATGCGCGACATCTCGATTTCCTTTGGTGGGGTCAAGGCCGTCGACCATGTGTCGGTCGATCTCTATCCGGGTGAAGTCGTTGGTCTACTTGGCCATAACGGGGCCGGAAAGTCCACGTTGATCAAGGTATTGTCCGGTGCCTATCAGATGGACCACGGCGAGATCCTGATCGATGGCAAGCCGGTCGAGATTGGCAATCCCCGTGACGCCCGGGCAAACAATATCGAAACGATATATCAGACGCTCGCCTTGGCCGACAATCTGGACGCGACATCAAACCTGTTCCTGGGGCGCGAGATGACGACGCCTTTTGGTTTGGTTAACGACGCAGCCATGGAGGCCGAGTGCCGAAAGATCATGGCGCAGCTCAACCCGAACTTTCAGAAGTTCAACGACCCGGTCTCTGCCTTGTCCGGGGGGCAAAGACAGTCTGTGGCGATCGCTCGGGCCGTCTACTTCAACGCTCGTATTCTGATTATGGACGAGCCGACAGCAGCGCTTGGGCCGCATGAAACTCAGATGGTGGCGGATTTGATCCACCAGCTAAAGGCGCAAGGCATTGGGATATTCCTGATCGATCACGACGTGCATGCCGTCATGGAACTGTGCGACCGCGCCTCGGTCATGAAGAACGGAAAACTGGTTGGCACGGTCGATATCGCAGACGTCACTGATGACGATCTTTTGTCGATGATTATTCTCGGCAAACAGCCAACGCAAAAAGCAGAATAGGGTCAGGTATGACAAGCGGATTTTTCAATGGGATCGAACGGATCCAATATGAGGGCGTGGATAGTCAAAGCCCAATGGCCTTCCGGCATTACAACCCCGATGAAGTGATTTTGGGTAAACGCATGGAAGACCATCTGAGGTTTGCAGTGGCCTGGTGGCATTCCTTCGCATGGGAAGGGGGAGATCCCTTTGGAGGACCCACCCTGGAGCGCCCATGGCATCCGCAGGACGACATGGGACGGGCCCGCATGAAGGCCGATATCGCTTTTGAGATGTTTGAACTTTTGGGCCAACCCTATTTTTGCTGGCACGACGCTGACATCCGTCCCGAGCAGGGCAACTTTGCTAAAAACCTCAATGCCTTGGAAGAGATCACCGATTACATTGGTGAAAAGATGCAGGTTTCAGGCACCAAGCTTCTTTGGGGAACGGCCAATATGTTCAGCCATCGTCGCTGGATGTCTGGCGCCAGTACTAATCCAGACCCTGACGTTTTTGCATACGCCGCAGCGACAGTAAAATCCTGTATAGACGCGACCCACAAGCTTGGCGGCGAAAACTATGTTCTTTGGGGCGGACGTGAAGGCTATGAGACCCTGCTGAACACGGATCTGAAAACCGAACTGGACCACATGGGCAGATTTTTAAACATGGTCGTAGAGTACAAACACAAAATCGGGTTCAAAGGTACCATTCTTGTAGAACCGAAACCTCAGGAGCCTTCCAAGCACCAATACGACTATGACGCAGCTACTTGCATCGGATTTCTCAGGAAGTACGGGTTGGAGAACGAAGTGAAACTGAATCTCGAGCAGGGCCATGCGATCCTTGCCGGGCATAGTTTTGAGCATGAAATTGCAGTCGCGGCTGCCGAAGGGATGCTGGGTTCGATTGATATGAACCGCAACGACTACCAGTCTGGATGGGATACAGACCAGTTCCCGAACAATACACCGGAAGTTGCCTTAGCTTACTATTACATCTTGAAGGCGGGTGGTTTTACCACCGGCGGCACTAATTTCGACGCCAAAATTCGCCGACAATCGATTGACGCCGTCGATCTTGTGGCAGCTCATATCGGTGGAATGGACATATGTGCACGCGGTTTGAAAGCTGCCGCGGCAATGATTGAAGATGGTGGCATGGATGCCGCTCTTTTGGATAGGTATTCTGGTTGGAACACTCCAAAGGCGGCCTCAATGTTGGAAAGCAGTCTGGAGCAAGTATACGACCGGGTCATAGATGAGGATATTAACCCGGCACCAAAGTCCGGTCGCCAGGAAATTCTGGAAAACTACGTGAACAGGTTTGTGTGAAAATAGTTGTTGTCAGAAGAACTTGGGTTGAGGCGGGCAGGGTGCCTTCGTAGCCTTCGCGCATGATCAAACAATCGCCATTCAAATACTTCAAGACCAGTCCAGAGGTCATTCCTCTGGCAGTCATGCTGTACGTTCGGTTCCCATTGTCGCTTCGAAACGTGGAAGACCTGCTGCACGAAAGGGGAATTGAGGCGAGCCACGAGACTGTTCGATTTTGATGGAACAGGGTCGGCCCGATGTTTGCTGCTGAGATCCGAAGAAAGCGGGTGCAACAACTTCGAGCCTTTTCAAAATGGAAGTGGCATGTGGACGAGGTTTTTGTGAAGGTGAACGGCAAACACCACTATCTCTGGCGTGCAATCGATCACGAGGGTGAGGTGCTGGAAGCAGTTGTCACCAAACGCCGAAACGAGCAAGCGGCATTGAAATTCCTCAAAAAATTGATGAAGCGCCATGGCTGTGTAGAGAGATCGTGACGGATCGTTTCGCTTCCTACAAAGCTGCGCTCAGAGAAATGGGCGGGTCCGAAAAACAACAGACGGGAAGGTGGCTCAACAACCGCGTCGAGAATTCGCACCTGCCGTTTCGACGAGCCCAAAGCAGACCCAGGGGCGTTCTGCGGCGAATGACCGTTTCAAGTCCAAACTACTTGATGCTGCGCGTGGCAGCAATGTCAGCTTTCAGGTCGCTCTCGTATTTTCTACATTGCGGGGCGAGGCGATCGCGGTGAGCTACTTTTAGCTCAATCGACCATAAAAGGTCATTCGGGCGGCTTCAGAAAGTTCGATACCGGGTTCGGCATTATAAGCAAGCACTGCGAGAATGCGCGTTAGATCACCTTCATTCGGTGCCACCCGGTGAATCGAGTTGCGGCCCCGGAAGAAGACCAGTGTACCGGCATCGGCCTCGACAATTTCCACTGGTGCCTTTCCGTCCAAAATTTCATTAACTTTCTCAAATCCCATTTCGCCTAAATCTGCATCGCGAACGGCGTTAACGTATTCGAACTTCCCACCCTTTTCAGGCGCTTGCACCATCAAGGTGATGGCAAAGGACGAGTTGTCAAAATGCCAGCCAAGCTCCTCTCCCTTTTCAGCAAAATGCAGGTTGATGGAAGATAGCGGGTCTGCGTATTGGTGCATCGCGTCTTCGCCGAGGACATCGCACAAGAAGCTCCGGAAAACCGGGGCGTCATAGAGTTGGCGCAACGGTGAGCCCTGCGGCATCAAATCATCGGTAATACATCCTTTGGATGAGGTAACGAGGCGATTGCGTGCATGGTCGTCAGCAAACCTTTCGTCTTTTGGGGTCAGGTAGACGTTGTGTTGCTTGGTTGACTTAAAGACCTTGTCTTTGTTGGCGATGCCCTCGTCACGGATTGTATCAATCGCTCCCTTTTGAACAAATCCCGGCATCACGAAGACACCCGTTTCGTTAAACTCTTTCTTACAAGCTGCGCGGAAATCCGTATTGCCGATCGGAAAGGCTTTTAAGTCGATAATGTCTTTCAGCTCCATTGGTCTCTCCTGCCGTCAAGTTGCGTTGTTGACGTGATACAGAGGCACAAAGAACAAATAAAATTGTTTTTTGTTGCCTTTAAAGTGGAAAAAGTTATCCAAGCGTCATGGTCGAAATAACACTCAAACAATGCCGCTACTTCCGAGCAGTGGCGCAGACTGGTGGGATCGCTTCAGCAGCGCAGCTCGTTAGCATCTCGCAGCCCGCCGTTGCCCAAGCTATCGCCAAACTGGAAACTCAAACGGGACTTGTGTTGTTTAGACGCTTGCACGCGCGCGGAATGGAGCTGACGGCACAAGGTGTCGAGTTCCTTCGGTATGCTGAACAAATGCTGGTTTACGCCGACAAAATGGACGTCGCGGTGGCAGATATTGCTGCTCACAGAATGGGAACGTTACGCCTAGGCTGCTTTCAGTCGATTGCACCGTTCTATCTGTCGCACATCCTCAGCGTCTTCCCGAGACACATGCCTGGTGTAGTTTTGGATGTCGACGAACTTCTGCAAGAAGACCTGATCATAGCCCTGGACCGAAACGAAATCGACCTAGCGATCCTTTATGATCTGGGCATTGATGAAACCTTGTTCCGCATACGTCCTCTTGCAACGGCAGACCTCTATCTGATCGTTCCACCAAACCACAGGCTTTCAAAAAGGGCGTCCGTGTCAATTCGAGAGAACGACGGAGAGGAGTTCGTGCTTTTTGATGCCCCTCAAAGCCGGGACTTTTTTCTTAGCATTTTTGCCGAGTTCGATATTGCACCGAAGATCACGTTTCGATCGTCGTCGATTGAATCGGTTCGCTGTAACGTGGCAAACGGGCTGGGTGTTTCGCTTCTCTCGATGAAACCTGCCGACAACAAAACCTACGACGGCGGTCGGGTTGTCCCGATCAAACTCTCAGATTCAATACCGCCGATGCGAATTGTCATTGCGTCACATATGGACGCCCCAGAGAATCTGCTGGCTGACAGGTTTACCGGCATTTGTCGGAGCCTGTTCCAGGACCGGAAAATTCCATAGGACGTTGCGAGGCTGGAAGCTAAATAACGTGGAGAGCGGTCATTTATCGGACGCAGGGAAACGCCTGCTTTGTCCGCAATGCGGTCTCTCGGGAAAATTTAGCAAACGACCGCATTGAGCCCAAAGCGCTCATCGTTTTTCAAGGTGAGCTGCGATCAATTGCGTGGCCAAAATGCAATAGATTTGGCTCCAATTAGAATACCATGCTAGCGTCTGAGAAACGCCGATCAAAAAAAGGGATAGACAATGCCTGCGACACTTTATGATCGTTTGGGGGGAACGGATGGTATTCGGCGAATAGTTGACACGCTGGTGGACAATCACTCCAAAAACCCAGTTGTCTCTGCTCGATTTGCAGGAAGTGATATGAAGCACCTCAAGCAAATGGCAGGAGACTTCTTTATTACTGGTTCTGGTGGACCTGAGATCTATGCAGGCAAGGATATGGTTGCCGCGCATCGGCACATGAACATCAGCGGAGACGAGTTTGTCGCAGTATTGGACGACGCCGTGAACGCACTACAGGCAAACGACGTTGGTCAGCGGGAGCAAGAGGAAGTTTTGTACATTCTATATAGCCTCAAAGGGCAAGTCGTTGGGATTTGAGTATTGCGTGAACGGAGTGCACACGGAAAAGTGAAAACTCGGTCATTGGATTATTTTAATGTGGAGCAGGTATCGCCCAGGTCTTGCTGAACGTCCACTGATGGCGCCAATTGACAATGAGTTTGAGAGCTTTTTCTTGGTCTCATTCTTGCTATCTTGCTGCGTATGATCGCGTTAGGAAAATAGTGGTGCGCTATTTGGCAAAACTATTTGCAGGAATTTTCTTCCTTGCTGTGGCAGTTTCAGCCACTAGCGGTGCGGCAGCCACAGCGGTGGAGTGTAGCAACGCCGGAGGGTTACCGAAATGACAAACGGAGAAGCGGTATGTTCTTTTCGCAGCAGAACTTGCCCAAGTGAATGAAAAACATATCAGTCGCTCAGACAATGGCACCCCAAAACTTGTGGGGGCTCGCAATGCACGGGCAAAGACGAGTGTAGCACGAAGCAGGGTTGGTCAACAAAACCGCCAATGTGTGTCTATGAGAGCGGTAGAAATTCTGAAGGCAATTGCACCAAGAGAAACAAATGCGAGGCGGACCTAGTTGTTCGGGTAGCCTGCACCTAATGAGTTTGAGGTGCTGTTCCGGCGACTCCAAGAAACCTTGAAAAAATTCATTCGTGCATTTTCGGCAGCCCAGATGTTCGCCTTGGGCAAGAGTTGCAAGAGTCAATAACTTGGCTTCGGGCAAATACAGACGGCAGCTTTGTCCGCAGAGTGGTCGTTCGGATGTACTGCAGCGAAGGTCCGCATCGAGCCCAAAGCGGACGTTCCATTGCAGCAAAAAGCCATGTAATGCTCAGTGCATCTCAATGAATGTGACATCAACTGAAAACACGAATAGCACCGCGTTGTTTAGACCATCACAATCGTCAATAAGCCTGAAAATTAGACGCTCCTTCCCTAGGCAGCATCCAACCAAGCCTGAATGACTTGAAAAATCTGATCTATGCGTAAAACTAAGAGCATGAGTGAGTATTTTGATGAAATGTTCAACGGCGATGGATCACTTAGAGGTCCATACGAAGAGATCGGTCGCTGGTTCAATGCGGAAGACGCATCACGACTGAGGGCGAAACAGCGCGAAGCCGAAGAAGTGTTTAGGCTGACGGGCATCACTTTTAACGTATACGGCAAAGCCGAGGCCGAGGAACGTCTGATACCGTTTGATATCGTACCACGAGTTATTTCAGCGCGGGAATGGCAGCGGCTGGAACGCGGTATCGAACAGCGGGTGCGGGCAATCAACGCATTCCTACATGACATTTACCACCGTCAAGAAATTGTCCGGGCCGGGCGCGTGCCGGCAGAGATGATTGCCGGAAACGAGGCCTTCCTGCCGCAGATGCTTGGTGTCTCACCGCCCGGTCAGGTCTATACGCACATAGTCGGGGTCGATCTGGTGCGAACCGGACCAGACGAGTTTTTCGTTCTGGAGGACAACGCCCGTACACCATCCGGGGTCAGCTATATGTTGGAGAACCGGGAAACGATGCTAAAGATGTTCCCCGAGCTCTTCAGCGCGACGAATGTTCGTAATGTTTCAGACTACCCCCGCAATCTGAGACGATCTCTTGCTGCCTGCGCGCCGACTTGCGCCGACGGGGAGCCAACCGTCGCGGTGTTAACCCCAGGCATCTATAATTCGGCCTATTACGAACATGCGTTCCTCGCAGATCAGATGGCTGTGGAATTGGTCGAAGGCCACGACCTACGCGTTGTTGATGGGCGGGTCTGCATGCGTACCACCAGAGGTTACAAGCCCATCGACGTACTTTACCGCCGCGTAGATGACGACTTTCTGGATCCCCTGAATTTCAACGCCGATAGCGCCTTGGGCGTACCTGGTATCCTGGACGTTTACCGTGCAGGAGGTATCACAATCGCCAACGCACCGGGGACCGGTATTGCTGACGATAAGGCGATCTATTCCTACATGCCTGAAATCGTTGAATTCTACACGGGTGAGAAACCCTTGCTGCAAAACGTCCCGACCTGGCGCTGCAGTGATCCCGAGTCTCTCTCCTACGTGCTGGACAACCTGTCCGAGCTTGTTGTGAAAGAAGTACACGGGTCTGGCGGTTATGGAATGTTGATCGGACCGACCGCCAGCAAGAAAGAGATTGCGGCGTTCCGCTACAAGCTCAAATCGCGGCCCGGGAACTACATTGCTCAGCCGACGCTGTCGCTTTCGACGGTTCCGATCTTTGCGCGCTCGGGACTTGCGCCCAGACATGTTGACCTAAGGCCGTTCGTTTTGGTGTCACCCGAAGGGATCAAGATCACACCCGGCGGTTTGACCCGCGTGGCGCTTAAGAAGGGATCTCTAGTCGTAAACTCAAGCCAGGGTGGCGGGACCAAAGACACCTGGGTTCTGGAGGACTGACCATGCTGGGAAAAACTGCAGGTGGGTTGTTTTGGATGTCCCGATACCTTGAGAGGGCGGAAAACACGGCCAGGCTGCTTGAAACAGGTCAGCGGATGGCGTTGACCCGTACCAAGAACTCCGCCGAGGAATGGGGCTCTGTTCTGAAAACGGCCGGCGTTCTGGATGCGTACTACGCCAAATACGATGATGTTTCAAAAGACAACGCGGTAGATTGGGTGCTGCGCGATGCTGATAATCCATCCTCGATCAAGTCAGTCATCAAACAGGCACGAGACAACGCGCGCCTTGTTCGAACCGCGTTGACCCATGACGTCTGGGGTGCAGTAAACTCCACTTGGATGCAGATCGATGAGATCATGAAGCGCCGTGTGAATGAGCGTGATTTGCCTGCGACGCTGGAACTTATTCGCCAACAGGCGGCTTTGGTTCGTGGTGCCACATTGGGAACCATGCTGCGCAATGACATCTTCGACTTCACCCGTATTGGTACGTTTGTCGAGCGGGCCGACAATACCGGGCGAATTCTGGACGTTAAGTACTATGTTCTTTTGCCCACGGCCTTTTCAGTGGGCTCATCACTGGACAATATTCAATGGGAAAGCATCCTCCGCTCTGTTGGTGCGGGTGGCGGGTATCGAATGACTCATGGAGAGAAAACGCGGCCGTCTGATATTGCCCAGTTTCTGATCTTGGATCAGCGCATGCCTCGCAGCCTGCACTTTTGCTGCAGAAAAATTCAGGAGAACCTGTCATACCTGCAGAAAGACTATGGCTTTGCCGGGCCTTCGTGCGAGGCGTCTAAAGTTCTCTACGAGAAATACCTGGATCAGCAAATCTCCGATATTTTCGAGCTCGGACTGCATGAGTACATTCAGGATTTTCTGACAGATCTCGGCAACTTAAGCCGTCAGATAGAAATCGATTACCGGTTCTATGAGTAGCAAATGAAACTGCACATTCGACACGAGACACGATACGATTTCGACGCGCCGGTTCCCTTCGGGCTGCAGCAGCTGAGGAAAACGCCAAAGTCATTTCGCAATCAGAGCATTTTAAGTTGGAGAACCAAGATCTCCGGCGGGCGCAAAGAGCTTACATTTGAAGACTACCACCGCAATACGGTGGAGTTGATCAGTTTCGAGCTAAATACCCGAAGCATCTCGTTGATCTCCGAAGGCGTTGTTGAGGTGGAAAACACACATGGCGTACTGGGGCGTCATGAAGGGTCGACACCATTGTGGCTATTCAAAAGAAGCACACCTCAGACAATGCCGGGGAAAGGGGTCGCCGATGTGGTAGGCGCGTTGCCAACAGGCAAACCACTTGAGCAGATGCATGCCCTGTCTGAAAGAATTCGAACACAGGTCGCGTACGAGGTTGGAAGTTCGCACCCGGGTTGGAGCGCAGAAGACGCTCTCAGAGCAGGTTGTGGCGTGTGTCAGGACCACGCGCATATTTTCATTACCTGCGCGCGGCAGATCGGAGTGCCGGCACGCTATGTATCCGGTTACCTTATGATGAACGAAACGGAACTACAGGACGCGACCCATGCCTGGGCCGAAGTGCATTTGGATGGTTTGGGGTGGGTCGGGTTTGACGTTTCAAACGGTATTTCACCTGACGATCGATATGTACGTGTCGCGACCGGTCTGGACTATTCCCAATCTGCACCAGTAATAGGGAACAGAATAGGGACAGCGGGCGAGCAATTGACAGTGCAGTTGCAGGTCGCACAGCAGTAACGGAGAATCTGATGACCTATGCTGTGGGCATGCGGCTGAACCGCGGACTGGTTTTCATGTCCGATACACGCACAAATGCAGGCGTGGACAATGTTTCGACCTTCAACAAAATGTTCAATTGGACAGTCGAAGGCGATCGGTCGATCACAATCTTAGCAGCTGGAAACCTGGCGACGACCCAGGCCACGATAAGCCTTCTGGAAGAGCGTACGAAAGCGCCCGCAGATCGTTCGCCATCGATTTTAGAAGCGCCGACCATGTTTCAAGTTGCGCAATTGGTCGCAGCTACACTGAATGACGTCATCGAGGAGCATGCCCGGTCCGGTCAGCAAGCCGACAGTGCCTTTCACGCGACACTCATTTTAGGTGGGCAGATAAGGGGCGGCCCGTCACGCCTGTTTCTAATTTACCCCGAAGGCAACTTTATCGAGGCTGGCGACGACACCCCGTTCTTTCAGATTGGAGAGACAAAATATGGTCGCCCAATTCTGGTACGCGCCTATGATCCGGAAATGAGTTTTCCGGAAACCGTAAAACTCCTGCTTGTAAGTTTCGACTCCACAATTAAGGCCAACCTATCTGTCGGCGCTCCGCTTGACCTGCTTCTGTACGATGAAGACAGCTTTGAAAGTGGTACACGGTCCAGATTTGAAACCGACGACCAATACTTTCGTATTATTTCCGAAGGGTGGGGCGACGCATTGAAATCTGCCTTGTCCAAACTTCCGGAATACAACTCTTAGGGAAAACTAAACGGTTGAATGCCGGTTTTGTCCGCGGTGTGGCCGTTCGGATGTACTGCAGCGAAGGACCGCATCGAGTCCAAAGCGACCAGCGCGGCGACATACATAAATGTATGTTTCCATCTCCAAGAATAATTGCGACGGAAATTAACTAATCAGCCGTTGTACCAATTCGGACAACGGAGAAAAAATGCCGGACTGCGCACGAATACTACCTTTCATCGCATTGGTTGTCTTTTCTGGGATGAGTTTGCTCGCCATGGAAGCATTAGAGACGCTTGCCGTCGCGGGGTACACCCCGTTAGAACGCCTGTCACCGACGGCGAACCCAATTGCGTGGGGCGATGCCACGCTACAGGCAACGCGACCTTTGAGTTGAAAACCTTGGAGTGAAGAGCGTGACCCTCACGACCAGATCGCACCGAATATAGAAACGGAACACTGCTCATGAAACCTGATATCCTGTTCAATTCCATTGTGGCATTTGCCTTCATTGCCGCGCCTGCGCTTGCCGATTCACCGAGGCTTCCAACGCCTGCCCCCGTCATCTACTTGGCCGACAACCTTGACGAACAAGACGATCTCGGTTGGTGCATTGACACGCTTGGCAGAGGATTTGCCGAGCGACTGCAAGCCCATTCCTGCAAACCGGAAGGCGGCGACGTGCAGTTTTCGTTCGATGCCAAAACAGGAAATATTCAATCGGTCGCATTCTCGGACTATTGCATGTCTCATCAACCCAATGAGGAAAGCACGTTCGCCCTCGTCTCCTGCGATACTGCAGCAACTGACCAGCAGTTCGTATACGACCCAGAGAGTAGGGCCATTCGTACATCAGACGACGAAACCACTTGTGTTTCCGCTGGCCAACACAGCCAATCTGCCGGACCGTACATGTCACGGGCACTCGTTTTAACTGACTGCGTGACAACTCCTGAAGCGCTCAAGGAATGGGTGATTCTAGAATGAGACGCGCTAACGACTTCACAAAAGGACGTTTACTGAAACCAACAATTTACCTAATCGCGCTATTCTTTGTGACGCCCGCGGCCCTACAGGCCGAGACCTTCTCTGCGGATGTTTGGGCCGACAATTGGTTCGAACTGCGCGTAAATGGCACCCAAGTTGCTGAAGACAGCGTGCCGATCACGACGGAACGCTCGTTCAATGCAGAGAGCTTTGATTTCACGGCTGAGCGCCCCTTTGTGCTGGGTCTTGTGGCCAAGGACTTTAAAGAGGATGACACGGGACTGGAGTATATCGGCACCCGTCGTCAGCAAATGGGCGATGGTGGCGTGATCTTGCAAATCAGGGATGCCTCTGGCGCGACAGTGGTAGTAAGCAATGCTGACTGGCAATGCCATGTGATCCACGCCGCACCGCTAGATAAAACTTGCGAAAACGAAAACGATCCCGTGGCAGGCACTGCCCCGTGTGGATTTGATGCCAGTGAAGAGCCCTCGGGTTGGGATGGTGCTGACTTCGACGCATCGTCTTGGGCAAACGCAAGCGTTTTTATTGAGGCTGAAGTCGACCCAAAATTCGGGTATGATGAAATCTCTTGGGATGGGTCCGCCGAATTGATCTGGGGCCCGGAATTGGAACAGAGCAACACCGTTTTGTGCCGTTTGACCGTCAACTAACACCCAAGGACAACCAAATTGTTAAAATCAACCTTCTTGACCATTGCTGTTTTAAGCACCGGGATGGCCCATGCGGAAAACGTCGAAATTTATGTCGTTGATATGCTCGACAACATTCAGAACGGTTATTGTATCGACATAGCAAAAGGTAAAGGCGCTTCTGCCAATCCCGAAGATGGGCTCCAAGCGCACACCTGCTACAGCCCGCTCGGTGAAGTGCTGGTCGATCAGGCGTTTGATTCAGAGCAATTCGCGGACGGTGTCCTCTTTATGCCTGAGTTTGACGTCTGCATGCAGGTTATCTCGACCGAGGCCGATGCGTCCGCCGAATTGGCAGCCTGTGATGGCTCCACAGCCCAAAGTTGGATTTTTGACGGCGAAGGCACCATAACCCCTGCGGCTGCCCCAGAAATGTGTCTAACCCTGACGGGTGAGACCAGAACCGGTCGCAGCGAGGAAAACCAGATGATGGCAATGACGCTTCAGGCGTGCTCTGAAGAACGAGCGGCGTATCAGACTTGGTCTAATCGCACTGCGGACTGAAAGGGGCCAAAGAGGCACCCAAGTTGTGCTTCTGGGGCCGACAAGCGCGTCTGTGCAGATTTCTGTAAGTATCGTCAGAGTTCGTGTTTTTGAAAAGCCGATATTAGATTGAGCGCCCAGAATTGGCGCTTTGTCCGCAATGCGGCCTCTCTGGAAAATTTAGCAAAAGACCGCATTGAGCCCAAACTCTCGAATGCTGCGCAAAAGAACGTCGGTACGAATTAGGCAGAGGCCAGCTGTTGACCTCTGCCTTATGGGGTCATTTGCTGAAAAACTCTGCCACAGCATCAGTCGACGCTTTCACTGCCTCAGGCTTGTAGTAGAAGTCCACATGAGAGAATTCGTAAAACGCCAATTCTTCATGTTCGTTCGTCAGCTTGGCAACAAACTGGGTTGAGCAAGGCCCGATAGGTGTCTGGACACTCGGAGATCGACTTCCAGGTGAACGCCATGACTACTCGCCGAAGGTCTCTGTTGGTAACCGCAATGGCTGATCCGCACACTGCGCGGGGACAAACGGTGGCGCTGATTGATGCGGTAAGTAATCTTCCGCAGTTGCACTCTCTACAAATTCAACACGGAGACGAGGTCATTTTGCTCAAGCCCAACATGGCGCTGGCTTTGATAGGTTGGCCAATCTGAAGTTTTGTTCGAAAAGCATTGTGGCTCTGTTGCTATGGACGGCAATAGATCAGCAGGAAATCCCACCCGTAGTCGAAATTCCTTGTTGGGAACTCATTTAGTTGAGAAAATCTTCACCGAATTTACTTGCCACGTCGACCACACGGTTATCGTCAGTTTGAATGGAGTTCGCGGGATTGCCTCCTCCAAGTTCAGCCTTAGGGGAGGTCATCCAAAAAGCTCGTTGCCAGGGCGTCAAATCGGCCGGCAGCGCCTTTAACACAGTTTCCATCAAGGGAAGCGGAGTTCCGTCTTCTGCGAACTGAAAAGATGGGTACGCGTTGATGCCTTCATATGGGACAGAAAAAACCTTTCCGGTCCTCTTCCAGATCTCACCTATTCGCGTGATTTGCCAGGAACCTTTCTTCCACTGCGCATGAACAGATCTATTGTCCAGCAACGGATATTTCCGGGCAAACTCATCTTTGCGGATGTCATCGACCGCGCAAAACGGTTCTTCGAACTTGGTAAAATACATCTTCTAACCAACAACACTTGTTGAAACACACAAGTCCATACTGTCAGAAACCCAACTTCTTGAAAGTAAGATTGTTCACACATTGCAGCACGATCTTTAGTGAGGGTTAAGGTTCATATTGTTGAATATAAATGATTTATTTAAAATTCAGTTCGAGGGAAAATCACCATTTGCTCAGCGTAGTAGCCCCCATTGCCGCAGATCGGGGCGACAATCATTGCAACATGAACGTATTGATCACACATCATGTATGAGCCGCGTAGAGGTCTGCATCGAATGGGTTATACGAAGACTGCATTATTGATGGCCGCAATGACGGCCTTGTTCATGGGATTGGGATACCTTCTGGCCGGAGCGGGCGGCATGCTGTTCGCATTGGTGCTGGCAGCAGGCATGAACCTGTTTACCTGGTGGAACTCAGACAAAATGGTCCTTCGCATGCACAACGCAAGGCCAGTTTCATCTGGTGACCATACGGGGTTGTCCCAAATGGTCGGCGTAAAAAATTCAAACCGTTTTCGCGAATCCAAATTGAGTGGCTGCGACGGCGGGGAGGTTAATAGTAAACGATCTTTCAGGAAATGATATCTGAGAAACGATACTCGTGTCGGAAGATCACAAAGCGTGAATGTCGAATGGATCGGAGAAGCCCTTGATCTGGGTCCCGCCAAATGTCTCCTGAATATCAACTCCGTCGAGCAGATCCAGGGTCTCTTGATCGACCAAAATCCGGCTTCCGGTGTTCTGGGTTTCCGCTTCCAATCGGGCTGCGAGATTTACCGCGGATCCGATACAGGTATAGGTCGCCCGGTTGTCAGTGCCGGAATAGCCCGCGACGACTTCGCCTGTGGCGATACCGATCCCGATCCTTAGACTCCGTTCTCCATCCGCGAGCCGGTCGTGATTCAGCATCTCTATCATGCTCTGCATTTCATGCCCCGCAGCTACAGCACTTTGCGCAGTGTTGTTCAGAGGTTGTGGAACACCGAAGAGAGCCATCAACCCGTCACCCAGCATCAGGCTGACAATGCCGCCATTGCTGGTCACCGCCTCGAACATCAACGTGTAAAAGGTGTTGAGTAGATCAATTGTTGCCTCGGGCGCTAGGCTTTCTGAAAGGGCTGTGAAACCGCGAATGTCGCAAAAAAGAACCGATGCGTTTGCACGTTTGCCGCCGATGGCAAACCCAGACTCTTGTAGGTCTTGCGCAACCTCGGTGGTTGCGAAGCGTTCGAGAAGGCGTCTTTGTTCGTCCCGCAGTCGCTTTTTTTCAAGGCAGCTGGAGACGCGGGCGCTGAGAAGCGTCTTGTTCACCGGCTTAGGCAAGTAGTCTTCTGCGCCTAACTCGATGCAGCGCACAATATTGTCGAGCCCTTCGACAGAGGAGGTCACAATTACCGGTAATTCGCGCAGGTCGGGGTCCGCATTGATTGCCTCCAGAACCTGAAACCCGTCCATTTCCGGCATTTCGATATCGAGTAGAAGCAGGTCATAGGACTGACTCGACAACATCTCCATCGCGACGAGGCCGTTTTCCGCGACAGAGGCTTTGTGCCCCAACAATTCAACATTGCGAGACAGGAGTAGCCGATTGACTTTGTTGTCATCAACGATGAGGAGATGGCCGGGTGTATCAGTCATTGTTCAGGGTCCGCAGGGCCGCAGCAGCTTTGGCGAAAGCGGCCTCCAGATCTTTCGCATCTGTAAGGTCGCCAGTCGCTGGTATGTCCCCGAGCTCGATTTTTCTGGCCAACTCGGCCAGTGCAGTCGCACCAAAGGTGTTTGCATTCGACTTAATGGAATGAGCCGCGCGGCGATATCCATCAGCGTCAGACGCGTCGGCAGCCGCTTTCAATTCGGCGATCATGCCAGGGGCTTCGTCGAGGAAGGTGTTCACAAGCTCGGCGGCAAATTCGTCGCCTGTCGCGTCCTTGAGTTCAGCGAAGATATCAAGATCAATTGGACCGTTTGTCATGGATTACTTGCTTTTCCTAGGAACATTCAAAAGGGCTTCGATAAGAATAGGCAGGCGGATCGGTTTGGCGATGTAGTCGTCCATCCCGGCATCTAAACACATCTCGCGGTCGCCTTGCATGGCGTTAGCGGTCATGGCGACTATACGCGGTCGGTCTTCTCCGGGAAAATCTTGGTTTATGCAGCGTGAGGCTTCGAGCCCATCCATTTCGGGCATCTGCACGTCCATCAATACGACATCGTATGCTTGCCGGTTCACGCTTTCGACCGCCTCAGCGCCGTTGCTGGCCAGATCAGCGCGATAGCCCATCTGTTCAAGCAGGCGAAGCGCAAGTTTCTGGTTCACCAAATTATCCTCAGCCAACAGAATACGCAGAGGGTGGCGTTTTGCCATCTCTGGATCGGTCTGGGGTTTGTCTACGGGCTTGGCCGGCTTCACTGGGGTATCTTCGGTTGAAAACAACGTGACCAGAGTGTCAAAGAGATGCGACTGACGCAGCGGCTTGGTGAGGTTGGCAGCAAAGAGGCCGTCTTCGAGGTCAATGTCGCGCGGACCAAGAGAACTAAAGAGGATCAGCGGCAAGTCCGGATGCTTGGCCCGAATTTTCCGGGCAAGTTCCTCACCATCCATTTCTGGCATGTGCATGTCGAGAATTGCCAGATCGAACTTTTGAGCCTTCTCGAGTGTGGCCAGCGCATCGGACGGGGTTTCGCAGGTAGTGGTTTTAGTGCCCCATTTCTCGGTCTGGAGCGACAAGATTTTACGGTTGGTGGCGTTGTCATCCACCATAAGGATGCGTTTGCCTTCAAGCTCGGACTGAACGCCCACCAGATCGCGCGACGATGATTTGACCGGTTTGGAGGGTTTGGCCCGGATCGTAAACATAAAGGTCGAACCGTGCCCCACGCCGTCACTTCGTGCCCACATGGTGCCGCCCATGAGTTCTGCAAGACGTTTGGAAATCGCCAGACCAAGACCGGTGCCGCCATATTTACGAGTTGTTGAGCTGTCTGCCTGACTGAAGGACTGGAACAGACGGCTCATACCTTTTTCGCTCAGGCCAATACCAGTGTCGCGGACTGTGAAAGTCAGCTCAAGCGATCCGCGTTTCTTGGTGGTTTGTTCAACAGATAAAACCACTTCCCCGCTTTCGGTAAACTTCACGGCGTTGGAAAGCAGATTCAGCAGGATCTGCCGCAACCGGGTCAGGTCAGCACTGATCGCAATGGGCAGAGCGTCGTCAAATTCATAGGCCAGATCAAGCTTCTTTTCGGCGGCCTTGCCGCTGATCAGATCTAGCGCGCTTTCAATACATTCACGCAAATCGAACGGATGGTTCTCGATGTCCATCTGCCCGGCTTCGATTTTTGAGAAATCGAGGATTTCGTTGATTATGCCCAGTAGTGCGTCGCCACTGTCCCGGATCGTGTTGGCATAATCGCTTTGCTCGGCATCTAACTTGGTATCAATCAGGAGCCCACTCATCCCGATAACGGCATTCATCGGTGTGCGGATTTCGTGGGACATGGTGGCGAGGAAGGCACTTTTGGCCTCGTTGGCAGACTCGGCCGCTTCACGTGCCTCTTGAGCCTCTTGGAATAGGCGCACGTTCTCGATGGCAATAACAGACTGATCTGCAAAAGACTCAGCCATTGCAATATCGTCGTTCGAGAACGGTGTTTTTGATTTCCTGATGAAATAGAGCCCGCCCAAACACTTGTCTCCGCGCATTAACGGTATGCCAAGGAAAGCTTCAAATCCGTTTTCTTCGTGAAGCTTCTTTGCCAAGCGCGGCAAGCCCTGCGACGTCAAATCGTGGACATGCATGGTTTTCCCGGACAGTAACACGGACGACAGAAAATTATCCTTCGGGTCCAACGGGTGTTGGGTTCGTCCGAAATCACGTAAAAGGCCTTTTGGCGTCGCCAAAGCCACTTGCCACCAGGAACTGTCATCTGACAAAGCGGCGCCTGCCATGTCGCATGAAACAAGCCGTGTCGCGGAATTTACAATCGCCTCAAAAACAGGTGTGGTATCTGAAGGCGATTGGCTGATCACCCGCAGTACATCAGCACTGGCAGTCTGTCGCGCTAAGGAAGCCTGAGTTTCATTGAACAGACGCACGTTTTCCAGCGCGATGATAGCCTGATCCGCGAAAGATTCGGCAATGGCTACTTCGTCATCACTGAAAGCCTTCGACGTTTTCCGAATAAAGACGAGAGTGCCGAAACAGTCTTTCCCTCGCATCAAGGGTACCATCAAGAACGACTTGAATCCTTGTCGCTCAACGATTTCCGTGTCCCGCGGAGATAGTTCATCAAAGCGCGATTCATCCAATTGCAGCGTCTTGCCGCTCTGGATGACGCGGGATGGCAGGTTGTCGTCGGGATCAATTGGCAGGCGCTCAGTCCAAGTGATTTCCTCTAAACCATCCGGAGTTGCGGCCGCCACTTGCCAGTATTCAGTTTTGTTAGCCTGCATGGCAATCGACAAGTCGCAATCGATGAGAGCTGTAGCCAGTCCGACAATCTTCTCAAAAACCGGTTTGGTATCTGTCGGGGATTCCGAGATCACTCTGAGAACATCCGCACTTGCCGTTTGGCGAGAGAGTGCGACTTGCGTATCGTTGAACAATTTAGAGTTTTGAATCGCTATGATCGCCTGCGAGGCAAAAGTCTCCATCTGCTTGATTTGCTTGTCCTCAAAGGCGGCTTTATTTCGGCTGCCCATACTGATGACACCAATCGTGTCACCGTCGCGTATCAAAGGTACAGAGAGAACCGACCTGTATCCTTGCAAGTTGGACCTAAGGACCGGATCATAGTTAGGGTCCGCTTGAGTATCCTCAACGTAGTCGGCGCGCCCATATAAAAGCGCCCGGGCGGTCGCCGACGTTTCCCCTGGCTCAAATGGATGCGACTCGAGGAATTTGGCAAAACTCTCTGTGAGATTGTGCCCGGCAAAGAAATGGAATTTTCCGTCCTCGGGTTTCTTTAGCGCCACGAAAGCATCTTGTAGGCGGCAGATGCGCGACGAAACGGCCACCAACGCTTCCAAAACCGGCTCTAAAGCGTCAGGGGAACGGGAAATCACCTCGAGCACTTCGGATGTCGCCTTCTGATACCCCAATGCCTCTTCAACTTCTGCAGTGCGGGCCTGCACTTCTTTGAACAGTCGCGTATTGTTGATGGCGATCACGGCCTGGGACGCGAAGGTTTCGAGTAGGCTGACTTGTTTGTCGCTAAACGCAGCTGCCTGCCGATGCGCCATAACAATAACGCCAACGGTTACGCCATTGCTGACCAAAGGGACACCAAGAGTGGTAAGATAGTCCCCGATCTCAGCCGCTTTTTTCCATGTGTAAGTCGGATCCCTACGGGTGTCTTTTATATAAACCGTCTTGCCGTGCAGAGCCGTGCGCCCGATGCAAGAACCTTCCTCTGGCGCGATAGGGTTATCGGACAGGAATTTGAGAAAAGCATCACTTACATTGTGGGACATGGCCACGCGGTATAGGCCATCGTCAGCATCCTTCATTGCAAAGAACGCGTATTCCGGTGAACAGATACGCGACGAGACCTCCAGGATGGCGTCCAATACCGGTGGAAGATCGTTCGGTGAGCGCGAGATGACGTCGAGCACTTCAGACGTCGCCGTCTGATACTTCAACGCCTCCTCGACTTCAGCAGTGCGTTCCTGAGTTTCCCGGAATAGCCGTGCGTTCTCGATGGCGATACTGGCTTGATTGGCAAAACCCTGAACGAGCTCGACGCTGTTTTGTTGCGGCGGTCCGGCCTCGGCCCAACCGACAATTATGACGCCCCAAATCCGCGCCTCAGCCCGGATCGGTACGGCCATCAAGCGCCGATACCCAGCCTTTCGGGCAAGCTCTGGACTGAAATACTCGGGTCCCCGCGCATCTGCTAGATGCTGAACTTCGCCGCTTTCCACGACCAATGGAGCCAGATGACCCTTTGAAGCTTCCAAGGGATAATCCGAAGTCAGTGCCTTCAAAGTAGCCTGCGGAAACCCGTATTGTGCGCAGAAATGATAGAGATTGCCGTCAAAGCGCTCGAGGACGCAGAACTGCGCTCCACAAAGCTCAGCGGATTTTTGCACGACAAGGTCAAACACAGGCTGGATGTCGGACGATGCTTCGTTGATGAGGTGCAAGATTTCAGCACTGGCACGTTCGCGCACCAATGCCTCTTCGACCTCGGCCGTGCGCGCCCGAACTTGCTCAAAAAGCCGAGTGTTATTGATAGCAATCAACGCTTGGGAGGCGAACGTTTCCAAGAGCGCGATCTGTTTTGAATTGAATGGTGCAACTTTGTCGTGGCAGAGCACGACCACACCGACCACAACCTTATCCTTGACCAATGGGACACCCAGAAGCGAGCGATACTTGCCAATACGTGCGGCTTCCTTCCAGGCGTATTCGTTAGCTTCAGTGTCCTGGTAGTAGACTGTTTCTCCTCGTGCAGCTGTTTGGCCAATGCCGCTCCCATGACCTGCCGGCACTGGGTGTGCCTTCATGAACTTCATGAAATCACTGTCAAAGTCGAGCATGATGTTAGTATGGTAAAGGTTGTCTTGGGGATTCAGAATCGAGATTGCCGCATATTTTGGCTCGCAAATCCGGCTGGCGACTCTCAGTATCTCCGTCAGCACCGGCTCCAGCTCATTCGGAGATCGCGAAATCACCGACAATACGTCTGACGTGGCGGTCTGATACTCCAGCGCCTGCGTGACTTCTTCTGTCCGCTCCTCCAACTCGTGGAAAAGGTTTGCGTTGGTAATCGCGATAACCGCCTGATCCGCAAAAGTTTCCAGCAGTTTGATCTGTTTGGCGGAAAAACCCGAGACCATTGGCGCCCCAAGAGAGATAACGCCTACGACTTCGCCGTTTTTGACAAGCGGAAGTCCAAGCAATGATTTGTAATCACCCACGCCGCTTTCTTCCAACCAGGTGTAGGTGTCATCCGCTTCGACATCTTCGACATAGCTTGTGCGTTTCGACAAGATTGCACGCCCGCTTACACCGTTCTCCGCTGGCGAAATCGGGTGAGCTTTGACGTACTCTGCAAAGGCCGTGTCTTGTGTGAGCGTCGAGTGCACATGAAAAAGCCCATCGTCCGGGTCGAGCATTGCGACATAGGCATCCTGCAATTCGCAGATGCGCGACGCTTCTTTAAGAATGGCGTCCAGAACAGGCGACAGTTGATTGGGAGACGCTGAGATCACACGCAGCACTTCGGATGTTGAAGTCTGATACTCCAAGGCTTGCGTGACTTCCGCGGTACGGTCCTGCACCTCTCGGAACTGGCGTACGTTATCCATTGCGATCACGGCTTGGGCCGCAAAGGTTTGGACCAGAGCGACATCATCATCCGAAAATGGCGAAACTTCACGGCGATAGAGAACGATCACCCCAAGACCCGTGTCGTCTTTCATCAACGGCACCGCAAGGACCGAGCGAGCCCCTTCGACTTCAACCATCTGAACCCGTTTTGGATCGCGATCCTGATAATAAAGCGGATCATCTGCAATATCGTCTTGCCGGATGACCTGGCCATCGAACATAGGGCGGATTGCAACGAGTTCCGTGCGGGTCAAGGGCTCCACGAACCCCTTCAGGGCCTCATCAAAATCCGTTCGCGCACCGATATTGGCCGGAATTGTTGCAAGGCCACGTTCGTGATCGGCGACACACAGAAAGGCCAGTGGGGCTTTGCACAAACGGCTGGCATTTTTGAGTATGCTATTGAAGACAGGGCTATCGTCATCGCGACTGCGGCTGATGACTTCGAGGATTTCGCGCGACGCTTCTTCCCGTTCAAGTCGTTCCTGAACTTCACGAAACTGGCGCGTATTTTCGATGGCAATGACTGCATGTTTGGCGAATTCTTCGATCAACTGCACGTCAGGGTCAGCAAATGGCCGCACCTCACGGCGGCTGACCGCGATGGCACCGATAGCCTGATCTCCTTGCATCAGGGGGACTGTAACGCGTGACCGAATGCCTTCTATCTCAACCATCATGGCAGCTGTAGGATGGCCCGAGCGATAAAAATCCGTGTCGGTCAAATCATCGATGCGACCAACCTTACCTGTTCGTATCGCAGTGGCTATGGGAATCGATTCATCCAACTGCCACTCGTCTCCAACATCAAATTCGGTTCTCTGATGCCCCCAATTCGCCGCCAACCGCCCGTGGGTCCCTGCAGCGTTGATCAAAATAAGTACCGCCTGATCTGCATCACATACCCTGGTGGCCTGCTGAAGCACTGAATCAAAGACGCGCGCATCGTCATCACGGCTTTGGCTAATGACCGTTAGAATTTTCTGTGTTGCCGCCTGACGCTCCAACTGCGTGTGCAGTTCATTCAATTGTCGCGTGTTGTCCAAGGCGATCACGGCCTGGGCGGCAAAGCCCTCAACCAGAGAAATCTCGTCTTCTGTAAAGGCCCGAACCTCACGTCGGTAAATCCCGATAACGCCCGCGGGCGTGCCATCTGCCGACATTAATGGGACCGTCAGAAATGACCGGACACCTTCTTCGTCTACAAGTTGACGGCGCCATGGGTCGCCCTTGATATACTGGTCAGTCAGGCGCAAATCGACATTGTGAACAACGCGCGCCCCGCGCACGGACTCCGCAATCTGGAGATGTGAGTCCAGTGACCAACGATCTACGCCAACCTCGTAGGTCGCCAACTGATCACCAAAATGGGCCGCATATTCAAGGTGGGTTCCTGCCTCATTCAAAAGGCTCAATGTGGCGACATCTGTTTCGCAAAGCCGAGCGGTGTTTTCCAGGATCGTCTGGAACACCGGCGTCTCATCTTCTCGTGATTGGCTAATTGTCTCAAGAACTTCACGCGAGGCGCCTTCGCGTGCCAGGCGGATTTGCAATTCGCGGAATTGGCGAACGTTCTCAATGGCGATTACCGCTTGGGCGGCAAAGGTTTCGACGAGCTTAACCTGATCGTCGGTATAGGGCCGCACCTCGTCTCGCGCCAACATCAAGCATCCGATTGCACCGCCGTCCACCTTTAGAGGAACAAACAGATTGCTGCGGCACCCATGCTTGTCGACAATCAACTTGAACCGTTTATCGCCGGATTTGTGGAAATCAGTGTCTCCCATATCCACAACGCGTTTGGTCTCGCCGCTGAGGATTGTTTCAGTCACCAGAGAATTGCCCGGCTCCATCGTGTATTTACCGTCGCGCCAGAGCTGCTGAATGTCAGGGTGCAGGTTAACACTGGCCACGAGCCGCTGAAGAGCGTCGCCTTCCTGTCCAAGAACCAAGCCAGCAAAAACAGCGTCGCAAAGGTCTTTGGCAAGCGCGACAATCAGATCGCAAACCGGCTGTACGTCGTCCTTGGTCACAGAGATCGCCTGCATCACGCGAGCGGTGGCTTCAAACCGCGCCTGTTGATCAGCTGCGCTTAACTCCGAACTTGGCGCAGATGATGGCGCAGGACTTATAGGGGTCCCTGATGCCTTTTTGTCGCCCAACTGCGCCCAAACTCCCACGTCAATTCTGACTAACAACTGCCCGGAGTTTAGAGAGCATGTAATAGAAGTCACTGGAATTCTTTACGGATGATGCCCCTTGCATTCATGCACATGCGAGCACGGCCCACTAAGCTCGGATCATCCAGCAGGTCAGCGCGATGAATCAACAGTATAGTGTCAAGGCGCTGAAGGGCCTTATAGGCCTTACTGCTCTGGCCCTCCATACGCGCTTCGAAATCCTCAGGATGTTCGACCTCTGAGGTCTCCACCGAAGGTTTAGTCAGCAGAACTTGTGTTGAAGCGGGCAGGGTGCCCTCGTAGCCTTCGCGCAAGATTAAGCAATCGCTATTCAAGTACTTCAAAACCAGTCCAGAGGTCATTCGTCTGGCGGTCATGCTGTACGTTCATTTCCCACTTTAGAGACGTGGAAGACCTATTGCATGAGCGTGGTATTGAGGTGAGCAACGAAACCATCCGCTATTTGTGAAACAGGATTGGCCCGATGTTTGCTGCTGAGATCAGACGGAAGCGTGTCTAGCAACTGCGCGCGTTCTCCCAATAGAAGTGGCACGTGGAAGAGGTTTTTGTGAAGGTGAATGGCAAGCGGCATTGTCTTTGGCGGGCTGTTGATCACGAAGGCGAGGTACTGGAAGCGATTGTCACCAAACGTCGAAACAAGCATGCGGCATTGAAATTCCTCAAGAAATTTATGAAGCGACACGGTAAAGCGGAAAACGTCGTCACGGATCGCTTCGCATCGTATCGGGCCGCTCTCAGAGAGCTTGGTGCAACCGAAAGACAGCAGACGAGCAGGTGGCTCAACGACCGCGTTGAGATCTCCCACCTGCATTCCGACGAAGAGAACGCGCCATTCAACGTTTCAGGCGCATGCGAAGTTTGCAGAAATTCGCCTCCGTCCATTCCTCTGTCTACAACCAATTCAACCAGGAGAGATCTCTAACTAGCTGAGACACTTTCAAACTGACACGCTCCGGCGCTCTTTCCGAGTGGCACGATCTTTGTGCCAAATAAAGGTCAGCTATGCTGGACTAGCTGAGACTGGTTCGAATTTGTCTAACAGCACCGCCATAAATATATGGCAAATCCGACCACCCTTTGACCACGCTAGAAACCGTCGATTTTGCGGTTTCCCAGAAAGTTTCTCACGTTCATGTTCAGTTCTTGTTCTGGTCCCGCTTAACCGGGCCTGCTTCGCGAGTCGCTTTTGACTGGCACTCTTCGAGTATTTTTGGACCATGGCCAGCCTTTTGTGACCTGTGATGGCCGAAATTTGGTGGTCAGTTCATCCCGCCTCTGCCAGTTCGCTTGCTGCGCTATATCGCAAGCCGTGAAGGCTGTAAGCGTCGAGGCCCAGCTTTTTGCGTTGCACGATCGTGGCCTTCTGAATTTGGTCGTAGTTCAGTTTACGACCATGTTAGTCGCAAAGGATGTAACGCAGGCTATTGGTCCGCAAAGTCCCGGAGTGTGAGAGTTCAGCCAGCGCAATGCTTTGCCAGTACAGCGAATGGCCGGTTTGTAGAAGTTTCACTGTGGCGTATGACGTCAACGTCAACGGCCAGAATGGGCCGGTATTCATCCAAGTGAAATGCGCCTGACCTCCGAATGTTGTACCGCCCACAAACGCCTGGGCCAGTTCAGTCATCCATCGGTGCTTGAGCAGGACAAAAATTGCTCATTTGACAACATGTATTTGCGACCCACATGCTGAAACGTGAAAATCGAGGTGGAACGACCAAAGGTAATTTCATGTTTAGATCATCAACCCGACGTGAAGCAGAAAGTTTGTTAAGCGGACTTGCTCTTGGATTTTCTGCCGACCCATTCATGCGTTGGCTGTATCCTGAACCTGCCGATTTCCTTACCCACTTCCCGCGAGTAATGGACTTCTTTGGCGGGCGTGCATTTGAAAAGGGTAGCGCGTTTCAAAACGATGATTTCACTGCTGGCGCACTTTGGCTTCCGCCAAGCATTCACCCTGACGAAGAACGGCTTGTCGCCTGTTTTGAGCAGACGGTCTCACCAGAAAAGCATGATGCGTTGTTCGAAACCTTCGGGCAGATGGACAATTATCATCCCGATGAAGACTGCTGGCATTTAGCTTTTATTGCGGTCGATCCAATTCGCCAAGGAAAAGGGTTGGGGTCCGCGTTGCTTGAATGCTGCCTTAAACGTTGTGACGAAGATGGAAGACCTGCTTACTTGGAGTCGACAAACCCTACAAATCTATCGCTGTATAGGCGCTATGGTTTCCAAGAGATGGGTCTAATAAAAGCCGACCAAGCCCCACCCCTGTTTCCGATGTTTCGAGCCGCCCAATAGAGAGAGATCAAACGGCTGCATTGTCTGCGATCTGTGAGTTTGACAGGCTTCCTATCTCGCCGCTGCAACGAATGGCGGCAAAGAGGGCTGCGACCGCAGCAATTCGGTTGGCTACTGGATGTTGGCTGTGGCCCGGAACGTTAACTTAACTTGCCATAAAGACCCTGACAGCCTTATTGGGCCTGAAAACTCACACTTAGGATTAGAAGTCCCGGGATGGACGGCCAAAAAATGCTGTGATCCTATGCTGACGCAGTTTATGAGCAATTAATGCGGTCAACTTCGCTTATTGTCATCTTTTTAGCGGCCATTGCAGCGAGCATTGGCCTTAATCTGGTGTCATACCAATACTTCCTTTCGGAGGAGCTTTCGAAAGCGCAGGGCCGACTTTCTCTCTATCAAAGTTCGGTTAACAGCGAACTCGAACGGTTTTCCCACTTCACATATGTGCTTTCACAAGACTCCTATGTCATTGGAACGGCCGAAGGTGACGGCACGGGAATATTAAACCGACGGCTCGAAGATTTTGCGGCGCGGGCGGGACTGGATGCGATCTACCTGATGGACGAGGACGGGATCACGATTTCCGCATCGAACTACCGCGACACTGAGAGCTTTGTTGGGCAGAACTACGCATTCCGCCCGTATTTCCAAACTGCCATTTCCGGTGAACAAGGCCGCTTCTATGCCATTGGGGCAACGACTGGCTTGCCGGGCTACTTCATTTCCAACGCGGTGCTTGACGATCACGGAGCTTCAACTGGAGTCATAGCTATCAAGATCGACTTCTCGGACCTTCAGGACAGTTGGAAAAATTCGGGCGAACAGGTTTTGTTGGCCAATGAGGACGGTGTTGTTCTTCTGTCCTCTAACTCTGATTGGCAATACCGCGTGCTGACGCCATTGTCGGAACAGCAACAAGAACGGATTCAAAACGCAAGACAATTTCCGGGGCAAGACTTAGATCCATTGGATTGGGCTGAGTTGCCGGGGGATCGGGCCAGAATTGCGGGGACGAAGCGGTTGCATCTTGCAGCAGCAAACTTACCGCATGGGTGGTCGCTTCACTATTTCGCAAGCGATGATCGGGCCGTCGCGCGAAGCTGGCTTGTGACCGCGCTTTTTGTCCTTTTGGCAGGGCTCGCATTCACTTTTTTTCAGGTACAACGTGCACGACGTGTAAGCGCGGCCTTGGCGCGGTCTGAACAAGAGGAATCGATGTTGCGCGAAGCGAATGAACGGCTCGCGATCGAAGTCGAAGACCGCAAGTCAGCCGAACGGCGCCTCAAACGCACCCAAGGCGAATTGGAGCGTGCAAGTAGACTGGCGGCCCTTGGACAACTCTCGGCGTCAGTAACACATGAACTGGGCCAACCAATCGCCGCCATGCGCAATCATTTGGTTGCGGCAGAGATCGGATCTCCGGTTGAAACCAAGCTATCGCGAAAAATCGGAAGCTTGGTTGACAGGATGGAAGGGATTACACGCCAATTGCGGTTCTTCGCGCGCTCAGAGAGCGAGGCTTTCGCCGACGTAAACCTGTGCGCTTCAGTTAATGCCGCGTTGGCTCTGGTTGCGCCAAACATCGAGCAGTGTAAGGCAAAAATCTCAGTTGATGCGCCGACCGGTCCGGTTTTTATCCGGGGCAGTGCACTGCGGATCGAACAAGTCATCACTAATCTTTTGCGCAATGCCATAGATGCTACGGATGAAGCGGATGCGCCTGAAATCCATATCGCTGTCACGGCTTCTGATGATGAGGTCGTGTTGGAAATTCAGGACAACGGTCACGGGTTGGGCGAGGCAACGCTGGCTGAGTTGCAAGAGCCATTTGTAACCACAAGAGAGAGCGGGAAAGGCATGGGTTTGGGACTGGCCATTTCCACCAGCATTGTCAAAGATCACGATGGCAAGATGGCGGCCCGAAATCGTGATGGCGGTGGAACAGTTTTTCGTGTCACCTTCCCGATGGCCTCGATGACTGAAGAAATGAACGAATGACCCAGCAGCAACCTTTCAAAGTTCTGGTCGTTGATGATGACAAATCGATGCGACAATCGCTTGTCGAGTTGCTCGAAGCCGCCGGCTGGACTGTTAGCGCCCTGTCGCGCGCGACCCACGTGACGGAACATCTGGCCAACGCCTCGCCCGATGTCATTTTGTCTGATGTGCGTATGCCCGGCATGTCGGGCCTTGAATTGCTGGCCAGCCTGGATAGGCATGTGGCGCCTCCAGTAGTTTTAATTTCGGCACATGGTGACATCCCGATGGCGGTTCAGGCCATACAGGACGGGGCGTATGGGTTTATCGAAAAGCCATATGAACCAAGGCGATTGCTTACGGTGCTGAGACACGCGGCTGAACAAAACCGAATGCGAAAAAGCAATGCCCGTCTCAAAGACCGGCTGTTCAAACTGTCAGGCCTTGACCGCATCCTGCTGGGACAAACAGACGCCATTACAGACTTGCGACAAGATGTACTTGATCTTGCTGATACTTCGGTTGCGGTTTTGTTGCAGGGGGATACCGGCACCGGGAAAGAGCTGGTTGCCCACGCTTTACATGATTTGGGCCGCTCGCCGGAAGCACCGTTTCTTGCGCTGAACTGCGCCGCGTTATCGGCCGATACGTTTGAAGCGGAAATGTTCGGCGTCGCAGGTGAATCTGACGGAAGGCTTGTGGCAGCATCGGGCGGTACCTTGTTTCTGGATGAAATCTGCTCGTGCCCACCAGCGGCGCAGGCCAAGCTACTAAGGGTCATCGAAGATCAGCAGGTGCTGCCGGTGGGGGCTGTGTCGCCGGTGCCAGTAAGTTTCAGGGTCGTGTCAGCAACCAACGAAGACGTTGTACTGGCAGCCGAGGAAGGCCGCCTGCGTCAGGACCTTTTGTTTCGATTGAATACTGTTGTCCTGTCTTTACCTCCACTACGTCAAAGACGGGATGATCTGGTTCTGTTGGCGACACATTTCTTGAACGAATTTGCGCAGGTTTATGAGATAGACGCGCCAGAACTCGATCAGGACGATTTGGCCGCTCTGCTTGCACATGATTGGCCTGGCAATGTGCGTGAATTGCGCCATGTCTGCGAACGGCGCATTTTGGCGGCCCGAAGGGGAGGGGGGTCAGTGGCACAGGCTATACACAGCGATCAGCACCTCGACGAAGTGCCGGATACGCTGCGCGAAGCGGTTGCTGCTTTTGAACGTGAACTCGTCGGCAAAGCCATCAAGGCGCATAAAGGCCGAATGGATGCCGCCGCCGAAGCGCTTGGGATCGGCCGCCGGACACTCAACGAAAAGATCGTCAAACTTGGTCTCGATAAAGAGGCGCTGTTGTAGGAGAAATCACTCTGCGGATATCCGCAGGGCCTCCGAAACTTCGCGCGCATTTTCCTTCATAGGCAGGCTGCTGCGCATCCTGAATACTCTGCCCAAACACATTGCGTGATCTGGGAGGAGCCATTATGCGCAAACACCTTAACCGGGCGGCCATCGCCGCCCTGTCGCTGACCGTTGCATCCGAAGCACTAGCTGTCGAATGGAACGTTTCCTTGTGGGGCAAGCGTCGTGCCTTTACCGAACACGTCGAGAAACTCGCCGAACTGGTGAACGAAAAGACGGGCGGCGAGTTCACGCTCAACATCAGCTATGGCGGCTTGTCGAAGAACAAAGAAAATCTCGATGGGATTTCGATTGGTGCGTTTGAAATGGCCCAGTTCTGCGCTGGCTACCACCGCGACAAGAACCCCTCGATCACCGTTCTGGAACTGCCGTTTCTGGGCGTGACATCGCTGGAACAGGAAATTGACCTGTCGAGGGCTGTCTATCAACACCCGGCAGTTGTCGAGGATTTGGCACGCTGGGACGCGACTCTGCTGATGCCGTCGCCGCTACCGCAGTACAACCTTGTTGGCGTCGGTGACGCGCCGAAATCCTTAACCGATTTCGAAGGTCTGAGTGTGCGCGCCACCGGCGGCATCGGTAAAGCGATGGAGACGGTTGGAGCAGTTCCGACCTCGATGTCTGCGTCCGAAGTGCGTCAGGCCATGGATAGCGGCATCGTCAAAGCTGTCAGCTTTGCACCACACGCACATATGTCCTTCGGCACCATTGAAAATGGCACGTGGTGGACGACGAACCTCAACCCCGGCACCGTCAACTGCCCAGTCGTGGTGAACACGCTGGCGCTGGAAGACTTATCTGACGAACACCGCGAAGCTCTGCTGGGATCGGTGGAGGAGGCATTGGATCACTATGTGAGCCACTACCAGACCAAAACGATGGAAGCGTGGGGTCCTGAGCTGGATCAACGCGGCATCGAACGGGTCACTTTCAGCGATGAAGAAGTCGCGGCGTTTAAAGAAGCCGCTGCCGCCCCCGCGGCCGAGGCCTGGATTGCAGAAAACACCGAGCGTGGCCTGCCAGCACAAGAGCTTTATGACCTTGTGACTGGGAAGATCGCAAACGGCAGCTAATCCACTCACAACCCGGCGTCGGCCAAGCTGGCGTCGGGTGCCCTTTCCCCTGACAGCGGAGTACAACGATGGCCGGGTCATCCCAGGTGCTGTCTGACGACAGCCGTCTCAGCATTCTCGATCAACATCTCTACAAACTGGAGAGCTTTCTGGCCTTGATCAGCGGTCTTGCAGTTTTCTCGCTGATGGTCATGGCCGTAGTCTCCGTTGGTGGTCGGAATTTCGCCAATGCGCCACTTCCTGGTTACGTGGACTGGATCGAGCAGGCCATGCCGTTAATCGCTTTCATGGGAATTTCCTATGCGCAGCGTGATGGCGGTCATATCCGAATGGACATGGTTGTTGGAGCGCTTAGAGGCCGGACGCTCTATATCGTTGAGTTCATCACGACAGCTGTCATTCTGGCGCTGATCGTCTTGCTGATCTGGGGGAGCTGGGCGCATTTCGCACGTAGCTTTGACTTTGGTGCGCCACTCTGGAGCCGCGACAGCTCTATCGACATAGGTATCCCGTTGTGGCCCGCAAAGCTGTTGGCCCCCGTCGCCTTTAGCGTGCTTTGCCTAAGGCTTGCCGTACAGCTCTGGGCCTATGGGCGCGCGATCCGGCATCCCGATCAAGCACCTATTGCCGTCCCACTAATAGCCGATGCAGCCACTCAAGCTGCAATGGAAGCCGAGCACGTCTCGGGCCACGACAACTGAGGTTAAATCTGATGGAACCCATTGATATTGGCCTGATCGTCTCGGGCGGTATGCTTGTTCTTGTGGTGCTGGGGATGCGCGTGGCCTTTGCCGCCGCGACAGCAGGCATGGTTGGTCTGATCTGGATCTTCTGGGCCAAGTTTGGGTATGATCCGGCGCGGTTCGGCAAGGCAGTGACTGTGGCTGTCAAAACAGCGGGGCAGGTGCCGCACTCCAAGATTTCAAGCCAAGCGTTGAGCCTTATCCCGACTTTCATCCTGATTGGCTACCTCGCCTATTACGCGGGCCTGACCAAAGCACTGTTCGAAGCCGCAAAGCGTTGGCTGGCATGGGTCCCCGGTGGGCTGGCGGTTTCGACCGTTTTCGCAACCGCTGGGTTTGCGGCGGTATCCGGGGCCTCGGTCGCCACATCCGCTGTGTTCGCCCGTATCGCCATCCCCGAGATGCTGAGGATCGGCTACGACAAGCGTTTTGCTGCAGGTGTCGTCGCTGCAGGCGGTACGCTTGCCTCGCTCATTCCGCCTTCGGCCATTCTGGTCATCTACGCGATTATCGTCGAGCAGGACGTGGGCAAACTGCTGTTGGCGGGATTCATCCCGGGCATGTTCTCGGCTGTGATCTATGGCTTGCTGATCATTGGCATGGCTGTTGTGATCAAAGACTTTGGTCCCGCAGTCTCAGGCTTTACATGGAAAGAGCGTTTCATGTCTCTTCCGCCCGCACTGCCTATCTTGTTTGTCGTCGTTACCATCATCTTCTTTGTCTACAACCCATTCGGAGGCGATGCTTGGGGCACGCCAACCGAGGGTGGCGCAATCGGTGCCTTCGTTGTCTTTCTGATGGCGCTATATCAGGGCATGCGCTGGTCCGAACTTAAAGACGCGTTGCTGGAGACGGCCAAGCTAAGCGTCATGATCTTTACCATCATCTGGGGCGTGTTAGTTTACGTCCGGTTCTTGGGTTTTGCTGAGCTGCCCATCGCGTTCTCCGACTGGATCGTCTCGCTCGAGATGTCGCCAATGCTGATCCTGATCTGCATCCTTCTGGCTTATGCCGTTCTGGGCATGTTCATGGATGCGATCGGAATGTTGTTGCTGACATTGCCGGTTGTTTATCCCGCTGTCATGGCTCTGAACGGTGGCGAGGCCGTAAGTGCGGCCGACAGTACCTTCGGGATGTCCGGCCCGATGTGTGCAATCTGGTTCGGTATTCTGGTCGTAAAAATGGCGGAGTTCTGTCTAATTACGCCACCGATCGGATTGAACTGCTTTGTCGTCGCCGGCGTGCGCGATGACCTAAGCGTCCAAGATGTTTTCAAAGGGGTAACACCCTTCTTTCTGGCGGATGCAGCGACGATCGCAATGCTCGTTGCCTTCCCGGCGATCGTTCTTTGGCTGCCTGGACAGGTTTGAACGTTATGGGAATTGCTACAGGTCGAAACACGTTTGTTTTTGAATCTAATGAACGTTCGAACATCATGACATAAGATAAAAATCTCGCGAGACTTTTCAAATACGGCGACTGAGTCGCATGCGGACAGTCAATTTGAGTCGCCCTTTGGCTTTCGGAGTTTTGATCCGACGAAGCATGAATTGTCTGCGAATTTGAAAATGCAGATATTGGGCTAACGCGCAGCGAGGTTTCGACTTGTTGTGCATTGAGTAAGTTTGGCCAGCCTCAAGTTTTTCTCCCGCAGCGAACGGCAGGTTCGACGGGGCGCAGCGCAGCGACGATGTGATCAGTTGAAAGGCAACAATTGGCTGTCCCCACGTCAGTTTTTGTGGGGCAGGGGGCTTTGCCGCAACGGCACCGAAGTCAGCATCGAGCCCTTTTTACTGAATGCTGCATGAGGTAATCGCTGACTAGACCAGATTAGTTTGCCGACGGAGGAGTTGCAGGCACAGTTTCCATGGTAGCTTCCACCGCTTCTGGCCAGCCGAAATCCGTTGTCCCATCCGGCAATCCCAAAATGCGGTCGAGCGTGAGAAACTGCATGTCGATTGCCGCCTGCAATTTCTCTGCGGCTTGATCGGCTGTGTCAGATCCCCGTACTTCAATCGCGCGCAACAGGGCGAGATCAATGAAGTTGCTTAGGAACAAAATGAGTTCTGCGGCGGTATCGACATCCGCAACGGTAAACGTGCCCTCATCACAGCCTTTCTGAATAATCCTGATCAGGACGGGCATGGCGCCAGTTCTGACCCTGCGCTTGAAGTGTTCAAGCAGAACTATGTTTTTGTCCTGATTCATGACCCGGAAAAATTCGACCTGACCTGGGTAGTCATGTTCGCGTAAGTAGTTAGCCCGCAGGTGGGTAAAGCTGTGCAACAGGTCAAGCGCAGAGGACATCTCATCAGAAGCAACAACAGCCATTTGCGAAGTTACACCCTCTGCCATTCCGTCCAATACACCGAACAACAACTCGTCTTTAGATTTGAAGTGATGATAAAATCCGCCCTTCGAGACGCTCGCCATATCCAGCACATCTTGTATGGTGGTATCCTCGAAGCCTTTGGAAAAGAACAACATCTGCGCGCATCCCAGCAGCTGAGCACGCCGTTCTTCGGGCGGCATGTTCTTTCGCGTCGTAGATTTCATACACTTTCCCCTTGCAAACCGACCGGCGGTCTGTAAATACAGACCCGTGGTCGGTTTGTACCTCGACTCGCCTGGCAGAGCAATGCAATTCGCCTGCCAACCCTAGTTTAACGATGCGTTTACGCAGCCTAATTCCGCAAGCGATAGTGCTTTGTGGACCCGGTTGAGTTGCGCTCACTATGCAGGATTGAATGCCATGATTGTTCTTGTCTGCGGGAATGTTTCACCACCCGAGTTGCGTCGAATGTCTCGCCTGACGGGTACTCGCGAATTGCTCGGGTTTCTGATCACAAATTGCCTGAAGCAGTGTGTGGCACTACGAGTGATAACCCCGACAAGCTCGAAGCAGAAGCCCCCAAAGCAACGCACAATTCAATCAGGATATGGAAAGGCTATGAAAAAACGCCACAAACCACGGGGTCCGGAGAACCCGGCATCTTTTGAAGTAAGTCGAAGTCGAAGGTTTTCTATACGACGCATTGCCAACTCAGTTCAGTTTGTACGTTCAGCGTTCGTCGCGCTCATCTGTGGTGCCGCTCTGAGCGGATGTGCCGCCAACATGGCGGCGACAGGCAGAGATGGCCCTGATCTGAGCGTCGTTAGCCAGGAGGTCACCCGGTTCAATGTTGAACGCCAGTTGGGCTCACCCGATGAATTGCAGCAACAAGCCAATGGAGACTGGGTGGCCGTCTATGATGTTGAGCCCAGGACAAAACCGAACCTTGCGCGAGCAGCAGGTCATGGAACATTGGATCTTTTTACCTTCGGGCTTTGGGAAGTTGTGGGTGGCCCGCTAGAGGTGGCACACGCGCGTCGGGTACTGGTCACTGCCCGATATGACCAATCAGGGAAACTGCTTCAAATGACCAGTAAACCCAAACCCATCTTCTAATCAAAGTTTTGGACCACGGCTGGACGGAAACCGGAAAGCGGTAATTCCAATACCCCCACTAACGGAAAATCACTCCCGCTGGCGCATCACGTATGGCCAGCGTTCAGATGGCCTTTCCACACAACCAAAAGAACGGACCTTTAAAATGAAGACTATCACGATGATTGCGCTTGCTGCCATGATGCCGACTTTGTCCTTGGCAAATGAAAGCTGGACCGGCTTCAACGCCGGTTTGCAGCTATCCACAATCGATGTCTCCGAGGGCAACAACGACAACGGAAATGCGGCCCTCGGTCTCCATGCTGGTTATCTTCACGATTTTGACGGTTACATAATTGGTGGTGAACTTACTTATGACGCAGGTGCTGAGGTTGAGTCCGGAGGGAAAGCCGAAAAAGTCGATACTGTACGCCTGAAGTTCAAAGGCGGGCATGTAATTGGCCGGACATACCTTTATGGCGTGATTGGTTACGCGAACATCGATGGCGGATCCACGAGCGAAGACGGCTATTCTGCTGGCTTTGGCGTGGCCTATCGTGCGACGGACAGGGTTCTGGTTGGTCTTGAATACCTACGAGACACATATGACACGCCGGGTGATGATATCACGGCTGAATCTGTCGCGCTTCGGGTGTCCTACAAGTTCTAGCTGTAGCCATTCGAGATTTCGAAAATGGCGGGGACTTCAAACGGTTCCCCACTATTTTACCACCTTCAAATTTCGACGAGGCGCCAGGTGACTAAAGTATCGACTCTAAAGAATGAACGGCTACACCTAGGACCAATTAAAGTGAAAGCTTGGCTCGGCTATCTTTCTTTTATGGTCTCGAAACGCCCAGCGTTTATGGGCGGTCCTGTTTCCCCGCGTTTGCCCAAACATGGGGAGCTGGCATTCCTGTCTAATCACATGCGTCGCGATGTTGGCCTCCCAGAATATCACGAGCGCGAGCCCAATCTCTACCTGAGGTATTGAGATCAGGTCGCAACGGAATTCGAGACGCCACCGCAATGCAATAATCCAATGGACAGCGAGCAATGTACTCATTCAAACTTCGACGCCTTCTCTTACTACTGACATTTTGTGTTGCCATCGTTGCTGGATGGTCTTTTGCCCAGGATCGTCAAGAAGTTACCGTGACGCGCAGCGGTGAAGATGTTGCAGCCAAAAAGTGTTTCGGAAGTTTCGTTTCACAGGAAGTAGTTGTTCTTGGCGGAATTGAACAAGCGATACTTATTCGCACTTGTGATTTGTCCCAACCGGTGCTGCTTTTTTTGCACGGAGGTCCGGGTGGTGCCGTGATGCCCTGGGTCGAATTGTTTCACACGCCCTTGCTGGAAGAGAGCTTTGTCGTTGTCCATTGGGATCAACGCGGAGCCGGAAGTTCATTCAACGAAGATCTCACGATAGAAGGCATCGCGCCATCCAAGTTGGTGGCGGATACACTTCAACTTACCAACCTCTTACGCGACCGCTTTGGGCAAGAAAAAATATTCCTGACCGGTCATTCCTGGGGCAGCGCGCTAGGTTTCATGACTATCGCAGAAAATAGTTCACCCTATCACGCATTCATCCCAACGTCAGAGCGTGTCGCGTGGGTAAGCAGTATGAACATGGGCTTTGAGTGGGCATTGGATCAGGCAGAAGTTCGCGGCGATGCTGAAACTCAGCGGAAACTCAAGGCGATTGAGCCGTTCGATGCACTTGATGAGGCAGATCTCACCGTTCAGCGTGAAGTTTTAGCAGACTACGGAGCCGGAGACTTTCATACCGAAGGGCTATGGGATCGCTATCTCTCCTATGTGCTAGAAGGGCGGAGCCCCTACTACACGGACGCACAGGTTAAGAACTATCTCCGCGGTCTTGAGCTATCGAGCACAGCAATTGAACAGCCCGAGATCGTTGGTGCATACGACCTCGTCACCTCGCACCCGGTCCTAGATCTACCGGTCCACTTCATAACTGGAGCAGAAGACCAGAACACCCCGGCAGATCTGGCACATGAGTATTACAAACACCTCAAGGCTCCAGCGAAGAGTTTTACCCGTATCGATGGCGCCGCCCATATGGTGATGTACGACCAACCCATTGCCTGGGCTGAAGCCCTGGTTCAAATAAGAAACCAGACGCCTACCAACTGACGAGCGGTACGGCGCGTCGTCATACAGTTCAATCAATCCTACCCCTCCCATTTTCGGAGAGGTGGATCAAGGAGTTGCAAAGATGGACATAGCTCGATTTTCCGAACGCCTGATGGGCATGAAGGACGAGGTTTGGCTGCGGCATGCGAACCCTTGGTCCGTCTGGACCCGTGTGTTGACACCCCTGCCGCTTATGGGCTTGGCAATCTGGAGCAGAGCATGGATTGATTTTTGGGCATGGCTTGCGGTCGGCGTCGTTCTTGTCTGGATATGGACCAACCCACGCGTTTTTTCGCGGCCGGAGACTTTCGACAGTTGGTCCGCGCAGGGTGTTCTTGGCGAGCGTGTCTGGCTGCGGCACCGCGATAAGGTTGCGGCTCATCATAAACGCGCCGCAAATGCAGTTGCCTTCGCCAGTGGTATGGGTCTGGTGCCTTTTGCATACGGCCTTTGGGCGTTCGATCTGGGGTTCACTTGCCTCGGCATAGTTGTGATCTCAGGTGGCAAGATGTGGTTTGTGGACCGCATGGCCTGGGTTTGGAGCGACTTCGTGCGCGACGGTGGAACTCTAGATGATCTGACAGTTGGAAGTTGAGCTATGGCACCACACTTCCATCAATCGGAATGTTCTGAGCTTCTTGCATCATTCAAGGGTACGTTGGGTGGCACGGCGAGGATCAGCCTCAACAGGCTTCACCCAAGAGAATATTCTAAACAATCAGGTTACACACATGATTATCGAAGTTCGCCGCTACACACTAAAACCCGGACGTCGCGAGGAGTTTATCGAGTTCTTTGAACAAGAGAACCGTGTTGCATTGCGAGACGCCGGGATGCTGGTCTTTGGCCCCCTGCGAGATCTGGACAATCCGGACAAAGTCCACTGGATGCGGGCATTCTCGTCGCTCGAGGAACGAGACAGGGTCAAAGATAGTTTCTACAAGGGACCCGTATGGAACAAGCACATCGAGCCCTTGGTAATGTCCTTAATCGCCCACTTCGAGGCGGATGTAACCGAAACAACAAACGGGTTTGAGAATTTCGGCGGTGGCGTATCCCTTTAAATTCCGGGGCCCACAATCCGAAGGGCTGGCAGAAGAGAACAAGACACGTTCCACAGCACCGATTGTAGCCACTGGCGGGTGCGCAGTGGGTGGCGATGATCCAAAACAGACCTTGATCGGACGGCAAACTAGCGACGCCAATACCCACCCAATTAACCGGAAGCGAAAAAGGCATTAGATCTCGAAAGTAAAGAGGGCTGCGACCGCAGCTTCTCGGCTGGCTGCTGGATGTCTGCTGTGGGCCGCCCTCGTGATCAGCTATTGGCGGGGCAGGGGGCTTTGCTGCAAGGGCACCGAGGTCAGCAGCGAGCTCAAAACGGAAAATTAGATTCCCCGGCTCTTCTCAGTCATCCGTGATATCGTTTTCAGGCTTGCGGTTGGTAAGCGGGGCACAATGGTGGAATAGGGAATGACAAGCGACATTACAGTTGTTGGACTGGGTGCAATGGGAACTGCTCTGGCAACCGCGCTCTTGGACGCCGGGCGTAATGTTACCGTCTGGAACCGCACGCAAGACAAAATAGAGCCCTTGGTGGAGCGGGGTGCGCGGGGTGCCGATGAATTGGATGAGGCCATTTCGGCAAGCCCTAGGACATTGATCTGCCTTCTCAACTACTCAACCACAAACGCTCTTTTTGATACTCCTCCAGTCTCAAAGGCTGCCGTCGGTAGCGACATTATTCAGCTTGGCACTTCGTCGCCGCAAGAATCTGAGGACAGTAAAAAGCAATTTAACAATTGGGGCGCAGGTTACCTTGACGGCACGATCATGTGTTGGCCAGGCGACATCGGAACGTCAACCGGCCGGATAGCGGTCGCAGGAGACGAAATCGCATTTTCTGATAGCAAAGCAGACCTTGACGTACTCGCCGGCGATTTACGCTACTTGGGTTCCAACGTCCGCTCGGCAGCGACATTGGAGCTTGCGTTTCTTTCGCGACTCCTTGGCATAATTTTTGGAAGTATACACGGATCGCTTGTCTGCGAAGCCGAGGGGTTACCTGTGTCTGAGTTCACGTCCATCCTTCCGCCTGGTGACAGGGCTATTCCTCTAACCGAAGCAATCCATGCAGGCTCTTTCGACGAGATTTCTGGCGGCGGCGCATCAGTTGATGTGGCAGCAGAGGCGGTCACCGGTTTGTACGATCACGCTGTTTCCATGGGTATCAACACTGAACTACCGACTGTAATGCGCAATTGGGTCAAACGTGCGCAGGACGCTGGCTTTGGAAAACAGGAAACAGCAGCAATTATCAAAGCGCTTCGTAAAAATTGAGGCGCCAATTGTCCGCTGCGTCCGCAGACTGTGAGTTACCGTTCTACAGGATTTCGCACGCGCGACGAACGGCAGCTATGCGGGTTGCGACTGCAGCATCGAGACAAGCCGATGGATGTCGGCTAAGGGCTGTTACCACGCGTTCCAACAAACTGACTTATCGGCAGCATTGTCCCGCCCGGCAGTCGTTCATGTCGCCTGCAGCAAACGTCTGCTTTGAGCCCAAAGCAGTCAATCGTTCGACTTTTCCAAAATATTTAAAAAAAGTGCACTGCATATCAAAAACGGGTGTAGCCTCACTTGTGTAGTTAGGGGAGAACGCTAATGCAAACAAAGGACCCGGCAAATTCAGCAAGGTACGCTCAGCGCTTAATTGTCTCTAGTTCCACGTTGGGTGCCTTGGCTTATTTGCTATTGCCGGGCGATGCCTGGGCCCAAAGTTCGCAATCTTGCGTCGAAGTTGGTGCTCCCCGTGACGAATACACTGCTGGAACAGAGACTATTCTTAGCGGGCAGACGATATCTTCTACTGTGAAAACCTGCCTGCCAATTCCAAACGGACCCATCACGGCGCTTCTGATTGGTAATTCTTCCATAACGCCTTCTGGGGAAATTGAGCTTTATGTCCCGGGGCAGAGTCAAAATCCAGACAGAGCATCGGTACTGACTTTGTTGAACGTCGATGTAGCGGCTGGGAGCGGCGACTTTGTTTCACGGGAGGCCTTGACGACGCAAATCAACGGCACACTACGAGTCAATATTGTAGGGACTTCGATTGGATCAGGACGATCCATGACATTTGCACCTGCAAACGGTGGCGATGTTGATCCTACAGAGGTTTACTTCCAGTCAGATACTCCATTGACCTACGATGATTTGACAGTCACTAACGCGACAGAAATCGCTTTTGGTGTGCTCAATATTCAGACAAGAGTTGCTGAAGCGTCTGATTTTACTCTGACCAACAGTTCGATGTCGGCCACTAGCGATATGGTGATAGGTGGCGGCACAACGCTACGACTCGATGCATCCAGCAGTCTGACCACGGTCGATTTTGATAACTTTGGTACTCTGGCCGGCAACGGCACCGTGAACGCATTCAATTTCAACGTGAGAAATGGCGCTGTTCTTTCACCGGGCTCCTCGATTGGGACGTTGAATATTAATAGTGCAATTTCCTTCGATGCAGGGTCGACGATTTTGTCGGAAGTCGACCCCACAGCGGCACAAAATGCGGATCTGGTTTCGTCAACAGACGCAGTCACTGGTATCAACAAAGCTACCATACAAGTCGAAGCTGCTCGGCCCGGCCTGACTGCGCAAGACTACGCTGCCGGCAACAATTATACTGTTTTTCGAGCTTCAAGTTTTGATGGAGACTCACCGACGCTCGTTGCAGGTGGATCTCTGCCAGCTTTGTCTAACCTTACGATAGCCAATACGCCCACGGCAGATGGTCAGGTCGACATTGCATTCACTGCACAACCGGTCTCAAGCTTACCGCAGAACCCGGCAGTTACCAGTTCGCCAAATGCCAGCAACCTCGCTGGAGCGGTTGCTAATACCACAAACACATCACCGGGGACGGGGCTCAGTAGCGGTTCAACAATTGGTGCCGCTGTCAATACGCTCACCAATTCAGGTCTGGCTGGGTTTAATCGTGTGCATGCGGAACCCTATTCCTCCAACCTGACTATTGGGCTTGAGCAACTAGACCTGATAACCAACACGGTTTTGAGCCATGCTGACTGCCGCAAATATCAAGCAGTTGGTTTCAACAATCAAAACAGACCCGTTGCATCAGGTGGCATCGACACGGTCCACAGCCCTAGTGACGCAATCGACTGCTCTGATCGGCGCTGGTGGATCGACACGGCCTATGTGAGCGGGGACGTTGATGGAAGTAACGGCCTCGGGACATTCGACTATTCGCTCGGCACTATTTTGGTCGGTGCGGATGTCTTCAGTTCGGAAAGAGGGGTCGTTGGCGTGTACGCAGGATTCGGGACGTCCTCCATGGATGAGCACGATCAAGTTGATCAGGACTTTTCGACCGACAGCTATCACGCGGGCGTCTACGGGCGTACAACGACCGGAACGTGGGAGTTCTCCGGGCTAATCGGTTACATGTTCGGTGAAACTGACGCCAAGCGGAATAACCCATCTGTAGATGGGTTTACGGGAGGCGAGGCAAAGTCGGATTTGGACCAAGAAGGCATTCACGCCGGTATCCAGGCACGGAAGCTGTTTAATCTGGACAGTGGCGCAAGAGTTTCCACGGTTTTCGGACTAAACTACGGGCGCATCCAACAAGGCTCTGGAACAGAAACCGGAGGCGGCGATTTCAACTATTCAATTGAAAAAGCGGATGCAGAGTCTTTGGTCGCCTCGATTGGCGTCGACTATCAACGGGACTTCTTGAGTGACAATGGTGTGCTAACCCCAATTGCCTTTGCTCGCTACGAGTACGACTTTTTTGCCAACAAGGATAGTGAGCATGAAGTCACGGTTACAAGCCCGATATTTGGGACATTTACGCAGGTCGGGCAAAACCGAGGAGCCAACGGCTTCGTTCTCGGGTTGGGGCTAGGGTATCAAATATCCGAGCAAGCCAGACTAACAGCAGGATACGGCTATTCGGTACGTTCAAATGGTCAAGAACATGGTTTGGGGGCAAATCTTAGTGTTCGATTCTGATTTCGTGACACAGTTGTTTCTTTTTTGACATCATACACGTTGACCACAGTTGTTGCGGCAATCATCGATGAGCCCTGTGGACGTCAGCTTCGTCCGCAACGTGGACATTCAAACAAGTTGCAGCGTACGGCTGCTGTGTGGACAAACCAGGCTTTCGCGATTGGACAAAGCATGTCCGCTTAGCGCCAGTCTCCGACCTTGGCGTCAGGATGTCTGAAAGCGCACTTGACCTACTTTGCACTCATGTTTCCCAAGGAGGCTTTGTGCCAATCTCAGCGACCAGAAAGTCCATGAACACCCGAACTTTGGGGGACAGCACGTTGGACTTGGGATAGATCAACCACAAGACATTGTCTTCGCTGGCCTCAAAGCTTGGGAGAACCCGTATCAATCGGCCTGATTTTAGTTGATCGTGCACGCTCCATAGAGCGTTCAAGGAAATACCGGCTCCGGCTAATGTGGCGTGAACCTGGCATTGACCGTCATCGATAATCAATTGACCTTTGGCTGATGCGGGATCGAAAATGGCGTTCTCGCCTGCCGGTCCTGTCAGTGGTCGCGGTTGTCGGTTTTGGAAAGCGATCAGATGGTGGTTTGTCAAATCGGCTGGTGTATCGAGAACGCCGTGCGTGTCGAGGTAGTGCGGCGCGGCACAAAGAATACGCTGGTCATCAGCCAGTTTGCGACCCTTAAGGCTGCTGTCGACAAGTGGCGCGTTCCTGAGTGCTAGATCATAGCTTCCTTCGATCAGGTCGAACTGCACATCCGACAGGCGCAGATCGAGCTTGAGATCGGGGTGCTGTTCAAGGAACTTCGGCAGGATTGGCGCAATGTAGAGCTGTGCAAAACTGCTTGGCGCAGCGAAGCGCAACGTGCCCTTGATGGTTGTTTTTTGCTTGCCCAGAGCCGCAAGTGCGGCCTCTTCCTGCGCGATGATTTCTCGGGCGAAAGGCAGGAAATCGGCACCTTCAACTGACAGCGACACTTTGCGTGTAGTGCGATGCAGCAATTCGGAACCCAAGCTCTGCTCCAACTTGGCGAGCTTTGCGCTTGAGACGGCCGGGGCCATTCCAAGTGCGCGCCCCGCCGCGCTGATGTTCAACATTTCTGCCGCTCTTACAAATAATCGCAGCGCGTCTATATCAATTCCCATTATGTGGCAAACCCGAATTATCAATCCGTGAATAGGTAGTTTATATGCAATTGGATTGACGTTAAATCCCTCTCATCGATGCAATGAAGCATGGGAAGGAGGCGCAAATGGCGTGGACAGCCACAGTCAACTACCACGTTCACAAACCCTATCGGCAAGCATTTGAGCTAGATGAAGGCGGGACTGCTGGTAATCTGGTGTCCCCCGAACTGACCTCCGCGGTTGTTGCACTGGAAGATACCCGCGCGACTACCAACACAGTTGCATTTGCCTCTGATGCCGTTGAATTCATATCGCTAGAAACGCAGGCTCGGGATTTTGCCGGAGAGGCTTGGAAACCGGTATACGATGCTGAGCTGACAGCGACGTTGTCGGACAGGTTGGGCGTGCGCGAGGTTGTAGTTTTTGATCACACTGGTCGGACGGATGACTCCCATGCAACGCGCAAAAGCATCGAGAGCCGTACTTTGGTGCTCTACTAAAGGAACCCAGAGATGTTGGATAAAGTGCAGCCTACTGAGTTTGCCCAGATCAACGTGGCCTACAACCGGGTGTTCCGTCCCGGACGACTGAGCGTTGGCCTTGTGTTGCCTCTCGAAGCCTATGCCGTCGACGCAGAGCCGACGCTACGGGGACACCTGAAAGCGGCTCAGAAAGCCGAGGAACTTGGGTTTGCAGCACTTTGGCTGCGCGACGTACCTTTCAATGTTCCAAGCTTTGGTGATCCCGGACAAGTTTACGATCCATTTGTCTATCTGGGGGCTCTGGCAACAGTGACAGACCGGATTGCGCTTGGAACGTCGAGTGTCATCCTGCCATTGCGTCACCCTGCGCATGTGGCCAATGCAGCGGCGACCGCAGATATGCTCTCGAGTGGTCGGTTACTGTTGGGCGTTGCTTCAGGTGACCGCCCCGAGGAGTACCCGGCGATGAACCACAGCTTTGACGACCGAGGGGCACGTTTCCGCGACAGCATTGACTACATTCGCGCGGTTGGAACGGCCTATCTCAAGTATGATAGCGCTCAGGGCACGCTGTCTGGCGGTATTGACCTATTGCCAAAGCCGCATGGCACACGACTGCCGATGCTCATCACCGGTGGTAGCCAGCAATCACCCGATTGGGTAGCGCAGAACGGGGACGGTTGGATGACCTATCCTCGCAACGCGGTGGCTCAGGGCCAAGTCATCGCAGACTACCGACGACGCGTTAGGGAAGCGGGCCAACTGGACAAGCCCGTCATGCAATCGCTTTATGTCGATGTCGTTGCCGACCCCGCTGCGCCTCCGCGTCCGATCCATCTTGGGTTTCAGTCTGGCACCGATTTCCTTCGCAGCTATCTGCGCGAGGTTGAAACGCTCGGGGTCAATCACGTCGCCCTGAACCTTCGGTTCAATCAAGCATCTATCGTTTCAACCCTCGAACACCTGGCAGACACTTTGCTGTCTGACTTTTCCTAAAGGATCAGACCGATGACCAAAACTATTCTCATCACAGGCTCGACCGACGGCATTGGCTTGCTCACAGCAAAGAAGCTGGCCGCCGATGGGCACAAAGTGCTTTTGCATGGTCGCAGTGTACCCAAATTGGAGAGCGCAGCTGCCGCTGTCGGAGGCGATGTCGAAACCTATGCCGCTGATCTGAGCGATCTGTCTGCGGTTCGAAAACTGGCCGAAAGCATACGGGCCGAACATGACAGGTTGGATGTATTGATCAACAACGCAGGTGTGCTGAAAGCCCCGCAAACCGTGCTTGAGAATGGGCAGGATATCCGCTTTGTGGTGAACACGCTCGCACCATACCTTTTGACCGAATTGCTACTGCCGATCATTCCCACCGACGGGCGGGTCGTGAATCTGTCATCGGCAGCACAGGCCCCGGTGAACATCAAGGCCATGCAAGGCAATGTTCCGCTGGCGGATATGGAAGCCTATGCTCAAAGCAAGCTGGCTATCACCATCTGGACCCGGGAATGGGCGAGATCGCAAACCGAGGCACCGGTTATGGTCGCTGTAAATCCCGGATCACTATTGGCCTCAAAAATGGTGAAAGAGGGCTTCGGCGTTGCCGGGAACGACATGAGCATAGGTGCTGATGTTCTTGTTGATGCGGCGTTGGGTGAGCAGTTCGCTGGTGCGTCGGGTGCATATTTCGACAATGATAGTGGAGCCTTCGCAAATCCGCATGCTGCGGCGCTGGACAAAGGTCACGTTGCAGACGTCATGAACACAATTAGAGGCTTGATCAGCCAGACTGCCTGACCAACGCGGCGCGAAAGCGCCTCGTACTTCCACCATTAACTCTCCCCTGACCCTCGCGCATGCCGCGTCGAGGCCCAAGAAAGGACTGCCTGATGAAATACGAGAACTTTCAAACCTTTGACGTAGCCGTTGAGAACGGAATCGCTACAGTGACATTCAACTTTGGCTCCGTGAATGTGCAGGGCCAGGAAATGCTGGCAGATCTCAACAGTCTGGCCATGCGGCTGGAGCGTGATCGCGATACCAAGGTCGTAATCTTTCAATCTGCCAATCCGGAAATCTGGGTCTGCCACTACGACACCGACCTGCTCAAGGACATGTCGACTGAGGCAGTATCCCGCGAGGATGCGCAGCTTTTGGATCTGCAATCCATCTGCGAGCGGATCAGTAAGGTGCCGCAGGCAACTATCGCAAAGCTGGAAGGGTTTACACGTGGTGGTGGGCACGAATTGGCGTTGGCCCTCGACATGCGCTTTGCAGCGCGGGGAAAGTATAAGTTCATGCAGATGGAAGTTGGCATGGGTATCCTGCCCTGCGGCGGCGGCGCCTCGCGCATGGCGCGTCAGACCGGCCTTGGAAAAGCGCTTGAGATCATCCTGAGCGCGCAAGACTACGACGCGGATGATGCAGAGCGTTTGGGCACCATCAACAAGGCTCTGGAGCCGGATGAAATCGGCCCGTATGTGACCGCACTTGCCGAACGGATCGCACAGTTCCCCGCAGAGTCGATCAATGCCTGCAAACAGATGGTTTATGAATCCATCGACAAACCGATTGATGAGGCGCTGAAGGCCGAAGCCTATTGGCTCTATCAGGCCACCAGCAAAACTCCGGCGGTCAAACGGTTCACCATCGCAGATGAACAAGGTCTGGAACACGACATCGAAAACCAGCGCAAGTGGGGCGATCTGGTGATGCAGGTGCAGGACATCAACTGATCACACCCCAACACAAAAAACTCATCAGGCGGGCGTCGTTGCAACGTCGGCCTGAAACTCCGTCACAAAAGGAACATCTCAATGAAAGCAATGGTTCTAAACTCCTTCGGACCCAATGCCCCGTTCGAGCTTGCTGAAATGCCCGACCCGGTCGCAACTTATGGACATGTGGTCGTCAAAGTGGCCGCAACCAGCGTCAACACCGTCGACACAATGATCCGAAGCTTGGGCGGGGACCTGCCTCTGTCCCCCCAATTGCCCGCCGTGCTGGGTATGGATTTTGCTGGCACGGTCGTCGCTATTGGCGACGGAGTGACAGGTTTTGCCATCGGTGATGAGGTTTACGGCTGTGCGGGTGGTTTGATGGACCTCCCGGGCTCTCTGGCGGAGTACATTAACGCAGATGCTCGTCTGATAGCACGCAAACCCAAGACGCTACGTATGCGGGAAGCCGCCGCGCTGCCTCTCGTCGGAATCACCGCCTACGAAGGGCTGACCCGTGCTGGTGTTGGAGAAGGGCAGAACGTGCTGGTACAGGGCGGTGCCGGTGGCGTTGGTCATATTGCCATCCAAATCGCCCGCCACCTTGGTGCCAAAGTGTCCGCAACTGGTCGCGGCGCGGATCAGATGGCCCTGATCGAAGAGCTGGGCGCGCGTCCTGTGGATTTCACAAAGCAAAAGGTCGAGGACTATGTGGCAGAGCACGCCGAAGGCGTGGGCTTCGATGCGGTATTTGATAGCGTTGGCGGGCCGAACATGACGAACTCGTTCGAAGCCGCCAGGCTCAATGGCCATGTCGCCTCAACGGTCGCGATGGTCGAGATTGATTTGACGCCTGCGCATTTCAAAGGTCTGTCTCTGCACGTCGTTTTCATGCTGATCCCAATGATGCACGATGTCGGGCGGCAAACCCATGGAGACATCTTGCGGTCGTTGGCGGATCTGGTGGATTCTGGCAGGCTCAAGCCAATTGTCGACGAACAGAAGTTTGGGTGGGGCAATGTCGATGCCGCCTATGCGCATCTAACGCATGGAGGTGCGGTCGGAAAAGTCGTTGTGGAACTATGATCTGATCCGGTTGGGGTTGGTGCGTGTATGATGACCTTGCGCACCAACTCAGTTTGAGCTGCAATTGATGTCGCCTTTCAGTGCTTAGCTGACTTCAGTGCAAACTCCAGCATAGGTTACTTTGGGCCCGTTGCTGAAGTTCAATGCACCCTGTAACAGCGACCGATAGGCAGTCCAAAGCGGTCTTTGATTTCGAATTCCCAAAGTTGAATTCAGGCCGTACGGAGCCTTGGTGGCCATATTATTATTGGCTTCAACAAGGGTCTTCGCGATAGAACAGCAGACGTTAAGGGGTGGCACGAATGTAGACCGCGACGGGTATTACCTCTAACGTGATTTTCGCGGAGGGCTGACTGTGAAGCGGAAACTTGCGGCGATATTGGCAGCCGATGTCGTCGGCTTCTCACGCCTCATGGGGCGCGATGAAGAAAACACAATTCGGCGTCTAAACCTTCTGCTTTCTGAATTGGTTCAACCCCAAATACGCGATTCCAGTGGGCGAATTGTCAAGTTGATGGGCGATGGTCTGTTGGCCGAATTCACAAGTGTGGTCGACGCGGCGGACTGCGCTGTCGCCATTCAACGGGCTATGCAGGACCGAGAACCTGACGCCCCCCATGGGCAACCCATTCAGTTGCGGATCGGTATTCATCTGGGAGATGTGATTTCCGAAGGCTCCGATATTTTTGGGGAAGGCGTCAACGTGGCCGCAAGATTGGAAGCAATCGCAGAACCTGGAGGCGTCTGCATTTCCGAAGATGTATACCGTCAGATCAAAGGAAAGGTCTCCGGCAGTTTCAGGGATCTGGGCGAGCAAAACTTAAGAAACATCGAACATAAGATTGGGGCCTACAGCATCGATCTCGACCCGGCGCGCCTGTCACCTGAGTTCTACGAAGTTCTGACGGGTGAGCGGTTGGAGTTGCCGGACCAACCGTCAATCGCTGTCCTGCCGTTTCAAAACATGTCAGGCGACCCAGAGCAGGAATACTTCGCGGACGGAATTACCGAAGACATCATCACTGCCTTGTCGCATATCAATGGTCTCATCGTGATGGCGCGCAATTCGACATTTGCCTACAAAGGAAGGTCTGTCGATGTAAGACAGGTCGGACGGGAATTAGGTGTTCGTTTCGTCCTTGAAGGGAGCGTCCGAAAGGCGGGGCAGCGGGTTCGCATCACCGGGCAGCTTATTGAATGTCAATCCGGCTCGCATTTATGGGCCGACCGGTATGACCGTCAGATTGAAGATATTTTTGCAGTTCAAGATGAAATCACACGCGAAATCTCCGTTTCATTGGCAGTCAACCTTACACACGGACAAGAGCTCAGACTTTGGGCTGATCAAGCGCCTAACTTTGAGGCGTGGGACTTGATGATGCGTGGCATCAGTGAACAATACAAATTTACAAAAGAAGGGAACCTCTCCGCGATTCAGCTTTACCGGAAAGCAGTTGAGCTTGACCCCGAGAACTCGTCATTCAGAACGGGCCTTGGGTGGGCGTTGCAAGCTGGTGCCCGCCTTGGGTTCCATCTAGACCCAAAGGCGTCAACTGACGAGGCCCAGTCAATTTGCGATGCATTGTTAAAGAGGAACGATGTCTCAGCTGATGTCTATGCGCTGCAAGGATATATTTTCACAAACCAATCTCGTTTTGATGAAGCCAAAGCCTTCTGCAACGAAGCTATCGAACGGCAACCGAGTGTCTCGCTTTCTCATGCCATGCTGGCAATTGCGTACAATAGTTGTGGTGAATTTGAGGAAAGCCTGAACAGCATGCGAAAGGCTATTCGGCTGTCGCCCTATAGCCCAGACTGGTATTTCAGCCATTTGGGGGATGCCTATCGCGGGTTAGGGCAGCTGGAGCAGGCAAGAACGGTTTACCGGCACTTGGAAACCCGCCTGCCTGGCACCGTTTTGTGCCAAGTCCGTTTGGCCGCGATCCACGCTGATTTTGATGACACTGAAAACGCTAAGAAAGCGGTAGAGGCCGTTCTTTCCATCGATCCGCAATTTTCAGTTCAAACCTATACCGGCCACACCGTCTACAAGACTGACGCCCTGCGCAAGTTCTGGGCGGATGCTATGCTAAAAGCGGGTCTACCAGAATAACGTCGCAGTATTGCAGAGATCAGAAGATTGCTTAGGCTGCCAGGAAATTGCGCGGCGCTTTCATATGTAAATCGGAAACTTGGATCAGGCACAGTATCGACTAAGATAGATGTGATTTCACTGCCGATGCAGGGCACTATGCCGAAGGCGATGAGAAAACCTGGTCCGCGATCCAGTCGAAAACCATGCGAGGACCGCGACCCAAATTGGCCGGGTCCCGCGACATGACGTAGCCAGCGTCGCTTATGACTACGTCATTTGTGACTTTCACAAGCGAACCATTGTTGAGCAAGCCATCAATTAGGCCGATCCAACCCAACGCGACGCCATCTCCTGCCAAAGCAGCCTGTGTGACCATGTCGTAGTTGTTAAAGCTGATGTAGTTTTTCTTTCTTTCGCCTGTAATGCCCAGGTTATCAAACCATCCCTGCCAGGTTTGCCACTCGGCGGTGGCGGGTTTTGACAAACTTAGAAGTTGAACATCCAGTAGGTCTGTCGAAGATCGAATTGGTGTTATCTTTTCTAATAGCTGGGGGCTGCAAACTGCCGCGACGATTTCTTCCAATAATAGAATTTCACCAGGTCTAATCTGGCTCCTAGGTGCGACATGGATCTGTATGTCACAATCCGGGTCGTCCAGGCCTGGTGGCACGGTAGATGCCAGAATTTGAATTTCAATCTCGTCCCCAAGTTCCTCACGTAAATAGGCCAGACGCGGTAACAGCCAGAACGTAGAGAAGGCGAAGTCGGCAGAAATCCGAACCCTTGGTTTGGATTTACGTTCCAGTAATGAACCAACCGCATAGCCCATTTGTGTCATTGCTGGTTTGACCACGTTGAGAAGCCTGAGCCCTTCATACGTTAGCGAAACGCCTCGGTGTTCTCGTTTGAAAAGTACTACGCCCAGATCGATCTCCAAGCCTTTGATCCGTTGAGAGATCGAGGATTGGGTCAAGCCAAGCGCTTCTCCGGCACTTGTGAAGTTCCCGTGTTTTGCGACCGTTTCAAACGCATAGAGCGCAACAAGGTTACGGCTGAGATTGATATTAGCCTGGTTAATGTCACTCATAATTACTGAGCTACTGCAAAACCACTCGAATATGTACCAAAAACTTTGTCAAAGGGTGATTTTCCGAACCGGTTAGAAAAACATGGGACCGAGTTATGACAGACCACAGACGCAACCAGACGGTTCAGCCTGCAATGGCAATGCAGGTGGGTAGGGTTACTGAGGGCATCTTTGGATGGGGTGTCTCGTCTGCACGGTGGGGCGATTGCCATTTAACAGACTGTGCATGCAGAACCTAATTCGCCGCTTTTCTTTGGCTTCGGTTGGGCGACACGGATTGTGGCTGCTCCAAGCGCAGCATGGACATTCATGGCAGAGCAATCTGATCTTGCAATCTGCTTGATCAGCAATAGGGAGAAAATGAATATGGCAGTTAAGCCTCCACTATCGGAACTTCCGATCAAAACCGCTGACAACGGTTTTTATCGGGGGTTCAGCGTCAACGTGACGGTAATCAGTAAGATCATAATCAGTTTGTTGGTGGTCTGGTGTATTGTGTGGCCTACACAAGCTGGCAGGGTCTTGGGCGATTGGAACGCGGCCATTCTGGCTCAATTTGCCGCTTGGTACATCTGGGTCGTAACAGCTTTTGTCATCGTTTGTATTGGGCTGGCAATCTGGCCCACAGCAGGGCGGCTAAACCTGGGTGTGAAAGGTGAAAAGCCCGAATTCTCGAACTTCTCATGGTTTTCGATGATGTTTGGCGCCGGGATCGGGGTCGGAATGCTGACATGGGCCGTTGCGGAACCTGTCGCGCATTTCAAGAATAACCCATCAGTCATTCAAGGCGTCACAACCGCCCTCGAGGCGGATAATGTTCGTACCGCCTATGTCTGGTCCTATTTGCATTGGGGCCTTGGTGCTTGGGCGTGTTACGCCATTGCAGGCCTCGCGCTGGCGTTCTTTAGCTACCGCCGCGGATTACCATTGACGATCCGATCGTCGCTGACTCCGCTGTTTGGCAAGGCGCTGTCCGGTAATCTGGGTCATCTGATCGATATTGTGGCCGTTGTTGCCACGATCCTCGGCGTTGCTCAAACTCTGGGTTTCGGGGTTGAACAGTTCGTAGCGGGTCTAACGCGGATCGGTATTGGCGGGTTGGCACATGCTGATGGCTCGGCGACCACGCTTGGGATCATTGTTGCGCTTTTGGTCATCATGGGCGCCTCGACATTGTCGGCGCTGTCCGGTGTTGGCAAGGGCATCAAATGGCTGTCGAACATCAACATGGTGTTGTCGATATTCCTGCTGGGCTTCTTCATCATCTTCGGTGCCACGTTCTTTGGCGCAAGTGCTTTCTTCGTCGGGATTTGGGACTATCTGGTCGCTCTGCCGTGGCTGAGCTTCAACGTTTATGCATCTGATGGCGTCGAAGGATCGGAATCCTTCCTGCTTGCCCAATGGCAAGGCTGGTGGCCAGTGTTCTACTGGGCCTGGTGGATAGCGTTCGCACCTTTCGTTGGACTGTTCCTGGCCCGCATCTCTCGTGGTCGTACGATCCGAGAGTTTGTGTTGGGTGCAATGATCGTTCCTTCGCTGATGTGTTTTGTCTGGTTTGCATGGGCCGGTGGTACAGCGATTGATCTGGAATTGAATGGCAATGCGAACGGCGTGATCCTGGACGCAGCGAATGGCGACAAAATCTTTGCCATGACAGAATTCATGCTGGCTCCGATTGCTCAAGCGCTGGCCTGGGCTATGGCGGTGGTCATCGTTGTTCTACTGATGACATTCTTGGTCACCTCGGCTGACTCTGCCGTTTTGATTGTGAATACGATTAACGCTGCAGGCGACGAAGGTCCCAAGGCACGCCCGCACATCATGTTCTGGGGTGCTGCACTGGCTCTGGTTGTTGGGGGGTTGCTGATCTCAGGCGGCACCGGTGCCATTCAGACTGCAATGGTGATTGGGGCATTGCCGTTCTCGATTGTGATGGCTCTTATGTGCATCGCTTTGATCAAGGCCATCTGGAATGATGGTCGGCGCGAGGCCGCAGGCGTTGCTTCAACAATTGATCCGGAAACTTCGACGATGCCAGCTGAATAGGCATCGCAGAAAACAATGAGGCCCTGGTTAACATCTGGGGCCTCATTTTCCACGACACCCTTATCCATTTTGAAATTTGCTATGCGATCATAAACGGCAGGAATGGGGTATCTAAACTGTGGAGTTTACTGAGTCGAAGAATGTCGGCTTTTGACCGTCCTGACTGGGCAGGTGGCACTGTGACACGTGACTTTGCAAAGTCCGCTTTCTGCGCATCGCAGACCTTAGTGTGTCGAGAAGCAATTTGAACTTTGGGCTCGAACCAATCGCTGAAAGAAGCGTCACGGCTGGCAGATGTTCGGATGCACCGGGTGGCTGACTGAGGAGAGTGCAAGCGCTCTATTTTCGCGACTTATTTTGAATTTAATACAGTCTCTGGATCGGGTGCAAAGTCCGCAATTCTTATACGTGAGATTAATTTCGGCCTGCGATGGTTGCCTGATATTCTACATGAGGAATTGACATGACGAGACCTAGGGTCCGGATTCATAAACAGTATATGACGGTTTCCGCGAGTGCGATGGCTGAGAGGAAGACCTTGGGACAACGGTCAAAGCGTGTCGCCACGCGCCTCCAATACATGAGCCTGTCAAACATAATCTCGATGCGGTTTCGCCGCTTGTAACTGCGCTTGTCGTACTTGACCGGCGTCTTGCCTTGCTTTCGCCCCGGGATGCACGCACGTATCCCTTTGTCTTTCGGCGAGTTTCGGAACCATTCGGCGTCATAGCCGCGATTCCCGAGCAGCCAATCCACGTTTGATATACTGCTGAGCAGAGCCCGAGCACCGATGTCATCACTGACTTGCCCGGCGGTAGCGAACAGGTTGAGCGGGCGCCCTTGGCTATCACATATAGCATGCAGCGCCGCCCTTGGTTCTACCGATCACGCGGTCACACCCCCCTTTTTCGCGGCCATACTGGTCGCAGTGCGGTGTGCTTTTAGATAGGTCGCGTCAATCATGAATGTCTTCTCTTCGCCGTGCTCGGCGGCCAGACCAGCCATGATCCGCGCTAAGATGCCTTTCTCACTCCAACGCTTCCATCGGCTATAAAGCGTCTTGTGAGGTCCGTATTCTTTTGAGGCATCTCGCCAGCGCAAACCATTGCGATTGATCAATATAATCCTACTCAACACCCGTTTGTCATCAACCCGGGGCTTGCCGTGCGACTTCGGAAAAAATGGGACGAGCTTGGCGATCTGCTCGTCGGTTAGCCGATAAAGATCGCTCATGTCACCGCTCCGTTTTGGGAGCCATGAGTCAGTTTGCGCACCGAAAATCAATGCATCCTGACCCTAGCAGCCTTCAGTCCTGTTCTCGGATCAGGCATAGCCGCTCTGGCCAAGAAGCAGCGGCTTTGCAAGCTTTACCGGAATGGCGACTGGAGCCAGGAGCTAGTCAAGAATTAGCCCTGCGAGCATTCAGCTTCGAGTTCAAGAAACAACGGGCGGTCACTGCGCCCAAAGCTTTGGGCCAAAGACGCAAACCTTTAGGCGAAATGCAAAGCTATGGGCGCACCTACAATAAGTTGTAGGGACGCGCATAACACTGCACTGCGGCGCACGAAATTGCAGGGAAGATTCGGCGTTGCTACCAAAAACTGTGCACTCGGATTCAACCGAAACTTTGCACTCCAAATTTCAGGATTAATTCGCATGCCGCAATCGTTCTTGGTCGGCGAAGCTCGCCTCTCCCATCGAAATTCCGAAGGAGGCAAACGGCCCTTGAAAGCGGCCGTTTCCATCGGCCTCATCGAAGGTCTGGTTCGAGCCCAAACCTACGGTTCTACGCAAGCCGAATTCTGCTCACAGGCCGTATGAGGTTGGTCGAACAAATTGATCATCGTGAAATTAGTGGACGGCTCTCGCATCGCAATGACGATAGTCACCCAGTTTTCTGCTTCGTGGTAGAAATTTGAGCTGACCCATTTTGTCTCGCCGAGTGCCGCATCTATTGCTGCGTTTGGATGCTCCAAATCTTCAAAGAGCCTCTTTGCTGCAGTTGCAATCTCGTTCGATACAATACCTCCGTATGGAACAGTGTCGCTTGCGCACTGTTCGGTAGTATATTGAGCTTCAATCCCGGTGACGACTACTAACACATTGAAACTTAATGCCTTTGGTGGGCGCTTAGGGCCATCCTTCACATTCACTGTTGCGGTGTTTTGATCTAGTTCGCTGAGAAACTGAGAGACACGCGAAGCGTTGATCTCATCAAAATCCGAGCACAAAATTAAGCTGTCAGCGTCAAGCAAAGCAGATTTGCTGTAGAAAGGCGTCGGTATATCTGCCAACGCAAAACATGGGGTAACGCAAACACAGACGATAGTGGCCAGAAGATTTCTCATTGGATCAGATACTATCAAGATTGCTTATGTCTCAAGGCAAAGTGTGGGCAAGTCGTTTAGAAAGAAGCGAGGTGCGTATTCACGCCACATGAAAGTTAGCTTTGTCCGCAACTCGGACGTAGGTCCTGTTCAATTCAAGGTCCGGTTCCCGCATAAGCAGTCAGTGGGACGTCAAAGCAGACGTTGCCGCGTGCCGGCTGGTATTAGCGTCCGGTTGCAGCCGCTTTGTGGACATCCGACAAAAGTGCTCAGATGTCCGCGTTGGGCCCATTTTGCTGATTTCTGCAATGTGCAGGAATGACCGCTGAACAGGAGCCGGCAAGGGGCCAGCATTCGCTTGTCAGCTAATTCCAATGCTTGGTGGATTAATACGGTGTCCCCGAAAGCCAAATGCTTGGCGAAAATAATCAAACTAGCGGCTGATTAAACATAGCTCCGAATCCCACTTGAAATAGATTTAACCTAACATCGGAGGCGCAATCATGACTGATTCAGATACAATTTTCTTTGGCTATCATGCTGATCCATCGCGCTCCAGCTCATTGCAGGCTGCAGCCTACACCGAGCGCAAGTGGTTTGACGCAGACCTTCGCGCCATCCTCTCCAAAACTTGGCAATGGGTATGTCATGTCGAGAAAACACGTGGGCCGGGATCTTATGTAACAGTGGATATTGCCGGCCAACCAATTGCCGTTGTGCGTGATAAAGAGGGTAAGCTTCGTGCCTTTTATAATGTCTGCAAACACCGTGCGCATGAATTGCTGTCGGGCGAAGGCAATACAACGCGGATCATGTGCCCCTATCATGCTTGGGTCTATAAACTTGACGGGCAATTGGCCCGCGCGCCACATACCGAAAACCTCGAAGATTTCAGGAAAGACGAGATTTGTCTCGATGCAGTGCAGGTCGAGGAATTTTGCGGCTTTGTTTTCGTTAATTTGGATCCGATGGCAGCTTCTTTGTCAGAACAATCCGGCAACTTGGAAACCGAAGTGCGCCATTGGGCACCGGATGTGGATCAACTCACTTTTGGCTATCGTCTGACCTATGACATCAAATCCAACTGGAAGAACGTCGTGGACAACTTCCTAGAGTGCTATCACTGTCCTACAGCGCACAAAGATTTTTGTGACCTCGTGGATATGGATACCTACAAGGTTACGACCTACGGCATTTACTCCAGCCATATGGCTGACGCGGGCACAAGTCCGAATTCCGCTTATGACGTGTCGAATGCCACCGTGAAAACCCATGCGGTTTGGTGGCTCTACCCGACGACCTGCCTGATGCGGTATCCGGGACGGTCAAGCATGATCGTGTTGAACATCATCCCCGTTGGGCCAGATCGGACGCTTGAAACTTACGACTTCTTCCTTGAGACGCCGGAACCCGACGCGATGGAGTTGGACGCAATTCGTTATCTGGACGAAGTTCTTCAGGTCGAAGATATCAGCCTTGTCGAAAGTGTGCAGCGCGGGATGAACACACCTGCGTTCACCCAAGGTCGGATCGTCAATGACCCGGATGGTTCCGGCAAATCTGAGCACGCCGTACATCACTTCCATGGCCTAGTCCTGGATGCTTACGCAAAAGGTGCTGCGTGACGCGGCCAAACATCCTCGTGATAATGGCGGACCAATTGGCACCGCACTTCACTGGGGCATACGGGCACAAGGTTGCCAAGACACCCCACCTTGATGCGTTAGCCGCGCGCGGCATGCGCTTTGATGCGGCTTACTGCAATTCTCCACTCTGCGCACCTTCACGGTTTGCTTTTATGTCGGGCCAGCACATCAGCCGCATTGCAGCTTATGACAATGCATCCGAGTTCAGAGCATCGGTGCCAACATTTGCGTATTACCTTAAATCGCTAGGCTACCGGACCTGTCTTTCAGGCAAGATGCATTTCGTTGGCCCAGATCAGATGCATGGGTTCGAAGACAGGGTAACAACCGATATCTACCCCGCAGATTTCGCATGGACCCCGGATTGGGAAGCGCCTGATGAGCGGATCGATAAGTGGTATCATAACATGCAAACCGTCAAGGAAAGCGGTTTGGCCCATGCAACCTTCCAGATCGACTATGACAATGAAGTTGGCTTTGCCGCCAATCGCTGGCTCTTCGATGTTGCCCGAGACAAAGCACGTGGGAACGATGCGCCCTTTGCGATGGTGGTAAGCTTCATTCACCCGCATGATCCTTACGTTGCGAGGCCCGAATGGTGGAATCTCTATTTGGACGATGAGATCGACATGCCGTCCTTTACACCCGCGACAGAGGATCAGGACCCGTTCTCGCGTCGATTGATGGATGGGATCGAAGCATCATATGTGCCGCTCAGCGACGAAGAAATCCGTCGCGCGCGTCATGCTTACCTGGCCAATGTCAGCTACTTCGACAGCAAGATCGGGGAGCTGATTCAGACCCTCGAAGAGACGGGCGAGTTGGACAACACTATAGTGTTTGTAACTGCGGATCACGGCGACATGCTGGGAGAACGTGGGCTGTGGTATAAAATGAATTTCTTTGAACACTCTGCGCGCGTTCCACTGGTCATGGCCGGGCCGGGCGTTGTAGTGGGGACAACGCAGAATGCAGTGTCACTGGTTGATTTGCTGCCGACCTTTATCGATATCGGCGGCGGTAATGAGACGATGATCGGAGAACCGATCGACGGCCGCAGTCTAATGCCTTTGGCCCGTGGCGAATACGACCCAGTTGATGAAGCCATCGGTGAGTATTGCGCTGAGATGACGGGCTATCCCGTAATCATGATCCGGCGCGGCCCTTTAAAATACATTCATTGTGACAGCGACCCGCCGCAGCTCTACGACCTAAACGCTGACCCGCTGGAAACAAAAAATGTTGCCACAGACCCTGACTATGCTGACCCGGCAGCCCGCTTTGCAGCCGAAGTCGCGGAACGGTGGGACGGTAGTGAATTGCGAAAGAAGATTATCGCCACGCAGAGATCACGCCGCGCGTTACATGCCGCGATGGAGGCAGGTGCCAGCGCGCCATGGGATTACAACCCACCATCTGATGCAAGCCAGCAGTATGTCCGCAACAACTTGGATTGGACGGTGGCCGCGAGTCGCTACCGCTATCCGCCTTTGAAGGATGGAGGCCAATGATGCTGAACGGAAAAATTGCCCTTGTGACCGGCGCGCGCGGTGGTATCGGGCGTGCAATTGTCGCGCGGTTCCTAAAAGAAGGCGCAACAGTATTTGCAGCTGACCTCACACCGGAAGGATCGTTAGACCAGCACGACGAAGATGGCAGTCATTTTGTTAAGCTGGATGTGACTCAAGAGGCAGACTCGGTTGCGGCGATGGATCATGTGCGCGCCACACACGGAAAGTTGGACATCCTAGTAAACGCGGCCGGGATCGAGATCGAAAAAACCGTTGAAGAGACTACGCTGGAGGAATGGAACCAAAGCTTTGCGGTTAATTCCACGGGCACGTTCCTGACCTCGAAATACGCCATCCCATTGATGCGCGAAGCGGCGAAGACAGGGAATAGCGCAAGCCTCATCAATTTTGGCTCCTACGATGGGTTCATCGCTGATCCGGGCCTTGCGGCCTATTGCGCAACCAAAGGTGCAGTACACGCTTTGACCCGCGCAATGGCTTGCGATCATGGCCCCGAAGGTATCCGCGTAAACGCCATCTGCCCCGGCTATATCGATACCCCAATGCTGCAGAGCTTTTTCAACGGAGATGGATCTGGTGGCGGCGGTGGCAATATTGAAACGCTGCAACAGGCCGTGCGCGATGTTCATCCGACGCGCACCTACGGGACGCCACAGGACATTGCAAACCTGGTTAACTGGCTTGCTTCCGACGAAGCACGGTATGCCTCTGGCCAGTTGTGGGTTCTGGACGGGGGGCTGTCTGCACAAGTGCAGCAGATGAAACTCTGATGCCCAAATCCGTCATCATCACCTGCGCACCCACAGGGGGCATCCATACGCCGTCGATGTCGCCACATCTGCCGATTACGCCTGCCGAGATCGCGACAGCAAGTATTGAAGCGGCACAAGCCGGCGCGTCGATCATTCACTTGCACGCACGGCATCCAGAGACCGGCAAACCCGACCCCCGACCCGAGCTATTTCAGCAGTTCCTGCCCGTGATCAAACAGTCCACTGATGTGGTGATGAATGTCTCTACCGGCGGCGGTTTGGGTATGTCGATGGATGAGCGCCTGCTGGCCGCAACCTCGACTAGCCCAGAGATGGCATCTCTCAACATGGGTTCCATGAACTTTGGCATCTTTCCGATGCTGCAGAAATACACCGAGTTTCAGCATGATTGGGAACAGCCATTCCTGGAGATGACAGAGGACTTCATCTTTCCCAACACCTTCAAAACAATTCGTTACGCCATTGAAAAACTTGGTGGTGATCATGGCACCAAGTTCGAGTTCGAATGCTATGATCTTGGCCATCTCTACAACGTCAAATGGTTCGTGGATCAAGGCCTGATCAAACCGCCTTTTTTCATTCAGATGGTGTTCGGCATCTTGGGTGGCGTTGGCGCGGATGCAGACCATCTAACCCACATGCACAACACAGCGGATAAGCTGTTCGGGGCAGAGAATTACGAATGGTCTGTCCTTGCCGCTGGCCGTCACCAAATGCCTTTTGCAACCCAAAGTGCATTGCGCGGCGGCAACCTACGCGTGGGCCTCGAAGATAGCCTGTTCATCGGCAAGGGTGAGTTGGCAAAATCCAACGCGGAGCAGGTCACGCGCATCCGATCAATCATAGAGAACCTTGGCCTTACGGTCGCGACGCCAGCAGAAGCGCGCATGCGGCTCGCACTAAAAGGCGGCGATCAGGTTGGGTTTTGAGGAGACGCTTATGCAGACGAAAATGTTGATCAATGGCGAATTGGTCGAAGGTACCGAAGAGGCGTTGGAAATCCTGAACCCTGCAACAGGCGAAATCATCTGCACAGTAAAAGAGGCCGGCGATGCACAGACCGAGGCGGCAGTGCGCAGTTCGGCAGAGGCATTTGAGACCTTTTCGGGTGCGACCCCCGCGGAACGCGCTGCGATATTGCTTCACATAGCTGAAGTTATCGAGGCGAACGGCCAGGAGTTGGCAGAACTTGAGAGCTTGGATGTGGGAAAACCCTGGCCATCGGCTCATGATGACGAAATGCCGCTGACGATCGATGTCTTTCGCTTTTTCGCCGGGGCTGCGCGCACCATGATGGGGTCTGCCTCTGGAGAGTATGTCGCGGGTCATACCTCGATGATCCGGCGCGACCCCATTGGCCCTGTCGCGGCCATAGCGCCGTGGAACTATCCGCTGATGATGGCGTCCTGGAAGATTGCCGCACCAATTGCAACAGGATGTTCGGTGGTGTTGAAACCTTCCGAGATCACGCCGCTATCTACTTTGCGACTTGCAGAATTGTTACAAGATGTTCTGCCAAAAGGCGTGCTAAACGTGATTCATGGTCGCGGGCTCGGCGTGGGAAATACCCTGATGAACAGCCCGCAGATGGAAGGGATCAGTGTTACGGGCTCTCCGGCGACAGGCATGGCTGCAATGCGGGCTGCTTCCCAGAAAATTAAACACGTTCATCTGGAATTGGGCGGCAAGGCACCGGTCATTGTCTTTGATGATGCTGATCTCGATGCTGTGGCCGAGACGATCCGATATGGCAGCTACTTCAATGCCGGTCAGGACTGCGCACAGCCTTGCCGCGTGATGGTTGCAGACAGTGTTTACGACAAACTTGTGGCTGCGATTGCCGATCAAGTTGACCAGATCCAGACTGGTGCACCGAAAGCTGAAGGAACGGAAATGGGCCCGCTTGTCTCTGCGGCACAGCGGGATCGTGTGGCTGGTTTTGTCGATCGCGCACGCTGCAGCTCTGAAATCGTTTCCGGTGGGTCGTCTGGCGAAGAAGACGGCTTTTTCTACCAGCCGACAGTCATTGCCAATGTCGACAACACTGCAGAGATTGCCTGCAACGAGGTCTTTGGACCTGTTGTAACTGTCTCTCGTTTTTCCGAGGCAGAAGATGCGTTGAAGATCGCCAACAACGGACCTTACGGGTTGGCCTCATCGGTTTGGACACGAGATGTTGGGAGAGCAATGCAAATGACGTCCAAGTTGCGCTATGGATTCACCTGGGTAAACACGCATGGGGTTGCGACCCCCGAGATGCCATGGGCCGCGATGAAAGGCTCGGGCACGGGCAGTGATATGTCGGTCTATGCATTGGACGCTTATACTGCGATCCGTCATGTCATGGTGGCACACTGATGCGGTTGGCTGGAAAACGCGCTTTTGTCACAGGCGGCAAGCAGGGCATTGGGCGGGGTATTGTTGAGGCGTTCTTGGCTGAAGGGACCGCTGTCACTACCTGCGGGCGCGGCCCTCAACCCGATGATCTGCCGGAAAATGTGGTTTGGTACACACTGGATGTGTCCGACGCCGAAGCGGTTGCAGAGATCGTCAGTATAGTCGGTGGGACTGATATCCTTGTAAACAACGCCGGCGTTCAGGTCGAAAAAACTGTTACCGAAAGCTCGGACGCGGATTGGGACTTGGTGATGGGTGTAAATGCGCGAGGCGTTTTTAACTGTTGTCGCGCCTTCATTCCAGAAATGTCGCAAGGTGGCTCGATCATCAACATCGGTTCGATCTCGGGCAATGCCGCGGACCCATCGATGGCGCTCTACAATGCGTCAAAAGCGTTTGTGCATGGGCTCACACGCTCTATCGCAGTGGACCACGGACCAGCGGTGCGCTGCAATGCGATCTGCCCGGGATGGATTGAAACAGGCATGCTGGACGCAGCGTTCGACCTCGCGCATGACCCGGAACAGGCCAAATCCGACGCGCTGGCTCGCCACGCGGTCAAACGCTTTGGCAAACCTGCCGATATTGCAGCGATGGCTGTGTGGCTGGCCTCTGACGACTCGTCTTTTGCAACCGGCCAGTTGTTCACGGTGGACGGTGGCCTGACGGCGGCCTCCCCCCTTAATCCTGGACTGTTATGATGTCAGAAATTGAAAGAACCGCCATTCTTGGAGCCGGTGTGATAGGGGCAAGCTGGGCCGCGTTGTTTCTCGCCTCGGGCCGTAGTGTGACCGTCTTTGATCCCGATCCGAATACCGAAGCATCCGTTCGCTCTTATGTCGAAAAAGCCTGGCCGGCACTGGACGAGTTGAACCTCACAGATAGGGCCACACCCGACGCTATCACTTTCGTTTCAACCGCCGAGGCGGCTGTCCAGGGCGCACAATTTGTTCAGGAGAACGTGCCAGAAAGACTGGCAATTAAGCATTCGACCTATGCCGGGATTGAGCCAGAGTTGAACCCTAACGCAATAGTTTCAAGCTCAACTTCCGGCCTGACGCTTGAAGCTTTGCAAGAGGGATGGCGCGATCCCAGCAAATTGATCCTAGGTCATCCATTTAACCCACCGCATCTCATCCCATTGGTCGAATTGACTGTCAACGATTCCACCGGTTCAGATGTCTTGGACCGCACAGAAGCTTTCTACAAAGACATTGGTAAGATCACGATCCGGATCAAGAAAGGCATGCCAGGACATGTCGCGAACCGTTTGCAAGCCGCAGTTTGGCGCGAGGCCGTTCATATGGCGGTCGAAGGTGTTGCCAGTGTCGAAGACATCGATAAAGCGATGTGGGCTGGCCCGGGACTGCGATGGGCGGCGATGGGTCCGACAACCCTTTTTCACTTAGGCGCAGGCGATGGTGGCCTGCAGGCTTTCTGTGACCATTTCAAAGACACATTCAATGGCTGGTGGGACGACCTGGGCGACCCTCGTCTTGATGAGGATGTCATCAATAAACTGGTCGATGGCATTAACGATCAAACTCAGGGGCAAAGTACCGAAGAGTTATCAGCGCAACGCGACAAGATGCTTACAGCGATGCAAAAAGCTACCCAACACTTTCGGACTTGATGTCGGGATTGAACATTGGCCAAGCGCGAAACTCGAACGGGGTGCGGCCTTCAATGCGATCCGCACTGGGTGTCAATCCAAATCGTTTGCGGTATGCCCGGCTGAAATGAACCTGTCCATTAAACCCTGATGCTTCCGCAATCTCGCTGAACTTAAGCTCAGTTTGCGTCACTAATCCGCGCGCGCGATCAAGGCGAATGTCGCGGTAATACTCGATCGGTGACTTATGGACATATTGCTGAAACAATCGGCTAAGTTGTCGTTGCGAAATCTTCAACCTCGCTGATATTTCAGGGATCGACAAAGTGGCTTCCAAGTGCGCCTCCATCAAATCGATCGCGTCCCTTACCACTCCAGAGGTGACGTAACCCAGCGGCTCCATGTCTTTGGGGTTCTGTGATTGGCCTTCTCCGCGCACATTGTGATGAAAAAGGTATCGAGCAGATGCATTGGCGATACTCTCACCAGCGACAGAATGTACAAACCGCAATCCCAGATCGGTTGCTGCAGAACCCCCGCAACAAGTGAAAATCTTTCCATCCATAATAATCATGTTCTCTGACACGGTGGTGTCATGGGCCGTTTCGGCAAAGGCGTCGATGTGTTCATAGTGAACCGTTGCGGTCTTTCCTTTGAGTAGTCCAGCCGTCGCAAGTACAATCGCGCCGGTATCCAAACCACCAACGATTGCTCCACCCGATTCCCATTTCTGTAGGGCTACCTTGAACTGAGGTGTCCCGTGACGCTCAGGTGTCCAACTAGTACTCACCAGAACCATCCAAGGCTTGCGCCTCACCACCTCCGCCAATGGGGCAGTGTCAACGACCAAGCCACTGCTGGATTCAATTGGACCACCGGGGTCTGAGACATAGGTCCAAGAAAATCGAGCTGAACCCGTCAGGTAATTTGCTACTCTGAATGGATCCACGAAAGACGTTGTCGCCGAAACATTAAAATGCGAACTCACCAAAACAACTATGTCTAACTTGCGATCTATTGGCTGCGTCATGGCCGATTTTGTAAAACAGCGTCCAAAATTGTCAATTATGTTCCGGAAATACGCAAAAGACACCAAAGGGCATTGTCAGAGGAAACCGGCTTGAGGCGGGTAGGGTGGTTTCGTCGCTTCGCGGGATGACAAGACGCTCGCGCTTCCACTACTTCAAAACCAGCCCTGAGATCATCCGCCTGATGTTGATGATGTATGTTCGATTTCCGCTGTCACTTCGCAACGTCGAAGACCTGCTGCCTGAGCGTGGCATTTGCTATTCATGCCCCAGAGCCTGCCCGTTTTCGTCAAAAAAGTGCAGTTTGTCGGTCGGGAAGTGCAGACCAATCTTCGCCCCAGGCTTAAGGTCCGTATCACCGTTAAGTCGGACGGTTACCTTTTCTTCCACGCCGCAATCAACAATCAGGAAAGTGTCTGCACCCAGGTATTCGATCACCTCGATTATCCCATCACTCTGACCCTCACCCGCGGCAACCACCTCGATGTGTTCAGGACGAACACCCAACTTCTCGGCAACACCTGGCAGAGCAAAATCACCGCTTCTGCCGTATTCCAGGGTGTATCTGCCCGCCTGCGTGGAACACGGAAGTACATTCATCTTCGGGCTGCCGATAAACTGTGCGACGAACAGGTTGGCCGGGTGTTCGTAAAGCTCGCGAGGCGTACCTACTTGAGCGATTTTGCCATACTCGAGAACAACAATGCGATCCGCGAGTGTCATTGCTTCAACTTGATCATGCGTGACGTAGATCATCGTACGCTTGAGGCTTTGGTGAAGTTTGGCGATCTCATACCGCATCTCAACCCGAAGCGCTGCATCTAGGTTTGAAAGCGGCTCATCGAACAGGAACGCCGTCGGATCGCGTACGATAGATCTTCCGATGGCCACCCGCTGCCGCTGACCGCCGGACAGGTCCTTTGGTCTGCGCTCAAGGAACGGTCCCAGCTTGAGAACTTCGGCGGCCCGGTTGACCTGTTCGGCTATCTCGACCTTAGGTACCCCTGCAACTTTCAGAGAGAACCCCATGTTTTCAGCAACCGTCAGGTGCGGGTATAGCGCATAGGATTGGAACACCATCGTCAGCCCGCGTTTTGAGGGCGGATGATCTGTGACGTCGCTGTCACTGATCAACAGAGATCCGCGCGAGATGTCCTCGAGCCCACCAATCATGCGCAGCAGGGTGGACTTTCCGCAGCCGGACGGGCCGACGAAGACAATGAACTCACCTTCCTTGATCTTGAGATCTACGCCCTTGATAACCTGCGCCGAGCCGAACCATTTTTCGACTGACTTTAGTTCGATGCTACCCATCAGGCCCTCCCTGCCCAGTGAAGCCAGACGGCGGCTGTCCAGGTGAATGCCTGGCCACCCGCAGGGCTGCCGGTTTTTGGGTCGAAGTACTCTGCGAACCCATAGCCCGATATCAGTTCGGCAGTTTTCTGGCGCAGCTGTTCTGCCTGTTGTGCATGCCCCATATCCGCCAGGCCAAACCCGATCATCATGTTCATGAAAGCCCAGGTCGGACCTCGCCAGTACCGACGTGCGTCGAATTTCGGCATGTCCGGATCATAGCTTGGAACGGGGTAAGGCACAGTTTCCAGTACTGATTTCAATCCTTTAAGCATCCGATCAGACTCCATGCCAGCGTACCAACACAAGTATGACGCGTTGGAAATACTCTCGGCCATCTCCCCGGTATGCGCGTCACGGGAGTCGAAGCTCCCTAGGTCATCGTTCCAAAGCGAACGCGCGCCGGATTCCAGCTTTTCAATGTCCTCACTCAGGCCCTCGGCCTCCAGTTCGAGCTTCTCGCTGATCATCAGCACGTCCCGTGCAGCACGAAGAGTGGTGAACGTCATAGTGGGATCGGCGACGCGGAACGGGTTCAGGGACAACAGGGCTTGCTGGTCCCATCCCGCATCTCTGCCGATCTGAACCAGCTTGATGTATCGGTCGTAGTCGAACTTTGTGGGTCGGTCGTCGCTGTTCACGTGGCTGGTGTCGCGGCGCTGGTATTCTCCAACATCCGATGCATCCATGCGCGCCATGGAGTTGTCCCAATCAGGTGCGTTGTCGCGACCTGCCTCCCACGGATGGGTCGTGCAAACGGCACCGAATTCATCCAGGCGCCATTTCATAATCCAACGATGCCACGCCAACAATTTAGGGAACAGCTCCTTCATGCGAGCATCCCCAAACGCGGTATCCTGTTCCCAGATTTTACGTGCCATGGTCGCGGCAATGGGGGGTTGGATGATGCCCGAAGACGGGATCGGGCCATTGCATCCCCAAACATCGGGACCGGGGAAATACCCTTCATCCTGCTGGTGGAACAGGATATGCGGAACCATGCCATCTTCCCATTGCCCGGTGAACAGCGTCTCGATCTCAGTCCAGGCGCGATCGAGGTCGAATTGGGCAAAGCCAAGCGCGGCAATCGCGCTGTCCCAGTTCCACTGGTATGGGTACAGCCCCTCGGTAGGAATGGTGTAGCCGCCGCGATCGTTGGCATTCAGGATATTGCGCGCTTCGCGATCGGGGTTCGTATGTTGGTTCATCTGTGTCATCCTTTGACAGACCCCGCTGTGAGGCCCTTGGTCATGAAACGTTCAAGCCCCAGGAACAGCGCCATGATCGGAACGGTGGCGATCACCGCACCGGCCATCAGGTGCTGACGGGGAATTTCTGAGGAGTTCAGCATCGTGACCCCTCGGGTCAGAGTGAATTTCGACGGGTCGTCCAGCAGCATGAAGGCCAGCAGGAATTCATTCCACGCGATCATGAAGACATAGAGCGAGACTGAGGCCAGCGCGGGCAGGCTGAGGGGCAGGGTGATCTTCCAGATCACCGCCAGGCGCGACAGACCGTCCATCAGCCCGGCTTCCTCCACCTCGGTCGGCAGGCCCCGGAAATAACCTTGCAGCATGTACAGGGCCACCGGGATCGTGGTGACCGGATAGATCATGACAATCCCGAGGATCGAGTTGCGCAGCCCTGTCAGCGAGAAGGCGATATAGATCGGTAGTGCCAGAACGATCATCGGCACCATGTAGATCAACAGTATCGAACGCGAGAACGCCTTTTGACCCTGAAACCGGAACCGCGCCACCGCGTAAGCTCCGGGCACGCTGAACAGTAGCGTGATGAATACGGTCAGGACCGAGACATAAAGCGAAGTCCATAGGTATGTACCGAAATTGAAGTCACGAAACAGCTCGGTGTAGCTGCGGAACAGATCGGCGCCTTGGGAGAGGTCGACGGAGAAGTCCAACGGGTTCTGCAGCAATGCCTGTTGAGATTTCAGGCTGGTCATCACCATCACGTAGAAGGGGATCACGACGATTGCCGTGAAGAAGATGTACCCGAACCCTGTGAAGAAGCGGATCACCGCCTCTTCGTATTCATGGCGCGTGAGCTCTCCGAAGGGCGTTTCTTTAAGGATCGCCGCCAGGGAAAGGTGCATGACGATGGCCATGGCGACAACTGTGACCACAACAGCCTGCTGGGATGTGTCCGAGCCGATCAGAACCGGACCAAACCCGGTCAGCCCGGACAGGCCCAGAAACGCCGATATGCCGAGGCGGGCCGAAGCATGCTGCGCAGGAAAGCGGACATAGATCAAACCGGCGACTGCACCCCAGATCAGGCAGAGCAGAACTTGTGGGCGAAAAGCGGCCCCGGTTGAAAACGACATGGTGATTGCCACCGTGGTTGCGATCACCACTAGCCAGATTGCGCCCAGTACCGGGGCAGTAAGATACCCTTTGCGCATCACAGACCCTCCTCACGGCTGATGAAGCGGAAGAAGACAAAGCTGAAGGCGATCAAGCACACCAGGATCACAACGGCCACCGCCGCACCGGCACCGATGTTCGAGATCGCAAAGGCCTGCTCATAGACATTCACGGTAAGCGTGCGGGTGCCCGCATTGCCGCCGGTCAGCAGAAAGATGTCGTCGAACTTATTGAACGTCCAAATGAAGCGAAGCAGGAACAGCACTGATAGAATGCCCAACAGTTGCGGGATGCTCAGCAGCCAGAACTTCTGGAACGGCGAAGCTCCGTCCATATCCGCCGCCTCATACATGCTGGAGTCGATGGACTGCATCCGGGCCAGGATGAACAGGAACGACAGCGGGAAGTAGCGCCAGATTTCGAACACGGTGACCATGATCAGCGCCAACGGGCGTTCACCGAAGAAATTGATTGGCTCGCTGCTCAGCCCCATCTGCACTAGCAAAGCGTTAGCGGAACCTGAGAAAGGGTCAAACAGCGTCACCCAAGTGAATGCGACGGCGATGACGGGGGCGACATAGGGGAACAGGTAGAGGCCACGGATGAAGCCTTGTCCCCTAAAGCTTTTGTTCAGCAATAAAGCGGCGAACAAGCCCATGACCAAAGCGCCAATCGTGCCGAAGACTGTGTAGAACAGCGTGACCCAGAGAACGCCCCAGAATTCCGAACCATCAAAGACACGTGCAAAGTTTTCCAGGCTGAACTCAAGGTTGGTCAGAACGTTTGGCCCGCTTCCTGTGAGGCGAGGCTCGGATTCTTCGACGAATTCCTCGAATGCTTGGAGATCTCCGTCGACCGTGACCGGGATGCGGATACGCTCACGCTGACCGCCGTCCAAGGTGCCAAAATCGCAAAACAAATCCCGCCCCTCAAGGACGCAGGGCTCGACGATTTCTCCGGCGGCGATGCCATCTGGCAGCACATCACTCAGGGTCACGCCTTCAACGGCGATTTCCTGGCTGGAGTTGCGCAGGCGGTATTCGATCCGCAGATCGTCACCAGAGCCGCGCAGGCTTTCACGGACAACCGGAGCAGGCGGGCGCAGGTCGGACAGGGTAAACGGTTTGAAGCTGATCCAGATGATCGCCAGCAAGGGCAGGATCACCACAAGCGACACGCTGATCACGGTCGGAGCCAGCAGCGCCCAAGCCAGACGCGCCTCGCGTTTGGCAAGAGCCCCGGTTCCGGTCGGTGGGGTGGCCGAAGACATGGAATACCTCGAAGGGTTGCGAGCAGCGGCGCGAACGCCGCTGCAGGTGCTGGTTGATTACTGAACTTTGGCCAGCTCTTCGTTCATAGCTGCAACTGCGGCAGCCGCGTCAATCTCATCGTCGATATACTGCCGGACCACGCGGTTGATGGCCTGAGAGTTGATCATCTTCGACGCCAGCGCCAATTGACCTTCAGCCACGCCCCAGCGCTGTGCAACGTCCAGACCGCCCACGATTTCGTCGATCATGGCTTGGTCATAAAGCTCACCCAGAGGGGCCTTGCGGTCAACGCCTACAGGCAGCTCGGCCCATGCTTCAGAAAAGGCTGTCGGATTGTCGGCGTTGCCGCGACGAACAGGGAATTTGCCCTCAGGCGCAATTGCCAGAGTTTGGGTGTACCCGTCATCCATCGCGAATTTCACGAATTCCATCGCGGCGTCCGTATCCGCATCGTTGGTAATGCCGAAATACCGCACATCGCCCCATGCTGCGCCATCCGGGTTGGACGGGCCAGAGAAGTTGGTCACGATTCCAGTCTTACTCGCCAATTCGCTTGAGGTCGGATCGTCGCTAATTGTTGGCGGAGCGCTGTCCCGCAAGCCGGCCAGTTCATCCAGAATGAAGGGCGACCAAATGATCATCGCGGCCTTGCCGTCGAAATACAGCTCTCGCGATTGCTTCCAGTACAGCTCACCCGGAGGCGACGCTTTTGAGATTGCTTTGTAGAAGTCCAGAACCTCGGTTGTCTTGGCCTCATCCAGTGGCTGGAAACCATCAGCGCCAACCGGCGAAACGCCATTGGCGAGGAACACATGTTCCAGCACCTGGCTCATGAAGTTCTCATCAACTTTGGTCGCGGCGACAAAGCCGTACATTTCCGGCGGGTTGTGCAGTTTTTCCAGCGCAGCCAATACGCTGTCAAATGAGTTGGGCGCATCCAGCCCGGCATCGTCAAACAGGTCTTTGCGATAGACAACCATTTGCGTCCAACCATCGACAGGTACTGAAGCTGTTTCGTCATTAAAAGCCGCCATACCCAATGCGCCGGGTGCAAATGTGTCGGCGCCCAGCTCTTCGATCACTTCTGTCGCAGCTTCGGTGTCAAGGATACCTGCTTCGGCCCAAGGCAGCGCGTATTGCAATGGATGATAGACCACATCAGGCAGATCCCCCGCTGCGAAAGCTGCGGTAGCTCGTGTGCCCAGATCGGTTTCGGTGACCGGAATTACCTCAACTGTGGTGCCGGTTTCCGCTTTAAACTGGTCCGCCATTTCCTGCTGCTTTGCGAGCCGTTCTGGTTGCTCCTCAGTTGTCCAGAAACGAATTGTATCTGCCTGTGCTGATACGGCTGCCAGCGCCAGCGCCAGCGATGTGCCAAGCATCAGTCGAGATGCCTTTGATGTAAGTTTCATGATCGGTCTCCTCCCCGATTTCCATTTGTGTATTGTGTAATTTTTCGCGCCAACTCTTCAGGTGTCAGGCGCGGTGGTCCATCAGAATTCCGTTCCAAAAGAACGGCTTCGCCCAGCTCACGCAGGCTTTCCGGTGCTTCTCCACGGGTTTGCCGTATGAGCATTTCAGCAAGGCGTTCGCCAGCCCGCTGTGAATCGACGCTGAATGTCGTAAGACCCGGGCTGACGTATTGGCTTTCGGGTATGCCGTCATACCCAAGGATCGAGACGTCCTTACCGATTTGCAGGCCAAACTCGGCGCAAACAGTGTATGACCCTAATGCGGCCAGATCAGTCGCAAAGACGATCCCGGTCGGTGGATTCTCCAGTTCCAGCAAAGCTCGGGCTTGGACTGCCCCTTCATCACGGGTGCGCGCGCCCTCGCGGATCAGTTCAGGATCGATAGGTAAGCCAGAGGCCTTCAGACCTTCGAGATAGCCATCGCGTCGAAGGTGGCTGTAGTTGAATTTCGGATCGCTGCCGACGAAGCCGATGCGACGATGGCCAAAACCACTCAAACGACTGACCGCGCTACGAATTGCCGTTTCACCCGAGATATCAAACCAAGATGTATCGTCGTAAGGGTCCGCTTGCCCGTATCCCGTTCGACCGTAGAGTATGAATGGAACATTCAATGCGCTTAGATACTTGATACGAGCGTCGTCGACTTCCGTTCTGGGCAGAATAAACCCATCGGCTTTGCGCTCTTCCACAAGGCGCCCCAGAACGTTGAGCATATCCTTTTCGGACTTGGCCGTTGAGATAGTCATAGTCCAATCGAATGCGCTGGCACCTTCACAAGCGCCCGCCAGAAAGTCCTGCAGAAACGGATTGTGCCGGTCCGGTTCCCCGCTGTTAATGACCATCGCAATTGCACGTACTTTCCCTGTGCGGATCGCCTGCGCGTGGCTGAGCGGGCGATAGCCCATCTTTCTTGCAGTAGATTCGACCCGTTTTCTGGTGGTCTCCGAGATGTCGGAATACCCGTTCAAAGCACGCGACACGGTGCTCTTTGAAAGACCGAGGTGATCAGCCAACTCGTCCAGCTTCACCCTTCGGGAGGAGGGATCGCGGCGGAGCGAAGATTCGCGCTTCGGTAGACTGGGATTCGTTCTCATTCCATTATTTGTTCGCTCCGAAACCGGTTTCGGCAATCAAAAAATCGAAAAACTCCTCTGATTACTCGTTTGACCGCGCTAAACCTCCGGTGCTCTGATGTTCACCTGTTCTCTGACAGTTCGATAATTTATGACTTGTTTGATTGGCAGGGGACGTCCACATCAACGGCCTCTTCGCGGAAATGATGAAGGATCTGGACGCCGATCATAGCGAGGACGTACTCGTGGTGATTGATCAGACCTATCTGCAGATGGACGCACGTCGTCCAACCCTATGGACTAAAGGGACAAAGAGGGCTGTTCGGCCGAACCAAAGGCAGCGCAAGCTCGAAGCAAAAGGCCATCTGCGACAGCCAGGGACAGCCGCTGAACGTCTTCGTGACCACCGGTCAGGTCAGGAATAACACCGGTTCGATGAAGTTCGTGTGCGGAATGTCGGCTTTCCGCCCTGCCGGTGGATGGCTTTGCGCTTGCGGCAGACTATTCGCCTATGCATCGAACGACAGGTTGGTGGCTGCTATCCTTTGTTTAGTCCAGCAGATTGCAGACATGGCGAATGACGGAAAGGTCCGCAAAACAGACATTGAGTTGAATTCTAGAAACGACTGCTCCGAACCCGCAACAAACGTCGCAATTTCGCGACTTGCGTGCCCTAAACGGAGAAATTTCTGCAAAGGCACGAACGACCAAGACGCAGCGCTGCAGCGATGCCGAACTTTCGCGCATCAGGCAGAAATATCTGATGGCGGAACCAGCGTAGCGCGTAACAAATCGGCCCCGAAGAATGGTATGGTTTCGGATAGTTGTTTAGCTTGGCTAGAGCATTTCGTATACGGACAGCCGATGAGTGAAGACAAAAACTGCCACCCAGACAAACGTTGAAATGAAAGACTGTACTTTCGGCCTCTCCAATCGAGTTTAGGTGCTGACAATTTGGCATCTCTATTCTGGAAGCTAAGTCACTTCTGAAATCATTACCCCCCCTTGCTTCACCAGGAGGTCAACAATTGCGCTAATCCCCTTTTTGTAACGAAGGGACGTGAACAAGAAAGGCCGCCCTTTGCGCATTATGGCTGCATCTCTTTCCATGACCTCCAATGAAGCGCCAACATGTGGCGCCAGGTCGGTTTTGTTTATGACCAGGATGTCGGATTTTGTTATTGCTGGTCCGCCTTTTCGCGGGATTTCCTCTCCAGCGGCGACGTCGATCACATAGATTGTAAGGTCTGCGAGTTCCGGGCTGAAAGTAGCCGACAGATTGTCGCCACCGCTTTCGATCAGAACGATATCAAGATCTGGATGGCGTTCCTGCATTTCAGCGACAGCGGCAAGGTTTATCGATGCATCCTCGCGGATTGCTGTATGTGGGCAACCGCCCGTTTCGACGCCGATAATCCGATCTTGGGGAAGGACCTGCATGCGCACCAGCGCTTCGGCATCCTCCTGCGTATAAATGTCATTGGTGATGACGCCCACTGAACAAGCATCGCGCAGGGCTTCAGACAAGGCAGCGGTCAATGTGGTCTTTCCGGCTCCAACCGGACCACCGATGCCAACGCGAAGAGGGCCGTTCATACTGCTCATGTTCGGAATATCCTTGAATACTGTATTTCGTGTCTCATCGACGCGATGTCCGTCAGGAACGCAGTCGAACTTAGTTCTTCTAAACCTGCCAATTGCGCCTTTTCGGCGATATGAGCACATTGCGGTGTCAAATTACGGATCAGTTTCTGAGCGTCGGTTTGCCCCAGCGGCACAAGACGCGTTGCACAAGCGACCAAGTTGCTTGCGAATGCTTGTAGATACATCTTCGTCGTCAGCAGTAGGGGGAGGTTTTGCAGACGCGCGGCGTGGCCCACCGACACTGGGTAGGAAAGCTGTTGGATGTCTAAATCCCAGACATCTCCTGTGACAGTTCCGAACGCCTGTCCCAGCAGTTCGGTTTCCATTTTCCTTTCGGATGACGCGCAGATAGCCCGTGCCTTGGCATCGATGCTAAAAAGTTCATCTTTGTCCCGCGCGTTGTATGCGGACACCACGAACAGAGCATCATTCCATCCAGATCCGTGTTCCTGCGCATCTGAAATCCAGGCTTCGGCGTCTTGGGAACTGGCGACCGCTCCTTCGTCAATTGCAGCTTCCAACCCATGAGAATAGGCAAAGCCCCCCACAGGGTATGCCGGAGACAACCACTGGGTCAGCGTCAGGACATCGGCGTCAGTGGGCGTGGCCATGTGTCCTGCCATGGCCATAGGCTCCGCCTTCGGGGTTGAACGGTTCGTGCACCTCGCGCACTGTGGCTCCGATTTTCAAAAGCATGTCTCGGATCACATGATCGACCTGGATCAGCAGACGGTCTTTTTCGATCTGGCAGGGCGTGTGGCGATTGCCGATATGCCACGCGATGCGTGTCAGGTCCGGAGCGGAAACCTCTAGCAGTGCTTCGGGTGCAGCCTGTATTTCCACTTCGCGACCGTCGTCCAGAACCAACGTGCCACCGTGGTTCAACGAGGTCGTTTGCGACAGATCGACGAGAATTTGTTCGCCACTTTCACAGGTCAGAACCTTGCGACGCAAAAACCGATCGTCATAAGTCAGCGACAGGCAATCTGCGGAGTCGCCGTGCATATGATCCGAGTAACGGCGTGCGGTGCAGAGCAGGGCGGTCATACCGTCGCCTCCTCTGGAGCAGAAATGGTCAGAGCCAGATTGAATCCGCAAACACCCGGTGCACGATCCGTTCGCGTGATAGGCCGCGTTTTTTCAACTCTTCGTCGCTGAGCGATTGCAGGAATTCGACTTGCCGAACGCGTGATTGAGCTTCGGCCACACTGATCAGAGCCCCGTAGACTGATGCTGCGATGGACGCGATCAGACCGGGCAGCGAAAAGCGTGCGTGAGATTGTGTTGCTGAGTGTGCCATTTGGACCCTCGTAAACGTTGGTCCTCCCTTGGGCATTAATATCTGTCATATCGGCCTCACTTTGAAGTGGGTGTTTGGTCATTTCTGGGTTGCGCGCGGTGCAATGCAGCGTAATTTTTAGTCAGAACATAAAGTATCGCTGTGCCATTGGCAGCACTTCGGCGGGTTGGCAGGTCAGCAATTCGCCATTTGCCCGGACTTCGTAGGTTTCTGGATCAACTTCGACATGAGGTGTCGCGTTGTTGAGCAGAAGATCCTGTTTGCCAATCTCTCGCGTGTTTTGGACAGCGACGGTCTGCTTTGCCAATCCAAGTGTATCACCGATCCCGTCCGCCAGCGCGGCTTGCGAAACAAAGGTGATGGCCGAGTTTTCAACGGATCGACCATAGGCACCGAACATTGGCCGACTATAAACCGGCTGCGGGGTAGGAATCGAAGCATTCGGATCACCCATCTGTGCACAAACGATGGTGCCGCCCAGCAAAACCATCTCAGGCTTCACTCCAAAAAAGGCAGGGTCCCATAGGACGAGGTCGGCGCGTTTTCCTTCCTCGATACTGCCAATCTCGTGACTGAGGCCATGGGCTACGGCAGGGTTAATCGTGTACTTGGCGATGTAACGGCGAACGCGCAGGTTGTCGTTGTCACCGGATTCCTCTGGCAGGCGGCCTCGCTGTTTCTTCATCTTGTCAGCCGTTTGCCACGTACGGATCAACACCTCGCCCACGCGGCCCATAGCCTGACTGTCGGACGCGATGATGCTGAACGCGCCCATGTCGTGCAGGATATCTTCAGCCGCGATGGTTTCACGCCGGATGCGGCTTTCAGCAAAGGCCACGTCCTCGGGGATGGATTTGTCCAGATGATGGCAGACCATCAGCATGTCGAGATGTTCCTCGACCGTGTTCACCGTAAAGGGCCGCGTCGGGTTGGTAGAGGAGGGTAGGACATGGTCCTCACCGCAGATTTTGATGATGTCGGGGGCGTGGCCGCCGCCCGCGCCTTCGGTATGGAAGGCGTGGATAGTACGACCCTTTATCGCGGCAACTGTATTTTCAACAAACCCGGATTCGTTGAGCGTGTCGGTGTGGATCATAACCTGAACGTCCATCGCATCAGCGACCGAAAGGCAGCAGTCGATGGCCGCAGGAGTCGTGCCCCAGTCCTCGTGCAGTTTCAGAGCACAAGCTCCGGCTCTGACCTGTTCCTCCAGAGCCGCGGGAAGCGAAGCATTTCCCTTGCCCGCAAAAGCAAGATTCATGGGAAAAGCATCTGCCGCCTGCAACATCCGGCCGATATGCCATGGGCCCGGTGTGCATGTGGTCGCCAGAGTGCCATGTGCCGGGCCAGTGCCGCCACCGAGCATGGTCGTCAGGCCAGAATGCAGCGCGTCGTCTATCTGTTGAGGGCAGATGAAGTGAATATGGCTGTCGAACCCGCCAGCCGTCAGGATGCGACCCTCGCCAGCGATGGCCTCTGTGCCGGGGCCGATGATGATGTCTACACCGGGCTGCGTATCCGGATTTCCGGCTTTGCCGATCTTGGCGATGCGCCCGTCCTTTAGGCCGACATCCGCCTTGTAAATACCCGAGTGATCCACGATCAGAGCATTGGTGATCACCGTGTCCACGGCCCCCTCGGCTCGCGTGGCCTGTGACTGCCCCATCCCATCGCGAATGACTTTGCCACCACCGAATTTAACCTCTTCACCATAGACATCTTCGCGGTGGCCGGTCTCGCTGAAACGCGCAGTCGTTGCGCGCTCCACGATCAGGTCTTTTTCTACTTCGATGATCAGATCGGTATCTGCCAATCGTACTTTGTCGCCGACCGTGGGGCCGAACATGGAGGCATAGTCACTCCGACTGATCTTGCCCGGCATCTTTCAAAGCCCCCATGATATGCATATTGAAACCGTAGATGTGCCGGCGCCCCTCAAATGGCACCAGCATAACTTCGCGAGTTTGCCCTGGCTCAAATCGCACCGCAGTGCCCGCCGGGATGTCCAGCCGCATACCCAAAGCTGCATACCGATCAAAATCCAGAGCCGGGTTTGCTTCGGAAAAATGGTAGTGGCTGCCGACCTGTATTGGTCGGTCGCCGGTATTGGCGACAATAACAAGACGGCTGCTGCGTCCTGCGTTCAGCGTCAGTGAGCCTTCGGCCGGAAAAATCTCACCCGGGATCATTTCGGCAGCTTCAAAATCACGGTAATGGCGATGATCGCAATCAAAGCCAACCCAACTGCGAGCGCGGCGTAATCACTGCCATGAGCGTGAACTTGGGTATCCGAATGGGCCATGGCCGGACCAGCCAGAATGAGAGCGGGAAACAGCATACGGTTCATGGAGAACTCCTTTAGAAATTAGCGAATGGGGTTGTGGACAGTCACAAGTTTTGTGCCATCCGGGAAAGTGGCTTCGACCTGTACCTCGTGGATCATCTCGGGCACGCCTTCCATGCATTGGTCACGGGAGATCACTTCAGCCCCGGCTTGCATCATGTCCGCGACCGAACGGCCATCGCGCGCGCCTTCGACCACGGCGTCGGTTATCAACGCAATGGCCTCGGGGTGGTTCAGCTTAACGCCGCGGGTCAGCCGTTTTCGAGCGACCTCGGCGGCCATGGCGACCAGCAACTTGTCTTTTTCTCGAGGGGTCAGGTTCATGTCAGAGCATCCAGCATCGGGGTAAAGTGTCTTTGTTCAGTCGGCGTAGAACTGGTATCAGCGTTCGCCGCAAAGCAAAGCTGTTGTCCGCCAGAATGCGAATGACCAATAGGTCTTTCCGGATCAGGGTTGCACCGGCGGTGTCCGGTAGCATTTCCCGGACAGGTTTTAGATGACCTTCGGCGGAACTCGACGCTAAGACGATTAGCGCCATCGCCCCTGCGCCGTTCGCAATATGCGGCTTGGACAAATGCGTATGCCAATCACCTGAGAACCTGATCGCCTCGAGAAACACTGGCGTGTCCTCGCGGCGAATCTCGATTCTATCGCGCAAGCGGATGCCGGTCAGCGTCTCGCCCATGGCAATGCGCCCAAAGACCAGCGGCTCGACCATCAGCATTTCAGCATCAAGCCCCATGTCGATCCTGAGGCGTCGGTCCAAAGCACTGCCGTTGTACAGGATGGTTTCCTGCGGCAGCCAGTTCAGCCGAGCGCCATCCTCAACCGTCAAATGGTTTGTAATCTGGCCCCATTCTTTGGGCTGGGCTTTGTAGGCGCGCTCGCAGGCTTGTGTCGTCAAAGTCAGCGCCGTGCATTTTGCTGCCTTGCAAGAAAATCGGAATGAATCGCCTCCGGTCACGCCGCCCGCCGTGTTCAGAAGAACCGCATCAAGATCAGGTGGGATCGTTCTGGGGAACAGGCATTTAAAGGACCCAGACTGGCGAAATCTGTCCAGCACAGTTCTGTTGCCCAATTGCTTGGTGCTTAAGCTGACAGTGCCTGCAGCACGTGGCGGTACCGCGCTGTGCGTGGGCAATATGGCTGCAACTTGTGTAATAGGGCACCTTTAGCGCGTCGTTTGGTGCCACCTGTTTCTCTATTGAAGTGTCGGAACACTAATCTGCAGTGTCGGAATCTGCTTATTTCCACATCGTGTGTCTAAATTTTAGACAGCAACGTCCGACTTAGATGAAAAAATATGCGCTTCTCGCCGATTTCCCAAATTGGGCTAAAGGTAAGTTGCCAACCTTGCTGCAATGCAGAAACCGTATGGGTGCCACCGCGGAGATGACCCGGGGGTGTGTGACGGCTGCGCGAATTGGACCTCGAACACAACCGCCACACGGAACGCAACAACAGTTGCGGGGATCAGGTAGAAGAAGAGTGTGCCTTTGCGCAAGCCCTCTCTCCCGGCCCCGCCAGGAGGATTACATGAAATCGCTCAAATCCACGCTCGCCGGATCGGTTGTATTTGCTGCCATAACCACCGCTGCCTTATCTGCCGAAGACACGATCAAGGTCGGAGTGCTGCATTCGCTGTCGGGTACGATGGCAATCTCGGAGACTACTCTGAAAGACACCATGCTGATGCTGATCGACCAGCAAAACGCTAAAGGTGGTCTTTTGGGCAAGCAGCTTGAGGCCGTTGTTGTGGATCCCGCATCGGATTGGCCGCTGTTCGCGGAAAAAGCGCGTGAGCTGCTGACCGTCCACGAGGTGGATGTGATCTTTGGCAACTGGACTTCGGTCAGCCGCAAATCAGTACTGCCTGTGATCGAAGAGCTGAATGGTTTGCTGTTCTATCCGGTTCAGTATGAGGGCGAAGAAAGCTCTAAAAATGTCTTTTACACCGGTGCGGCCCCGAACCAGCAGGCGATCCCAGCGACCGATTATTTCCTGGAGGAACTGGGGGTTGAGAAGTTCGCTCTGCTCGGGACGGACTATGTCTATCCCAGGACCACCAACAATATTTTGGAAAGCTACCTTAAGCAAAAGGGTATTTCGGACGCGGATATCTTCGTCAACTACACCCCCTTTGGCCATTCTGACTGGTCCAAGATCGTATCTGACGTCGTCGCACTGGGCGAAGATGGCAAAAAGGTTGGTGTGATCTCGACCATCAACGGAGACGCCAACATTGGTTTCTATAAAGAACTGGCCGCAGCTGGCGTTTCGGCAGATGACATTCCTGTCGTGGCCTTTTCGGTTGGTGAGGAAGAACTGTCCGGTCTGGATACCGCGAACCTCGTCGGCCATTTGGCGGCTTGGAATTATTTCCAGTCGGCGGATACTGATGTGAACGCCGAATTTGTCGAAACCTGGAAAGCGACCATGGGTGACGAACGGGTGACCAACGATCCTATGGAGGCGCATTTTATCGGCTTCAACATGTGGGTGAATGCCGCGACCGAAGCCGGCTCGACCGAAGTAGACGCTGTGCGCGCCGCCATGTACGGGCAGGAATTCCCGAACCTGACCGGAGGTACAGCTGTGATGTTGCCGAACCACCATCTGGCTAAGCCGGTTCTGATTGGTGAGATTCAGGAAGACGGTCAGTTCGACATCATCAGCGAAACGGACGTTGTGCCGGGCGATGCATGGACCGATTTCCTGCCTGAATCGGCAGTGCTGAAGTCGGATTGGAAAGATCTCGGCTGCGGTATGTACAACACCGAGACCGAGAGCTGCGTTCAGACTTTGTCGAACTACTAAATCGTACGCAAGGCGGGTGTGATCGCCCGCCTTGCCCAAAGACACGCGGGTTTCACCACATGTTAAGACTATTCCTTGCGGGCCTGGCAATTCTCTTCGCCTGCCTGAACGCCAACGCGCAAGAGGGTGGCCTGCAGCCGATCTTGCAGGATCATCAGGAGATCATTGTCAAAAGCTCGCGCAAGACGATCAAACCGGCGATTGATGCGCTTGCCGCCACTGGGCTGCCGCAAGCGCAGGTGATGCTTGAGACATGGGCCGCCAAAGACATGTGGATGCGCAAGTCTGACGGTCTGTTCTTTGCCGGAACAAAGGCCGAAGGGCGGTTGTACGAACTGACCGATTTCGACACGGGCGAAGTGGTCGGCACGTTTGAGAAATCCGACCTGAAGCAATTGAAACCCAACAGCGGTGTCCGCGCTATGATCGGGACAGCTCTGGTGCAGTTCCAGTTGACCGACCCGGATCGAAAGAAGCGCCTAGCCGCACTAAAATCCATTCAACGTGATCCCGAAGGCGCGCTGCTCGAACCTCTTCGTGCCTCGATCGAGGACGAGCCACATGGGGATTTGAAGGCCCAGAAGCAACGGCTCGAACGGCTGCTGACGATTGGATATGACGAAGACGTTGCGGCCCGCGTGGCTGCAATTGAAGAGATGTCGAACGATCTGGGTGTCGACGTCCGTGCGGCGCTGAACCCGTTACTCGTGACCTCACGAAAGACCGCTGCGGACCTGCCATCGGATGTTAACGTCGCCATCATTTTGGAACCCGGATCAGACGCTTTGTCGCGGGATGACGCATACCACCTGTTGGTCGCGAGTGACTTGGCAGCGCCCCCAGTGTCGCCTGACGACATTCGCGTGGCTTTGGCTGCGAACATCAACGGTGGCCGCGTAGGGGGTGTCCCGGTCGCGCAACTGAACAACAATACTGCGCGCACGCAAGCCTACAGCATTTTGGCTGAAGCCGGACTTGTTCCTGCGCTGGTAACTGAGGCCGATATCGACACGGCGCTGGGTGCACATGTGTTCTTTGAGACTTATGCCGAGCCGTCCGTCGAAGTAACCGCCGCTGCCGAAAAAGCGCTAAAGAAGATCGAACTGAAAGTTGGCCTAAACCAAACGCTCGACCTGACGTTGGATGCGGTCTCTTTGGCCTCGATTTATTTCCTAGCCGCAATTGGTTTGGCCATCACTTTCGGAGTGATGGGTGTAATCAACATGGCCCATGGCGAATTCATCATGATGGGAGCCTATACGGGCTATGTCGTTCAGCAGTACGTCCCCGACCATACGGTATCGATCATCGTTGCCATCCCAATGGCCTTTGCCGTCACGTTTGCCATGGGCGTCGCCATGGAGCGTCTGGTGATCCGCTGGCTTTATGCCCGCCCGTTGGAAACACTGCTGGCGACCTTTGGTATCTCGATTGCCCTGCAGCAACTGGCGAAGAACATCTTTGGTACACAGGCCCGCCCTCTGACTGCTCCGGGCTGGCTGGACGGTGCCTGGGTGATGAACGATGTGGTTTCGATCAGCTATATCCGCATTGCGATCTTCGTGCTGGCGCTGATTTTTCTGGGGCTGTTCCTTTACATCATGAAACGGACAAGGCTGGGGCTTGAGATGCGAGCGGTCACGCAGAACCCGCGCATGGCGGGGTCGATGGGGATCAATCCGGGGAGGGTGAATATGCTGACATTTGGTCTGGGTTCTGGCATTGCCGGGATTGCCGGGGTCGCAATTGGCCTGTTCGCAAAAGTCACGTCGGATCTGGGCAACGACTACATCGTGCAAAGTTTCATGACCGTAGTTGTCGGTGGTGTCGGCAACATCTGGGGCGCGCTGGCAGGCGCGGGGATGATCGGGTTCCTGCAAAAAGGGATCGAGTGGATGAACCCGTCGAACACGCTCGCGGCGCAAACCTACATGATCATCTTCATCATCATTTTTATCCAATTTCGACCACGAGGCATTATTGCCCTCAAAGGTCGCGCGGCGGGGGATTGAGCCATGGAACCTAGTTTTGTTGCTAAGAACCCATCTGTGTTGGTCTTTCTGGCCATCCTGTCGCTGTTCACGCTGGGTGTAACTGTCCTGTCCGAAGGGTTCGGGATCGGTGTGATCTCAACCAGTTTCGTCAAAACGCTGGGCAAGACCCTGTGCCTGTGTTTGATCGCTGTCGCGATGGATCTGGTTTGGGGTTTCACCGGCATTCTATCACTAGGCCATTTCGCTTTCTTCGGGCTCGGTGGCTATATGATCGGCATGTGGCTGATGTACGAACGCACTCGGCTGATCGTGGTCGAGTCATTGTCACAAGCCGACATCCCGCCAACGCCTGCCGAAGTTGTGGACGCCATCGGCACTCAGATTTTCGGCGTAGTCGGATCATCCGAATTCCCGCTGATTTGGGCATTTTCGCACAGCTTGACGCTGCAGTTGATACTGGTCGTTGTGGTGCCTGGCCTGCTGGCACTGATCTTTGGCTGGCTGGCCTTCCGCAGTCGAGTGACCGGTGTCTATCTGTCGATCCTGACGCAAGCAATGACGCTGGCTCTGGCTTTGTATCTGTTTCAGAACGACAGCGGGCTGCGCGGCAACAATGGCTTGTCCGGCCTGCAGAACCTGCCCGGTGTCACTGTCTCTCAAGACGTTGTTTCGCTCTGGTTCCTATGGGCTTCGGCTTTGGCGTTGGGACTGGGTTACATGCTGGCGGCATGGATCGTGTCGGGCAAGTTCGGCTCGGTCCTGCGCGGCATTCGAGACAACGAGGCGCGAGTTCGGTTCCTCGGCTATTCGGTCGAAGCCTACAAGTTGGCTGTCTTCACCCTGACGGCTTGCATCGCCGCAATCGCGGGTGCGCTATATTATCCGCAGGCTGGCATTATCAACCCCGAGGAGATGGCCCCCATCGCCTCAATCTATCTGGCCGTCTGGGTCGCTATCGGCGGGCGGGGCCGGCTGTATGGTGCGGTCATCGGCGCGGCTTTTGTCAGCCTGCTGAGCACGTGGTTCACGGGCGGGCAGGCCCCGGATATCCCGCTTGGCTTTTACACGATCAAATGGGTCGACTGGTGGCAAGTGCTGCTGGGTGTGTCCTTTGTGCTGGTCACGCTGTTTGCTCCACAAGGTATCGGAGGTTTGTTCGACTTGTATACCAACCAGCGTCATCCCGATCGGCATGGTGCCAATCTGGGACCCGATGAAAGCGCTTTGCGTGAGAAAGAGGCTAGCCTATGAGCACCTTGTTAGAGGTAAGTGGCGTATCGGTTACCTTCGACGGGTTCCGCGCCATCAACAACCTGTCCTTCCAGATTGGTGACGCAGAGCTACGTTCCGTGATTGGCCCGAATGGGGCCGGCAAAACTACGTTTATGGACATCATCACCGGCAAGACCCGACCAGATGAGGGGCGGGTCATATGGGGTGAAAAGTCCGTATCTTTGTTGGATATGACCGAGGCAAAAATCGCGCAGGCGGGAATCGGGCGCAAGTTTCAGAAGCCTACGGTTTTTGAGGATCAGTCCGTGCGCGATAATCTACTAATGGCGCTAAAGAAAAATCGTGGCTGGGTTGGTGTGCTGCTTTACCGTCCGTCCAAAAGTGATTTGCAGAAGGTCGAATACCTGGCCACCGAAATTGGGCTGTATCAGGAACTGAGCCGGAAGTCAGGTGAACTGAGCCACGGGCAAAAGCAATGGTTGGAAATTGGCATGCTGCTTGCGCAGGACCCACGTCTGCTGTTGGTTGACGAACCCGCCGCAGGCATGACCCCGCAAGAGCGCGAACACACCACAGACTTGCTAGTTCAAGCTGCAAAGACCCGCGCGGTTGTGGTTGTTGAACATGACATGGAATTTGTCAGGCGCCTGAACTGCAAAGTCACGGTTTTGCATGAAGGATCCGTGTTAGCCGAGGGCAGTCTTGATCACGTGACATCAAATCAGGACGTCATCGACGTCTATCTGGGGCGCTAGAAAATGTTGAAGCTGACCGGTCTGACTTTGCACTATGGGCACTCGCAAATCCTCAACGGGATTTCCATGGAAGCTTTACAGGGTGAAGTAACGTGCGTCATGGGGACCAACGGTGTCGGAAAAACCAGCCTGATGAAGGCAATCTCAGGGGCGCATCCCCGTTCCGGTGGCGAACTGGAGCTTGACGGAAAGCAAATGGGTATTTTGCCTGCTCATCAGATGGCCTGGAAAGGTGTGGCATATGTCCCCCAAGGTCGCGAAATTTTCCCATTGCTTACAGTTCGAGAAAATCTGGAAACAGGCTTCTCCTGTCTGCCTGCCAGCGAACATTTCATCCCGGATAATATATTTGATATGTTCCCGGTCCTCAAAAAAATGCAGAACCGGCGCGGGGGCGACCTTTCCGGCGGGCAGCAGCAACAGTTGGCCATCGCACGTGCACTGATCACAAGACCGCGCCTGCTGCTGCTGGATGAGCCAACCGAAGGTATTCAGCCGAACATAATCCAACAGATTGGAGAGGTGATCCGGCACCTCAGAAAGACGAGCGGAATGGCAATTGTCTTAGTCGAGCAGTATTTCGACTTCGCCTTTGACCTTGCTGACAGGTTTGTCGTGTTGCGACGCGGAGAAATCCTGGTCAAAGGCTCACGAGGTGACCTGACGCGTGATCAAGTGTTGCAGGCCGTAACAGTTTAGCACTGTTCCGTGTAGTTGGCTTCGAATTAGATTCATGAAGCCCAAATCACGTTCTGCACTGAAGCTGGGGACATGGTTTGATCCTCCCAATACGTTCAAAAAAGAAATGCTTAGTTTTGAGATGCTGTCGTTCGATGCCTCTTGTCTTGATGGGTGTGTACTTTCAGACAGATCAACTGGCTTCGTGTACTACTGAGGTTCAAATTGGGCATTGTCAGAGGAAACCGGCTTGAGGCGGGTAGGGTGGTTTCGTAGCTTCGTGGGACGACAAAAACCATTCCACTTCGATACTTCAAAACCAGCCCAGAGATCATTAGCCTACCCGCCCCCAAGAGGACGTTTGACAAATACGCGCATACGTTTTCGTTAAGACCGAAGCAAAAACGCGTGAGTGTAGCGCGCTTAGGTTCGCCTGCTAAGTTTAATCTACTTGCAGATCGGCAATTCCAGTGGCGGTTGATTGGGCAAGGATGCCCTCCAACTGTTTATGATCGGTTGGAGGCTGCTCTTGGGCCAAAACTTTGGTGCGCCGATTGCTTGTAGGCAAGCTGCGTTCCAATAAACTCCTGCTCGCGATAGTGATTTTCCTTTTTTTACCGCCTTGGCGACAGCGTTGATGTCTTTGGATTCTGGGTAGATATAGAGGGTCGTCGGGTTCCCTTCTACAAGCGCCAGGATTTCTTTAGAGGCGGACTGTGACCAGGTTGTACAACCATTGCTGCGACCACCCGTGTAGTTCACAAGCCTTCCGTAGGGGACAAAGCCGTCGTTGTCTGCATGTGTGCTTTGTGGGTTTTTGAACCTGCATTGCCATTTTAGGAAAACGGCGGGATGGCCCCCGATAGCGCGCTCCCGAGCATTGCTCGTTTCTCCTTGGCCATCAAACAAAAGGAACGTGCGGAAGAACGGCTGCGTTTTGCCGGATTGACTGTAGTAACCCTTGAATGACGTGCGGGTTTCAGCCGTCACATAGGCACCGCCGGCGGTTAGTTTCGATCCTTCTGCATTGCTGAAGTTCTTCGCGCATTGCCGACCATTCGAAAAATTGGCACGCTTGAGTTTTCGACCATTGCCGTAGCCGGACGAGACTGCTCGGAAGGACTTTTGCGACTCGCAGATGACGTAAAACCGCTTGCCGGGATTGCCGTTTCTTGTGGTACTTGGGCGGGTCGCATCTTTGGCAAGATAGCAGGGGTTCCTTACCTCGCCTCGACGTACTTTCTCTTTGTAAAGCGCTCGCGCCCTTTTCAAAACGATCGGGGCGATTTGCCCGTCACCCGTACCCACGTGCTTTTGTAACCACGCCGGGACATCTTGTGATATCGCTTCAACCCGGTCGGGCAGGGCGCCTGCCGCGATGGCAATTGTCATGGCGGAGAGTGCAAGACGGAGTGAATTCGGTAGCACCGGGAGGTCTCCTGCTAGAATGTCCTCGGGGCCAGTCTACCACAAATCCCATGCAATCGGATGCCAGCCAAGTGTACAAACAAAGCTTCCTGTTGCCTCAAATCCCGTTTTACGTTTCGAGGGGCTTGTCGTTCATCTTGAACAAAAGTGCTGCGACGTTGCATAGGTGTCTGGTCACTCGGAGGTCGAATTCCAAGTGAATGCCATGACTACTCGCCGAAAGTCTCTGTCGGTAACCGCAATGGCTGATCCGCACACTGCGCGGGGACAAACGGTTGCGCTGAATGATGGGGCAAGCAGTCTTCCGCAGTTGCACTCTCTTCAAATTCAACACGGAGACGAGGTCATTTTGCTCAAGCGCAACATGGCGCTGGCTTGGATAGGTTGGCCAATCTGAAGTTTTGTTCGAAAAGCATTGTGGCTCTGTTGCTATGGACGGCAATAGATCAGCAGGAAATCCCACCCGTAGTCGAAATTCCTTGTTGGGAACTCATTTAGTTGAGAAAATCTTCACCGAATTTACTTGCCACGTCGACCACACGGTTATCGTCAGTTTGAATGGAGTTCGCGGGATTGCCTCCTCCAAGTTCAGCCTTAGGGGAGGTCATCCAAAAAGCTCGTTGCCAGGGCGTCAAATCGGCCGGCAGCGCCTTTAACACAGTTTCCATCAAGGGAAGCGGAGTTCCGTCTTCTGCGAACTGAAAAGATGGGTACGCGTTGATGCCTTCATATGGGACAGAAAAAACCTTTCCGGTCCTCTTCCAGATCTCACCTATTCGCGTGATTTGCCAGGAACCTTTCTTCCACTGCGCATGAACAGATCTATTGTCCAGCAACGGATATTTCCGGGCAAACTCATCTTTGCGGATGTCATCGACCGCGCAAAACGGTTCTTCGAACTTGGTAAAATACATCTTCTAACCAACAACACTTGTTGAAACACACAAGTCCATACTGTCAGAAACCCAACTTCTTGAAAGTAAGATTGTTCACACATTGCAGCACGATCTTTAGTGAGGGTTAAGGTTCATATTGTTGAATATAAATGATTTATTTAAAATTCAGTTCGAGGGAAAATCACCATTTGCTCAGCGTAGTAGCCCCCATTGCCGCAGATCGGGGCGACAATCATTGCAACATGAACGTATTGATCACACATCATGTATGAGCCGCGTAGAGGTCTGCATCGAATGGGTTATACGAAGACTGCATTATTGATGGCCGCAATGACGGCCTTGTTCATGGGATTGGGATACCTTCTGGCCGGAGCGGGCGGCATGCTGTTCGCATTGGTGCTGGCAGCAGGCATGAACCTGTTTACCTGGTGGAACTCAGACAAAATGGTCCTTCGCATGCACAACGCAAGGCCAGTTTCATCTGGTGACCATGCAGGGTTGTTTCAAATGGTCGGGGATCTTGCAAAGAACGCGGGCATGCCAAAGCCCGCTGTGTATTTGATTGAAACACTCCAGCCCAATGCATTTGCTACTGGGCGCAATCCCAACAACGCTGCCGTTGCCGTCACTACGGGGTTGCTACAGACCCTCACAAGGGATGAACTGGCGGGCGTTGTCGCGCACGAACTTGCACATATCAAGAACCATGACACTGCGATTATGACCGTAACTGCCACGTTCGCGGGTGCAATTACGATGCTAGCAAACTTCGCACTGTTCTTTGGTGGAAGACGGGATAGTGCCGTTGGTCTAGTGGGGACCATTGCGCTGATGATCTTGGCGCCATTGGCTGCGGGTTTGGTCCAAATGGCCATTAGTCGGACAAGAGAATACGCCGCCGATCGCGTCGGCGCCGAGATTTGCGGTCAACCTCTGGCATTGGCGTCTGCCCTCGAACGTATTCAGCAAGGCGCTGCAAGCATCGACAACGATGCTGCCGAGCGAAATCCAGCGACCGCACATATGTTCATCATCAATCCACTTCATGTGCACTCACGTGACAAGCTGTTTTCAACTCACCCGTCGACGGCAAATCGGATAGCTGCGTTGCGAATGCTAGCCCAGCAGTCGAACTCAGCCGACGAAAGCAGCAATCCTCGAAGCACAAAACCATCATCCAGGACTGGCCCTTGGGGGTGAAGGTCGCATGCAGGAACTGTTTCTAATGGGGCTTGTCAGAAGAAGTCATCTTGAAGCGGACAGGGCTTTTTCTAGCCTTCGCCACAAACAAACGCTCTCCTTTGACGTAATTCAAAACCAGCCTCGAGATTAATCGTTTGATGGCACCCGGCGTTCTTTTTGATCTGAACGAACGTTCAGGCGTTGTTGTCTGGCTGGGAGGATTGACCTCAAGTGGGAACGCGACCCACCTCTGGCATCGTTTCGGCATGCACACGGTCTCGGATAAGCGCGAATATTCTGAGGTCCGGCAGGGTTGTTGATGTGAATGAAATAGCATCAGTGCTGCGCAGGCCCTGAAGCACTACGTCGACCAGAAGCAATTCCGGTTGCGTTCGGTCAAGGACTTGCTTTGCTGTTCTCAAATTGCAGGCATGCCAACAATTTCAACGCCTTCTGGGTGGGTCAACAGTTCTTGGACAGTCGCGCGAGCTTCGTCCGGCGCGACAAAAATCATATGAACTGAAACCATCGTTCCGAACTCCTGATTGTCGCTGTGAGCGAGGTTTTGGGTATGCGGTTTCATTGTGACCGATCGCAAAGCGGTTGGGCCGCTGATTGAAGTTCATAAGGTGGGAGAAGTGGTTTTGAGCGCCCGTGAATGAGCGTGCGCCCAATTAGCAAGGATACACTTCCCAAGGCCAATCCCAAGACGAGAGCATTGGCAAAGAAGACGCCGCCAAACAGGGATGCGGCGATGTTTCCGGGCTGCTGAACAGCCGTACCCGTCACGATTGCCAACCAGTCATACAGATAAAGCGCGAATAGAACAGACAGGCCCACAGGCGTAACGATGAGTGCCGTCCCAAGGCAAATCAAACCGCGACCGAGCAAGGCTCGTGGCGTCTGTCCTTTGAGCACGAAGGCAGCTATTGTCCCAAAAATGCCGAGAGCGAAGACTAAGTCCACTGGAAAGGCCAGGTCACCCGAGACAGAGCGTGCGGCGGCCGAGATGAGAGGCAACAGGATGAAAGTGACGAACCCTGCGGCAAGAAGTCCGGTGAATGTTTCAGGCAAAGTGCGCGAAATCAAAAAGTTACCGCGTTCTTGTTGATGGATAGGAACAAGCCCGGCCGGAGAAACCTGACCGAACTGTGCTGACAGTTTGTTTGGACGAGATGGCATCATGGCCCCGAGTTTTGTTGATGTTACGGCGGTTCAATTGGCCGCTTGTGCCCCTGAATTTGGTGAGCCAGCGTTTTGTTTCTTTTGGCACCTAGTCAAATTCTTGTGGAAGTTGGACAAGTTGAGTTGGAAGGATTGTTTAGAGCGTTTGGCTGAACGCGGGACGGACACGGTTGGCCTGCTCGCACCGCGACACTGTCAGCCATAGTGCCTGTTGAACCTCTGTCGCACGCGTGTTGTATTGGAATATGGCCGATGGGTATCGATAGATGCGCTGATTTCGAAACCCAATAGTTGCAAGCTACTGAAAACTGAGCGGCCCGTCCCTAACTTGGAAGGGTTATATTTCCACCTGCATGTCAGGTTAGACCGACGGATCCACCGTGATATCAGGAGAGCACACGTCTGCTTTTGACCAAACCGCTTCGTCCCTCACCAAAGCCTCGGATTTGCTGGTCGCAGCGCTCGAGGCGGAGGGCGTTGAGTATATTTTCGCCGTCCCAGGTGAGGAAAACCAGGATGTGCTGGAGTCTTTGAGAACGTCCAAGATTGAGCTTGTCCTGACCCGTCACGAACAGGGCGCAGCGTTCATGGCGGCAACATATGGGCGTTTGACAGGAAAAGCCGGCGTCTGCATGGCAACACTGGGTCCCGGTGCCACAAATTTTGCCACACCCGCCGCCTACGCGCATTTAGGTGGGATGCCGCTGGTTATGATCACGGGCCAAAAGCCGATCAAAAAATCGAAGCAGGGCCAGTTTCAGATCATTGATGTGGTGGGATTGTTCGACCCGATTTGCAAGATGTCCAAGCAGATTGTGCACGGCAACACCATCCCCTCGTTAATCCGCGAAGCGTTTCGCGTCGCGCAAGAGGAGCGTCCCGGCGCCGTTCTGTTGGAACTTCCCGAGGATATAGCGGCCGAAGATACCACCGAGCCGGCCCTGCAACCCCATCCGCGCTACTACGCTGTCGCTGGCGACACGGTTCTGAATGAGGCGGCCGAGATGATCCGCTCAGCTAAAATGCCTTTGCTTTTGTTGGGGGCGGGAGCCAATCGGAAACACGCCCGCAGTGCGCTCAGTCAGTTTGTGAATGACACGCAGATTCCATTCTTTGACACGCAGATGGGCAAAGGTGTGGTGGACGAGCGGTCCGATCTGTTTTTGGGAACGGCCGCGCTCTCCGACGGTGATTACCTACATTGCGCCATCGAGCGGGCCGATCTGATTATCAACGTGGGTCATGACGTGGTGGAAAAACCGCCCTTCTTCATGAAGGAAGGTGGAACCAAAGTGATCCATGTGAACTACAAGGCCGCGCAGGTTGACCAAGTCTATTTCCCGCAGGTCGAGGTTGTCGGCGATCTGGCTCAATCCATCGAGCGGCTGGGAAAGAAGCTTGATGGCCCCTTGGAGTTTGATCGCAGCTACTTTGAGCGGGTCAAACAGGAAACCGATATGCACATCTCGGCAGGAGCAGATGATCCGCGTTTTCCAGTGATCCCGCAGCGCTTTGTTGCCGATACGCGCAAAGTCATGCGTGACTGCGATATCATCGCATTGGACAATGGCATCTATAAAATATGGTACGCGCGAAATTATCAGGCCTACCAGCCTAATACAGTCCTGCTGGATAACGCACTGGCCACGATGGGAGCCGGCCTTCCCTCAGCCATGATGGCGGCCAAACTCTATCCTGACAGGCGCGTAATGGCGATATGTGGCGACGGCGGCTTTATGATGAACAGTCAGGAAGTTGAAACGGCCGTTCGCTTGGGCCTCAATCTGGTTGTGACCGTGCTGAACGACAGCTCGTACGGGATGATCCGCTGGAAACAGTCTCACGCTGGGTTTGAAGATTGGGGGCTGGAGTTCAAAAACCCTGATTTTGTGCAATATGCCAGAAGCTATGGTGCGACCGGCCACCGGGTAGAGCGAACTGAGGATCTTGTCCCCACCTTTGAACAAGCGTTTGCAGCGGGTGGCGTCCATCTGATCGATGTTCCTGTTGATTACAGCGAAAACCAACGCGTACTGATAGATGAACTGGCGGAAAAAGTCTGTCTAATCTGATCCTTTTTTCGAAGGTTGGTTAGAGCAACTTGGCTTGAGGTTGGCGGGGCGTTATGTGACCGCTCGTTTCTTTAAATTGTCGATTAGTGAAGCTCAGCTGTAAGTCTCTGGAGCTTTTCGTAGGCTGGGCCATTGTTTCGGGCAATGGCCGTAAATCACGAACGCGTTTTTCTCTGTGGCCAGTTTCATCAACCGTTCTGCGCTGGCATTTGCCGCGGCCTCGTCCCAAGCCCCCACGAACTTTTCGTCAAATTCCTCCACTCTTGAAATCGCGTCGCTGGTCAACATCACCGATCGTGATGGCAGTTCAACCAACAGTGCGATTTGCCCCGGCGAATGACCCGGCGCTTCCAACACCGTCAGCCCCGGACCAACGCGCACATCGCTTTCAACCAGTATATAATCGCACTCTGGCCAGTCTAATGGTTGCGCGTTACCCCAGTACAGCGGCTTGGCGAGTTTGCGTTCATTGGCGGACATCAGGATCGGCGCCTCTGGAAATGCATGCAACCCGCCCACGTGGTCAATGTGGGTATGCGTGCAAACATGAAGTGTGACATCTTCAGAGGTTAACCCCAGCTTTGCTAACTGTGCTGCAGGTAGATTGTCTGGTTTGCACTTAAGCACCTCGCCAAACTCATCCAATCGATCTTCTTCAGAAGCAGATTGGGCATTCTTGGCGTATTTTTCCGGGAGGCCAGTGTCGACAAGGATCGTTTCATTTTCATCCGTTTGGATAGCAAAACCCGAAATGCCGATAATGCGACCGTTGGAGTGAACCTTGAACAAACCGTAGTCCAACACGGCAAGGCTCATTGGACGACCTTTGATAAAACCTTCAGCTTGCACTCGGTCTCTCCTCCGTTGTCCGGCAAGAACTTGGCGCACGCCTCGAAAGTCAGTGCACATACGCAATTACGATACCAAATGGATGGCGGGGTGCCTCCTTGGATAGTCAATCTAGCCAACCCACAGTCTGTACCACAGAAAGATTCAAAAGTGTTCTCTTGGCCGTGTGCCGTTGTTGGTAATGCGTGCTAGCTTTGCGGTAACGACGGGGCAACGGTATTGACCAACGACAAGAAACACGATCCGCTGGATGAATTATTGCGCGCTCGACTGCGCATTCCGGTTGGCGCTGACCTGAGGCTAAGGGCGCTATGCCAGTTAATGAAGGGTGTTGACTGGATCAGTCGCACCACGACCGGCCAAGCGTTTTTTGCATTGAACGAAACCGAACGAATTCTGTTGGAACTGGATGAACGTACTGGGCACGACTTGGTACGAGCGGTGCTTGCGATGAATGGGGGAACTGTTGTCAAAGCCCACGGTCTTGAAAACATTCCAGCCAGCGGCCCCGTCATCATTGGATCGACACATCCAATCGGCACTTTCGATTTTTTGGCACATGCGGGAGCTCTGCTTGACCACCGTTCAGACTTGAAAGTCGTCGCCGGTCGCGAGGCCGAGCGGTTTCTTGGGCGCGATTTGATCGTCCCTGTGGACTTGGACCGACAGGACAAGGTGCTGACGGCGCGCCAAACTCGGGCCGGCATGTTGGCACATTTGGAACAGGAGGGTGCGCTTCTGGTTTTCGGCTCGGGCCGCGTGCCAACGTTGAAAGACGGACTTCTGATCGAGCCGCCGTGGCGAACCGGGGTTACTCGTGTTTCCGCAGAAAGCGGAGCGCCGATTGTTCCGGCCTCGGCGAACATGCGTAATTCGCGGCACTACTACCGAACTCGACGATTGGCGGCGCTACTCGGAGGGGGAAACGACGAGTTCGGACGCAGGGTGGCATCCTTAAGGTACGTGTCAGAGCTGATTGCCAAACTGGGTGGAACCTACAATGTGTATTACGGCCCAATACAGCCTGCGGGAACTGCGCCGGACCTTCTGAAAGAGCTATCAGAAGGATTGGTGCCTGGTCTTTACAAATCCTAGGGCACTACAGCAGGGCGAAAGAAAAGATCGGTCAGCACCATGGGTTGTGGGTGTCATTGAGAGTTAGGTCGCGTTAGCTTAAGGCTAAAACTGAACTGGTATGATATGCCTTGGTTCAGGTTTCGAAACCAATACAGAAATTCGCTTCCGTCCATTCCTCCATCTACAACAACTTCAACCAGGAAAGATCGCTTGCCAGCAGAGATACACTCAAGCTGACACGCACCGCCGCCTTCGCCGAGTGGCGCGAACTTAGTGCGGCGTAAAGGGCAGCTATACTGGCTTAGCTGAGACTGGTTCGAATTTGTCTGACATCACCCATTCGAGATCGAAATTGGGAAGTGTCCCTCTGGTCACGGTTGTCCCCTGATCTATATGTGCCGAGATCAGGAAAGGGTCGGCCGCTACTAAAAATGTCTCCGGAAGAATGGGCGGAGAGCGGAAGTTCGCAGCAGCCGCACGGGGACTCAGATTGCAGGCGAAAGCCAGACCTTAAATTCGCAATACGATGATTGTTCTACATTGGAGAGAAAGGTCGCTTCAGCAAAAGGCTATCTAAACAATGCGGCATCAAAATACACTCCCGATCTTCTTACTTGGTGCTGTAAACTGGCTTGGTGATCAAAAAGCTGGCGGCGCAAGAAAAATGGTACTCGTGGAATTTCCTTGCAGAACTAACAGTACGGTGTTGAGATTGTTTCTGTCATTGGGAGGCTGGTCGGATATTGATTTGGCCAACGCAATTAGATCCACTAGCGACTTTGAGCGACCGCCTCCAACGACGAATTGACGAGTATCGCGCTGGGAATTTCGGCACGACACATAGGGGAGGAAAGAAATTGAAAAATCTGACGACAACGCTGGCGGGATCGCTGATAGCATTTGCGGCTTCGGTAAGTACGGCCCAAGCTGAGAAGCTGACGTTTTACTGCTCGGCACAGGAAGATTGGTGTCAACTCATGGCGCGCAGTTTCGAGGATGCCACCGGCATAGACGTCAATATGACCCGCAAGTCGTCGGGCGAGACGTTTGCACAAATTCGTGCGGAAAGTTCTAACCCTAAAGGCGACGTATGGTGGGGCGGTACCGGTGATCCCCATTTGCAAGCTGCCGAAGAAGGCCTGACGATGGAATACGTGTCGCCGATGCGTGACCAGCTTCACGACTGGGCGATCTCGCAGGCTGAAAGTGCAGGTAACAAAACCATCGGAATTTATTCAGGCGCACTCGGCTACGGCTACAACTCCGACCTCTTGGCCGCGAACAGCCTGCCTGAGCCCGCATGTTGGAAAGACTTGCTGAAGCCCGAGTATAAAGGGCACGTGCAAATGGCGAACCCGAATTCTTCGGGCACCGCTTATACGACGCTTGCCTCGATGGTTCAGATATTTGGCGAAGACGACGGCTTTGAGTTCATGAAGGGCCTACATTCGAACATCAACCAATACACCAAGTCGGGTTCAGCCCCAATCAAGGCCGCCGGTCGGGGTGAGAACACCATCGGTATCGTCTTCATGCATGATGCGGTCAAGCAGGCCGTATCAGGTTTTCCGGTCAAGGTCGTGGCCCCATGCGAAGGCACAGGCTATGAGATCGGCTCGATGTCGATCATTGACGGCGCTCGAAATGAAGAAGAAGCTAAAAAGTTTTATGACTGGGCGCTCAGCCCCGAGGCCCAGAACCTTGCGCTTGAGGTTAACGCCTTCCAGGTTCCGTCCAACAAAAATGCGGAAACCTCTGAAAGCGCACCTGACATGAGCCAGATTAAGCTGATCGACTATGACTTCAAAAAGTATGGCTCGTCAGATGAACGCAAGCGTCTTTTGCAGAAATGGGACGAAGAGGTCTCTGTGCTGCCTCAGTAAGTGACTGAAACCACGTCAAAAACGAACCACCCGGTTCTAATCTTCTGGATTGCTGCCGGGTGGATTGGTTTCTGCCTGCTGCCATGGTTCATGGTAGAGGATGGCATTTGGTCATTCGTATGGCTGGTCGATGGATATCCGTTCGATGAAGATTATGCGCCCGCCGCTTTTCTGGTCGGACAAGGCGAAAAGCTGTGGCTTACGCCGCTTTTGGTCCCGCTTGCGTTGCCTTTGTTGGTACTCGGCAAACCGAAGTCCGATCCGCAATACGCGCGCATCCTGATTTTGGCTGGTGCCTTGGGTTTTGGCTGGCTGATTGCGCAAGGGTTCTCAATTGGCATTCGCGGGTTCAATTTCGACTGGATGAAGGCGCTGTTCGGAGAACCGAAGATCCGCCAGTTCGGCATGGGATACGGCGCGATGATCTGCGCCACAGCGTTCCTGTTCCTTTTAACTCAGGGTATTGCGGCGCGCGGCGCCATCAATGGCGACGTTTTCGTCGTCAGCGCTATTGGTGGCGTAATCACCATTGTTACAGTTTTCGTCTTCTTTCCAATTGCGAAGATGTTGTTTGCCGCCTTCGTTACTGAAGACGGTGCCTATTCAGTTTCGGTTTTTGCCTCGAAGTTCTTTGATGACCGACTTTGGGGCTTGGGTTGTTTTGCCGGTGCCAAATGCGGTGCCGCGTGGAACTCTCTGTTTCTTGCAATTCTTGTGGGTTTCATCACGACCGTGCTTGGCCTTTGTTTTGCGCTTGTCGTCACACGGTCGGGATTCCGCTTTAAACGCGGGATGCGCGCGTTGACGGTCTTGCCGATTATTACGCCGCCTTTCGTGATTGGTCTGGCACTGATCCTGTTGTTTGGGCTTTCCGGGTCGGTCACCAGATTTGTTGCCGAGATCTTTGGCGTGCAGCCGACGCGCTGGCTATATGGCATGCCCGGGGTGCTGATCGCTCAGACGCTGGCATTTACGCCAATCGCCTTTCTGGTCTTGATCGGGGTGGTAGAAGGGGTGTCACCATCGATGGAGGAGGCCGCCCAAACCCTTCGAGCCAATCGTTGGCAAACCTTCAAAACCGTGTCCCTGCCTCTGATGCGACCGGGCCTGGCTAATGCTTTTTTGCTGGGGTTCATCGAATCTATGGCCGATTTTGGCAACCCACTTGTCTTGGGCGGAAACTTCGATGTGCTTTCGACTGAGATATTTTTTGCCATCGTCGGTGCGCAGTACGATCAGGGCCGGGCTGCTGTTCTAGCCATGGTGCTCTTGTTCTTCACACTTTCTGCCTTCTATGCGCAGCGCGCGTGGTTGGGGAAAAAGAGCTATACCACCGTTTCCGGCAAAGGCGACGCGGGTGTACATCCCTTGATGCCAAGGGGCCTTGCCATACCGGTTCTGGGCATTGCAGTTGCCTGGGCGGTTTTCACTGCTGTGGTTTACGGGATGATCATCTACGGAAGTATTGTCGAACTGTGGGGCGTCGATAACTCGCTGACGTTCAAGCACTACGTCACTGCCTTTTCGGTCCGCTTCGAGGAAGAGGGTATTCGCTGGACCGGAGCCGCCTGGGACAGTTTCTGGACCACAATCACCATCGCCGGCATTGCCGCGCCTCTGACGGCCGCCGTGGGGTTGGTCACCGCCTATCTGCTAACGCGGCAAAGTTTTGCGGGAAAGAATGCGTTTGAGTTTGGCACGATGCTCTCTTTCGCTATTCCCGGCACCGTTATTGGCGTCAGCTATATTCTGGCATTTAATGTGCCCCCAATCGAGATCACCGGCACAGGCGTTATCTTGGTCGTCAGCTTTATCTTCCGCAATATGCCGGTTGGGGTTCGCGCGGGTATCGCGTCGATGTCGCAGTTGGACAAATCCCTCGACGAGTCCTCGCTAACGCTTGGTGCGAACTCGTGGCAGACATTCAGGCGAGTGATCCTCCCGCTTTTGCGGCCGGCAATCCTGGCTGCGCTGGTCTACAGCTTTGTCCGGGCAATGACGGCGATTTCGGCGGTGATATTCCTTGTTTCCGCCGAGTATGACATGGCCACCAGCTATATTATCGGTCGGGTCGAGAACAACGATTACGGTCTTGCAATCGCATACTCCACAACGCTGATCTTCGTGATGTTGGCGGCAGTCGGGATGTTACAAATCCTCGTAGGCCGTGTTCAGATTGGGCGACGTACACAACTCGGAGCAGAGAAAACGACATGACCGAAACGACTATAGCAAGTAAGGCCGCGCCTGTTCGTTTCGACGGTGTCTCGAAAGTGTTCGGCAAGGATGTGGTGGCCGTCGACAGCATCGATCTGCACGTCCAAGCGGGCAAACTGGTGACGCTTTTAGGCCCCTCAGGCTGCGGTAAAACGACGACGTTGCGCATGATCGCAGGTCTGGAAATGGCGACCTCGGGCCGAATTCTGATCGGCGACCGAGACGTGACCAAATTACCCGCTACCGACCGTGACGTGTCGATGGTATTCCAATCCTACGCGCTTTTTCCTCATATGAGCGTGCTAGAAAACGTCATGTATGGGTTGACCTTTTCCGGCTTCGACAAGCGCGAGTCCCGATCGCGCGCGCTGCATGGGTTAGACTTGGTTGGCCTGAAGGGCTTCGATAATCGTTTGCCAAGCGAACTTTCCGGTGGGCAGCAACAGCGCGTTGCCGTCGCTCGTGCATTGGTTTTGGAGCCACAGGTTTTGCTCTTTGACGAACCTCTCTCAAACCTCGATGCGAAACTGCGTCGCCAAGTGCGCGAAGATATCCGTGCCATTCAGCAAGATCTCGGTTTGACCGTCGTCTATGTGACACACGATCAGGAAGAAGCCCTTGCCGTTTCAGACGAGATTGTCGTCATGCGCAACGCTGCTATCGCTCAGATCGGAACACCGCGTAAACTCTATGATGCGCCGGTTGACCGGTTCGTGGCCGATTTCATTGGTGAGGCTAACCTGATCAATTGCACTATCCTTTCTGTTGAAGGCGGTTTAGCCACGATCGAAATCGAGGGCTATCAACATACGCTCCCCTCTCGTGGTCTAACGCCTGGACCAGCAACGCTGGCCGTGCGCCCGTCACGGATTTTGATTGGATCTGATACCGGCATCCCGGCCAAAGTTGCCAAGGCGACCTATGTTGGCGTGCGGATGGAGTACACTCTGGCCGGTGCCTTCGGGCAGGTATTTGCTGTGCAGGACGACGTGGACGAACCGCTGGAAATCGGTTCGGATGTCAAAATGTCTTTTGCCGGACGCGGTCCCGTTCTGTTGCCGGAAGGGTGATGTGGGTAAGCTTTTAGTCGTCTCTCACCCGGAGGTCGTCGTCGAACCTGAGACACCGATCACCGAATGGGGTTTGAGTGAAATTGGCCGCGCCCGAGCTGACACATTTGCACAAAGTATGACCATGTCGTGCGTGACAGACATATGGTCCAGCACCGAGCGAAAAGCGTCCGAGACAGCGGCTATCCTTGCAAAACCTTTGGGGCTGCTCGCGAAATCCGATCCTGGACTGGGAGAGAACGACCGAAGCACTACCGGATTCCTTCCTCCCTCGATATTCGAGTCCGCCGCTGACACCTTCTTCGGTGCACCCAATTCCAACTTCCGTGGCTGGGAAACAGCCCATGCCGCTCAATTGCGTATCGTTCGAACAGTCCTGTCAATCGTCAAAAACCACAACGGAAGAGACCTGGCCATTGTAACCCACGGCGCGGTCGGAACACTGCTTTGGTGCCATCTGGCAGCGAAAGAAATCGACCGGCGGTTTGATCAACCTGGGCAGGGCCACTTCTGGCGCGCGGATATTAAAACTCTTCAACCCGAATTCGGGTGGCGCCCGATTGCCTGAAAGACGTTAGTCGTTCCAAGCGTCGTCGCAGATCATTTTCAAGATCTCAAACACGGCCGGTGTACCTGCGATCACGCGACCACCGTCCCGGATCATCCCGTCGGCGTCTTGATCCTCGATCTCGCCACCTGCTTCGGCAATCATCAACTGACCGGCTAGGCAATCCCAGGCGTTCATGTGCTCTTCAATGTACCCCAATAGACGTCCCGCCGCGACATAGGCCAGCGAAAGCGCACCGCTTGCATTGCGATGATAGAGAGCGCCACGTTCGATAAGGGCCGCAATCACCGGAACGACGTTTGATGCTTCGACCCGGTTCGAATAGCCAATTGAGACGGTTCCACTTGCAAGTTCCACGCTTGAGGCAACCTGCATGGCGTGTCCATTCAAAGTGGCACCTTCGCCTCGGACCGCCACGTAAGTTTCACCAACGTTTGGCTCGAAAATCACACCGACCTGCGTCTGACTTTCCGAAACGCCCGCTAAGACAATCGTCCAGGCAGGAATGCCATTGACGAAGTTCGTTGTCCCATCAATCGGATCAATCACCCAGTCAAAACCGCTGGAGCCAGCTTTTTCGGCGTGTTCTTCGCCATAAATTCCATCATCGGGAAAAGAGTTCATAATCTTTTGACGAATGAAGGTTTCGACGTCGCGATCCGCCTCGCTGACCCAGTCCTGCGCGCCCTTTTGATCAATGACCAAGGTGTCTCTGGCAGCAAAATACTCTAGCGCAAGCGCACCCGCCTCTTCGGCTACCGCGACGGCGAAGTTTCTTCTTACAATGATGTTTTGCATTGATCGGCTCACTTCCTGCTGAATGCATCACCACATCTAAGGGAAGGGGTGTCGGAAAACAAAACAGTGTTTGTCAGGCTATAATCCACTTTCTTCGCGTCAAATGAGTTTCTGTCGAAAGAATACCCCTATTAAAGCACTCATTCACTTCCACGCAGTGGAGCCGCACGTTGCTCGTGACCAACGTCGGCTTTCTTTAGAAACGCTGCATTGCTGTGATTGCAGTTGTAGCGACGGGCCGCTTTGGGCCGTTCACACCTTAGCGAAGTGGGGCAGTCGAATAGATGCTACGATTGCTCCAGCGTCTGCATTGAGTCTCATTTTGATCGATGCCGCGCCACGCACCTATGTCTGAACTAAGGTTCCAAAAAGTATGAAGAGGCACATACCCCTCCACTTGAACCTTGGCGCTATTCCTCCGGGTCAAAGTGTACGTTCATTGGACCCTCCCATTGAATCAACAGAATTGTTGGTTCATCGGTAGGAAACGCGTCATTATGATACTATCTCCCAGGTTGATACCAATAGTGGCCGAGGGTTTGCAGCGGCACTTCAGCTTCACTTTCGCCTTTAATGTAGTGCTTAGCTGCACGGGATACGACAAGGCCGTGATATCCATGGGTATGCGAGTGCATGGCCCCCGGGAAACTTGGGGGAATTTCATAAAGACCGCCGACGGACCTTTCTGGGGATTGCCCCACAGGACGGCAAGCTCAAATGGAGCACCGACGGGCTGGAAGAATTCTGCCTCTTCCAAGGCAATTCTGTATCAGCTTTTTGCCGTTTCGGCGTTGACAGACAAAGCCACTGTGCTGACAAAAAAGGCCAGCCACGCCAGCAATCTTAGCGATTGAATTGAACATGTTTCTTGCTTTCATCAAGATGTGTCTGCGACTGTTACGAGGCGACTTCACCCCGCCATCCGTGCGAGAACCCGATAGTAAAATTGGCCGGCAGGATCGTCGTCCGAAGATCAATGATGGATTGGTATTCGTCGCTCTTCCAGAAAGCTTCGAGGTTTTCGCGGGATGGAAACCGTATCAAGGTAAGACCCGCGCCGTCTGGCCAGTCTCCTTCAAACTTGGATATGGAGGAGTCTCGCGCGCCTATGACGAGAAGTTCGCCTTTAAACTTATCCAGAACGTTATTGGCAGCTTTTGCATATTCGCCAAAATTTTTCATATCTCCTTCTTCTGTGAAACTGAACATCAGATAGGCTTCTTTTCCTGATGGCATGTCGGGATTCCTCTTAAGTTTCTTAGATTAACTTCTGTTACCGCCCTTCACAGGGCAAAGCCGTTTAGCCGCCATGAAAAACAGACAGGGCCATCCGGCGAACGTAGCTGGGGAAGGCCGTGTCATAGTTCTTCCAATCGGAATACTCGGGCATTTCGATTTCGTCGGGGATGGTAAAGAGCAGCTCAACAGGCGCTGACGGATTGCCGCTTGCAAAAGCTTCCTGAAAGCGGGCCTCTACCTTTGCTTGCAACTCAGTCAGAAACTCGGCGTTTTCCCTAAGTGCTTCGACGCTGTTGCCGTTTGAATGGCCGTTGATCGCATAGGCCGGTTTCCAACCCACCAGAGTATTCAAAACAACGCCTGAGCCCACGAAATTGGTGTCTTCCTTGAACTCATGCGGGGAAAGTTCCTGCGGCATGTACATGTCCACGGAAAACACGACATTGCTATCAGTGACACGTGCAACCGTGGTCGCAACACCATCTGCAACGGCGAGGTGATGGAGTTCTACGGTTTGATCGCCAAGATCCACCATAAGGGTATCGTCAAACGACGTTGTGACCATTGGCATAGGCATTAGCGGCGACAGCTTCAGAATATCGAGGCCGTTCTCCTGCATGATGATCGCGGCTCCGTTGAACACTTCGGTTCCCCCAATGTGGTCAAAGTGCTCGTGGCTAAGGGCGACATGCGTAACAGGCTTATCCGTGATCTTTGCAATCTCAGCGTTCAGTTCTTCAGCGCGTGGCGTGAAAGATGGGTCAGTTACGAGGACGCCGTTGTCCCCAATAACGACCAGGCTGGAGTAACCCATGGAAAAGAAGTGATAAACACCGTCCGCGACTTCTGTCATCGGGCTGGTCTGAGCATTGGCTGTTGTTCCCAGTGTGATCACTGCCGCGGTGGCACACAAAGTTGACAGTTTCATATTGGCACCTCAAAGCTAACATTGTTCGCTTTAGCTAACAACGTTAGCAAAGAAGTCAATAGGAGTCCTCAACACGCAGGAGAAGACGCCAAGCTATGGTGGGACGGCCAAAAGACATCGCACAGGAATACGAGGGGTTCACTACTCGCGACGCCATTCTCGCCGCAGCCGAGGCACTGGCGGGGGAAAAGGGGGCATCCGGTTTAAAAATAAGGGAAATTGCCCGACTTGTCGGTATTGAGCCTGCGTCTATCTACAAGCACTTCAGGGGGCTCGGAGCCTTATTGACGGCCCTCATCGGTGAGTCTCAGGCAGAAGAACAATTGTTGTTGGATCTGCCCGTAGAATTGGATGGAGAAGCCGCCATTCGGGAACTCAATAGGCGAACAACGCACTTTTTGGCGGCCAGAAAAGGAATCGTGAGTCTTTCACTGGACGACTTCGCGAAGGCTCACGATCCAACTCGCGATGCCTTTGATGAAAATGAAGCCATTATTGTTCACGGGCTGGATATCGAGGCCGAACTGATCAGCCGTCATCTCGGATTGGTTGCGCTGGGGCGCAAAAAGCTGGGGCAAATCGCAATTGCCCGCCGCTCGATGATCTTGGTTTTCCTGAGCGTTACATGGCTGAACGGAAAAGAAGTAGACGAAGACCGCGAGATCGAGATATCAGACATGGTTTCCGCGTTCATGCTCGGGTTGCAGTCACAATACTGAAGAGAAGCCCCGATTGGGTCTTGTCAAAAGAACTTGGGTTGAGGCGGGCAGGGTGCTCTCGTAGCCATCACGCATGATTAAGAAATCGCCATTCAAATACTTCAAAACCAGTTCAGAGGTCATTCGTCTTCCAGTGATGCTTTACATTCGGTTTCCGCTTTCGCTTCGAAACGTGGAAGACCTATTGCACGAACGAGGAATTGAGGTGAGCCACGAAACCGTCCGATATTGGTGGAACAGGTTTGGCCCGATGTTTGCTGCTGAGATCAGGCAGAAGCGAGTCCGGTAACTGCGTGCATTCTCGAAATGGAAGTGGCATGTGGATGAGGTTTTTATGAAAGTGAATCGCAAAAGACGTTACCTCTGGAGGGCCGTAGATCATGAGGGCGAAGTGCTGGAAGCAGTCGCTACTAAACGCCGAAACAAGAAGGCGGCATTGAAATTCCTCAAGAAATTTATGCAGCGCTACCGTAAAGCGGAAGAGATCTTCACGGATCGTTTCCTACAAGGCTACGCTCAGAGAAATGAACGCTCTTGAAAAACAACAGACGGGAAGGTGGCTCAACAACCGCGTCGAACCTCCCGTTTCGACGACGCGAACGCGCCATGCAACGTTTCAGGCGCACGCGAAGTTTGCAGAAATTCGCCTCCGTCGATTCCTCTGTCTACAACTATTTCAACCAGGAGAGATCTCTAACTAGCTGAGACTGGTTCAAATTTGTCTAACAGCACCATGCCGGGGCAAGGCTGGCTGTCACTTTCTTTACAAAATTTCCTATATTTCGTGAACAAATTTACAAAATTTTGTTTCAAAACTAGTAATTTATTGAGAAATTTTCAGTCCGATTTCCATTATTGGAATGCACAAAAGTGCGCTTTCGTCTGCTGGAAGAGGAGCCAAAGGACGAAAAATGGAAATGGGAGGAATACATGACTAAGAATAATGTCACGCGCCGCGGCGTGCTAAAGTCTGGTGCCGTTGCAGGAACCGGTCTGGCCCTGCCTACGATCTTTACGGCTTCGTCAGCCGCTGCCTTTACGAATGAGCCGACAGGGTCATCCGTCACTCTGGGCTTCAATGTTCCGCAAACCGGACCTTATGCCGACGAAGGCAATGACGAATTGCTGGCGCAACAGCTGGCGGTCGAACATCTGAACGGCGAAGGCGACGGTGGTTGCTTGAACACATTCTCGTCGAAGGCGCTTCAGGGGAACGGTATCCTCGGCAAGAAGGTCGGGTTCGTCACCGGCGACACCCAGACCAAATCGGACGCAGCCCGCGCATCGGCCAAATCGATGATCGAAAAAGACGGCGCAATCATGATCAATGGTGGTTCGTCCTCGGGCGTGGCCGTTGCGGTTCAGGGCCTGTGCCAAGAGGCGGGAGTCATTTTCATGGCTGGCCTGACACATGCAAACGACACCACGGGCAAGGACAAGAAGGCCAACGGTTTCCGTCACTTCTTCAATGCCTACATGTCGGGTGCCGCTTTGGCGCCGGTGCTGGCGGCTGAGATGGGTAAAGAACGTCGCGCCTATCACCTGACGGCCGACTACAACTGGGGCTGGACCCAGGAAGAGTCGATCGTTGCCTCGACCGAAGCCCTGGGCTGGGAGACGGTCAACACAGTTAAGACGCCACTGGCGTCGACCGACTTCTCGTCCTACATCGCACCGGTTCTGAACTCTGGCGCGGACGTGCTGGTTCTGAACCACTATGGCGGGAACATGGTGAACTCGCTGACCAACGCGATCCAGTTCGGTCTGCTCGACAAGGTTGCAAACGGCAAGGACTTCAAGATCGTCGTGCCGCTGTATTCCGAGCTGATGGCCGCTGGTGCGGGCGAGAACATCAAAGGTGTGCTCGGGTCGATGAACTGGAACTGGCAGCTGCAGGATGAGGGCACAAAGGCCTTCGTGAAGTCCTTTGGTGAGAAATACGGCAAGCCGCCGTCCAACTCCGCTCAGACCTGTTATGCACAAGTGCTGCTTTATGCGGATGCGTGTGAGCGTGCAGGCACCTTCAATCCCTGTGGTGTTGCCGAAGCTCTGGAAGACTTTGAGTTCGACGGGCTGGGCAATGGTCCCACCTGGTATCGCGGTGCCGATCACCAGTGCTTCAAGGACGTGCTGGTTGTACGTGGCAACGAGAACCCGACCAACGCGTATGACACGCTTGAAATCGTCGAGATCACGCCGCGTTCGCAGGTCGAGTACGATCCCGAGCACCCTATGTTCGCCGGTGGCGAACTGGGCAAGTGCAATCCGGGCGCGTAAGCCTTTTGGCAAAAGTCTGACCGTCGTTCTCGGCGGTCAGGCGACTTACGGCCAGGCCTGTGGGCCTGGTCCCAACCACTCAATCCACACTGACCAACCCTGAGGTGGGCCCAATGGACGCCATCCTACTGCAAATACTTAACGGTCTGGACAAGGGCTCGGCTTATGCGCTGATCGCGCTGGGTCTGACTCTGATCTTCGGGACGCTCGGCGTCGTGAACTTTGCCCACGGGGCTTTGTTCATGATTGGCGCGTTCTGCGCCGTTACTTTGCAAAAGCTGCTGAACCTGAGTTTCGTGACCCTGGATGAAACGCAAAAAGACTTTCTGGGTAATCCGCTGAAGGTCGAAACCCCTTTTATCGAGGCCTGGTTCGGCCCCGAAGTCGGCGCAACGATTATCGACTGGTCCGTTCCGCTGGCCATCCTGTTTGCGATCCCGATCATGCTGCTGGTTGGCTATGTGATGGAACGCGGGCTGATCAAACATTTCTACAAGCGCCCGCATGCAGACCAGATCCTGGTGACCTTTGGTCTTGCGATCGTTCTGCAGGAAATCGTCAAGTATTTCTTCGGCGCCAACCCGATCCAGACCCCTCCGCCCGATGTGCTGAGCGGATCTGTCGATCTGGGTACCATGGTTGGTTTTGATCCCAATGCCATCATCTACCCGATCTGGCGATTGGTCTATTTTGGCTTTGCCGTAGGCATTATAGGGGCAGTGTTTTCGTTCCTGCAGTTCACCACCTTCGGGATGGTTGTCCGTGCTGGGATGGCTGACCGGGAAACGGTGGGCCTGCTGGGTATCAATATTGACCGCCGGTTTACCATCATGTTTGGCATTGCTGCCGGTGTCGCTGGACTGGCCGGTGTGATGTACGGGCCGCTCAACCCGCCGAACTACCACATGGGAATGGACTTTCTGGTCCTTAGCTTCGTCGTGGTTGTTGTTGGCGGAATGGGGTCATTGCCAGGCGCCGTTCTGGCAGGCTTTTTGCTGGGCATTCTGGAAAGCTTTGCCTCGACCACCTGGGCCACCACAACGATCCCAGGCATCAATCAGATCATCATCTACCTTGTCGCCATCATCGTGCTGCTGACGCGTCCGCGCGGGCTGATGGGGCGCAAGGGCGTGATGGAGGAATAATCAATGTTGGGACTGAATAAAAAAGACACCAGCCTGCTGATCGTCGTCGCACTCCTGACTTTGCTGGCGCCTTTCATCCTGAACCCGTTTCCAGAGGGCAGCGCCATGGCGCAGTTCAACGCGGGTTACCCGGATTTGATGCAGAGGTTCGTGATTTTCGGGATCTTTGCCATCGGGTTCAACATTCTGTTTGGCCTGACCGGGTACTTGTCCTTCGGTCACGCGGCCTTTCTGGGCGTAGGATCATACTCGGCAGTTTGGATGTTCAAACTGCTCAGCTACAATGTCATTCCAGCCATCGCGCTGAGTGTCGTCGTCGCGGGCCTGTTCTCGCTACTTATCGGGTTCATCAGCCTGCGGCGGTCGGGGATCTATTTCTCGATCCTGACGCTGGCCTTTGCACAAATGAGCTTTGCGCTGGCCTACTCGGTACTGTCAAATCCCAAGTTTAACCTGACGAACGGGGAAACCGGCCTGCAGGTCTATGCGGACGATCCGCAGATCCTGCAGGGCGCTAACGCGCCGGATCTACCGCATCTATTCGGATTGCCAATGCGCGCGACGTACACGATGGATGTGGGGGCGTGGAGCTTTGACTTCAACGCGGGTTACTACTTGTGCGCAATCATAATGATGGCCGTGTTCTACCTGTCTATCCGTATCTTCCGGTCGCCTTTTGGCATGATGCTGCGGGCGGTAAAATCGAACCAGCAGCGGATGAACTATACGGGTCTGAACTCCAAGCCATATACGCTCGCGGCCTTTGTGATTTCTGGCATGTACGCCGGTCTGGCCGGTGGTCTGATGGCCGCAATGGACCCGCTGGCAGGTGCCGAGCGGATGCAATGGACCGCTTCGGGCGAGGTGGTTCTGATGACGATCCTCGGTGGTACGGGCACGTTGATCGGCCCGGTTCTGGGCGCAGGTTTCATCAAGTATTTCGAGAACATCTTCTCGAAGATCAACGACAACGTCCTGCATAGCTGGTTCGCATTCCTGCCCGACGGGCTGGAGGATGCCGTGGTGTTCGTGATCCACCCGTTCATCGGCAAAGGCTGGCACCTGACGCTGGGCATCCTGTTCATGCTGGTCGTCATCTATCTGCCGGGTGGTCTCGTTGAGGGTGGACAACGTTTGCTCAAGCGCTTCAAGCGTAAGAAAAAAGACACCGACGATGCGCCGTCGGGAAAAACAGAACCGGCGGAATAAGGGGCGAGAAATGGCAATTCTAAGAGTCAAAGACGTCAGCAAACGCTTCGGTGGCCTCAAGGCGCTGACAGATGTGAACCTCAATATCGAAGAGAACTCGGTTCATGCGATCATCGGCCCCAATGGCGCGGGAAAGTCGACGCTGCTGAACTGTCTGGTGGGCAAGCTGATGCCGGACACCGGGTCGGTGTTGTTCAACAACAATTCGGTTCTGGGACTCGAGCCGTTCCAGATCAACCAGATGGGCATCAGCCGCGTGTTCCAAACGCCTGAAATCTTTGGCGAGTTGACCGTGATGGAGAACATGCTGATCCCGATCTTCGCGATGCGGGATGGGGCATTCCGGATGCATGCCTATGAGACCATCGCTAGCGAACGTGAGGTCGTCGAACAAGCCGAAGTCATGCTTGAAGAGATGAACATGGCCGACAAACGCGAAATGCACGCGGCGTCGCTGTCCCGGGGCGACAAGCGGCGACTTGAGATTGGCATGTGCCTTAGTCAAAATCCGCGGCTGTTGTTGCTGGACGAACCTACGGCTGGCATGGCGCGGGCGGACACCAACAACACCATTGATTTGCTAAAACAGATCAAGGATGAGCGCGACATAACCATCGCCATTATCGAGCATGACATGCATGTGGTCTTCAGCCTTGCGGAACGCATCACAGTTCTGGCGCAAGGGACGCCGCTGGTCGAAGATACTCCAGAAAAAATCCGTGGACATCCCAAGGTTCGTGAAGCCTATCTGGGCGAGGCGGCGTAAGGAAAAGCTATGAACGAGAAACCCGACTTTTCGAAAAACGCCAACAGGGCAAGCACCGCTCCTGCGTTCCTGTCTGTATGGGACATGCATTCGTACTACGGAGAAAGTTATATTGTGCAGGGCGTCAGCTTTAATGTGCACGAAGGCGAGATTCTGGCCCTGCTAGGACGGAACGGCGCTGGCAAAACCTCGACACTCCGGTCGATTGCGCGGGTCGGCGATCCCGAAGTAAGGCACGGTGAAATCTGGCTGGACCACCAGCCACTACACAATATGACAAGCTACGAAGCGGCGTCTGTTGGCCTTGGCCTTGTACCGGAAGACAGACGAATTATCCCAGGGCTGACCGTTGAGGAAAACCTGCAGCTTGCCCAGATTGCACCGCCGGTCGGATGGTCCCTGGAGCGGTTGTATGAACTGTTCCCGCGTTTGGGCGAACGCAGGAAACAAGAGGGGATTACGTTGTCGGGTGGCGAACAACAAATGCTGTCAATCGCCAGAGCCCTTGCCCGGGATATCAAGGTCCTGCTTCTGGATGAGCCATACGAAGGTCTGGCCCCGGTCATTGTCGACGAGATTGAGAAAACACTGGCCCACGTTAAGCAACAGGGTATGACTACGATCATCGTCGAACAGAACGCCGTCCGAGCATTGGAGTTAGCCGATCGCGCGATCATTCTGGACACCGGCACTATCGTATTTGATGGGACGGCGAACGAGGTGCTTCAAGACACCGGCCTTCGCGAGGAGTATTTGGCGATCTAGGGCAGGCTCGAAGTCTTAGGAATATTCTGGTTGCAAACGCCTTAGTTATGGTGACGCTCGAATTCTTCGGACGCTTGCGCTCCTACACTCATGATCAAGGCAACTAACTATGATCCGCCATATAGTCCTGACAAAATTCCGGTCCGACGTGACCGAAGAAACCATCGGGAAGATTTACAAGGGCCTGTCGGACCTGACCGACGCCCTTCCGGGTGCAGGTGGGTTCACTGGTGGCCGCAGCGAAAGCCCTGAACAGATTGAACGCGGTTACAAGCATGGGTTTGTGATTGATTTCGATGATTGGGCCGCATTGGCCAGCTACCAAAGCAACGAGAGGCACAAAGCGCTGGGCGCGCAGTTGGTCGAAAACACCGTGGGCGGTATCGACGGAATTCTGGTCCTGGATTTAGAGGTCTGAGATAGTGAAACTGTTTCAGCCAAATTCCGAAGGGCTGATTGAAACTGTGTGCTGAACGGTGCAGCTTGGCGCCGCGCGCCCGTGTCCCTGTAAACGTTCGGCGGCAAGTTTTCGATCTGCGGAAACGACCCTGATCAGCTTGATCATCAATGATTTGACGAACCCCATTTTACTGAAATCGCTGAGCCGACGCAGATGGTGCCAGGGCACAGACTGGGCCCACAACGGCGCATCCTTCCCTTGCGAAAACGGCAATAGTTGTACGTCGAACACCGGATTACTTGTCTTCCACCGGTCAATTTTTTATAATGCTTCGTACATTTTTTTGAATTTTTTGATGTTCACGAGTGTAATTGGTTTGCCCGAGTTGCGACAGCGAAGAGCGTGTTCCGGCGGCCAGTTCGGGGGTATTGATGACAAAGGCCAGCGATCCAAAAGCTCGCCCTGAAGTTGCCAAAAAAGACGCTAACAAAGTGTCGGGTGTTTATGACTTTGTGCAATCTCCTGAATGGCAGGAGGTGCTTGATAACGCTCGCAAACAGCAAGAAAACGATGCCCCGGCAGGCAAAAGAAACGTTGGCGCTGCGCAACCGGCAGGGCCGGGCGGACAAAAACCGACGCAATCAACCGCTGGTTCGCAGCCGGCAAACGCGCAAAATACATCGGCGGGCCAGCCTAAAACCGCCGGTACGCCGACCCAGGCAACCAATTCACGCCAGCCCGGTGAGTCGGTTCAAAATGGCACTGCAGGGGGTTCCGGCAGCCAATCCGTCAACAATAACAGCCACGCGGCCGAAAACGTCCCACGCGATGAACGAGGCGAAGCAAGCGCCGCACTGCCCAATGGCGGGCCCGTGCCGGGCATGCATCCCGACAATATCCCAGAGGATCTGATCAACCCCGAGCCGAGCCTAAAACTGTCCGAGGATGAAGTTGCGGATCGTTTGCGCAAGAACCTTCTTGAAAGGATCGAAGACCAGAAACGTTCTCGTCGCAAGATGCGGTTGGGTATGATGGCGGCGGGGTGCGGCATCGGTGTGGTTGCGTCGTCTTCGGTTTTTCTGATCCTGTCTGGATTGAGCGCGTCCGGCCCAAACGAAAATGTGGGCCTGACGAGCCAGGAGGCCATGGCGACAAGCGCGATCACGCAACAAGACGCCGAACTGGCCCAGCTTCCGGCGACCTCTGATGTAACACGCGGCACGGAGGATCTGGCTGTAACCTCCACGACCGTATTCGATAAGTCATCTGAGTCGATTTCGTCTGACGATGACACAGGCGCGCCAGAAGACTTGGCGTCGCTGTCATTGCCCCTATTAGAGGCGTCCGGGCCGTTGGACGGCATCGAACCAGAGGTGTCACGCCTAGCCCCTAATGTCCGGTCTTTCGTGTCGACCCTTGTCCAGCCGCCGCTGCCGATAACCCCGCTAAGCTATCGACCTCGGGAAGAAGTGAACCTGGGTTTCGTCCGCTTTCAATCCACGCCCGAGATTTTCAGCACTTCTGTCGCTTTGCTTGAAACGACTGTGTCGGCGGCAGAACCCGAAGAGTTCCTGGAAGCCGCAACCGTCACGGCGACAGCAAGCATAACTGCAATGCGCTCACCCGTGATTCCGATCCAGCCTGGTGCATTGGAGCATGCGGCATCGCAGGTGCCAATGGATGTCCACCAGATTGCGCCTGAGCTCGCGCGTGGGTATCAGCCGGACGTGGGCACCCAGACAGGCGAAGCAACTGTTTCGGATTTTTCCCTGCCGGAGGCCCTGGCTTTGCTTGAAATCGAAGAACCGCCGGAAGCGCGCGTTCTGGTTGAGCCCGTCGCAACGTCGAACACGGTTGCATCGGACCTTGCCGTGCAGCAGGACGGCACAGGGATTTCTGCCGAGATCGCGCAACCGCTGCCATCAGAGCCTCAGCCGGAACCTGTAGAATTGGCGGCTCTGCCTGTTTCGCCGGAACTGTACGGCGCGCCGTCTCCGCTGATGATACCAGCCCCCTCGCAGACATCTTCCGCTTTGCAGGTACCTATCCTTGCGCAGAGACCAGACCCGCTGGAAACGCCAAACTCGCCGCAAGCACCACTTCCGTTGGATGCCGTGGTGTCATTGGCGCCCTTGCTGCAAGAAGCTTCAGCGCCATCAAAGCCTATCGAACGCACAACTTTGCCGGATGAGGCAATCACCTCATCAGAACCAGAGCCGGCACAAGCAAATTCTGTGGTGGCCTTCCGGATCTATGCGCCAACCAACGTGCCGCAGGGTGTTGTTGATTCTATGGTGACCAACCTGACGTCGACGGGGCACGAGCTGAACGGACAGGCCCGTGTGGGGTTTGGGATCACTCAGTCAAACGTTCGCTTCTATCACAAGCAGGACGAGGAAAGAGCGGCCGCACTCGCCAGGGATTCGGGCGCATTGCTGCGGGACTTCACAGGGGCCAACGTCAAAACCCCTAATGGGATCATTGAGTTATGGTTGGCAGGGGAAGGTTCGGGCGTCGCCGCGGTCAAGCGGACCACTACGCGATCCACGAGCAGTGCTCAATCCCCCAACCGCGTCAATCGCCTGAAAAGTCAGGTCTTGAGCAAACTAAAAAAAGCGACAACCCAATAACTGTGTTTTGAGCTATACTGAAAAGGACTGATTCAATTTTGTGTACTGTTAATTATTTCCGACGAGGTATCCACAATGACGGATAGACGACTTATCGGCATCGTAACTGCTCTGCTATTTTTGTCGACGACCCAAAACGCGCGTGCCGAGATTACGCTTGAGCACCTGCTGGTCATCGACCAAATGCTGTCCACCAATGACATTCAGGCACTGTATTCCTACCTCGACAAAAACCCCCAGCTATTGAGCGGCGATGATGAACTGTCGCTGGAGCTGCGGAGCTTTCACGAGGTCGCCTCGGTTGGAGATCTGGATTTCAGCTATGCCTCCAGCTCACCGGCCAGCGACGAGAACCGTTCGACTGAGAATGCATTCGCCGCGTCGCTGCAACACTGAGCCGGATGTCGGAAATGCTTGCCCTTGAGCGATCGAACACGCCTACGATCGCTTATGTCATCGAGCCGCGGTTTTCTGGCGGGACTTCTGCGGCTGTGGCCGCCGAATTGCCTGTGGCCGCCGAATTCGGGCAGGTGGTCGTCCACGCGATCACATCCAAAACATTTGGCACCAACCAGCAAGTCTCGCCGGTTTTACGGCGGGTGCTGGACGAATTGAATATTCCGATCATTTGGGACGCGCTGCGGATCAGCGCGGATTTCGTATTTTTGCACAACCCGTCTTTTCTGAAATTTCAGGACACGCTTGGCACAAGGATCATTGCGCGCGAGCTGTACGTGATAACGCATGAGAATTTTCTGCGCCCAGGCGGGGCAGAGGGGTTTGATGTTTCAAACTGTCTAGGCCAGATCGAAGCCTCAACAATTTCTCTCAGGAAAACACTCGCACCGATATCACCGTATAACCGAAACGGTGTCGTTGACTGGTTGGCAACGTCTCGCGTGGCGCGGCAATGGGACGTTTTGGGCTCTGACTGGTTCAACATTTGCGAGACCGAGATGAGCGCCCCGTGTGAAACGCCACAGGACCGCCGTGGGCGTCATTCACGACCCGGATTCGAGAAGTTCCCGGTTATTGCTGATTTGGACAGCTGCTTTCCAAGCCACTCTCAGTGCAATGTAATTCTTGGAGCCGATGCCTTGTTGAATGCCCGTGTTCTTCGCGCGCATTGGACCTTGCTTCCCTTTGACGCCATAACTGTGCAAGAGTTCTTTGGAATGATTGACTTTTTTGTATATTTCACGGCACCGACCTGGCAGGAAAGTTTTGGTCGCGTTGTGGCCGAGGCGGTTGCCGCAGGTAAGGTTGTTCTAACCAACCCCGATACTGGTGCCACGTTTGGAAATGCCGTCTTGACTTGCCAGCCATCTCAGGTGGACACAATCATTGCCGACCTGATCGCCCAACCGCAAAAATACCATGATCAGGTGGCCAGATCGCAATCGGCGCTGCAGAACTACTCTGCAGGTAAATTCAAGGCGATGCTGTCGGGGGTTTTGTCCGCCGACAGCGAGGTGAATAAATGATCTATGTCGAAGTCGGCACACGCTCATTGCGGTCGTTTGACACGCAGTTGATCTTTGCCGAGCAGCTTGCCGCACGTGGCTTCAATGTGTGCATTGATGCCGATTATCTGCCCGAGGATGCAGGGCGTGGCAGGATTTACGAGGCAGCCAAGTTCCTTGTCGACCCGGGCGAGAACAAGGCGCAGACCGTATTCGTGCTGGGTGCCGAAGAGATCGACGATTTTCTTCTTGCTTCGCTGCGGAACAAACAGCTCGACCCGAGTGTTCCGGTTGTTGCGACGGGCCGCTTTTTGACCCAGCAAAGCTATATCGCGGCCAAGGCACGGCTGGCCTATGCGCTTGGGCGCGAAGCCCACGTGATTGACCTGACAGATTTTCAACCACGTCCAGTGCTGCCATCGACCTCAAGCCCTTTGGTGGCGGATATTCGGCCCGTATCGCGGCGGTCCAAAAGGGTGGTGCCGAACGTGACCCTTGTGTTGGGTTCGATGGAGTTGGACAACCCCGAGACGCTGTCCTGCTTTTCCCGTATGAGCAGCCAGGGTGGCTATAACCTGAAACTCATCGTCAGCGGCGCGCAGAATGAGGCGATCAAGGCGTCGCCGTTTCACGATTTGCCGACCTATCTGTATACCGGACTGTCGCCGCTGACCTTGGCAAACTCGACGGATATTCTGGCGATGTTCGGTCACGGGATCGCTGGGGTTCGCATGGCCGCTTTTGCGGTCGAGCTGATTGCAGCCGGCGGCGTTGCAATCGACTGTACCGATGATGAGGTTCTGATGTCTTCGGGCGCACCTGCTTTGCTTGGGCCCAAGACTCCTTTCGCGTTGGATGGGTATCTAATCGGCAATGTGATCGGGAACGTGCCGCAAATTGTCGAACAGGCCTCGAAATCCCAGTGGTTGCATACAGTTGACATTTCGCGCCTGGAAACGGCTGCAGGTCTGACGGCGAAACAGCGTCAGACAGAACAGGACAAGCGCAAAACCCTGTTTTTCCCCACGAACGGCGTGGGGCTGGGCCATGCACAGCGGTGCAGCATCATTGCCCGTGAAATGCCGGACACCATGACAAAAATGTTCGCGGCCTTTCCCAGCTGCGTCCCGCTTGTTCGCCGTGAGGGTATAGACTGTATCCCTCTGGTTCAGCGCACCGATACAAAGACCAATTCAGATGGCAATGACGTGCTGACTTATCGGCGTCTTGGTGCCGTGCTTCAGGAAAACGACACGCTGGTTTTTGACGGCGGCTACGTGTTTGACTCCGTCTACCGGGTGATCCGTGAACGCAAGTTGTCGGCGGCTTGGATCCGGCGCGGGTTGTGGCCCGAAGGCCGGTCAAGGCAGACCATGCTGCGCCGCGAAAGCGTGTTTGACCGTGTCATCGTACCTTCCGAGGCATTTGACGAGTTGAACGACGCCTACAGCTATGGTGACCATGTGCATTATGTCGGGCCAATCGTGCGTCAGGTGGAACAATCCGCCGCGAAAAAAGAACAGCTCAGGACCCGGCTGGCGGAACGTTTCGGGCGCGACTTCAAACAGCTGGTTGTCAGCATGCTGGGCGGCGGCGTCGCATCGGACAGGTCTGCACAATTGCAGGCGATCTCGGGCATCCTTGAGGCGCGCGATGATTGCCTGCACCTTGTTGTAACATGGCCCGGAAGCACGGTTCAGCCTGCCACATTCGGTTGGAAAAACACCCGCGTGGTTCAGACACTGGAGGCGACCAAGCTTAGCCTCGCCGCAGACGTGGTCATATCTGCGGCCGGATACAACTCGGTCCTTGAGATGCTGTACCATCGCATCCCGGCGATATTTATTCCGCAGTCAGCCCCCTATCTGGACGATCAGGAACGGCGCGCCGCAGCTATGGCCGACCGAGACTTGTGCGCCGCCATCACCGAACGTGAATTCATGACGCTCGAGCGCACAGTGGCAGATTGGCTGGATCACGACGGAGCCGAATTTTACCGATCTGCATTGAATGGTTTTGAGCTGCCCAAAACGGGGGCAGTCAAGGCCGCCGAATTGCTAACCGAATTGGGGGCGCGGATATGACCAGTGATCTATGGTTCGAAATCCTCAGCAGAGCGTCGCCAAATCGACCCGAGCCGTTGGACGATCTGATCAATGAGGATCGTGACACCAAGCCGCTTGGCAAGGTTATCTTTCCGAATATGCGGCTGGCCCCCTCGCTCATGCTGTGGGAACGGGAGCCCGGCGGCCCGGTGCATATCGGCGTGCGGGTGCATGAACCACCAGAAACGCCATATCGTATCGCAAGGCTGTTGGCCGCCGCCGCGATGGAGCGGGAGGTTTTTCCCGTCATTCTCAGCCGAGTGGACTATTGCGGGCTTGAACGGTTCGGGTTTCGGGTCGAACGCGTTCCCGAAGAGGCTGCTGCAGCCCAGGCCGCCGAGGAAGAAATCAGAAAATACTGGGATCTGGCGATTATCATTGACGGGCATGAAATCGGTCTGTTGGGCTAGCAAGGCGCTGATTTAGGGTAAGGAGCGTCTTGTGAAAATCATAACCGGCGGACAAACAGGCGTTGATATGGCGGCTTTCCAGTTCGCTTTGGAAAACGACATTCCCTATGGCGGCTGGGTTCCGAAAGGCCGCTTGAATGAGGCGGGCCGCATTCCGGATCGCTTCTTTGGTTTGAATGAAACACAGTCCGCGGATGTCGCCGAACGCACTAAGCTGAACGTTTTGGCCTGTGACGCTTTGCTGGTGTTTGTGGATGGATCGACCAGTCCGGGAACGCAGTTGACGATCGATTTTGCGCAAGAGATCGGAAAGCCTTATCTGGTCGTTGATCTAGGGCAGGGGCTTGAGGCGTGTGCGCGCCAAGTAAAGCAATGGGTCATGGCGAGGCCTAATACGATATTGAACATCGCTGGCCCCAGAGAAAGTGAAGCCCCCCAGATCGGAGCCAAAGTGACAGCGATCTTACGTCAATCGATTTTGCCCCAAAGCCCCGAGGCATAGCCAAACTTTGGTTCCGGCTATACGACGTTTCGCCAGTAGGCGCGGCACCCGACGGTTGCTAGGGTTGGGACAACCAGATTGCGAAGGCCAAGTTTCATGTTTGCAAAAACCGCCGGACAGATTGATTTTGACAAGGTCCTGATCGTCGATGACCATCCACTGTTTTGTGATGCTTTGTCGATGACGCTGCAAAGTGTCACTCGTATCGGTGAAATCCACACCGCAGATCGATTGGAAAACGCGATTGCTCTGATTGCCGGTGGGTTGCGACCAGATGCGGTCATACTGGACCTCAACCTGCCGGATGTGGACGGGCTTGAAGGTTTGGTGCGTGTCAAAGCGGCCACCGATGCACCGGTCATCGTGGTGTCGTCGATTTCAGAGAACCGCGTGATCAGTCAGGTGATCCGTGCGGGTGCCTCAGGTTATGTCCCCAAGCACAGCCAGCGAGACGTATTTCGTACAGCTTTCGAGACAGTTCATTCCGGAGACGTCTTCGTGCCAGACGGTTTTGCACTGATTGATGACGATGCAGATACCGAACACAGCGACGCCGCAAATCGGCTTGCCACATTGACCAATCAGCAATCGCGCATTCTGCAGCTTATTTGTGAAGGCAAACTGAACAAGCAGATTGCGTTTGATCTGTCCATTGCCGAAACCACGGTCAAGGCGCATGTAACTGCAATCATGCGTAAACTCGGCGTGCAAAGTCGTACGCAGGCCGTGCTGCTGGCCAAGAAGGCTTCTCTTGCCAGCGTCTTGCAAGAATAAGCCCACGCGCCATATCATATGAAAACGTTGCGCTTCAGGGAGGAGGGCAGGATGAACCAAGCAGTCGGGTGGACGACAGTTGCTGCCCGTGCGCCAGGTATCGTCAAAACGGGCTTTGTACATCGCGATACGGATCAGGCGATTGAAAAACTCGCCGGATCGTTGGGCGATGATCTTTTGTCCTTGGTTATTCTGTTCGTGAGCTCCGGCGCGGATGCGGCGGCGGTTATTTCCGAGGCAGTCGATGCTTTTGCACCAACGCCTGTAATCGGATGCACCACAGCGGGCGAGCTTGCAGATTGCGGCTATGGCGAAGATCAGATTGTCGCCATCGGACTACCGTATTCGCATTTCGAGGTGCGCACTCTGTTGGTGCCCGAACTTGGGAATTTCTCGGCGCAGGACATCATTGACCAGATGATCCGCAACCGTAACGAAATGGCGGCGTCCGCACCGGATTGGAAACACGAGTTTTCCTTTTTGATGATCGACGGTCTGTCGACGAAAGAGGATGCGCTGACGTCGGAACTCGCTGTTGGACTGGGGCCGGTGCCCTTGTTCGGTGGGTCCGCAGGGGACGGAACCCATTTTGAGGCGACCTATGTGTTGATGGACGGTGAGGCCATGCAGAACGCGGCGATCCTGACGCAGGTTCGCACGCGCTGCCCGATAAAAGTGTTCAAGACGGATCACCTGGTACCAACGGCGCGGCGTATGGTTGTCACCAAGGCCGATCCGGCAAACCGTATCGTGCAGGAAATCAACGCCGAGCCAGCCGCGCGCGAATATGCCCGTCTACTTGGAAAAGACCCTGAACAGCTGACGACCTTTACCTTTGCGGCCCACCCGCTGGTTGTGCAGATTGGCGGCCAGCATCATGTGCGGGCCATTCAGCGCGTCGCGGGCAATGGTGACCTTGTGTTCTTTTCCGCGATTGATGAGGGGCTGGTGCTGACGCTGGCCGAACCTCGCGACATGGTTTCGCATCTCGAGGAAGAAATCGCTGCGCTGACACAGACCACCCGTCCGGACACGATCCTGGGCTGCGATTGCATCCTGCGCCGGCTGGAGGCACAGGAAAAGCAAAAGACGGGCGAGATTTCGCGACTGCTTGCTGAGAACCATGTCGTGGGGTTTTCGACCTATGGCGAGCAATTCAATTCGATCCATGTGAACCAGACGCTGACCGGCGTCGCGATTTACCCCCCGGAAGACGGGTAGGCGATGATTGAATCTCTGACCGACCCCAATGATCCGCTTGATCGGCAAAATGAAAAGCTGTTGAAAATCGTCGCGGCCCTGATGCGGCGGGTTGAAGAATCCACTGACGCCTCGGGCGCGGCTTACGCACAGTTTCAGCGGGCTGCCATGCTTGAACAGGAAGTGCGAGCGCGGACGGATGACCTTGAGCGGGCGTTGGACTTGCTCAACGACTCGAACGCGCGCCTCGCGCAGGCCAATCAGGAAACCGAAGCCGCCCGCGCAAACCTCGCCAATGCGATCGAGGCGGTGCAGGAAGGGTTTGCGCTGTTCAACCGGGATGAAGAAATGGTTCTGTGCAATAGCCGCTTTGGCCTGCATATGCCTGACATCCAAACCAAGCTGACACCGGGGCTGCGGTTCACCGATTATGTCGGGTTGGTCAGCCAGTCCAGGTTCCTGTCCCTACCTGGAGTAGTTTCCCCAAAAGACTGGGTGCAACGGCGCATGGCGCGCCATGCTGAAGATCACGTTGTCTTTAACATCCGCCTTAGCGGCAACCGCTGGATGCAGGTGTCGGAACATCGGACACCGGATGGCGGCACCGTCATCTTACAAACGGATGTGACAGACATTATGCGGGTCGAGCGGCAGGAAAGGGACCGTATCCTAGATGACCAGGCCCGGCTGATCCGCGCGACACTGGAACATATCGATCAGGGGGTTTGTATCTTTGACAGCAAGCTGCGTCTGGTCGGGTGGAACAACCGCGCCAGCGAACTTCTGGCCATTCCCAACGCGCAATTTCAGATGGGAGCACCGTTCCAGACGTTGTTTCACCGGTTGAGCGCGACCATCAGTTTTGAGGGCGGCGTGAGCGACGCTGACCTGCTGGCCTGGGTCAATCGCTCGACCGAGCGCCCGCCGTTGCAATTCCAGATGCACAGCGGTCGTGCCAAGATATTGTCAGTCTTCGCGCAGGAAATGCCGGATCGGGGTTTCGTGATTTCCTTCACCGATGTGACGGCTGAAAGAAAATCCGCACAAGCCCTGGTCGAGGCCAAGGAACTGTTGGAACAGCGCGTTGCATCGCGAACAATGGAGCTTGCTGACGCGCTGAACGAAGCAGAGCGTGCGAACGCATCAAAATCGCGCTTTGTCGCGGCCGCCAGCCACGACCTGTTGCAACCTCTGTCGGCTGCAAAACTCTACGTCTCGACATTGGGCAGTGGATTGGACAAGGCCGATGCGCGCGCAGTCGCGGTGAAAGCAGAGAGCGCCCTAAACAGTGTCGAACACATTCTTGAGGCGCTGCTGGATATTTCGAAACTGGATTCCGGACGGGCATCGGTTCACTTATCCTCGGTCCCGGTCGGTGAGCTTTTTTCCCAGATGGAGGACGCCTTTAGGCCTATGGCGCAAGCCAAGGGGCTTGGGTTGCGATTTGTCGGCACTGATACAGTTGTCAGAAGTGATGCCAGTTACCTGCGGCGTGTTCTGCAAAACCTGCTGTCAAATGCGATCCGTTACACGGAAATGGGCAGGGTTCTGGTCGGTGTAAGACGACTGGGGAAGACCGTTTCGATCCAGGTTTGGGATACAGGGATTGGGATCGCGCCAGACCAGAGAGACGTTGTTTTTCAAGAGTTTAAACGTATTCATTCAGACGCCAGTGCGGCCGAAGGGATGGGTTTGGGCCTTGCCATTGTGGAGCGCGCCTGTGGTTTGCTGAAACATCCGATAAATTTGCAGTCCGAACTGGGGCGCGGAACCGTTTTTTCAATCACGGTTCCATCAGCAGGCCAGGCACGCGATGCGCTGAATAGTGGTGAGCCGTCGATACAGTCGCGCTCGGACGTGCTGCACAGGACGGTTGCCTTGCTGATTGAAAACGATGACAACCTGCGCGGCGCGCTGTGCATGACGATGGAAAACTGGGGCGTTCAGGTATTGGAAGCGGCCAGCAAAGATGAGGCGGCAAACCTGTTGCACGAGATCGGGATTTTACCGGATGTCATTGTCGCCGATTTTCAACTGGACGGCGGCAAGACCGGGACCGAAGCCATTGCCGAACTGACGCGCGAATTCGGGCAACTGCCCGGTTGCATCATTTCTGCTGATCGTTCGACCGAATTGGCCGCTTCTTGCAAGACGGCAGGCTACCTTTTGCTGCACAAGCCGATTGATGCACGAAAGCTAAAATCCGTGTTAGAGGCTTCGGTCAGTTGACAGGTCAGGGCGTTCGTTGCCTACCTACCGTTCGCATCATCTGACGGAAATAGAGCTTTGGTGCCAGACGGTTTACCAGATTGGCGATCTGTGCGATCCGCCCGACTGGGATGTAGTCTTTACGTCGCCGGTAACCTTGCAAGATTACCTGCGCCGCCGCTTCCGGCTCCATGTAGTCGATACCATCCGAGGCAGAGCCGGGGCGAACGAACCCAGCGTCTGCGGCCTCCGGTCGCCCGATATTAGTCGCCACAAAGGATGGCGCGGCGATGGAAACGCGAACCCCGTGGGCGGATTCCTCGGCGCGAAGGGACTTAAAGAACCCCTCCATCGCGTGTTTGCTGGCTGCATAGGCGGTTCGATGGATGAGCGGTGCAAAACCCGCGACGGAAGAGATCGCAAGGTGCGTACCCTTGGCTTTCCTGACCGCGTCCAGAAAATCCTGAGCGCAAGAAACTGCAGCGAAATAGTTGATTTCGAACAAGTTTCGGTGCGAGCGCATATCGCTGTCCGAAAACGCGGAAATCTGCGAGACACCTGCATTGTAGATCACCAGATCTATGGAGTCCCTTGCCGCAATGATCCGGGTGCAGTTGTCTTTGCATTGATCAGCGTCGGTCAGATCACAGGCATAGGTGCTGACGTCATCCAGATTGGCAAGCGCGTCAAGTTCTTGCCCCGGTAAATCAATCAATGCGGTATGCCAACCGTCGGCCCTTAGCGCAGCGGACAATGCACGGCCCAGCCCTCCGGCTCCTCCTGTAATGACAGCGGTTGGTTTCATTGGGTAGCCTCCCACCAGCGATCGAACGCCTCGGCACTCGTGAATTTGGGGTGATAGCCGAATTCGCCTTTCAGCGCGGCGTTGTTCAACACAGGGCGATACAGAAGAAAACGCACTTGCTCTGGGCCATAACGCGACAGACGCAGCGGGCGGGCAATGGTCAGAGCGGCCCTGACCACCGCCGGAGATAGCCGACGCAACGGTTTGCTCATCTGTGATGCGATCTGTGAGATGGTCAGCGCGCCGTCGCCTGCAACATTGAAAACGCCGGCAGGCCCCTCCGTGGCCGCACGAACCAGGATATCGGCCAGATCTTCATCCCAGATGAACACAAACGGGCTGTCTGACCCTTTCAGCCCCAGCAGACGGGGTTTGTGAAACAGGGCCGTTATCTGATTTTCAACCTTTGGCCCCAGCACAGTCCCCACGCGCAGAACAACCTGTTCGAGGCCGGGCGTGGTTTGTCTGGCTTCGGCCAGCATTTCTTCGACCAGCCGCTTGTGCCAGGAATAGGCAAACTCCCGATTGCCTCGTATCGCATCCGTTTCGCGCAAGGGAACCGGGTTATCGGCATGATACCCATAAGCGGCCCCCGAAGAGGTAACCACCAGACGCTTGACCCCGGCGGCAATCGCCGCATTCAGCACATTTCGGGTACCTTCGACATCAACCTGATATTCATGGTCTCTGGTCGAGCTCGGACCGGGGGTCACGATGGACGCCAGATGAACAATGGTGTCCGGTTCTTCGGCCATAATGACGTTGAGAGGCGCGTTGCCGGTGACATCTATCCGTACGAACCGTGCATTTTTCGGCAAGTTGGCGGGTTCTTGAATATCGGTTGCGGTGATCGTGATGTCGGCACGACCGCCCAACCGATGCAACAGGGCAGTGCCCACCGCACCGGCGGCACCGGTGATCAGGATGTGGCGCATTCGAGCACCTCTCGTCTTGCGAAGAAGGCGGCCAGAGCCAACCCCGAGATTGCGTGCCAGATGCCCCAAAGTGCGGCGGCCACCGCCATTCCGCCAAGCCCTCCGAAAAAGGCGAAAATCAGGATGAGGCCAAGGCCCGAGTTCTGTATCCCAGTTTCGATTGTGACAGACCGGCGGTCGCGTTCCGACAGATTAGCGGCCGTCGCGGTCAGATACCCGCCCATAAAAGCCAGCGCGTTATGCAGGATGACGATTCCGATGATCGCGGTCGCAAAATGTCGGAAAATTCCCCAGTTCGCGGCGAGCGCCACCAGGATGAAAGTGATAAAGATCGCCATCGAGAGCCACTGCATCGGGCGGCGGATTTTATCGGCGACGGCTGTGAAGCGCGCATTGACCAGCATGCCAAGGATCAGGGGCAAGATAAGCATGAAGCCTACCGTAATGGCTACTGCGACTGGGTCGATTTCTGTCCTTTGCAGGATTTCTCGTGTTGGGGCGTAAAGATTCCCCCACAGCGCAACATTAGCGGGCGTGATGATGATCGCGCCGACGGTTGCGAAAGCTGTCATCGACACCGAAAGGGCCACGTTTCCGCCAGCACGGTGCGTCATGAAATTCGAGATGTTCCCTCCCGGGCAGGCCGCTACAAGGATCAGCCCCATCGCGACCGACGGTAGTGGATTGACCACCAGCAGCATCAGAAAGGTGAGTGCGGGTAGAACCAAAAACTGGGATGCCAGCCCAACAAGCAACGGTTTCGGTCCGCGCAGGATCCGGCGAAAGTCATCCATCCTAAGATCCAGCGCGATTGAGAACATCACGACGGCAAGGATGACGTTCAGCAGCTTTAGGTTGCCTGCATCGAAGTTCAGCGCGACATCGTCGATCCCGTTCATGACTGGGCCGCTTTCAACGCCGCGATCTGTCGGGTCACTTCACCGCGGTAGGTCGCTTTGTCGACGTAGTAAGCCATCCGGGGCAGGTCGATATAGTTCATGCCGCCGGTCGCACGTTCGAATTTTTGGGATTTGGTCGAGTGAATGGCCTTCGCGGCAGAGTTTCCGGATCTTAGTCCCGCGATGTAGCGCGCCACCATCTCGGCCTGTTCGTGCCGTCCTTGCCACCCAAGGCCTGACGCCTCGATCATTCCCAGAATGAACAGATCATCGCGGGTTGGGTGCATGCAGTTCAGGTACAGGTGCGGGGCGTCGCCCTGCCAGTTCAAGTGTGACTTATCGATGAACGGGTAGTGCAGTTTATATCCGGTCGCGGCCAGAACCATGTCATATTCAACACTGGTGCCATCACGGAAATGGACGGTCTTGCCGTCAAATCTTTCAATGTCAGGGCGCACCTTCAAATCGCCATGCCCGGCGTGGAACAGGATCAGCGAGTTGACGACGGGGTGGGACTCGTACAGGGCGTAATCTGGCTCGGGAAAGCCATATTTCTGCGGATCACCCACGAACCATTTCAGGATTGCACCGTCGACTTTTCGTTTCAGCCACATGGGCAGATTGATCTTCCCGCCCAGCGTGTCGGCCGGAACACCGAAGACGTATTTGGGTACAAAATAGTACCCCCGGCGCATCGAGATATCGCAGGACTGCCCGTGGTGAATGGCGTCAACCGCGATATCGCAGCCCGAGTTTCCGGCCCCGATGACCAGAACCCGCTTGCCTGTGAATTGCGTAGGATAACGGTAGTCCGAAGCGTGGATCAGCTCGCCTGAAAACTCTCCCTCAAACTTGGGTAGGTTGGGTTCGGACAATGTGCCGTTGGCGATCAGGATACCCGCAAAGATCTGGCAGTGCTCAGTGCCTGCCTTGTCACGCCATTTCACCTCCCATCCGCCTGCATCCAGCGGTGTGGTACTCAGGACCTCGGCACCAAAGTGATAGTGCTGGTACAGGTCAAATGCGTTTGCGAAGTCGTGGAAATACGTCTTGAGCTCGCGATGTGATGGATACTCCGCCGTTTCTTCCTGCATAGGGAAGTCGGTGAATTCGGTCATTTTCTTGGACGATATGAGGTGGGCGGTCTCGTACATCGTAGACCGAGGGGCGTCGATGTTCCACAGACCACCCACATCGTCAGCCAGTTCAAATCCTTGAAATGGCACTCCCTGCTCGACAAGTGTCTTGGCCATTGCCAGACCCATTGGCCCAGCTCCGATCAGAGCAAAACACTCTTCCGGGCGGGCCTTCACCGTGACCGGCTGGCCCGCTCCGACTTGCACCTGTTCCATTCGTTTCTCCTCCTGCGACACTATTTATCTTGAACGATCGTTCGAAATAAGGCAAATTAGTTTTTGAAATGGCACAACACGCTGTAAAAGAAAGAAAAAGGGCGCCCTCGCAGCGATCCATTGCGGCACGGGAGCGTATTCTTGACGCTGCGGAACTGGTCTTTGCCGAGCAGGGATTCGACGGTGCCTCGATTCGCGACATCGCTGAGCGGGCGCAGGTTCAGAAGGCCAACGTGAACTTTCACGGCGGTCCAAAGGATGAGCTTTTTGAACGCATCGTTGCGCGTCGCGCTAGTGAACTATCGCAAGAGCGCCGTGAAACCATCAGCCGATTGGAGGAGTGCGGCGATTGGGACGCCGCGGACCTGATGTCAGCCTTCATGAGGCCGTTGTTGACCCGCGCATTCAGTAATGATCCCCAATGGCTGGCCTATGCGCGCATTGTGGCGATCGTTTCCGCTGATGCGCGTTGGCATACGCTGGCGAAAACCCATTTTGACCCGGTCGCCTCGCTGGTCGTTCAAAAGCTGTGCACAAAATACCCCGAGGCCGACCCGGCGAACGTTGCCGGGGCGCTGGTTTTTTCGGTGTCGTCTATGCTGGCGTTGTGCACGTCGGAATGGCGGATCAGGGCACTTTCCGGCCCTGACCAAAAACGCGACGCCGAGGGTGCAATCCGGAACCTGTTGCAGTTCTGTCATGCTGGGCTCACCGGTGTTTTGGATCCGTCCGGGTAGTCCAGCGACGATCAAACAACTTAGCCCCAACCCGCTCAACTTGAAGTTACGCACGGGACCATATCAAATGGTCCCGTGCGATATTATCTAGTGATTAACCAAGATTAACGATTGGGAGCGTGGGGTGACATGACAGAGACAAGGGACCGACTGACCGCGGAGGAGGCGAGGGGGCTGCGGACGGCCAAAGAGCTTGAGGCGCATCTAGTCTGGTTGGACACGTTCACGCCCGCCGCTTTGGGTGTTTTGGCCATAGCCTCAGGTATTTACACTTACCTTGGCGTTTCATCATTGCTGGAAGACAATGGCGCGGTGACCTTCTTCGCTGCGGTCGCCTATTCGATCGCAGTGTCCGTCGGCATCTTTGTGTTCTGGAGCTATATGCTGCGCTTACTGCCGTCGATGCGCACGGCCAGCGGTTTCATTGGCCTGACGATCTCGACGATCGTTGGATCCGTTGCAATCATCGCCATGTCCAGCTGGCTTAACGCTGCTGCCCTGGCCGGCGCGGCTGCGGTCGAACAGCACCTTGAAAACACCGTGCGCGACTACCAGGCGGCGCTTGAACAGGCGCATGACATTGCACTCAGCGGTCAGGCACTGGGGCGCGAGGTCGAACGCGCGCGTCAAAGCTTCGAAGAACTGGCCGAGCTGGAGCAATCCGGTGATCTTTCGGGCACGGCGGGCCGTGGGGCAGTGTTTCGCGTGCTGACCCAAAAGGCCGAAGAGCTGCGCAATCTGGAAGAGCAGATCGCAAACCAGCAGCCGCTGATCGAAGATGCGTTCCAGCAGGGCAACGAAATCCTCGCCCGAATGCGTGAGCTTACCGTTGTCCCGGGGCCGGTTGATCGCCGGTCAGTGCAGTTTTCCGAAGAAAGCGTGAAGCTGGCCGGGGTGATTTCGCGTCTGAACCAATACAACGTGGCGCCGCTTGTTGCGCGCGCTGCCGGGGATTTGCCGTCGTCGGTCGTGCTGCCCGAACTTGATGGGCGCAGTTCCGAGGTGCGCGATGCCCAGTCATCGACCATCAACTCGGTCCTGAACGCACTTGATCAGCGTGGCAAAACCCTTCGGACCGCTGCTGAAGAGGTTTTGGAGATCGAGCCGCCAATTGAGACGGCCTATAATCCCATTTCCAGTGCAGATGCGGTGATCAAGTATGCGCACAACTTTGTGCCGTCCTGGGCCGGAGCCATCGCAATCGACCTGCTGCCCGCCGTTCTTGTGTTCGTGCTGGCGATCACCCAAGCCGCTATCCGAAGCGGGAAGGACGGTATGAGCATTGAGGATACGCTAACGCTGTCTGACCTGCGCGCGGCCATGAATGCGATGAAAGATGTCGAGGCAACGATGGGCGTCGCAGATGCCGCAATTCTTGATCGCGCCACGCCGAAAAAAGACGAAACATGATGGGCTTCCTGTCCCGAATTGATGTGCGCAGGGGGCTGCGATACGTGCTGGTGGTCCAGCTGGTGATCGCAGGTATTCTGATCCTGTCGGATGTGGCCGACGTTGTCTCCAACCCGTTCACGCCAAGGGTTGAATTGCCGACAGGCCCCATCTCACCTGGGGATCAGCGGCGCGAGTACCGCACCGACCGCACCGATCCGTCGCTGTTGCCGCAGGACCAACCGCTGGATGTGCCGGTGCCTCAGAGCTTTCCCACGCGGTTGGAATTTACTGAAAAGCAAGCCGGTGATCTGGGGCGGGTCCTTCTGGTGAGCGGACAGATTGAAACAGGTGATGCTGATCGGTTCGAAAACCATTTGTCCGAGATGCAAGAACAACCCGACCTGATCGCGCTGCACAGCCCGGGCGGCCAAGTGTCCGAAGCTTTGTTGATCGGCGCGCAGATACGCGAGGCCGGGTTGTCATCGGCCGTACTGCCCGGCGCGGTCTGCATGTCCGCCTGTCCATATATTCTGGCCGGTGGGGTCGCGCGTATCGTGTCACTACAAGGCATTGTCGGACTTCATCAGCATTACTATGACCAACCGCGCCTGATCCCCGTGGTCTTTGCCGTTGAAAGCATCCAGAAAGGGCAGGGCGAGACGATGCAGCATCTGATCGACATGGGTGTCGATCCTGCATTGATGTTGTATTCTCTGAACACGCCGCCGGATCAGATCTATGCCCTTGTAGAAGATGAACTGACAAGCACCGGTATTGCAACGCAAATTCTGGATTAGCAAGAAGGACCCGACCAGCGGGTCCTTCTTATCAATCCTGCAAGACAGAGATGAGCGCCTCGGCCAGCGGCAACGAGGAATATCCGTGCCGGGAGGGTGTCAGACCCAGTCGCACAACGACCATGTCTTGGGATGGAAACACGCCGATAAACTGCCCGTCATGCCCCTGAAGCCAGACGGCATCTTCATAGGGTGGTAACCCACCCGGAGAGTCCAGCCACAGATGACCTTTGGCGTACATTCCGTCAGATGCGGCAACCGGCTCAAACATCCAGTCCGTAAAACCCTCGGGCAGGATTTGTTGGTCGTTCCATTCGCCTTTCTGCAATAGAAGTTGCCCAAAACGCGCCCAGTCGCGCGCAGTGGCATACATATAGCTGGACCCGACAAATGTGTCCGCCGCATCGGTCTCGAGCACGACGGATGTCATGCCCAATGGTTCGAACAGCGCCTCTTGTGGATAGGTCAGACTGCCATCGGTCAGTTTGTCCTGCCAGACGCGCGACAGGGCTGTAGTTGTCCCCGAAGAGTAGTTGAAATCCGCCCCAATCTCACTTTCCGCCGGGCGGCCCGAGACAAAACCTGCCATGTCATCATTAAGATACAGCATCTTGGTCACGTCCGAGACGTCGCCATATTCCTCATTCCATTGCAGGCCACTGGACATGGCCAGCATGTCCTTAAGGGTGATGTTTTTGCGTCCGTCCTGTGCCCAGTCCGGATAACTGTCGGTCAGCGTATCCTCCAGCGACATCTGGCCGGATTTGATCAGGGTGCCGATCAAGCCCGCAGTAACTGTCTTGGTTATCGACCACCCAAGCAAAGGCGTGTTTTCGTCAAACCCCTCCGCATAGGTCTCGCCAACGATACGCCCATCCCGCACGACAACCACGGCGCGGTATCCTTCGCCCAGAAGTGTGCTATCCGCCAGGATACGCGCGATTTCAGGGTCTTGTGACAGTTGAACTTCGGTACCGACGGGCCAGATTCCAGTGGGCAAGGGCTCGATCGTGGTCAGGGTCGCGTCGCTGAGCGTCGCGTCATGGACATTGGTGCAGCCAAGCCCCTCGCGATATTGCGAGGTCGCGGGGGCAAAAAACCGGAAAATCCGTGCCGTCACGGTTTGGGCTTCAGCGTCCACGTCGATCGAGATCTGCTTGAGCAGTGGGTGCCCCGGGGCCTGAACATCGACGGTCAGAACGTCTTCCGGGTCGCGCCCGGCAATGAAGACGTTGGAACAGACGATCTTGGCCGAATAGTTTGTTCCCACCTTCAATAGGTCAGGCGGGGCGATCAGCAGATAGCCCACAATTGCGACGACACCCAGAATAAGCGTGCCTGCGATGATTTTCAGCGCTTTGATGATCAATCGACTTTCTGAACCGGTCGTGCCGGCCCCCTCCCGTTTGTCTCCGGATTTCGTCCGAGTTAAGAGCGTATCGTCTTTGGTTGCCACCATTCCGTCGCGTAGGTTCCGGCCAATTTCAACTGTGGACCCGCCTTTTTCGTTTCACTTGACCAAAGCCTTGGGGTCGTCCTTGATGGTGACAAGCCCTGTCGGTCACGCCGGTAACTGAACCGGCAATTCCGATATCCTGGGCGCAATCAGGGAACGTTCGCTTGAATGAGCCCTGTTTGGATGGACGCAAGTGAAACGATTGCATGTCTGAAATCGAGATCTGGCTGGAAAAAAACGGCCTGTCAAAATACGCCGAGGCCTTCGCCCGTCATGAAATAGTGGTGGGTGATCTGCCTGAGCTGACAGAAGACGATCTTGTCGCAATTGGACTGCCGCTTGGGCCAAGGCGACGGTTTGCAAAAGCCTTGCGCGAACAATCCGGGGCCGGCGTTCCGTCACTACATTCGACCCTCAGCCCGACAATCGTTGCCGAACGGCGGCAGTTGACTGTCATGTTCATCGACCTCGTCGGGTCCACCGAGATCGCGCAGCGCTTGGACCCCGAGGATCTGGCCGAGGTTCTGCGCCTGTTCAAGGAAACCTGCGCGGCGGCTGTGGCTGCGTATGACGGCCATATCGCAAGTTATTATGGCGATGGCATTATGGTCTTTTTCGGCTTTCCGCATGCGCATGAGGATGACCCCGAACGCGCGATACGTGCGGGGCTGAGGATCATTCAGGAAATGCCGGAAGTTCGCACCCACGCAAAGCTCGAAGTGCGGATAGGGATCGCGACGGGGTTGGTCGTTGTCGGCGACCTGCGCGGTGAAAACATGTTCGAAGACGGCACCGCCATGGGCGAAACGCCAAACCTGGCAGCGCGCCTTCAGGCTATGGCCGATCCGGGCACTCTGATCGTCGCTCCGACCACGCACCAACTGGCAGGCGACGCGTTCGAGTATGTTTTGCGCGGTGCGTTCAAACTCAAAGGCTTCGCGAAAGAGGTTGAGGCCTGGCAGGTCACCGGAACACGAGAGACGATCAGCCGGTTCATGACGACGGACAGTACCGCGTTGCGCCCGTTGATTGGACGCGACCCGGAGTTTGACATTCTGCGCAGCAAATTGGCGCTGGCCCGGGCAGGCCAGGGGCAGGTCGCATTGGTATCCGGCGAAGCAGGTATCGGTAAATCCCGCTTAATCGAAGAACTGCGGTTGGGCGTTGCCAAGGCAGAAGCGTTGCAAGTGCGGTTTCAGTGCTCACCATATCATGAGACAAGTGCGCTTTATCCTGTGATCCGTCAGATTGAAAACGCTGCGGACCTGCGTGCTGATGATACAGGGAGCGTCCGGCTCAGGAAAATCGCCAAACATCTGGAAAATCCGCCTGACCACAGCGTGAAGCTGGCAGCGGCACTTTTGTCTGTTCCATTCGAAGACCAACTTGGTTCGCTGGATCTGACGCCACAGCAAGTCATGGATCAGACCCTGGACATGTTAGCCGGTCAGCTTATTGCACGGGCCGCGCGAAAGCCCATACTGTGCCTCATTGAAGACGCGCATTGGATTGATCCGACGACGAAAACCTTGCTTGACCGGATCGTGGACAGAATTCAGGAAGTACCGGTTCTGATCGTCATGACCTACCGGACGGCTTTTGATCCGGATTGGGCCGCCAAGCCCAACGTCACTCATGTCCCTCTCCGGCAGTTGGATTTCGCGCAGGTCCGCGAGATTGTTCATCAGGTGGCTGGGGATAAGCCGATCTCGCCCGAAATGTTCGGCGTGATCGCGGGGCGGACGAACGGTATTCCCCTCTATGTTGAAGAGGTGACAAAAGATTTGCTGGAATCCGGTCAATTGGCCGATCGGGCAGATGCACTTGGATTAGATGGCGCGCCCGGTCCTGCACCTTTGGTCCCCAGCACGTTACAGGATGCGTTGATGGCGCGATTGGACCGTTTGAGTTCGGCGAAGGAAGTCGCACAAATCGGTTCTGTGATCGGCCCGCATTTCACCTATCAATTGATTTCCGGCGTGTCCGGGTTTGGGGATAAGGCGTTGCGCGCGGGTCTGGATCTGCTGGTCGACGCGGGCATTGTCACCGTGACGCAGAAAAAGGCAGAAGAGACATTTGCCTACCGTCACGCTCTTATTCGTGACACGGCTTATAACAGCCTCCTGAAAAGCGAACGCCGCGGGTTGCATGCGCGCGTAGCAGAGGCCTTGCATCACGGAACGCATAGTCACGCAGATGCAGGCCCCGAAGTTCTGGCGCACCACTACACCATGGCGAAAATGCCCCGCGAGGCCATCGAACAGTGGCACCTTGCAGGCCAACGCGCAGCCGAGCGTTCTGCGAATGTCGAAGCGGTGACCCAGCTGGGACATGCGATACAGCAGTTGCACGAATTGGAAAGCACCGTTGAACGCGACCGCAAAGAGGTCGAGATACAAGTGCTTCGCGCGGGCGTGACCCGTTCGACGGCTGGCATTGCCGCCGATGAAACGGGCGCTGTCTATGCCCGAATTCGAAAGCTGTGCAACCGCTTGGACGAGACCGAGAACCTGTTTCCTGTTCTCAATGGCCTTTATTCGTTCCATTTGGTGCGGGCCGAATACGATTTGGCGAAGGACGCGGCGCGGCAAATCCTCGATCTGGCAGGTCAGTCTGACGAGGCGCATCATGTCATGATTGCCCATCGCGCGATGGGGGCGGTTTTGCTGCATATCGGTGATCTGGACGCGGCGCATGAACATCTACAGTTGGCGCTGGACCTCTATCAACCCGATCTGCATGGACGGCTTGCTTATGTCTACGGATCCGACCACGCAGCGATAACGTCGTGTTTTTTAAGCATGGCGCTGTGGTTGAAAGGCGATCCTGACCGAGCCGTTGATATCCAGCGAAGGGCCGTCGATGCCGCCAAGGACCTAAAGCATGCCCACAGTATCGCCCAGGCGCTGACCTATCTTTGCATGTTGCATACTTTGCGTCGTGAACCGGATCATGTTTTGAAAGCCGCTCAACAGCTTGAAGAGGTGTCCGAGAGGCACTCGTTTACCTTCATGACTGTTACTGCCAATCTGTGGCGCAGTTGGGCGACTGCTTATGATGTGCCGACCTTTAACAACATCAGCGCGGTACGTCAGGCGGCCGAGGCCTGGTGGGACAGCGGTGCGGGGAACTACAAACCGTTCCTTTTGACTTTAATCGCCGAGCTGATTTTGAAAGCCGGTGATCCCGAGGGTGCCCAGCAGGTATTGTTCGAGGCACGCAAGCACCAGAAACTAACCAACGAAGGCTGGGCTCAGGTGGAAACGGACCGGGTTCAGGCGCGTTTACTGCAGCAGCAAGAGGCCGCGAAGTAGCGGTCGCTCCAATCTAAAACCCGCTGACGCGTTCAACCAACCAGTACATCGACACGCAGCCGATGGCATATCCTGTGACGGGTACGGCGACTACGCCAGCCCTTTGGGAAATTGTGGGCAGCGTAAGGCGCCACACCAAGATCAGGGCCGACAGTCCGGCAATAAACAAAAGTTGCCCGGCCTCGACCCCGATGTTGAAGGCCAGCAGTGCGGCGAAGATATCCTCAGTTGGAACTCCAATATCGGCCAGCGCGCCGGCAAATCCCAGCCCGTGCAACAGCCCGAAGCAAAAGCAGACGATCCAGGGATATTGTTCGGACAGGCGCAGCTCACCATCTTTTCGGTTGAGGATTTCCAGAGCGAGGAACACGATTGACAAGGCGATCACGGCTTCGACCGGAGGGCCGGGCACGTTCAGCACGCCCAGAGTGGCAAGCGCCAGCGTAATGGAATGCGCGACGGTAAAGGCGGTCACCGCCCCGACCAACCGCCATGGATCGCGCACCAGCACAAACAAGGCAAAAACAAACAGAAGGTGATCCCAACCTTCCAGAATATGTTCGAACCCAAGGCGGAAGTAACTGCTCAGAACCGACCAGGTCGTTGGCTGTTCTGGAATGATCAATGCAGGTGTCTCGGGTGTGAACCGCAATGTGGATGGTTCTGACGAGATGGGTTGGATGCGCAGCAGAACGTCGTTTCGTTGTTGCTCCAGCCCTTCAATGGTGATGGTGTGACCGGCGATATCGTCCTCGCATTCAAGAACCCAGGTCGCGATCCAAGCTGTTCCGTCGGACCGTGGCTCGGGTGCTCGGTTTTGGGCACAGTGAGCGGGCAATATGGCATCGATACCCATGGGGCGGCCATTCACATCAGGCTTGCGCCATAGCACTTGCCAGGTGTTGCTCGCCAATTGCCGCAGGTCCAAATAACCGGGGTCAAGTGCATGTGCATGTCCCGCTTGTGCAGCGAACATCAGCCAGCCCGAGAATAACAGGCAAAAGAGCCGCTTCATTCGACTGCCTTGTCCATGTCGGGTGTTTCGACTTGGTAATTCGACGCCAGGCTTTCATATTGCGCCTGCGCCAGGTCCGACCCGGCTTCGCGGCGCCATTCCAGTAAAACGGTATCGCGGATATCTTCCAGCTTTGGCAATATGGGGTCTTGTTTGTCTGTAACGCGAACGACGTGGATGCCATATGCGGATCGGACTGGGCCGGACCAGTTGCCTGGCTCCAACGAATTCAGAGCCGCCGAAAAGCCAGTGCCAAAGTTTGCGTCCACCATGCGCACTACTGTCAGAGGCATCGACTTTGGAAGCAAAGTTGTCGATCCGATGCTGCTCCAGTCCTGCTGAGTGTTTGCGGCCTCGATCGTGCTTTCGATGGCATCCAGCTCAGCGTTCTCGTTCAGGTAGATCTGATCAAAAGCAATCTGTGCCGGTTTGGTAAACCGTTCCGGGTTTTCGTTCAGAAAGGTCTGCAACACTTCGGGCTCGGGTTCGATCGAAGCTGCGATTGCGTCAGTCAGAAAATCCATCTTCTGCGCCAGGCGTGCACGGATGACCTGATCACCTTGATCCAGGCCCAGCTTGCGTGCTTCGCGCACAAGAACTTCTTCGCGGATCGCCCCGTCTATCAGGGCCTGTAACTCATCTTCCGTCGGTGGGCGGTTCCAGCTGTTTTGGAAACGTGTTTTCAGGAGGGCGACATCATTACCGTCGATTGTGATCGTGTCGGCTTCTTCAGCGACGTCCTGTTGCGGGGAAACCCATGCAAACCAAGCGAAAATGGCAACCCCGATCAAAATGAAGTGGAATAACGGCTGTTTTAGAATTTGCATTCGGGTTCTCAATGTCGTGTCGCAATATTGCCGGGCGGGGTTGACCGCCCGGCAATGTCATTAGTGTCTTGTTCGGTTATTCGCTAGGTGTGTACCAGATTGGCGACGAATACGCGCGCTCTTGATGGATCAGCTGCGCCTCTTCCGGCAATTCAATACCGAACCGGACCTTGTCGTACAGGACCCAACGGGGTGTGGGGATTTCAAGCGCCCGGACATAGTAGAAGGCCCGCGCATTTGGATCAAAGTCTGGATCGGCCCAAACCGACACAAGCTCGGCGGTTCCAATCGTGTTACTCCAGCTGGCGGTTTCGATATCGACGGTGTTGCCGACAGCCGGGACTTTGCCGTTTTCATCAGCAGCCCGGTCATCCGACCATGCAACGTCGTAGACTTTCTCGTGCAACTCTCCTTCGCCATCGAGCCACCCTTTTACGACCTGTACCCGGTCCAGATTGGCCCCAACCGGATCGCGTAGCGCTGCAATCAGGAATGAAGGCGCTCCATCACCTTCGTTAGGGCGTAAGTCCGAGCCCATCGGAACGCCTTTGGTGTAGCCAACGTCCGCAAGGAACCGGGTCTCAAGATCTGCTTCGTCAAATTCCCATCCACCAAAGAACCGCAGACCGATCCGAGGACCAGTCGTGGCATAGGTTTCACGCCGTTTGAAAGCATCAAAGATCGCGGAACGCGTGTTCTCGGTGGCCCAGACGGCAGTGTAACCAGATGCGACAAGAAGGTCGCCGGGGATTTCGCCAAGATCATTGGCGATGAAGGGGTGCTGGATTCTTGTGGCCGACGGTTCAACGCTGACGGACTTTCCGAAAAAGTTGTCCTCTTCAGCTGTTGCCAGCGATGTGTGGCTGTCTGTTGCCCCACCCATTCCGAACTTATAAGGGTTCACCCCGAATTTTTCTTCCAGCATCAGGCCACGTTTCAAGGCTTCTCTGGCATATTCACCGGCCAGCATGTCCTCTGTTTTCAGCTCGGTAATGTCGAGGTTGCCGACGTCCCAGTTTTCATAGTCCGCAAATTCGTCTTCCGGGCTTAGGAAGGGGTGTGCTTCTCCGTCGCCTTTGATTTGGGTGACCTCATAATGCGGCTCCCACTTGGCGCGGTTCTGCACGTATTCTTCGTCTACCTTGCCGCCGTGATAAGTATCCTCAGTGGGGAACATCCAGCCATTTGACAGGTTGCCGTTATGTGCAAAAGCAACCGCGCGACCGCCGGTTTTACCCTGATATTCTTCAAGCCACGCATAAAGCGCCTTGGGGTCGGTGTCGCCGTAAGGAGGCTGAGTCACGGGTGGCACCATTTGCAGTGCCCGAATTGGTCCGTCACGTAGCATGACATTGCGGTGCAGGTTGAACCCCTTGGGAACGGACGTCCATTCAAACCCAATAAAGGCGGTGAAATTGCCGGGGTCGTTGTGCCGTTCCGCTGCCATAACGATGTTTTCCCATGTAAATGCGAATGCGTCCGCGCCTGGGCTGTATGACTCAAGTAGGATTTCCGGCAGGGTCATTTGAGAGAAATTTGTAATAATGTCGAAGGCCGCTTTCCCGGCTTCTTCACCGCCTGCTTTGTATCCCTCGTACCACTCCAAGCCTTTTGGGTCACCAATAACGCCAGGTTTACCGGCCTGCAGGTCCGGGGCGAAACCCATCAAATCAGTATGATCCGTCAGCACCATCCAATCCAGGGGCCGCGCCAGCCTGACGGCCTGACCGGTTGACGAAATAACTTGTTCCCCCTTTGCGAACCGCCATGCCTCATCAGGAAGCAAGGTGTTTCCGAATGCGCCCGCATCCAGCGACAAACCGGTGTGCAGGTGTGTGTCACCCCAGAGTGGCCGTTCAGGAAATGATCGGTTGGCGTAAGGCGAATATGGGCGGTCGGCAAAGGTGCCCTCGGCAGCCTCTTTGCTGGGGACCGCGTCTGCCCATACAAGTGATGGTAATGTCAGCAAAGAGATCAAACAGGTTGTAAGTCGAAGCATTGAAACCTCCCCAGGTCGTCGCGCAAATCGAATATCGTAAATTCAGTATATTCATTTCTTATAATGTATTGGACGAACTTTTGTACTGATTTTTCTACCATGGGACCTGCATCCAGCGCAGGCCGGTGCCTCTTTCGGGTGGGGGTGCTTGGATAACCAACTCAAATACAGCTCGAATACGGGTAAGGTCGCCCCGAAAGTTGTAGCGAAACAGAAGTATCCACGCCGGTTTTGTGGTTTATGCTTGCAGGCCCGAACCGTCGCATACCGCACCGGAAACTGTGGTTCGATCACGCCAGGGTGTACCCCTGCGCGCCCAGCTGGTTCTGGCAAGAGTTGAGAAAAGGATCGAACAAGGCAACGAATTCAAGTGGCTTGCCGAGTTCGGTTGCAAGGATCACATTCGTTGAGGTCGCAAACTTGTCCACGACGCTGTCTTTTATCCGTCCGAGCTTTTCGTCTACAAAAGGAACGTCCTGAAGACCGGTCCAGTAAACCATATCCAACACCTGACCCTGCGTACCTTTCTCAAGGACGAAATCCTCGTACGCCTGTGCAAATTCATGTGCTACCGGATCATCGGCGATCTCGGGGCCGTAGACGTCGCGGATCACCTCCAGCGCATGCGCTGCGATGCCATGCCCTTTGATCCCCCGATATGCCAGGCCAAGGCCGACGACCCCTGCACCTAACGCGATTACCTTGCGACGGGAAAACTTCATGTAACCGCCTCCGATGCGCGAAGCGCCAGCGCCGAGATTGTCAGCGACGGGTTGGCGGGCGAACAGGTGGGGAATGCACCCGAGCCAAGTACAAAGACGTTGGCTGCGGAATGTAGGCGCAGCCTGTCGTCAACGACTGAGTCTTCGGCGGAAACGCCCATCCGGTGCGTGCCCTGGATATGAGCGTCAGATGGCAGAATGTCTGAAAACCACAGATGTTCGATTGTGTCCGGAATTATGTCGGGCAGACCAGTCTTTACTCGCTCTATACCGCGTTTGGCATAGTCGGAATATCCAGTCCATTCGATGACTGGTTCATCATCTTCCAAAATGACGCGGTTTTCGGCGATGGGAAGATCTTCAACTGCTAGGCGCAGGTTAATACGGTTTGCCCATTTGCCGGGTTCTTTTCGGATCGATACAGGTGCGTTTATGGTTTCGATGAGGACCGCTGCGGACGTTCTACGATCTACGTCATGGTAAAAATGATAGCCAAGTCCGGTTTCCGATGTGCCGCCAAAAAAAGCCTTTAGTTTGGCTGTGTCCACTAGGACTTTCACTGCCGCTTGTTCGTGAAGGTACCGTCCTAGCGCGTCATTGCGAACGTCCGAGCGTTTCAAAATGGCTGCGTTGAATATTGCATTGGTACCCAGCGCAACTGTGTCGGCGCGAAGGCGCACTTCATTGCCATCGTTACTTTTGACGCGAATACCGCGTGCGCGTCCGCCTTCGATATCTACCGCCCTCACTTCGGTGCCAAGTAGGTAGTGCGAACCAGGATGGGTGAGTTTGTCGAAACTGTTCAATACGGTAAATTTGGAGTCGATAGGACACGTCCGACATACCCCGTTTGCACAGCACGTTGGTCGTGAACCGCCGTTTGACGTAGCGTTGGATGCAGGTACCCATAGAGGCGAAGATTCCTGTAAAGCAGCATCAGCACGCGAAGGAGTATGTGCGGGGTAGGGAAATGGCTTTCGGCGTGGAAGAATATCCTGTGACTGACCGCCAGCAACTTCGATGATATCTTCGACACGTTCCCAATAAGGTTCGAGATCATCGTAACTAATAGGCCAGTCAATACCGACACCAAACATGCTGTTCAGGGCAAAGTCGTTTGGATGGAATCTGGGTACATTGCCCCACCAGTAATTCGAGTTTCCACCAAGTAGAGTGTAGGCGAGCCAATTTTTTTTCAGCCCGGACGAGTTTCGTTGTGTAAAAGCTTCTTGAACCGCGGGGCCGTTTTCGATCTGGTCCGAATGTGTGTATTCATCGCCCTTTTCGACGAACAACACATTCAGGTCCTGCGGAAGCCCATGACCGAAGAACATCGCTGAGAAACTGGATCCTGCGATTATCACGTCCCATTCACGAGAGCTGGCTTCGTCTAAAGATACGCGCTGCATGACAACAGGTTGACCTTTTTACTCATCAAACAAACAAGGGGCTGAAAATCAGCGTAGAATAACAATTCTGCATAGTATGGCATGAAAACGGCCGCGCGCAAGTCAACTGGCCGATAGGGCTATGATCATTGATGGGCAAAGGCGGCCTAATTCACAAATTGAATAAACATTGGGCGACTCCGGCGCGCGCAGATCAGTTTGAGGTTGCTGATTGGTGCCCATCACGGGCAGATTGCTGGTGAGGGCAAATGGACGGACCAGCCAATGACACAACAATCCAAGGGCATGGCTGTCTTTTTGACCGGCAGTTTGATGCGGCATGTGACCCGAATGTCGCTGACCACCAGCATTGGTCTTATGGCAATCTTTGCCGTGGATTTCGTGGACATGGTGTTCATCTCGATGCTGGGCAACGACGCGTTGGCCGCAGCGGTCGGCTATGCGGGCACGCTTTTGTTTTTCACCAACTCGATCAATGTGGGGCTGTCCATTGCAGCCGGGGCTCTTGTCGCCCGCGAGTTGGGGGCCGGGCGGCCCGAAAAAGCCCGGCAATTCGGAACCAGCGTTGCCCTTCTTGGTATTTTGATGGGATTGATTGTGTCTGCCATGGTCATGATTAATATCAAGTTTCTGCTGTCTTTGCTGGGCGCGCAGGGTGAGGTTCTGCAATTGGCCGCACGGTATGTCAGTATCATTCTGCCGACCATGTGGGTGATGGCTGCGGCAATGACGGGTATGGCTGTGTTGCGTGCGCACGGTGATGCGCGCCGGTCCATGCAGGCTACGATTTACGGCGGGCTGGCAAACGCAATTTTGGATCCGATCCTGATCTTTGCTGTTGGTCTTGGCCTGGATGGAGCGGCGATTGCCTCGGTCATTGCGCGTATCTGTATGCTGATAGCAGCGGTCCGGCCCGCCGTGCGCGTGCACCGTGGATTTGCGCGACCGTCGCTGAGGCACTTGAGGGAAGACCTCCAGCCGGTGCGGGCGATTGCGATACCGGCGGTTCTGACCAATGTCGCCACGCCGGTCGGCAACGCCATCGTGATCCGTGAGGTTGCGCAGTTTGGCACCGATGCCGTGGCAGGCATGGCCGTAATAGGACGGCTGATGCCTGTTGCCTTTTCCGTCGTGTTTGCACTGTCCGGGGCCATAGGCCCGATCGTGGGGCAGAACTTTGGGGCAGGGCAATATGGTCGGGTGAAGGGTGCATTCCTGGCAGGCGTAAAATTCACCGCCGTCTATGTGGTTCTGATGGCGGCGGTGCTGTTCGTCCTGCGTGCCCCCATCGCCGACTTGTTTCAGGCCCAAGGCGAGACGCGGGTGCTGATCTATCTGTTCTGCGGGCCGTTGGCCCTGGCGTCGTTCTTCAACGGTGTGATCTTTGTTGCGAATGCAAGCTTCAACAACCTTGGCTATCCCATTTATTCCACGTGGGTTAACTGGGGGAGACATACGCTGGGCACGTGGCCCTTTGCGGTCGCCGGGGCCTATTTGGCTGGCGCTCCAGGTGTGTTGTTGGGGCAGGCGCTGGGCGGTGTGATATTTGCTGCAATCTGCTGGGTAATGGTGCGCGGCGTTGTCTCGGGCCTGACTGCGCCAACAGAGATCGACCCATTTGCCGGGCAAAGCCGGCTGCAATCCCTGTTTGGGCGCAGGGGGTGGTGAACTGTCCCGGGCGCTGGAACACCAATGATTTTTGGTCACCAGAAGCGACTTTTGTCTCCTTTTTTGCAGCCAAGGTATCCTCATTTGCCAATTCATGAATTCGTTGTAAGCTGAACTTATGATTGCAAAAAACGCCAAGTTGTTTCGGGGCGTTGATTTAAATAGCACCTTTAACGACCGAGGATGAGCAATGTCCGGAAGTCTTTTGAAGTACACGCGTGTTCTTGAGATTGTCGGAGACACGATCAAAGTCAGGGTGCCTCTGGACGGATCGACTGACGCAGCAGTGCGTTTCAATGATCTGGCCGTAATCGAAACCGTGGACGGCCACAAGACACTGGCGCAGGCCATTTTTATTGACCGGGATGTTGTCACCCTGCAGGTGTTTTCCGGCACCAAGGGCATCTCGACCGAGGCGACGGCGACGTTCCTGGGCCACCCGATGCAGACGCCATATTCCCAGAACATACTGGGCCGTGTTTTTGACGGCGCGGGTGTATCTATTGATGGTGGACCTGACCTGTCGTCTGAGCCGCGCGTGGATATTGGCGGGCCAACCGTGAACCCGGCGGAACGCGCCGTGCCCAACAAGATGATCCGGACGGACGTGCCGATGATCGACGTGTTCAACACACTGGTCGAAAGTCAGAAAATCCCGATTTTTTCCGTCTCGGGTGAGCCGTTCAACGCGTTCCTCAGCAGAATTGGTGTTCAGGCGGACGCGGATATCGTGGTGTTCGGCGGGCTAGGGTTGATCTTTGACGACTACTTTACCTTCAGGACGTCCTTCGAGGATGCGGGCGTGTTTTCCCGAACAGTGATGTTCGTCAATCAGGCGATGGATCCGCTGGTCGAACGGCTGCTGGTACCCGATATGGCACTGGCCGTGGCCGAAAAATTCGCGGTAGAAGAAGGCAAGCGCGTTCTGGTCCTGCTGACCGATATGACCGCCTACGCCGATGCGATGAAAGAGGTCGGGATCAGCCAGGAACGCGTACCCTCGCAGCGTGGATACATGGGGGACCTCTATTCCCAACTGGCCCGCCGGTACGAAAAAGCCTGTGACTATGCCAAGGGCGGATCGGTCACTGTGCTGACCGTGACAACGATGCCGGGCAATGACGTGACCCATCCAGTGCCGGATAACACGGGCTATATCACCGAAGGGCAGATCTATCTGCATTCGGGCGTGATTGACCCGTTCGGCAGTCTCTCGCGCCTCAAGCAGAACGTGATTGGCAAGACAACGCGCGAGGATCACGGGCAGATCATGAACACCATGATCCGGTTCTATTCCGAAAGCCGAGACGCCGCGCAGAAACAGGCGATGGCCTTTGACCTGTCGGATTATGACCATCAGCTGCTGAAGTTTGGCGACCTGTTCAAGACCCGTTTCATGGACATCAACGTTTCAATCCCGCTGGAAGATGCGCTGGATTTGGGGTGGAAAACTCTGGCCGAGTGTTTCGCACCTGGGCAGCTACTGATGAAGCAGGCCCTGATCGACAAGTATTTTCCAAAGGATGCCGATGGCGCGGTTGCAGCTGAATAAATCGTCGCTCGCGCGCGAGCAGACGCAGCTGAAAAGCTATGAGCGGTTCCTGCCATCGCTGGACCTTAAGCGTCAGCAATTGATGGCAGAGCGCGCGAAGGCGCGCGAAGATGTGCAGCGCCTTCAGGATGAGGTGCAGGAACTGGCGCAAAAGGTTGGAGAAAAACTGCCGATGCTGGCGCAGCAAGGCGTTGATCTGGACGGGTTGGTCGAGCTGAAAGACTACAAAGTCAAAGAGGTCAACGTCGTGGGGGTCAAGATGCCTGCGCTGGACCGGATAGAGGTTGCGGTGCGTCCGTATTCCTATCTGGCCAAACCTCATTGGGTCGATGCGGCGGCCCGGTTGCTGCACGATATGATCGAGGCGCGTCTACGGGTCAAAGTGGCCGAAGAGCGGGTGAAGATATTCGATAGGGCTGTGGCCACCATCACCCAGCGTGTCAATCTGTTCGAAAAGGTTCTGATCCCGCGCGCCAAAGCCAACATCAAGAAAATCCGCATCTATCTGAGTGATGAGCAGATGCAGGCCGTCGTGCGCTCGAAAATCTCGAAACGCAAACATGCGCAGGAGGCTGTGTCGTGAGTGTTGCGAGGCTCAAAAAACTGTCGCTGGTCGGGCAAGCAGGCCAGAAGGCTGCGACCCTTGAGGCGCTGCAGAATCTGGGCTGCATGCACGTCCTGCCGCTGGCTTCGCCACCCGCTGAGCCGGAAAAGATCAGTGAGCGCGGCGCGCGCAATGCCTATAAGGCGCTGCGGTTCCTGAATGACGTGTCCGAACCGCGCCGACAGATCCAGCGCGATCCCGGTTTTGGGATGGACCAGTTCGTCGGGGATGTGCTGGACTTGATGCAGCGCACTCGTGACATGACGGATCATAGGGATTTTCTTGCCAACCGCATTGCAAAGGTGCGCCCTTGGGGCGATCTGGATTTTCCACCAGACGATGTTTTGGCGGGGAACCGGTTGTGGTTTTATCAACTGCCACTGAAGTATCGCGATGCGTTGGAGGCCCTGGATATGCCCTGGGCCATACTCGAGCAGGACCATAGGTTCATCTATGCCGTACTGATCGACCCGGATGAGCCGGATGACGATATCCTGCCAGTTCCGCGCACACACACAGGATCGCTGCCCATTCACGAGCTTGAGGCGCAACTGGAAGAGGCTGAGATCGCCATCGAAGCGCTTGAGGCTGAACGCGTTGCGCAAACCCGATACCTAGCACTGATGCGCCGGAACCTTTCGGTTGCCGAAAGCGCGGCCGAGCTGGCCCATGCCACGCAAAAGGTTCGCGACGAAGAGGCGATGTTTGCCCTTCAGGGCTGGGTGCCCGAGGATCGTATAGATGCGGTTCTGGACATGGCAATCGCCAAGGACGCTGCCGTACTGATCGAAGAACCCAGCCCCTATGACAGCCCGCCAACCTTGTTGGAACAACCGGAAAAGCGCAGTGCTGCCGTGGACTTGGCGCTGTTTTATCAAGTGCCGGGTTACAAGGGCTGGGACCCCAGTGTCATCGTCGCCGTTTCATTTGCGGTCTTCTTCGCAATGATCGTAGCCGACGCGGGATACGGCGCGATTATCCTGTTGGGCCTTTTACTATTCTGGAAGCGGCTTGATGCAACACCGGGTGAACGATCCTGGCGACGCTTTGGGGTGATCATTTCCAGCGCAACAATCCTGTATGGCATCCTCGTCGGCAGTTATTTCGGCGTGTCGCCAGCCGAGGGGTCGTTCTGGTCCAAGCTCAAATTGCTCGACCTGAACAATTTCGGCGCGATGATGTTGGTCTCGATTGTCGTTGGCGTTTTGCATTTGGTACTGGCCAATGCGCTTGCCGCACGGGCGGCATGGGGGCACCGGAAGGCCATCGCCAATCTGGGCTGGATCGCTGCGCTGATTGGCGGGTTCGTTCTGTGGCTCAGCTACATGAAGGGTAACTCTCCGGTGCCGGGCGCGGCCTTGATGGGGATCGGGGTTCTGGCCATCGTCTGGTTCTCAAGCGAGCGGATAATCAAGAAACCAACCGACTGGATTTGGCGCCTGATCGGAGGGCTGCAAAGCCTTGCCGGGGCCATGGGGGCATTCGGCGATGTGCTAAGCTACATGCGCCTGTTTGCGTTGGGTCTGGCCTCGGCCTCACTGGCGATCACGTTCAACGATCTGGCGGTTTCTGTCATGCATTCGCTCAAGGGGTTGGGCGTTCTGTTCGCCCTGCTGATCCTGATCATCGGCCATATTCTCAACTTCGCGCTCGCCATGATGAGCGGCGTCGTCCACGGTTTGCGTCTCAATTACATCGAATTCTTTAAATGGGGTCTGCCGGACGAAGGCATTGTCTTTCGACCGTTCGCCCGCAAGGAGGTTCAGGAATGAATGAGCTTGTTTTGACATTGGGTTGGCTTGGCATCTACGCGCCAATGGCGCTGGGCGCAGCCGCCAGCGCCGTCGGATGCTCGATCGCGGGCATGGCCAGTATTGGGGCCATGACGGAAACCGACGGCGGCTATGGCCGCTTTGTCGGCGTTTCGGCCTTTCCTTCGACGATGGTGATTTATGGCATCGTCATCATGTTTACCCTGAACCGCGAGGTGACGCCTGAAAACGCGGGCGGCTTGTTCGGGATTGGTATCCTGTCGGGCATCGCATTGATGTATTGCGGGATCTGGCAGGGTCGGGCCTGTGCTGCGGCGATCAACGCCACCAAGGAAAAGCCTGAGATCTTTGGCCTGGCGCTTGCCCCGGCAGCGATCATCGAAGGGTTTGGCGTGTTCGCCTTTGTCTTTGCCCTTGTCATCAGTGCGGGGATCAGTTGATGGCACAGGATGGCATGATTTCTCATGGCGTGGATGCCTTGATCGATAAGCTGCGCAATGATGGCGTGGCTGCTGGTCAGGCCGACGCCGAAAAACTGCGCACTGAAGCCAAGGCCGAAGCCGCCAAAATTCTGGCGGATGCCAAACGCGAGGCGGACGACCATCAAAAAAAGGCACGCATCGATTCCGACAAATATCGCGCTGCTGGGGAAGAGGCGCTTAACACCGCCATGCGTGATGCGGTTTTGACCATGAAGGGTGGATTGACCGACCGCTTTCGCGAAGATGTCGAACGTCTGGTGACCAAGGAAATGGCTGAGCCGGGCCTGCTGAAACAGATGATTTTGGAGGTCGTCGGCCGCGAATCCGAAGGCGTCAATCTGGATGGCAAGGTGCAGGTTATTCTGCCCGCCAAAGTCGCAACGCAAGAAGACATCAAGCAGAACGCCGATGACATTCAATCCGGTAAGCTGACCAAATACGTCCTCGGCCTGACAGCCGACATGTTGCGTGAACAGGTAGAGCTGCATGCATCGGATGACGCGCAGGGTGGTATCCGCGTGCGGGCCGAAGATCAGGGCGTTGTACTTGATCTAACAGACAAGGCGGTCGCCTCGTTGCTGATGGAGCATCTGCAGCCCCGGTTTCGCGCCGTGCTGGAAGGTGTGATCCGCTGAGATGTCTGACCAAGACGCCTATATCGCCCTGATCAGCAGCCTGCCAGGCTCTGAGCGGTTGTTCGTGGCCAAACAACCTCCGCTGTCGCGGCTGCGGCTGGATCGTCGCCTTAAGGCGCTGACGCCCGAGGACGCTAAGGTTCTGAAGGTTATGGAACATGCTCTGAATTGGGGCGCATATGACATGGATGTCACTGACCCGCAGGCTGTATTGAGATGCAAACAAGCGTTGGCCGAAATCCCGCAACCATCCTTGCGCCGCCTGTTCCTTGAACGGATGGACCTGCGTACTGTTGTTGCAGCACTGCGCCTGCGCGGGCACGGTGGCAATCCGCTGTCCGGTGCGTATGGGTTTGGACGTTGGAGCCGTCACATCCCCGCCAATTGGGGTGACCCGGATTTCCGTCTGTCCACGGCGATGCCGTGGATCAAGGAAGCACGCCAGTTGCTTGAGGCCGAGGACCCCTTGGGTCTGGAACGACTGCTGCTGTCAGTCAGCCATAAGCAACTGAAACGACACGCCGCCCGTCACCTGTTCGATTTTGAGGCCGTGGCCATCTATGTCTTGATCTGGAACATTTTCGATCGCTGGGCGCAAAGCAACGCGCAGAATGCGGCCGCAAGATTTGAGAAGCTGGCCCAGCAAGCCATGAGCAATGTCGCAGATTTCGATTTTGAGAGAGTAAGCGCATGACTGCCCAAACATCTTCGGTTCAAACCGCAACCGCCCGCGTTGTCTCTGTCCAGGAAGGGCTTTTGAAAATTCAGGCCAACCAAGACGCCGCCGGCGTTCCGGGACAACTGGTCAAGAACGAGGTCGTGTTCATCCTTCCTACCCGTCCGGGCCCGGGCGGGCGTCAGGAACGCCTAAAGGCTGAGGTGCTGCGCGTGCGCGGCGATACTGCCGACGTTCAGGTCTACGAAAGCACGGACGGCGTAGCTGTTGGTGATCCGGTTGAACAGTCAGGACAACTGCTTTCGGTCGAACTTGGGCCGGGCCTTTTGGGGCAGGTCTTTGACGGCCTGCAATCGCCTTTGACCAAGGTTGCGGCCGAGTTCGGGACTTTCCTGCCGCGCGGGGCGGATGTGGCGCCGCTGGATGATCAGGCAAAATGGTCTTTCACTCCCACAGTCAAAGTTGGCGATATGGTCAAGGCCGGCGACAGCATTGGCACTGTTCCCGAAGGCCGGTTTACCCACAAAATCATGCTGCCTTTCAACTGGGTCGGCGACTACAATGTTGTGTGGGTACAGAAAGGTGCAGCTTCGATCCATGAGATTGTCGCGCGTCTTGAAGACGAGCAGGGTGGGGAGCACACGCTGACCCTGTGCCAAAAGTGGCCGGTACGACGACCGTTACCCGAAACCATCCTGAAACGCGCCCTGTCGGAACGGTTGTACCCGACGGAACCCGTGCTGACCTCGCAACGCCTGATCGACACGTTCTTCCCCATAGCGCTCGGTGGCACGGCCTGTATTCCCGGCCCGTTCGGTGCGGGCAAAACCGTGCTGCAAAACCTGATCGCTCGGAACTCCAAAGTGGATATCGTGATCGTGGTGGCCTGCGGTGAGCGTGCGGGCGAGGTGGTGGAAACGATCCACGAATTCCCCAAGATGACCGACCCGATGTCGGGCGGCAGTCTGATGGACCGGACGATCATCATCTGTAACACCTCTTCCATGCCTGTAGCGGCACGTGAGGCATCGATTTTCACCGGCATCACCCTGGGCGAGTATTACCGCCAGATGGGCTATGACGTGCTGTTGATCGCTGACAGCACCAGCCGCTGGGCGCAAGCCATGCGCGAGACTTCCGGCAAGCTGGAGGAAATCCCCGGTGAAGAAGGCTTCCCTGCCTATCTGGAAAGCTCGATCAAGGGCCTGTACGAGCGCGCAGGGGCGATGAAGACGAATGATGGCGATCTGGGTAGTCTGACGCTGATCGGTACGGTTTCGCCTGCGGGTGGCAATTTTGACGAGCCTGTGACGCAGTCCACGCTGTCTACCGTGAAGTGCTTTCTGGGGCTGTCCTCGGAACGGGCTTATAAACGGTTCTATCCTGCGGTTGACCCAATGCTTAGCTGGTCGCGATACACCGATCAGCTCTCGGATTGGTACGACAAGAACGCTGAGCCCGGTTGGACAGGCAAGGTGCGCGATCTACTGGCCCTGATTGAAAAAGGCGAACAGGTCGACCAGATGATGCAGGTGACCGGCGAAGAAGGTGTCACCATCGAGGACTTCGTCACGCAGCAAAAAGCGCTGTTCGTGGACATGGTGTACCTACAGCAGGATGCCTTTGACAAAGTCGATGCAACCGTTCCGCTGGAGCGCCAGAAGATGACGTTCAAGCTGATCTATGATGTTACGCAATCAACTGCGGAATTCGAAGATAAGGGTGAAGTGCGTCAGGTGTTCACCCAGCTCACAGGTCTTATGAAGAACTTCCACTACGCCGCGGAAAACACACCGGAATTCAAATCGCTGTGGGTGCAGATACAGGACCTGAGCAGTGAAAAATTTGGAGTGTAGGTCAGGGAAATGGTAGCCCGTAGGGGAATCGAACCCCTCTTTCCAGGTTGAAAACCTGGCGTCCTAACCGATAGACGAACGGGCCATCTGGTAGTGGCATTAGCACAAGTGGTAGCCCGTAGGGGAATCGAACCCCTCTTTCCAGGTTGAAAACCTGGCGTCCTAACCGATAGACGAACGGGCCACGCTGGCTTGTGGAGGGCCTTTTACGGTTTACCTCTGACCCCCGCAAGCCGAAAAATGCAGGGATGCGAAACTTTTTTGGCAAGGCTGGATATGGGCTCAGTTTGCCTCTGCCACGTCCTCCAGTCTCAGCTGAACGCTTTGCCGTCCACCCCATGTGTTCACCTCAAGCCGTCCGGCGAAATGAAAGCGCGCGCCGCCATGGTTGGACAGCTTTTCCCCCATCGGTCCGTCAAAAGCTCCAAAGGCAATGGCATCAAGGCCACCACCAACCCCGTCGGACAGCGACAGTTTCAGATGGGAGTCGCCGACGCGCTTGGCAAAGCGCACCTGCAGGTCCGGCAACGCATAGCGTGGGGCAGGGGCGCTGGCCCCGAAAGGACCGGCTTTTTCTATCTGTTCGATCAGATCGACCGAAGCTGCGCCCGGCATAAGCGCTCCGTCTAGCTTCATGTCTGCAGGACCGCCTTTGCCCGCGCCTTGCTTGGCCAACAACTCGCTGAGGCGTTCCATGGCCGGTTCCAACTGATCCCGCATAACGGTCAGCCCTGCGGCCATCTTGTGCCCGCCGCCTTTGACCAAAAGTCCCTCAGCCGCCAATCGTTGGATTGATGCCCCCAGATCAACGCCAGAAACCGACCGTCCTGAACCCTTGCCTTCATCACCATCAAAGCCGATGACAATGGCGGGTCTGTTGGCGTTTTCCTTGAGGCGGGATGCCACGATGCCGACAACGCCGGGATGCCACCCTTCGCCCGCCGCCCAAACCAGAGGAGCTTCCAATCCGCGTTTCTCGGCCTGTTCCAGTGCTGCCGCACGTACTGCGTTTTCGATATCACGACGCTCGGTGTTCAACTCATCCAACCTTTGAGACAGCGCTTCAGCTTCGGTCATCGAGTCCGTGCTCAGCAGTCGCGCGCCCAGATCGGCCTGACCGATCCGCCCGCCCGCATTGACGCGCGGACCCAGAAGAAAACCCAGGTGATAGCTGGTAGGGGCTGAATCCATGCGCGCCACATCCGACAGCGCCACTAAACCGGGCCGCTGCCGCTGTGCCATGACCTTAAGGCCTTGCCGCACCAGCGCCCGGTTCGCGTCGATCAGCGGGGCCACGTCTGCAACGGTTGCCAATGCCACAAGATCCAGCAGCCCGATCAGGTCGGGACCCTTAACCTCAGCCTCACGCAGTTGCCGCCCGGCCTCAACCAGCATCAGGAACACCACGCCGGCAGCGCAGAAATACCCCAAATCACCGCTCTCATCCTGCCGGTTTGGGTTCACGACCGCCACGCAATCGGGCAGCGTTTCACCACCAAGGTGGTGGTCCAGCACAATGACATCCGCGCCTTTTGCCGCCGCGATAGGTTCATGGCTAAGCGTTCCGCAATCCACGCAGATGATTAGGTCATGCGCAGCCGCCAGTTCCTGCATTGCAGGCACGTTCGGCCCATAACCCTCATCAATTCGATCTGGCACATACAGCGTGGCTTGCAGCCCCATCTGACGCATCCAGACAAGCAACAAAGCCGCCGAACTGCCCCCATCGACGTCGTAATCGGCAAAAACCGCGATCCGCTGCTTGTTTCGGACAGCTTCCAAAAACCGCGTTGCGGCGGTCTCCATATCTTTCATGGACCGGGGATCAGGCAGCAATTCCTTCAGCTTTGGTTCAAGAAAGCTTTCGGCTTCCACGGGGGGCACGCCGCGCCGCGCCAGAACCTGACAAACCGCACGTGGCAGCCCGGACTGTTGCACCAGCATTTCCGTGGCCCGTTCGACCTCGGCCTCCGGTCCGATCCAACGCCGCCCGGTCAGTGACTGCTCAACCCCTAAAAAGCTCATGCCTGCCTCTCATATGCTAAGGCCGGACCCTCTCGGATCCGGCCTCATTGTATCTATCGAAACCTCTGTCAAAGGCAAAGGTGCAAGCCATCACGCGTTGTCGTGCGGCCAGGTTGGCGTGCGGTAGGACATGCGGCGCACCGACCCGGTTTTGGAACGCATCAGCAGGGTGGTGGTTTCAACCCAGCCCGGCTGGCGTTTGATCCGCGGCAGCAAAGAGCCACCGGTCACGCCAGTTGCGGCAAAGATCACGTCTGCGGTTACCATCTCATCGCGAGAATAAACGCGGTCCAGATCGGTGATGCCCGCCTTGGCGGCGCGGCCACGCTCGTCGTCGTTGCGGAACAGCAGGCGGCCAAAGATCTGCCCACCCATGCATTTCAGCGCGGCAGCGGCCAGAACGCCCTCGGGTGCTCCGCCTTGCCCCATGTACATATCGATGCCGGTCTCTTCGCTTTCGGCACAGTGCATGACGCCGGCCACGTCACCATCGGTGATCAGGCGGATCGAGGCGCCGGTTTCGCGCACTTCAGCGATCATCGCTTCGTGGCGGGGACGCTCCAGAATGCAGACGGTGATGTCGGCAGGCTTGCAGCCCTTGGCATTGGCCAGCGCTTCAACACGCTCGCGCGGGCTCATGTCGAGGTTCACGACGCCTTCCGGAAAGCCCGGACCAATGGCCAGCTTGTCCATATAAACATCGGGTGCGTGCAGCATTGATCCGCGCGGGCCCATCGCGATCACGGTCAACGCATTCGGCATGTCCTTGGCGGTCAGAGTCGTGCCCTCAAGCGGGTCCAGCGCGATGTCCACGCCGGGGCCGTTTCCGGTGCCCACTTCTTCGCCGATGTACAACATCGGTGCCTCGTCGCGTTCACCTTCGCCGATTACAACGACGCCTGCGATGTCCAGAAGGTTCAGCTGTTCGCGCATCGCGTTCACAGCCGCCTGATCCGCAGCCTTTTCGTCACCGCGTCCGACCAGCGAGGCCGAGGCCAGAGCGGCCTGTTCTGCGACCCGCGCAAGGCCCAGAGACAAAAGGCGGTCGTTGAAATCGATTTTGGCAGCGCTCATTTTTTCGTATCCTCAGGTCAATAAAGGCGTTTCATCGGGCATAGCCTGCGTTTTGTGCAGGCCGCAAGGGTCAAACCTCTTCAATCCGCAGTGCAACGGGCTCTCCCGACACGACATCGGTCGTCCGGAGGCCTTCCAAAGCGACATCCAGCGTGGCACGCGTGGTCTTGTGCGTAACAATCAGAACCGGCGCGGTGGCTTCGGTGTGCCCGTACTGGCGCATTCGATCGATTGAGACACCTGCATCACCCAGAATAGCCGCCACTTTCGCCAGAGCACCCGGTTTGTCGAATAGTGCAAGGCGCAGGTAGTAGGGGGCGGGCAGGCCGGTTATGGCAGGTTTTGCCTCTTCCAGTGTCGTGGCGGGACGGCCAAAAGTTGGGATCTGCAATCCCCGCGCCAGATCGCAGACGTCGCCCATCACGGCGCTTGCCGTCGGACCTTCGCCTGCGCCAGGGCCGCGCAGGACAACCTGATCGACCGCGTCGCCTTCGATCACAACCATGTTGGTGCCGCCTTCCAGCTGACCCAGGGGCGAGCCGCTGGGTACAAGGCACGGCTGCATCCGTTGTTCCAGACCGCGTGCCGAGCGCTGAGCGACGCCCAGCAACTTGATACGATAGCCCATGTCGGCTGCCTGATGAATGTCATCCAGACTGATGTGCTGGATGCCTTCGATCTGGATGCCGTCGAAATTCGGTTTGGTGCCAAACGCGATTGAGGACAACAGCGCCAGCTTGTGCGCCGCGTCGATGCCGCCCACGTCCAGGTTCGGGTCAGCCTCGAGGTAGCCCAGCTCGGCACATTCCTCGAACAGCGCGTTATACCCCAGCTCCTGCGATTGCATCCGCGTCAGGATATAGTTGCAGGTGCCGTTCATCACGCCCATGACGCGGGTGATCTCGTTCCCGGCCAGCCCCTCGGTCAGGGATTTGATCACGGGGATACCGCCCGCAACGGCGGCCTCAAAACGGATCACACGGCCTGCGGCCTCCGCTTTTTCAGCCAGCTCCTGACCGTGAATGGCCAACAAAGCCTTGTTCGCGGTCACCACATCCTTGCCAGCGGCCAACGCGGCCTCGACAGATGCTTTGGCGGGGCCGTTTTCGCCGCCCATAAGTTCGACAAAAATATCGACATCGTCGCGCTGCGCCAATGAGACGGGATCAGTCTCCCATGCATACTCCGACAGGTTCACGCCGCGGTCTTTGTTTGCGTCGCGCGCAGAAACAGCGGTGATTTCGATCGCGCGACCTGTACGCGCCTGCAGCAGGTCGGCATGGCGGCGCACGATCCGCACGACACCCACGCCAACTGTTCCCAAGCCGGCAATTCCCAGCCGCAGCGCCTGTGTCATCCCGTGGGTTCCTTTCCGCTCGAATGTCCTTGGTTTCGGGCTGTTTGCCCGTTCAAAGGTGCCTTAACGGGTTCGGCGTCGAGGCGCAATCCGGGACAGCGGTAACAGTCGGTTGAAACGCGAAAGGTCAGTTGGTTTGCGCGTTCTGCAGCGCTTCGGCCCTTTTGGCCAGCGCTTCGCGGCGCGCGGTCAGGTCTTCTTCAACCTCGGCCGCTTGGTTCACGGGATCTATGGGCGGGCCAAGAATGTCCTGAAGTGGGACCAGCTTCGGGTACGCGGCCGAGCGCACATTCGGCTGTTCGCGTCCTTCCAATTCCGGGAAGTCCGTGCAGGCTGCGCAAGTTAAAACCAGAACCAAAAGTGGCAGGGGCTTCATACCGAACCCTTTCAATGGTGACTGACCCCGTGATGCACCTTTTGCGGCGGTCGTTCAAGCGGGGTTCTATATGAACGCTTGTTCATATACGGTGGCAGTATGGCACGTACCCAAGGCTCACACTCCGATATCACCGGCCCGCGCATTCGAAAAGCAGCGCTGGGGCTGTTTGCCCGATATGGCTATGCAGCCGTGTCCATGCGCCAGATCGCAAAAGACGTGGGTGTGCAGGCGGGGGCGCTGTACAACTACACGCCCGACAAGCAAAGCCTGCTGTTTCGCCTGATGCAGGATCACATGCAGGATCTGTTGGCCGCTTATGGTGAACTTGAAAAACCCACCGATGCCGAGACTGCGCTACGCCGCTTTGTCGGCTTTCACATTCGGTTTCATATGGAGCGACCGGATGAAGTCTTTATCGCCTATATGGAGCTGCGCAACCTCACGCCCGAAAACTTCTCGGAAATCGAAGGCCTGCGCCGGGCTTATGAGGATTCGCTTGAAGCCATCTTGCAGGATGGGCAGAAGTCTGGGCTCTTCTCGGTTGCCGATACCAAAATCGCGACCCTGGCCGTGATCGCGATGCTGAACGGTGTGATGACCTGGTACCGTGCAGGCGGACGCTTGTCGCTGGACGAAGTAGAGCAGGTTTATTGGGATATGGTCAGACGCGCCGTAACCGCCTGACCAACTTTGTCTAATCAGTGCGCGGCGCGGATGAATGTGCCATTGCGGAGTTCTTTGAACGCCAGTTCCAGTTCGGCACGCGTGTTCATGACAATTGGGCCATGCCATGCGACAGGCTCATCAATGGGCGCGCCGGAGATCAACAGAAACCGGACACCTTCCGGACCAGCTTGAACCGTGACCTCATCACCGGTGCCAAACCGAACCAGAGTGCGGTCACCGGACAGATCACGGATGTTAACCTCTTGTCCCGCGACTTCTTTTTCCAAAAGCACGCCGGTAGGTTGTGATGCATCGGCAAAGGCCGCCTGTCCTTGGAACACATAGGCAAACGCCCGCCGGCAGGTGTCGATGCGAAAGGTCTTTCTCACACCGGCCGGAACCTGAATATCCAAGTACTGCGGGTCGGCGGCAATACCGTCTACCGGGCCGGTTTTGCCCCAGAACTCACCAACAATAACGCGCGCAGTGGTGCCGTCATCATCAATGACCTCGGGGATCTCTTTGCTTTGGACATCCTGATAGCGGGGGGCTGTCATCTTTTGATCTGACGGCAGATTGCCCCACAGCTGGAAACCGTGCATTTGGCCCGCACCGTTTCCCTTGGGCATTTCCTGATGCAGGATTCCGGACCCAGCGGTCATCCACTGAACGTCGCCTGCGCCCAAAGTGCCGGTGTTGCCCAGCGAATCCGAATGCTCGACCGAGCCGGACAGGACATAAGTTATGGTTTCGATGCCGCGATGCGGATGCCAAGGGAAGCCTGCCTGATAATCCTTGGGGTGATCATTGCGGAAGTCGTCGAACAACAGGAACGGGTCAAGCTCGGACGGGTCCTGAAAGCCAAACGCCCGGTGCAATTTGACGCCTGCGCCTTCCATGGTTGGCATGGCTTTGCGGGTTTCCAATGTTGGTCTAAGGGACATGATGGCCTCCTGAATTTGTGAGGATCATGTATGCTGTTGGCGATATGCGTCAATTTGCGTGCAAACACGGGTGCTGTGCGCAATTCCATAGTCGGCTTCCCTCTGTTTTTCGGCAGACAAAGCGGATAAACCCGGACCGAGCAGAGCAGGGGACGTCAATGCAACAAGAAATTCTGGCCACGGTCCGACCTTCATCATCCAGACGTTGGATAGGGGTGGGGATGCTGTCGACCGTGGGTGTGCTGGTCATCTATGTCGCTTTGACCACGCCACCGGAACCGGCCTGGCTGGTCTTTTTACTTGTCGTTGGTGTGGCGGCGTTCTGGCTGGCCTATCGCATGTGGCAAGCCACCAGTGACTGGATCGAGCTGACCGAGACTGAATTGCGGACCGGTTCAGGGCAGGTGATTGCGCGTGTCGAAGATATCGAGTCGATCGATCAGGGGGTGTTTGCGTTCAAGCCGTCAAATGGATTTTTGTTGAAGACTACGGAAAGCGCAGGAAACAGCTGGGCACCGGGACTGTGGTGGCGATTGGGGCGCCGTGTTGGCATCGGCGGCCTGACCACAGCCGCCGAAACCAAATTTATGCTCCAGGTGCTACACCCACTACATCCTGCTGACAGAACCGATCAGAAACGTTTGCCTTAATTGTCGGGACAAATCGTGGACGCGTGAAAACCACGTTGTCAAACTTATGCGGACTGGCCAACCAATCAGTGTTAATCGGCGGATCATAGTCTTTGGATGTTTCCACAACGATCAAAGTGTCCAAGTCCGCCATCGCTGGCAGGGTGTCAGCCAATGGTTTGACGTTTCCATTGTTCCAAGTACCCGTAAACCCGCAATGTGTCGACCACTCAACAATATGAAGATCGTCTTCGGCGTTGTACCTGACCAGTGACAAACGCATCTTCAGCGGCGTGTTATCGCGCACCATTCGATTGAATATCACATACATGGAGCTCGCGTAGGTGTCGGTAATTTCGTTCTCAGCTTCTCGCGAGATCAAGTCGCTGACCGTGAACGCAGCTTTCAGGTTGGCGGTGCTTTCGCGAAATCCGTCAAAATACCCGTAAGTCATCACTACGGACCATACGAGCATCGGAGCTAACAGAGCCGATTCCACCGTCAGGCTACCACTTTCGCGACGCACAAAAGTCCCGAGAGCGCGTCGGAGGCATGAATAAAGACGCGTCATATCAAGGCTCCTGAACAAAGGTTGTCGTTGACGTAAGTGTGATCAGGCCATCATCGTCTGACAAAGCCCGGCTCATGTCTGTTCCACCCCGTCCTAATGCCGTCGTCGGGAAAAGCGGATCGACCCTCGCGCAAGCGCGCAAGATCATCAGTGCATTCGCCCCGCCACTTGAAAACTCTCGGACCGGTTTGGCCTCTTCCGCCCTATCCGCACAGTCCGCTTCGACAGGGAGGTTCACCCCCCCATATGGGTCTTGAACAATCATCTCCAACTGCAGGTTTTTGGAGCAATCTTGCATGATGACCATTTCATTGCAGATCGCGTCTTTGATCGTATCGTGCTGCGTGTCCTCCAAGCCGATCCCAAGTCGAATGTTACGCACAACTAGGTCCATGGAACGATCCAGCATCGCCTGCTGAATTGTGACCAGCGAATATTCGATGACGCCCAGAATGAAGAACATGTAGACGGGGAACCAAATGACGAACTCAATGGTCAAGCCACCGTCCTCAGTGCGTTTGAACCGAAGAACTTTTCCCAGAGCTTTGCGGATCATTGCGTCAACCTCAGGCGTTTGATTGCCGTAGCAATTGAGTCAAAGACCTCTGTAATCGTACGTTGGTCATCGCCCAGGCCGCCACTCGCTTTGACTTCGTAAAAGAACCCTGCGCCGCTGGAACAATTTCTAATCGCAGTAACACCTACGTCGGGCGCTTCAAATGCAATGCCATAGACATCAACATTCTTACCCTTGACTTGGGTACAGATATCGCTCAACCGGGTGTCTTTCTTGGTCCGGTAAATCTCGGTGAATGCGTTGTCATACCAAGTTTGATTGTGGTTGGACTGCCAAGCGTAGTTGTACTCGGCGTTCCAGTCCAAAGTGACGCGATTCCACAGTTGCGGGTAGGTCAGGCGCACTGATTGATCTGCCGCTTCACCGCCAAAGGGTTCGGTCTGGCCCTCCAACTCCTGTCTGGTCCAATAGTACGCAGGCGGCTCGTCAGGGGCAGATGTGCGGACGCTATATTCGCCGCCGTACCTGTCGGTTCTACAGCGGAGTTGACCATACCTATTATACCAACAACTTCTGACCTCATGCTCATAATTTGGGTTGTACCAAACATCCGAAGGCCCATCGCGGTATGCCTCGTTCAAAACCCAGTTTTCAGTGTTCTCGCCGTCGGTCATGACGATCAAGATTTTTTTGACGTCTGATTCATACTTCATCGGACGGTTGTCAAACACCGCCGGAACAATCTTCTTAGGATCAAGGCCCGTGGTGACATCCAGACCCGTATCCGGATCTACAGAATCAGGATCGGCATTTTGTCGGGAAAGCTTGTTAATTACAGGCTGAAATTGAGGGTCCAGCAGCGCGGCCCCCCATTTCACTCCGATATCAATCGAAGTGTTTCCGCCTGGAGTCATCGCCGCGATCTGATCGTGCAATTCGGAAACAACGTTCGTCACTGCTGTAATATCGCTGCCCGCACGGGTGGTGCAAACCGAGCGCGAGATTTGGTGTCTTTCGTCATTGTAATCGTCATAATAGTTTCTGCGGTCGAAATGCGCCGTACGATTGAGACTTTTGTCCGGGTCAATCCAGTGTTCTCTGAAATCGCTATCCACAAAGTCAACGCAGTGCGAATAGTCGTGCTCGGTCGTTACACCGGGCATGTTGCCCAGGATATTTGCACCGGCGTTTACTTGGTTGTTGTACGGTATGATCGAGATCGAAATCTTGTCCGGATTCTCTTTCTGATACATCGTCGTCACAAACTGTGTAGCGGCGTCCTTAAGAGCTTCCATTTTTGTTTTGTTTTCCGTCGCGGAATCCCAGCTCATCGATCCGGAGATATCGAGAACCATCGCGATTTCGATCGAGCCGATAGACTCTTCCGCGACACTTGTGACCGCGGCTGTAAGCGTTCCGTATCCAAAAAACGTCAGGAAGTGTGTTTTAACGTCTACTTCAGCGTTGGCCGTGACCTTCCTTGATCCACCGCGAGGATCATCGACCACCACAGGTTCTCCGGTTAGTTTGCCCCGGACCTCAGACTTCTCGATATAGGATTTAACCACTTCCACCGGTGGGAGTTCTTGTTTGACGTTCGCTGCAGCAAGAACCGCACGATCGAGCGTACCTTGGAGGCTGGCCCTGTCACGCTCAAAGTTCATTATGTCCACACCGATTCCGGCTGTCGCCATGATGAGGATAAATCCGACGGCAACAAAGATCGTAAAGACCCCGCCATCCTCGTCGCGGGAAAAACGATCAGCAGACGCAGCTGCTTTCTTAAAATTCTTGGTGTTGCACTTAAATATGCGCATTTTCATCTGGCCGACCTCGCTGAGCAGACATCCGGCGCTGCTAAGGAAAAGTTAACGTTTGAAAACTAACGGCGAATCGTGGCGTGAATTGGGCGGAAGTGCCGAAGATATGGCAACTTTGGGCGCGAACCGTAGATAATTGAACGGCTTTTTTGCCTCTGTTTTCGGTCAGGCGACAATTCTTCCAAAGTTAAGCGCCGTGCGCGACTCAGCCCGGTCCGAGAGCTTTCGTGACGATTTCGGGTTTTATTGTTGCTTAATTATTGATCGTTTAGGCAATGGGTGCGACAAAACGTCAGAACGCTCGTCGTTCGTCGGCACGGAGGATTACATGACGGCCATTAATGAACCCAGCTTTCGCGAAAGTGTAGATTTGATGTTTAACAGGGCGGCGTCCCTTATGGACCTGCCGCCGGGGTTGGAGGAAAAGATTCGTGTCTGCAACGCCACCTACACTGTTCGGTTCGGCGTCCGACTGCGCGGCGATATTCATACGTTCACCGGTTACCGCTCGGTTCATTCCGAGCATATGGAGCCTGTAAAGGGCGGTATTCGTTACGCCCTTGCTGTGAACCAGGACGAGGTCGAGGCGCTTGCCGCCCTGATGACTTATAAATGTGCTCTGGTTGAAACGCCCTTTGGTGGATCAAAAGGGGGATTGTGCATCGATCCCCGCAAATACGAAGAGCACGAGTTGGAGCAGATCACCCGCCGCTTTGCCTATGAGCTGGCGAAGCGCGATCTGATCAACCCGTCGCAAAACGTGCCAGCCCCCGACATGGGAACGGGTGAGCGTGAGATGGCCTGGATGGCGGATCAATACGCCAGGATGAACACGACGGACATCAATGCACGCGCCTGTGTTACAGGAAAGCCGCTGAACGCGGGCGGTATCGCAGGCCGGGTTGAAGCAACAGGTCGCGGCATCCAATACGCCCTGCGTGAATTCTTCCGCCACCCGGAAGACATGCAAAAGGCGGGGCTGACCGGCAAGCTGGATGGAAAACGTGTCATCGTTCAGGGGCTGGGCAATGTGGGTTATCACGCCGCGAAGTTCCTGAGCGAAGAGGATGGATCCAGAATTGTCGGCATCATCGAATGGGATGGCGCGCTTTATAATCCAGACGGGATCGACGTGGAATCCGTGCGGCAATGGATCGTCAAGCATGGCGGTGTCAGTGACTATCCGGATGCGACGCACTCGGCCGAGGGTGGTGCAGTTCTTGAAGAAGAATGCGATATCCTCATCCCGGCTGCTCTGGAAGCGGTCATCAACCTGTCAAACGCAGACCGGATCAAGGCGCCTTTGATCATCGAGGCTGCGAATGGTCCTGTGACTGCAGGTGCGGATGAGATTCTGCGTAAGAAGGGCACGGTGATCATTCCGGACATGTATGCAAACGCGGGCGGTGTGACCGTTTCCTATTTCGAATGGGTCAAGAACCTCAGCCATATTCGTTTCGGTCGCATGCAGCGCCGTCAGGAAGAGGCGCGGCACGAGCTGATCGTGAGTGAGCTGCAGCGGCTGGATCGTTATCTTGGCGATGCCTGGTCGATGTCTCCGGACTTTAAGGCCAAGTACCTTCGCGGCGCGGACGAGCTGGAACTGGTGCGCTCGGGCCTCGATGACACGATGCGCATTGCCTATCAATCCATGCGCGAAGTCTGGCACAGCCGCGACGATGTCGAGGATCTGCGGACGGCAGCCTATATCGTGGCCATTGACCGCGTCTCGAAAAGCTATCGCGCCAAAGGGCTGTGATGTTTTGAAATCAGGGGCAGCCTGGCTTTGTCAGGCTGCCCCAACGGTATGGGCTGGCCGACTTAACCACGGTAGATACGCCAAAAACGGCAATGGCAGGCCGTGCCTGCGACAGGTAAGCTGCAGCGACAGAATCGATTACCGGAGTTCCCTATGTTGCGTATCGCCATTGCAGCCGCTTTGCTGGCCACCCCATTAGTTGCGGAAGAAACCAAAGAGCAAAGCTGCCAATACCAGGCTGAAGTTGTTGCGGCGATCCAGAAGGCACGGCTGGACCGTGTAAAAGAGCGCAACGTGCCCCAGGCAGTTGCCGAAACCAGCCCGACATGGCCCGAAAATTACAATGCTGCCATCCCGTTGATCGCGCCTTGGGTCTACGAACAAAAGATGCGCGATGTACGCAAAAAGGATCTGGGTGCCGCGTGGCTTGAGCTGTGTTTGCTGCAATAATCCACAGCCCCATCATTTCCCTGTGGACAAACGCGCGTCATACCCTTGGCGCGCGTTCTTGTTTCTGTCAGGTTTGACCCATGTCTCTGCCCCCCGGATTTCTGGATGAACTACGCACCCGCCTGAGCCTGTCACAGGTTGTCGGGCGTAAAGTCATGTGGGATCCGCGCAAGTCCAACCAGGGCAAGGGGGACATGTGGGCGCCATGCCCGTTTCACCACGAAAAGACCGCGTCCTTCCACGTCGATGACCAAAAGGGGTTCTACTACTGCTTCGGGTGCCATGCCAAAGGCGATGCGATCAGCTTTGTGAAAGAGACCGAGAATGTCTCATTCATCGAAGCGGTTGAAATTTTGGCGCGCGAGGCAGGCATGCCCATGCCTGCACGCGATCCAAAGGCACAGGAAAAACAGGACCGCCGGTCGCAACTGGCCGACGTCATGGAGCAGGCCGCGCAATTCTTCCGCTTGCAACTCAAGACCGGGGCAGGGGGCGCCGCGCGCGATTACTTGACCCGTCGAGGATTGGATGCACAGGCGTTGGACCGGTGGGAGATTGGGTTTGCGCCGGATGGCTGGCAAGGGTTGTGGGATCACCTGCGCGGCAAGAACGTGACCGAGGACCTAATCCTTGGGGCAGGGCTGGCCAAACCTTCGAACAAGGGCAAAAAGCCTTATGATACGTTCCGCAACCGGATCATGTACCCTATCCGCGATCCGCGCGGGCGGTGCATCGCGTTTGGCGGTCGGGCAATGGACCCCAATGACAATGCGAAATACCTGAACTCGCCCGAAACGGAATTGTTCGACAAGGGGCGCAGTCTTTATAACCACGGTCCGGCACGACAAGCCTCCGGCAAGGGGCAGCCCTTGATTGTAGCCGAAGGGTATATGGATGTAATCGCCCTAGCCGAAGCCGGGTTCGGAGCGTCGGTCGCGCCGCTGGGCACGGCTATTACCGAACACCAGTTGCAGCTCCTGTGGCGCGTCTCGGACGAACCGATCATTGCGCTGGACGGTGACACGGCGGGTTTGCGTGCCGCGATGCGCGCGGTTGATCTGGCCTTGCCGCTGCTGGAGGCTGGTAAATCCCTGCGGTTTGCCCTGATGCCCGAGGGCAAGGATCCCGATGATCTGCTGCGGGCTGAGGGTCCGGCAGCTGTGAAATCAGTGCTTGAAGGCGCGATCCCGATGGTCAAACTGCTGTGGCAGCGTGAAACAGAGGGCAAGGTGTTCGACAGCCCGGAACGCAGGGCGGCGCTGGACAAGGTGCTGTACGATAAGATCAGCCAAATCAGTGACAAGTCGATCCGGTCGCATTACGAGCAGGCAATCAAAGACCTGCGCTGGCAGTTGTTCCGTCCGCAACGTCAGCCGCAAAATCGCCAATGGCAGCCACGGGGTAAGTGGCAACCTCCGAAACAGCCAGCAACCCCCGGTGCGCGCTCATCTTTTCTGGCGTCTTCAGAAACCGCGGATATCCAGATGCGCGAGGCTGCGATTCTGGCAATCGCCATCCTGAACCCCACTGTTGTGGTCCAATTCGAACATCAGCTTGAAGAAATGGAGTGCCACGATCCCGATCATGCCGCTTTGCGCGCCGCCATCCTTCGGCATGCGATCGACGATCCAGAGCATCTGAAAGACCACATTTTTGAAACTTTGGGCGGCGAAATCCTTGAAAACCTGCTGGCCCTTCGCCATGTCGCAGTAATCCCTTGTGTGTTCAAACCAGGCGACGTCGAAAAGGCCGAGATGACTCTGGCCGAGGAACTCGCGAAAATCAAAGCGCTCCGGGGATTGGATGCCGAGATTGCCGAAGCTGCAGAGGAACTGTCTGATCTGGCTGATGAAGCGCTGACATACCGGCTGGCCCAGGCCGCCGAAGAGCGTAACCGCACAAGCCGCAGTCAGAACGAGGATAGGGCGGTTTTTGACATCGCCGATAACGGCGCACGAATCAACCGCGACGAGAAAGACGCGTTTCAGGCGATCATGTCTGGCATCAATTTTGAACGGAAACGTCGCTAAAGTGGTGTTTTCGTAAGGCACTGGAAAAGAAAAACGGGTAAACGGGTGGCCGAATCACTTCTACGCGCTAATGATTCGGTACAAACGAATCACCCATCCCTGCAGGAGCATTGAATGGCCGCCAAGGATACAAACGAAGACCGCAAATCCGACGAGCAGGAACAGGAAATCTCGCTGGACATGAGCCAGGCCAACGTCAAGAAAATGATCGCCGAGGCCCGCGAGAAAGGTTACATCACCTACGACCAGCTCAATCAGGTTCTGCCGCCTGATCAGGTCAGCTCGGAACAGATCGAAGACGTTATGTCGATGCTGTCCGAGATGGGCATCAACATCATCGAAGATGAAGAGGCCGAGGAAGAAGAGAACAAAGGCTCGACCGAACTGGTTGCTGCAGAAAGCAACCGAGAGGTTGCGCTGGCGGGTGCTGGTGCTGAAAAGCTGGATCGCACAGATGACCCGGTCCGCATGTATTTGCGCGAGATGGGCAGCGTCGAACTGCTGAGCCGCGAAGGCGAGATTGCCATCGCCAAACGGATCGAAGCCGGTCGCAACACCATGATTGCCGGTCTGTGCGAAAGCCCGCTGACCTTCCAGGCGATCACCATCTGGCACGACGAATTGTTGTCCGAAGACATTCTGTTGCGCGACGTCATTGATCTGGAGGCCACGTTTGGCAACCAGTTAGACGAAGACGGGGATGTTGAAGAGCCGGTTGTCGACACGTCTGCGGTTCAGGCGGCAAAACCCGCCAAGGACACCGGCCCCGAGCTGGACGCCGATGGCAACCCGCTGAATAACGATGACGATGATGACGACGACGAGCAGGCCAACATGTCGTTGGCCGCGATGGAAGCCGCGCTGAAAGATCAGGTTCTGACCACACTGGAACGGATCTCGACCGACTTCTCGATGCTGTCGGAAATGCAGGATAGCCGGATCTCGGCGACTCTGAACGAAGACGACACCTTCTCGGAAAAACAAGAGGCGACCTATCAACAGCTGCGATCTGAGATCGTCGAATTGGTGAACGGTCTGCATCTGCATAACAACCGTATCGAAGCGCTGATCGACCAGCTGTACGGCATTAACCGTCGCATCATGTCTCTGGACAGCTCGATGGTGAAACTGGCGGATCAGGCGCGCATCAATCGTCGTGAGTTTATCGACGCCTATCGTGGACGCGAACTGGACCCGAACTGGCTGACCGAGATGGCAGAAAAGCCGGGCCGGGGTTGGCAGATGTTCATCGAACGCTCGACCGCCAAGGTCGAGGAACTGCGCAACGATATGGCTCAGGTCGGTCAGTATGTCGGCCTGGACATCCCTGAATTCCGCCGCATCGTGCAGCAAGTTCAAAAGGGTGAAAAAGAGGCGCGTCAGGCCAAGAAGGAAATGGTCGAAGCCAACCTGCGTCTGGTGATCTCGATTGCCAAAAAGTACACGAACCGTGGCCTGCAATTCCTTGATCTTATTCAGGAAGGCAACATCGGCCTGATGAAGGCGGTGGACAAGTTCGAATACCGCCGCGGGTACAAGTTCTCGACCTATGCGACCTGGTGGATCCGTCAGGCGATCACGCGTTCCATCGCGGATCAGGCCCGTACGATCCGTATCCCGGTTCACATGATCGAAACGATCAACAAGCTGGTCCGGACCGGTCGTCAGATGCTTCACGAAATCGGACGTGAGCCGACTCCGGAAGAACTGGCCGAAAAGCTGCAGATGCCGCTTGAGAAGGTTCGCAAGGTGATGAAGATCGCCAAGGAACCGATCAGCCTTGAAACGCCGATTGGCGACGAGGAAGACAGCCAACTGGGCGATTTCATCGAGGATAAGAATGCTGTGCTGCCTTTGGACAGCGCCATTCAGGAAAACCTCAAGGAAACGACCACCCGGGTTCTGGCCTCGCTCACACCGCGTGAGGAACGTGTTCTGCGGATGCGTTTTGGCATCGGTATGAATACCGACCACACTCTGGAAGAGGTTGGTCAACAGTTCAGCGTGACCCGCGAACGTATTCGTCAGATCGAGGCGAAAGCGCTGCGCAAGCTCAAACATCCCAGCCGATCGCGCAAATTGCGGTCCTTCCTGGATCAGTAATCAAAAAGGCGCCTCAATCGAGGCGCCTTTTTCTTATCCGTTCACGCGTTATCACGGTGACCGGTTCAAACCTCAAATTGGCGAGAACTCACAAGTCATGCGGCGATGTGGCCCCTATTTCTGCCTTGTCCACTCATGGGACAGGCCGGGGCGAGGCTGTGCCGCTGACGACCCCCGGCCACCCTTTCCGTGTTACGGTCCCAACCGAGTGCGGAACGTGCTGGGTGCCTGACCGGTCCAGCGTTTGAAGGCCGTAGAAAACGCAGGTTGATCCGCATAACCCAGCGAATAGGCGATTTCCGACAAGGGCATCCCGTTGGTGATAAAGGTCTGCGCCAGATCGCACCTCAAGTCTTCGACAATCTCACGATAGCTTGTGCCTTCATTGTTCAGCCGTCTGGCAAACGTGCGCGGGCTCATCCCAAGGTTCGAGGCTGCGTCGTCCGCCTGAATGATCGCGCCGGGCATCGACCGGGTGATCAGCCCCTCGACTTGCGCCCTGAGTTTTTGCGCGGGCTGGTCACTTTCGGCCTGAACCCTGTCGCCATATGACAGAAGATGCTCGCGCAGGGAGGGGTCATATGTCGGCACCGGCAGATCCAATGAAGACAGCGTCAGTATTATTTCCAACCGTTCTGCACCAAAGGACACAGGAAAGCCCGCTAGTTTCTGAAACTCTTTTCCGGCTTCGCCGACCTCGTGCTGAAAGCGGATTTCGATAGGAAAAAAACTTGTCTGCGTTAACGAGCGTATGCGGGCGAGTGCCGCGAAAATCAAAAATTCGGTACGACGGTGATATCGGGCAAAACTGGCATCCTTCCAGTCGGCTTCGATTGAAGCAAAATTTCCGGAAACGCGCAGACTGAAGAATAACGCCGGGTCTATCATCCCGTGAAACCGCGACGAGTTTTCGATCACCTGCTTCAGATCACGCGAGTATTTACTGATATACGCCGTCAGGCTGGAGGACGACATGAAGCCAAGCCCAGCACTGGCCGAAAAGGTGATGTCATTGAGCGCGTCGCAGGCGTAGCGGACAAACAACGCCTCTTTGTGCGCGCTATAGGCTGTTGCAGGTGGCGCAATGTCGCTGCGGCTCAGACCGGATTTGGCCAGCACGCGATCACCAATCGAAGGATCTTCTGCCCTTTGATCTAGTGTTTTGGACAACACTTGAATGCGGGCAATATCGACGTCCATGTTCAAACCCGAGTTAGCAGCGTATTTCGTTTCGCGGCCTTTGTTCCGGCCGCTGTCATCTATTCAAATAACAATGGCAGAATTTCGCAAGACTACATTGGGTGTCATACGTATTTTCCGCGTGCTGTCGGGTTAAGCCTTGTGGGGATGAGGTCAGAGCCCAGGAAACTGGTCGCGCAGATGACCGGCGGCTCCCCGACACATATCAATTCGCAAAGATGGCCCAGTGTCGCATTGCCCGGAATGTGCAGTGATGCGAATGTGCTTCAAATTGGGTTAGCAGGCGTAACTGATATGACCACACTGGCAACCGATGCGGCAGATGGTCAGGATTTCATTGTCTTTGACGGCGAATGCGTTCTGTGTTCGGGGTTTTTTCGTTTCATGGTCGCCCGGGACAAGGCGCAGCGGTTCAAATTTGCCACCGCGCAGTCGCCATTGGGGCAAAGGCTGTATTCTCACCTCGGACTACCGACGCGGGACTTTGAAACCAATCTCGTCGTTACCGATGGCGTGGTTCATCAACGGTTGGATGCTTTCGCAGCAGCGATGCGCAAGTTGCCGGGGTTTTGGTGGGTTCTTTCGGTCTGCAGGTTTTTTCCTCGCATCATCAAAGACCCGCTGTATTACGTAATCGCCAGAAATCGGTATGCAGTCTTCGGACGTTCGCCGACCTGCATGATCCCAGGCAAAACGTTGCAAGCTCGCTTTCTGCCTGAGGGGTTCTGAGTGCACCCTGATCCATTTATGCAAGCCTTGCCCGTGGGCACGAACCTGCCCAAGGCACTGCAGGCCTTGCACAGCACGGGCGGGTTTTATTCCGGGCGATGCTCGGTCACGCCGGGCAAGGGGTGGCTGGCCAAACTCGCGTTGCGCTTTGCCGGCATGCCGTCCGGGGGTGACGACATCCCGGTGCGTCTCAGGGTCGAGCAAGAGGGAAACGCTTGGACATGGACGCGCGATTTCGATGGTCACATCACCCGATCGCGGCTGACATTGGACCAGGACCAGGGATGCGTCTGCGAGCAGTTTGGGCAGGTCTCCGTATGGTTAAAGCCGGTATTTGTACCCGAGAGGTTAGAGATCCAGATCATGCGCCTCAGCCTGTTGCGAGTTCCTTTCCCGAAGGTGCTTCTGCCGCAATCAAAGACCGAGGAATGGCAGGATGATGAAGGACGGTTCCGGTTTGACGTGTCGGCCCGGATGCCGCTTGTTGGGGCTTTAATCCGGTATCAGGGCTGGCTAACGTTCGATCACGCGGGGACCCGCGTTGACTGAATTGATTGTGAACCAGCTTTGCCCGGTAAGAATGTATACTATTTGAGAAATTACCTCGAAATGAATGAGAGTATGATTATGAAACAGGTTATGACATTGGCGGTTTCTGCCGCGATCTTGCTGTCTGTGCCCCTATCGTCGGCCTCGGCTGCGCGAAACGGATTTCAGACGGTTGCCGTCAACAGCAATATGTTCGAAGTGATCCCGCGGGCCCGTCAGGACGTGGACGGGTATTGGTGCGCGGCTGCAGACTTTGCGCGCCGGACTTTGGGTGCAGGTTGGCAGCAACGTATTTATGTGGTGCGCGGCTATGGTCCCAGCGAAGCAACGGGCCGCCGCACGGCTGTTCAATTCTCGCTGCAGCAACCTACAAACGTTGCCCAGCAAAGCAGTTCGGTCTCAGTCGGTTTCAAGGCTGGCGAAAGCATGTCGGTTCAGGGGGCAAACGGACGTTGCAACATCCGCCCGTTCCGCGACTGATCGAGGATTGATCGCCATATGCAGACCGAGTTTATTATTTCGACGAATGGACCAGGGTTGTACGAAATCACCCGGGGCGTGCGCAACTGGCTTAACTCGGTCTCAGGCGATGGTTTGCTGACATTGTTCGTGCGGCATACGTCGTGTTCGCTGACCATTCAGGAAAACGCTGATCCTGAGGTGCAATCGGACCTGCGCGCCTTTTTTGACAGATTGGTGCCGCCGTCCGACGACCCCGCGATGGCCTATCTGCGCCATACTTACGAGGGCCCCGACGACATGCCCGCCCATATCAAGGCGGCTCTTTTACCTGTATCGCTGTCTATTCCCGTGTCCATTGGGCAACCGATGCTGGGGACATGGCAAGGTATTTACCTGTTTGAACACCGCACCGCAGCGCATGTGCGAAAGGTCGCGGCGCATTTCGCCTGACCCCTTTATGTTGCGGTGGAAATTTCCGACTACCCAAATCCTAGCGGCTACCCTATAGTTGTGGATAAGTAAGTCATAGTGCTTACAAAAAGAGGCGGAACCAGGGACGAGGAGACGGTGGATGCGCTGCCCGTTTTGCGGAAATATCGATACTCAAGTCAAAGATTCACGCCCGGCAGAGGACCATGCGGCCATTCGTCGGCGTCGGTTCTGTCCCGCGTGTGGGGGGCGGTTTACGACCTACGAACGTGTCCAGTTGCGTGATCTGGTGGTAATCAAAACCAACGGCAAACGCGAAGATTTCGATCGGGACAAGTTGGAGCGTTCGATCCGCATTTCGATGCAGAAACGCCCGATTGATCCGGAACGTATTGACCAGATGATTTCTGGTATCGTGCGTCGTCTGGAAAGCATGGGCGAGACCGATATCCCGTCCAGCAAAATTGGCGAGATCGTCATGGAAGCTCTGGCGCGGATCGACACCGTCGCCTATGTTCGCTTTGCGAGCGTATACAAGAATTTCCAGGCGGCCGATGACTTCGAGGAGTTTGTCCACGAACTGCGCCCGCCGCAGCCTTCGACGGACGAGTGAGCGAAACAGATAAGCGATACATGGCGCTTGCCCTGTCTTTGGGGCGGCGCGGTCAAGGGACGTGCTGGCCAAACCCAGCCGTCGGTTGCGTGATCGTGCGTGACGGGCGCATTGTGGGACGCGGCTGGACCCAGCCGGGTGGTCGCCCACACGCCGAACCGCAAGCGCTGGCACAAGCCGGAGACGCGGCACGGGGTGCCACGGCCTATGTCACGCTTGAACCCTGCGCCCATCACGGCAAAACACCCCCTTGCGCCGAGGCCCTGATCGCTGCCGGTGTGGCCCGTGTTGTCGCGGCCATCGAAGACAGCGATCCGCGTGTTGCAGGACAAGGCTTTGCCATGCTGCGCGAGGCGGGGATCGAAGTGACCACCGGCGTTCTGGCCGAACAGGCAGCCCAGGATCTTGCGGGGTTCTTCCTGAAAACCGAACAGGGGCGTCCTTTCGTAACCCTGAAACTGGCCAGCAGTTTTGATGGGCGCATCGCCACCGCCACGGGGCATAGCCAATGGATCACTGGCCCAAAAGCGCGGCGTGCGGTGCATGCCATGCGTGCGCGTCATGATGCGGTGATGGTAGGGGCGGGCACCGCGCGCGCCGATGACCCATCCTTGACCGTTCGGGATATAGGGGTCGACGCTCAGCCTGTGAGAATTGTGGTCTCGCGCCATTTGGACATTCCCTTGTTGGGGCAGCTGGCGCGCACGGCTGCTGAGATACCCGTATGGCTGTGTCACGGCCCATCCCCGGATGCCGAGCGAGCCCGCGCGTGGGACGGGCTTGGGGCGCAACTGCTGCCTTGCGCGCTGGACGATCACCAGATCGATGCAGCGGACTTGTTGCAGCAGTTGGGTAAAGCAGGTCTGACCCGCGTGTTCTGCGAAGGCGGGGCGGCTTTGGCCGCGTCGTTGCTTGCCGCGGATATGGTCGATGAATTGGTCGGGTTCACCGCTGGGCTTGCGATCGGTGCCGAAGGGTTGTCAGCCATCGGCACGCTGGGGCTGGACAAGTTGGATAATGCCCCGCGTTTTGAGTTGATCGAGACCCAGGTCATCGGGCCGGACATCCTGCACCGTTGGGCGCGGGCGCTGCGTTAACGACGCCAGATATGTGCATGGGTCGCGAATGCGCCTTGTAGTTTTGACAGAACTCGAAGCAGTGGACCGCCTACGGGCGCCGCACCTTGTGACAGCCGTTCAACCGCAACTTCTACGGGGCAGGGCTCACCTGTCACAGGGTCCATATACCGGGGATAATCGATCAGCGCCGCGTGAGCCAAACCTAAAACCGTTGGTCGTGCGCCCCTGCGGACTGGGACGGTTCCCAAATCGTTCGTCAGCCCCCAACCCGCATAAAAAGGCGCGCCAAGGGTGGTCACATTGACACCGCGCATCAAAGCCTCGAACCCTAGCAATGAGGTCATGGTCCAGACCTCCTGGACCTGCGACAGCAGAGCTGCCGGGTCGCAATGGGTGGCGATGACATCGGCGAGGGCTGCGTCCTCGACTGCCCCATCGCGCAAGCCCGCTTCGACGTCGGGGTGCGGTTTGTAGATCAGAATGGCGTTTGGGTTTGCCTCGCGCACGGCGCGCAACAGGTCAGCATTTGTGCGAACAGTGCTGGTGCCCAACTGGATTGAAGCATCGTCTTCAACCTGACCGGGGACGAGTATGCGATGCCCCTCAGGCAAATCCGGTGCGCCGACCCCTGTGTTGTACTTGGTGATTTGGGCGGACACGATTTGAGCGATCAGCCTTTCGGCACGCAATTCCTGATCTGGCCGCAGAGTTTCCCGGGCGGCAATAAACCCTTCCAGTTGGCTGGGATGCGTCGGGTCGTAATAGATCCCCTGATTGTCCGTTGCCAATGACAGGGGCGGTACAAGTTTTGCGCCCAACCCGCGCGAGCGTAGAAAGCCATCCTCGACCCGGACGGCACTTTCCGTGCCCTTGGCTTTACTTGCCCAGACCATATGAGGTCGATCTGACTGCGCTGGTTGATCGTCGGTGAAGCGGATCGTTTTCTCGCGCCCAAACACCCGTTGCAGGTGTTTGCGTTTCCACAGGCGCATACCCGAGGCGGTCCATCCCTTGTGATCCTGACGCCAGGCGCGGGTTCTCGCCTCAAGCGTGTCCAGAACGGTTTCCATCTCGCACAGCTGGTCCCGGTATGGATCGTACCAGGTTGGATAGAGGATCATCGCTGCAGCGAACAATTGCGCGCGCGTCAGGTTGCGTTGGCGGCGTGGCAAGTGTGCTTCATCCTGCGTCAGTCCCCAACCTGCATAGAAGGGCTGGCCAAAAACACGCGGCTTATGTCCGGCCAAAATCGCCTCGAACCCCATCTGTGAGGACAGGGTGTAAACGCCAACCGCACCTTCCAACAAAGCCCACGGACTGACCGGTGTGTTGATGACCGAGACGCGATCGGTTTGGTCGGCGGTGGAGAAATAGCCTGAACGATGCCCGGCGATGGTATCGGGATGGGTCTTGATCAGAACTGTGGCGCCAGGGTTCTCTTCTTGCGCCATCACCAGCATTTCGCGAAACCGGGCCTCATCCCCGGCGCTGGCCGTCACAGCCGCGTCGTCGCGGACCTGATCCACCACCAGTACATAGCCGGGGTCAGGAGGCGGAGCAGTCAGATCAAAGGCCGAGTATTTGCTAAGGTGCAGGTCGCGCATCCGTTCAATCCCGCCCCGTGCGCGGTTCAGCAGAGCGGTGTCGTCCAAGGGATCGGCGGCCAACAGCGTTTCCAGATCGGACGCCTGAGCCGCATCGAAATGTAAGCCGGATCGATCAAGCAACAGGCCCAGAGGCGGCTCTCCGCTGCGGCCAGGATGCAAAGACCGAAGAAAGGCGTCTTCGACGCGCAGCACTGGGGCATTATGCCGAGTCGCAACAGAAAGGCCGCGATGGGCCGTCGGGCTGTTGCCCCAAACTCCGACGGCATCACCGTCTCTGGGCAGGCCAATCCGGATGTCGTAACCGGACAGGGACAATATTCGGCGAATTCGGCGGGATGTCAGGAAACCACCATTGTAGACAAGCAGCCGGGTACGTTCAGACCCGGCTGTTGTTTCAGGCGACATCAGTTGCCTGTCAGCGTGGCGACATTGGCCAGGGGTGTAAGGCCACCGGAGATCAAGGAAATAGACTTGGTCCACTGCGCATATGGTGCTTCGGTCACGTAAATAGTGTCATCATCGCGAATGACGAAATCCCGTGCAATGAACAGACCGTTTGGTGCCGTCAGGTTCAGCAGGTAAATCATACGCTGATCGCCCTGCAGGTCCGGACGGCCCATCACCGAGCGTGCGATATCCTGGCGTTCGTCACGCAGGATAAATATCCCCGTTGGATCCGAAGACAGCGACAGCAGGCCGCCGACTTGCGCCAAAGCCTCAAGCGCCGAAAGGTCCTGCGTGTCAAACGCCACGCGCGACTGGCCGCCAGTTGCACCAAGGGCAATGTACGACCGGCTGTCCGCTTCGACCAGAATGCGGTCGCCGCCGCGAAGGGCCACATCCAGCTTGGAATTGCTGAACAGGTCATCGTACCAGATGGTCCCTTTTTGGTTTCCGCGTATCAATGTCACGAGCGAAATGTCAGTACCACCTGATGCACCTACACCAGTTGATACACCTCCGGCCTCTGACAGCATGCCGGTCAACGTGCGGGTCGGGAGTTCGATTGGATAGATTCCCGGCGCCGCGACGCTTCCAGACACCGCGACAGTTGCGCCATCCCCGGCGGACCGGCGGACCTCGACCTGAGGGTCTGGCGTTTGATCCTGTAGTTTTGCAGTGATCACCTGACGCAACTGCTCGGGTGTGTTTCCAGACGCACGCACACGTCCGGCATATGGCACGAAGATGAATCCGTCGGCGTCCACCTGAACTTCACTCAGCGTGGTCGAGGATCCGACTTCACCTGACAGCAGGCCGTCATCGACGTTTTCCCAGATCGTCAATCCCAACACGTCTCCAGGGCGAACGGTATCCGCCGTCAGGCTTTGCGCGCTGGTGAAGGAAGACGAGAAACCGAATTGGGGGATTTTGGATGTCGCTCGTGCGACCCTGTCATCCACCTCGACGACAAAGGCATTGCCACCATTTTCAACTGAACCCGCCAAAATCTCGGACTTGTTGGGGCCAGATTTAGGGAGCTGGCACGCGGCCAGCACGCCACATACAGCCACAAGGGCGGCCCCTCGCACCCAGCGAATTGGAAAGCACTGCACTGCCGATTATCCTCAGTCGTCTTTTGTTTGCGTCAACTTAGCTTGTTCGGGGTTCAACATCCAGCACCAACCAACCCGGCTTATTCGACGAGCTTCAACTGTGGCGTCGACGCCTCGTTGTCAGACAAAACGGACTGATAGGGATCATGCGACTGCAACAGCATGTCGGCGGCGCGGCGCAGCAGTTGCCGTCGCCCACGAAGTGAATAAAAGCCGCCGGGTAACTGGCTGGTTTTCAGAAGAAATTTCCGGTAGGCCCGATAGGCTTCGTGATCCGGTACGTCTGGGTCGGCAAAGAACTGGGCAATGGGTTGCTGTGAAACAAACTCGGGTTTGTCGTAGACGGACTTCCCAAAACTGCGCAAAGGGATTCCGCGCCACAGAACTTGTTGACCGGCCGTAGAGTTGATCGTCACTGCTGTGTTCGCGTCATCCAGCAATCCAGCCAGTTTGCCGCCGGGAACGTAGTGCACGCGATCCGCCACTTGGTGCGCGCGGGCTATTTCGCGCGCTCTGCGGCGCAGCGGCTCGCGATGGTTTTCCAGCGGATGTTCCTTCAGAACCAGAAGGTGATGGCCCGGAGCGCCTTTGGCAAAACCCGATATTACATGCTCCAGAAAATCCGACATGCAGGTATAATCTGAATGGGCCTGCACCGAGCTGTCATGACCCAGTTGCAACAAGGCCAGGTGATAGGGTGCGCCGTTTTGACGAACGCGCATGGTTGCCCAGCGACGCCTAATTCTGTGGAAAGGCATCAGCGCAAGCCGTTTGAAGTACAGGCGAAACTCTGTTGATACCGGCAATTCCCGGTGCGTCTTGAAGTTGGAGTACCTCCGGTTCAGGAACAGGACAAACCAGTGGTAAAGCGCACCGTAGAATATGTGTTGCCGCATATCGCCCCAATGGGACGGTGGCGGTGGAACTGGTGCCTCGGACTGGTCAAGCGCATCTTGCATCTGGGCGACGTCCAAAGACATCAACCGTGAGTGTCCATTTGATCCGTTCCGTTCGTAAGTGACCCACCACGGGCGCAGATACCCCTCTTCGAAGACATGGACAGTCACGCCCACTTCGCGCGCAACATCCGCAGCTTTGGCATGAACCGGGCGGGTGTCGCCGTATAGAACGATATCTGTGACCGATCGTGACCGGATCAGTTCCCTAAGGGTTTCGGGCCATTGCTCGGAATTGTCCAAAAACGGGATGTAGGTGCTGCGGTCAAACCAGAACGCTTCATCGCCCGCGTTAAACCCCACGCGCAGAACATCAGCCTCGGCGGCGCGCAAAGCGCGTGCCAGTGCGCTAAAGAAAGGGCCATGCGGTCCCTGCAAAAACAGGAAGACACGGCGATGCGAGCGCGAGGCGAGTGGATGCATCCGAGACTGCTCTTTATCGTTTGGTACCAAAATTATGCCTGTATACATCAATCCGGGCAAGGCAGGGCTTGCCCGCAGCGTTTCTTGGGCTTACCTCGGCGGTTACACATACGCACAGGTTATAAGCTAAGGGTGAAAGCAATGTTCACAGGGATCGTCACCGATATCGGAATTGTTACCGAGTTGGACCAGCAAGGGGATCTGCGTGCTCGGATCAAAACCGGCTATGACACTGCGGGTATTGATATTGGCGCATCCATCGCCAGTGACGGCGTCTGTCTGACTGTGATTGCCCTTGGGGATGATTGGTACGATGTGCAGATCAGCGCCGAGACGGTGTCGAAAACCAATCTGAACACATGGCAAGTTGGCAAGCGCGTGAACCTTGAACGCGCGCTCAAGGTTGGGGACGAACTGGGTGGGCACATTGTTTCCGGCCATATCGACGGCGTGGCCGAGGTTGTTGCCCTGCAGGACGAAGGCGACAGCACCCGTGTAACGTTGCGCGCGCCCAAGGAATTGGCCCGCTTTGTCGCGCCCAAGGGATCAGTTGCGCTGAACGGAACCTCGCTGACGGTCAATGACGTGGACGGTTGCGATTTCGGGATCAATTTCATCCCCCACACCAAAGAGGTGACAACATGGGGCGATGTCTCGCTCGGTGATCAGGTGAACCTCGAGATTGACACGTTGGCGCGCTACGTCGCCCGTTTGGCCGAGATGTCCTGACCCAACGGTTTCGACGCCGCGTTTTGACGATCCGTGGCCGCAAGCGCTCTGGTATTTGAGCGCTTGGTGGTCTATCCAGCCGTCCAGACACGCTCTTGTGAAAGGCTGCCCCATGAGCTTTGAAACCCCCGGTCCCGTCGAGGCCCAGCTGCGCGACGCGATCAGCCCAATCGAAGATATCATCGAAGAGGCGCGCAAGGGCCGGATGTATATCCTGGTCGATCATGAAGATCGCGAGAACGAGGGTGATCTGGTCATCGCGGCCGAGTTTGCGAATGCCGAGGCGATCAACTTTATGGCCACCCATGGGCGCGGGTTGATCTGCCTGCCGATGACGGCAGAGCGCGTCGACGCCCTTGGCCTGCCGATGATGGCTGTGAACAACTCATCCCGTCATGAAACCGCGTTTACCGTTTCCATCGAGGCGCGCGAAGGCGTGTCAACCGGCATCTCGGCAGCAGATCGCGCGCTGACCGTTGAAACAGCAATCAACGAACAGAACACGATGGCGCATATCGCGACACCGGGTCATATCTTTCCGCTGCGCGCCAAACGGGGCGGGGTGCTGGTGCGCGCCGGTCATACAGAGGCGGCGGTCGATATCTCTCGGCTTGCCGGGTTGAACCCCTCAGGGGTGATTTGCGAGATCATGAAGCCCGACGGCACCATGGCGCGCCTGCCTGATCTGGTCGCGTTCGCCAAAGAACATGACATGAAGATCGGCACGATCAGCGACCTGATCACGTATCGCTCGCGCAACGACAATCTGGTCGTCGAAACCTCGCGCAGGACTGTGACGTCAGAATACGGCGGCGAATGGGAAATGCGTCTGTTCACGGATCAGACACATGGCATCGAACATGTCGTCATGATCAAGGGTGACATCACCACGCCCGAGCCGGTTTTGACCCGAACCCATGCACTGCATGAAGCGCCTGATGTTCTGGGCCTGGGTCCAAAATCGCCGCAGGAACTGCCGCGTGCTATGGAAAAGATCGCCGCCGAGGGGCGTGGCGTGGTTTGCCTGTTTCGTGAACCGCGCAACGCGCTGTACGCAACCGATGACGAAGGCCCGCGCACCATCAAGCAAACCGGTCTTGGGGCGCAGATCCTGTCCAAGCTGGGCATCCAGGAACTGGTGTTGCTGACCGATACACCGGAAACGAAATATCTGGGGCTCGACGCGTTTGGAATCTCCATCGTCGGAACCCGTTCCATTCTCAAGGATGATTGATCGTGGCTGAACAAGACAAACACGGCGTGCTGCCAACGCCGACATTCGACAAACCTGTGAAACTTTTGATTGTGGTGGCGCCCTTCTATCGGGCCATTGCCGACAATCTGGTTTCTGGTGCCAAGGCCGAGATCGAAGCCGCTGGCGGTACCTGCGAAGTTGTTGAGGTTCCGGGCGCGCTGGAAATCCCGACCGCCATCGCCATGGCAGATCGCCAGTGCAACTATGATGGCTACGTGGCGCTGGGCTGTGTCATTCGTGGCGAGACCACGCACTATGAAACGGTGTGCAACGACTCGAGTCGGGCGATCCAGTTGATGGGTCTGCAGGGTCTTCTTATTGGGAATGGCATCCTGACGGTCGAAAATGACGATCAGGCTGAGGTACGTGCAAATACCAAAAAGATGAATAAAGGCGGTGGTGCGGCCGCTGCGGCCTTGCATCTGATTGCACTCAGCCGTAAGTGGGGCTCTTCCAAAAAGGGCGTCGGGTTCAAGCCGCCGTCCGAGTCCATCCTTGTGGCGGGCGACAACAACGGACCCACGACAGCATGACCCAGACAGACGCGCCGAAACCGGCCAACCAGAAACGCCTGATGAAATCCGCCGCCCGGCTTTATGCCGTGCAGGCGCTGTTCCAGATGGAGCAATCGGGCCAAACGACGGAAGCAGTCGTGAACGAGTTTTTGGATCATCGGTTTGGCGCTGTCTATGAGGGTGAGGAAATGCTGGACGGCGATATCCGCGTGTTCCGCAAGTTGGTTGAAGACGCGGTGAATTATCAGGCACCGATTGACCAGATGACCGACCGCGCTTTGGTCGCCAAATGGCCCATCGCGCGCATTGACCCGACCCTGCGCGCCACCTTCCGTGCAGCCGGGGCCGAACTGACCCAAGGCGATACGCCACCAAAGGTCGTCATCACCGAGTTCGTTGATGTGGCGCGCGCGTTCTTCCCGGAAGGTAAAGAACCGAAATTCGTCAACGCAGTTTTGGATCACATGGCCCGCGAAGCACAGCCAGAGGCGTTTTGAGTTAAGCCTTAGTCCAGATGAATAAGTCGCAGCCACACAAAGCGCTGCGCCTGAAATCTAATAATACGCTTGTTCAAACAAGTCTTCGGCCTCCACCACTCACAGTTTTTTCCAAAGACACCAACATTTTACCGGAACGTAGCCGGCGTGCCACCTATCGATTCCGATAGCCCGGCGGATTGATCAGGCCAAGTTGCATCGCTCGGACCAGTGCGGATTCTCGGGTCGGGGCTCTCAATTTTTCGCGCGCATTCTTCAAATGGGTTCGTACCGTTATTTCCGAAAGGTTCAATAGTTCGGCGATTCTGTCGTTCCGGTGCCCAAGAGCCAAAAGGTTCAGGACCTGCAGCTCTCGTGGCGTCAGGTCCGGAGTGGTTGGAGCAATGCTTGTGATGTCGTACACACGACCGTGATTGCTGGGGATATCCGATCCCAGATTGGTGGCCAGCACGGTTGCCAGGACACGCATTTCGCGCTGCCGTTCAGTCATCTGAACCTGGGCGTCCGGTCTGTCCGATGACAGAACCACAAGCTTGGCCTCGTTGTCGGGGCAGGGAACCACCAGAGAGTAAAGGTGAATATATCCGGCCTTTTCCAGATCGTGGTTCAGACCCAGCGCCTTGGAGGAATGGCCGTCCGCGGATCGGAGGCTTGCGGCCTGCACGTAGAGGCTTTCCTTGCCATTTTTAACCTGCGCCAGCATCGGATCTGCTTCGGCGTAACCTTGGCTGTCATAGCGGTTCAGCCAACCTTTGGACATTGAACTTCGAACCCAATGAATGGCGCCAGTCTCGGGTGTGAAGCAAAGCATGTTCAGGGCGTTAAACCCGATCTCATTCAGACGGTCTAACGTGAACTCCCAACGTTCCTGATCATCATGGCGCAATGACAGCTCTTCGAGAAGATCAAGCGTGAACAGGCTGAGGGCATTCATAGAGACTCCGAATATAGTGTCGCACCCGTTGAGGCCGCGGTTTACTCAGCACGACCATGCGCTATCATCACGGTATCAGACAAGGAGCTTTGTCGTGCCCAAACTGATCCGCCTTTACATCACACAAGTTGCATGGGGATTTGTCATCTCAGCCCTGTTTGTCGGGGTGCTGCTGGCGCTGAACGTGGCCAACTTGCGCGGCCTGATTTTCGGATCCGAGATCGGGTTAATCGCTCTGGCAATGATCTGGTTCATGAATGGCATTGTTTTCGCCGGTGTTCAGTTCGCTTACGCGATCATGAGTATGGCGGAAAAGCCGCAGGGCCCTAGACGCGGTACACCTATTGCGGCCAAATTCGAACCCGCCCGCGTGGCGGTGGACAAGGGCTGAGCCAACCTATTTCGGAAAATGAAGACTCTCCCAGACCGGGCGAGGGATAAGTTCATGTGGCGGGACCGCCAGTCAACCGTGCGGTGTGATTCCCGAGGACCTGTATGTACAGGTGGGCGCCAGGTAATCAGGCCAGGACCTGAACAGAGCCAGCCCCCTCGGAATTGCTTAAGGCCACCAGAATGCTACCAATCACAAGAAGGGCAGAACCCGCCACGGGCCTAAGTAGGGGTTGCGGCGGGTTTGCACAAGGGGTCAGGCGCCAACAGTTTCGTGCAGCGCATTGCGCATCTTGCCCAAATGTTCGTCCCAACCGTCATCGAGTGCAAGGATCAGGCCAAATGCCTCTGCGCCTTGCGGCAGCCCTTCGTGAACCAAGCCCAGCCGGGTACCGCCCGGTACCGGGTCCAGCGTCCATTTTACGACACTAACAGCGTCTCCCATGGGTTTGATGGTAAATGTATATTCGAGATATTCGGGCGGACGGGCAGCGCGTACCTCACCCCAGATCAGAAGATCGCCACTGGATGTACCGAACATCTCAAGCTTCTGACCGGCGGCCAACGGACGCTCTGGTTTGTGAAACCACTCTGCCAAGCGGGCAGGTTCGGTCAAATAGGCCCATACGGTTTCCGGCGTGGCCCTCAGGAAAATTTGCTTTTGCAGAACTGCATTCGTCATTTTTTATTCCTTTCAATAGCTTCCTTCAGATTATTCAGGCGATCATCCCAGAACTGGTCAAAATAGCTGAACCAGTCGAGGATGGGGGCCAATCCGTTCGGCTCCAGCCGGTTAATGCGCTCGCGTCCACGCGCCTCGACGGTGATGAGGCCGCCGTCGGAAAGAACGTTCAGGTGCTTTTTGACAGCTGCACGGGTCATATCGAACTGATCGGTCAGTTGAGCGATCGTCATGTCGCCAGAGGCAAGGATTTGGACGATTTCCCGTCGGGTCGGGTCCGCTAGGGCGCGGAATGCGTTTTGAATTTGCGTCTGCATTGGTCACCTCAATAGTGATACCATTTGGTATTGTAATGTATGAGATACCAGATGGTATCATGTCAAGAGTTTTTCTGGCGCTTGATTTTTGTTCACGAATTGTTCACATTTCAGGAATGACACTGGATTTACAGCCCGGACAAAAACTGGCCCGTGGGGTTTCGCGCCACTTGTTGGCGCATGGCTTTGTATCTGTTGAGGAATTTGTCCCCACCCGCGGTTTACGCGTCGACGTCATGGGATTGGGCCCCAAGGGGGAACTGTGGGTGATCGAGTGCAAATCTAGCCGCGCAGATTATCTGACGGATTCCAAATGGCAGGGGTATCTGGATTGGTGTGATCGCTTTTTCTGGGCCGTCGATACCGATTTCCCAACCGATCTGTTGCCCGAGGAAACCGGGCTGATCATCGCAGATGCATATGACGCCGAAATTATCCGAATGGCACCGGAAGATAAGCTGGCACCTGCGCGGCGCAAGAAGATGATTCAGAAGTTTGCAACAGATACAGCCCGCAGATTGCAGGCATTGCGTGATCCAAGAATTTGAACTGTCAGTCTTTTACGATCCGGGCAGCTTGCACAGCGGCGAGGATTTCGTCCGCGATTTCTTCCGCTTCTTCAGGTTCGAAATCCATCGGAATTTCGACGCCGTCGGCCTCGATGAACAGGCGCACCATGCCGTGGTCGGTCGGGCCGATCTGAAGGTTTGCCTGAATGTCACGTTCGGTGTTGATGCCCATTTGCGCCTCCGGGACTGAGCGTTCCTGCTAGCGCGCAAAGGGTTGAGAATCAAGCCGCCTTTGAGGTCAGGTAAGGTATGAATGATATTCTGATCAGACCATTTCGGCCAGATGATGCGCCCTGGTTGGTCGAACAGCACGGTCGCCTCTATCAGCTAGACGAGGGGTTTGATGACACTTTCGCGCCCCTCGTTGAACGGATTCTGGCGGAATTCGTTGACGCGCACGATCCGACACGAGAGCGGGGCTGGATCGCGGAGCAGGGTGGCGCGCGCCTTGGCAGTATCTTTTGTATCGCGCTGAACGACCACACCGCAAAATTGAGGTTGTTTCTGTTGATGCCAGAGGCCCGTGGACAGGGCTTGGGTAAACGCATGCTCAACACATGCACGGGGTTCGCCCGCGATTCTGGTTATCGTGATATGGCCTTATGGACCCATGAAAGCCATCGGGCAGCTTGTGCACTTTACAGGGCTTCCGGATGGCAATTAACCGGCAGCAAAAAGGTTCATTCCTTTGGCTGTGATCTTGTCGAACAAAGCTGGGAAATTCGTCTTTAATTCTCTTGCATTCCCTGCGCGTGTTCGGTACATCGCCCCTCACGAGTGCCGCCTTAGCTCAGTTGGTTAGAGCGCTGGATTGTGGATCCAGAGGTCGCCGGTTCGAATCCAGCAGGCGGTACCATTTTCCCTTATTCATAACGCTTTCTCAGTACTTTCCTGAGATTCGCGGCAAGAAAAAACCGGGCCAAAAACAAGCCCGGCTGCCGAATTGTGTGGTTGCCTGACTTAGCGCGCCAGGTTCAGACGGAACCTCATCTTGGCCTTTCTGGCCGCTGGCAAGTGGCGGTTCAGTCGTTTGTTGATCAGCCCGAACACCCCGACCACCACCAGCGTCAGCAGGATGAAGTAGAAGGCCAAGATCGGGTAGGGGATGAACGGATTGAACGTCTTGTCGGCGAAATAGCTGGCGTAGTACAGCGCGTCGCCACGTTGCTGCCAGGCGGGGAAGGCCGAGAAGAAGACCAGCGTGGTGGCGTGAAACAGGAAGATTGCTTCGTTCGTATAGGCAGGCCAGGCCAGACGCAGCATGGTGGGCCAAATGATCCGGCGGAATCGCGACCAACCGGACATGCCATAGGCATCAGCGGCCTCGATATCACCCTTGGGGATCGAGCGAAGCGCGCCATAGAAGATCTCGCCGGTATAGGCGGCGGTGTTCAGGAACAGAACGATCAACGCCCCCAGCCATGCCGATGTCAGGGCGTCGAACATCGGGTAAGATTTCTTCAGCGACAGGAAGAAGAAGTAGGCAAAGAAGAACTGGATGAACAGCGGCGAGCCGCGGAAGATAAAGATGAACCACTCGGACGGCTTGCGCAGCCATTTGTTGGTGGATGCTTTGCCCATTGCCACGGCGGTTGCCAGAAAGAACCCGGTGACCAGTGCCATGATGCCGAAATAGATATTCCAGATCATGCCTGAACCAATCAGGGTGAATTGCTCGCACAGGGTAAAGTCGTTGCGCGGCAGTAGCCGCTCACCAAGGCCCAGGGAACGCAGGCCATAATCCTGAATTGTCTGGATGCAGCTCATGCGGTGGTCTCCTTGCGCAGAAGCTCTCCACCTGATGTGGCCTGTCCATGGGACAGGCGGCGCATCAGCTTTTCAAGCCCGATTTCCGAGACGCGGGTCATGCCGAGGTAGAAGATCAGCAGAGCCAGGAAGTACCACATGCGCCAGTCGCCATGGGGGTATTGGGTGAATTTCGTGGTTTTCGTGCCGCCCAATTCGCGGGCCCAATAGACGATGTCTTCGATGCCCAGCAGGAACAGCAGTGGCGTGGCTTTGATCAGCACCATCCACAGGTTCGACAGACCGGGCAGGGCGTAAACCCACATTTGCGGCACGAGGATGCGCCAGAATGTCTGGCTGGGGGACAGGCCATATGCGGCTGCTGTTTCCAGCTGGGCATGGGGAACCGCCCGCATGCCGCCGAACAACACGTTGGCCGCAAAAGCGCCGAAAACGATCGAGAATGTGATGACTGCGAGGAAGAAACCATAGGTCTCATGCACAAATTCCGGCGCGGTGCTGAGCGGAAGTTTTGCCGACTGGCAAACGATGAAGTCGTTGCCCTGGCGGATCGGGTCCGGCCAATCGGGGCAAAGGATCTTATGGCGCGTCCATTCAAAAGCCTGATCCAGGGCGATCACGAAGAACATGAAGAAGGCGATGTCCGGCACACCCCGTACAATCGCGATATAGCCCTTGCCCAGCCAGCTGACGGGAGGGATATGCGAGCGGGCGGCCATGGCACCAACGAACCCGAAACTCAACGCTACGGGCGCTGTGACGGCCAGCAACAGCAGAACCTTCAGGAACGACAGGTAGAACGACCAGTGCACGCCGTTGGTCAGATAGCAGGAAAACCAGCGGAACGTGCCCAGCGTATCGGGATCAGTGCAAAACGAGAAAATGGCGGGCCTCTTGAGGTGCTAAGGCTCAGGGGCGGCGCGCCCCGTATTGGGGCGCGCAACCTGATTCAGATCAGAAGGTCGAGGACACTTCCCATTTGGTGATCAGCTCGTTCAGGCTGCCGTCGTCCTTCATGGACTGGATGGCCGTGTTGAGCTTTTCTTTCAGATCACCGTCCGACTCGCGCACACCGATGCCGACGCCACCGCCCAGCGGCACATCTTCGGCGACAAAGCGCAGGTCCGCGTCTTCATCTGCAATCGGTGCAAGGAAAGACTTATCGGCCAGAACGGCGTCAGCTTCACCATTGCGCACGGCTGCGATGGTTTCTTCGGGGCTGGCGAACTCGACCAGAGTTGCGCCGGATTCGGCAATATAACCGGCCTGAATGGTGCCGGTCTGTGCCGCAACAACGCCGTTGGCAACATCAACATCATCAGAGGTTGCAACATAAGCCGACGGATCTGGCGGCGTGTAGTTCTGAGTAAAATCAATCACTTCGTCGCGCTCGTCAGTGATCGACATGCCCGCGATGATGACGTCATAGTTGCCCGACACCAGGTTGGGAATGATCGAATCCCAGTCGTTCTTGACCCATTCGCATTCCAGGTTTGCGCGCTTGCACAGCTCGTCGCCCAGCTCACGCTCGAAACCGTCGATCTCGCCGGCGTCATTGATGAAGTTCCACGGAGGGTAGGCGCCCTCGGTGCCCATGCGGACCGTATCGGCCATGGCCATACCGGCGCTCAGCGCCAGTGCTGCTGTGGTCAGAATCAGGTTTTTCATTGTTACTCCCCTTTTTGGTTCTGTCCTGAATTTATGCCGCCATGGTGGCGGAGAGAAAACCCTGAAGTCGCGTGGATTCAGGGGTCGTAAAGATGTCTTCCGGCAGGCCTTCTTCTTCGATGAGGCCTTGATGCAGGAACACCACATGGCTTGAGATATCGGCAGCCATTTTCATATCGTGTGTCACGATTATCATGGTGCGGCCTTCTGCGGCCAGATCCTTGATCACTTTGATCACTTCCTGTTCCAGTTCGGGGTCCAGCGCCGAAGTTGGTTCGTCGAACAGCAGGGCCTGAGGCTCCATGCACAGGCCGCGCGCAATCGCGGCGCGTTGCTGCTGACCGCCTGACAGTTGCGCGGGATATGCGTCGCATTTGTCGCCGATGCCGACCTTTTCCAGATACCTACGGGCGCTGTCTTCAGTCTCGGCCTTGTCGCGGCCCATGACTGTCACGGGGGCCTCCATCACGTTTTGCAGGATGGTCATATGGGCCCACAGATTGAACTGCTGAAACACCATCGACAGGTTTGTGCGAATGCGTAGGACCTGTTTGGGATCGGCCGGACGGCGGTTATGTGCGTTGCCAGTCCAGCGGACAGGTTCGCCCTTGAACAGAATTTCGCCCTCTTGGCTGTCTTCCAACAGGTTGCAGCAGCGCAGAAGCGTCGATTTGCCAGAACCGGACGAACCGATAAGTGAGACGACATCACCGCGTCTGGCGGTGATATCCACCCCTTTCAATACCTCAAGATTGCCAAAGCTCTTGTGTAGGTTTTTGATCTCGATGACCGGAGTGGAATCTGTCACGGGTGGTCCAGCTGCTATTGGTGTTGGTGCGGTACTAGGGCTGAAATTTCAGAGCAATGCAATGCGCAAATGACACGGAACGGGCCACAAACTGTCAAAATGACCAGACGTTCTGACCAAAGTGGTCACGGATCGATCAATTTGGCAGCCTCAGGGGACGGGTCGGGAACGGCAAGGTAATGCTCGGCTGGAATGTCGATCAGACCACGCAAGTGCAGCATCTTTTGGTCGGTGGGGGAAAGATCGTTGATGGCTGCACGAACCGCCTTTGCAATCTGGGGCGCATCCTGACCATTGGCCGTGATGTAGGGCAGGGCGGGCGAAGGTTCGGTTGCTGCGACCTCGCGAAGCTCAGCCCCCAAATTCGAGTGTTCCTTGAGTAATTCCCACGTAAGCGCATCCAGCGCGGCATAATCCGCGCGGCCTTCCGCAACAGCGGCTGCCGAAAGGGCATGACCGCCAGTTTCCAACACTGAACTTGGAAGGCGGCTGTGACGTGACAGATGAACCATGGGCGCAGCCCAACCGGACTGAGAAAGCGCTTCATTGTAAGCAAAGGTGCCGTCGGCAAGCTGGTCCAGATCGCGGGTATCGTCTTTTCGGGCCACGATAACAGACCGGTAGTACCCTGGCGGACAGCCTGCCAAACCGTAGTCCGGAGTACCAACAAGCTGAACTTTGCCGTGCAATCTGGTGCGGTAAGGCATGCCGCACGTTTGAGAAAAAACTAGGTCGGGGCTATGCCAGACATCCCAAACGTCGGCGCCACGTGTCAGATGTGAGGGACCAAAACCAAGATGCGCCCGAATCAATGGCCAGAAACGATCATTGGCTGGTCGCAGCGCGGGCATGTCGTACATGCCCAGCATTGCAATCACGATTTGGCCGCCTTTTGCCGGGCCAGGGCGGAATCGACGTCGCTGACACCCAGCAGGCTGACGACCAAACGCAACAGCGAATCTTCTTCGCCGGTCCGATGCCCATCGGCCAGTGCGACCGACCACATCGCCTGAACAACGGCCAATCGGTCATCGTAAGCGACGGCCTCTTTGATCGCGCGGGTAAAGCGGACGGTATCGGGGGCTTCGGCTTCTAGATCCTCGGCGCTGGCGCGAAGGGCTGCGGCCTCAAAAGGGGACAGGTCATAGCGTTCCGCCGATATCCGGTCGATTCGTGCCATTTCCGTGTCGGCATAGTCGTTGTCGGATCTGGCGATGCGCACCAGAAGGGCCGTTAGGGCCAAACGGGCGTCGTTATCGGCAAGTGGGTCGGGCTGCGGCTGCGTGAGCCGGGACAGAAAATCGCTGAACATGAATTGGTTATAGAAGCGGACTACTTCTGTTCCAAGCGCGTTTGTACCCGTTCATGCGCTTCTTGGCTGTCTTTAAAGCTCAGGCCCATGGCGATGCGGGCTTCTTCGACGATCTTCATTTCGCCTTCGTCCGAATTGCCATCGGCCAGAACGACCTCCCACAAAGCGTCCAGCGCGGCCAGACGTTCCTGCAGGTCGGTTGTTTCGCGGATCAACTTGCCGAATGTATCGGTGTCTGGTGCGGCGGCGTGCAATTTTTCGCAGGTGGCGCGGACTTTGGCGGCCTCGATCGCGTTGTGCTGATAGAGCCGCGCAAGAATACGGTCGATCAGGCTGATTTCTTCCAGCTTGTAATCCCGATCAGCCTGCGCCACGCGCACCATCAAAGCACCCAAGGCCAGTTCGGCGTCAGGATCGGGCAAATGGTCGTGCTGTGGCGGGCGAAACGCCTGAAGGAATTTTTTCAACATGTCGCGAGGTTATTCCATATTTTGTGGCCCGCCAAGCGCTGACTACCCGTCATAGCCGTGAATGGTCACAACTTTGCCGGTATCCGCTTGTATCGGTATCTACCCGCTGGCTAGGCGCCTGACTGCAGCGCCTGTTTCGCTTGTTCCTGCAGCCAGCCCAGCATCTTCCGGTACGGCACAGGCCCATAACTGATCCGGGCGACGCCCAGTGACGCAAGCGTCGCGGTATCCGGCGTCCCGGGCAGGGCAATGATATTCACAGGTAGATCAGTCGATTCGCAAAGCCGGGCGATCATGTCCTCATCCTTGAGGCCGGGTGCAAAGAATCCGTTGGCACCCGCGTCGGCATAGGCTTTGGCGCGGGCCATCGCATCGTCGAGCATCGCCTCGTCATGCGTTTCCGGCGCAGCCTTCAGGAAGATGTCCGTTCTGGCGTTGATAAAAACAGGGATGCCAGCGACGTCGCACCCTTCGCGCATCGCACCAACGCGAGCCGCCTGGGTTTCGATGTCGTACAGGTCTTTGGTGCCGACAATCTGGTCTTCGAAATTGAAGCCGACGACACCTGTTTCAAGTGCACTTTGGACATTGGCGATGATTCCCACAGCGTCCTCGGCATAGGCCCCCTCGAAATCCAAAGAAACAGGAAGGTCTACGGCGCTGACGATTCGGCCGGCGTTGTCCAAAGCGACATCCAGCGGGATGTTCTGGCCGTCGCCAAACCCCTGCGCCATTGCAACGGGTGCGCTGCCGGTCGCCAATGCCATGGCGCCTGCATCCCGCACGGCACCGGCGCTGCCAGCGTCCCAGATGTTAAAAAGGATGACCGGATCGCCCTTTTTGTGCAGGGCCGCAAAGGTTTCTGCGTTTTGGATTTGATCGGTCATTTGGGCCTCTCCTGTCATCATTTGCCCAACAGTAACCACGTGGAACTGTGCGCGAGTAGTATTTTTTGGCCCCACGCCGTCACTTTGCGGTGACGAAAGAAAATGGGCCAACATTTGTTGGCCCGAATTCTGCGACATGGTGAGATTAGTTGAAGAGGATTTAGTCTTGGCCAGCAGTGCCAGATACGTATCTGGCACTGAACGCCGACTCGCCTAGCCGCTTGAGAAGTGACAACTCGGTCTCCAGCCATGCCTTGTGGCCTTCTTCCTCCAGCAAAATTCGTTCAAACAATGTTCGGGTTCCAACGTCGCCAGCCTCGGCCGCCTGTGCTGCGGCTTGGGTGTAGAAATCGATGGCTTCCATTTCATCCTTCAGGTCTGCGGTAAACATCTCTTCCAAGCCGTCCGCCGCCTTTGGGTTTTTCTGAAGCTCAAGCTCTGGCTTTGCGCCCAGGAAAAGAATGCGTTCGATATAGGCATCAGAGTGCCCAAGTTCTTCCTGCATTTCGCCGCGCATTTTTTCGGCCAGGATGTCCAAGCCCCAGTCATTCAGCACATGCGCATGCAACTGGTACTGATGCGCTGCTGTCATTTCCATGTGAAGCGCTTGTTGGAGGTTTGTGATCGTTGTCGAATTGCTCATCGGAATACTCCTGAATCTGTGAACTGCATCAAATTACGCGGCACGCGGGCCTGCTTGTTCAAATAGTTAGGAGGTTACACCCCACAAAACAATGCGGGGTGACAGTCCGACACAGATAGCTCTTAAACGAGGCGAGAGGTGTCTTTCGCTGCGCGCACAAAATCGCGGAACAATGGATGCGGTTCAAATGGTTTGGATTTCAGTTCCGGATGGTACTGGACGCCGATGAACCAAGGGTGGTCCGACCATTCGACGATTTCAGGCAGACGGCCATCGGGCGACATGCCCGAGAAGTTCAGACCAGCCTTTTCCAGCTTGTCGCGATACTTGATATCCACCTCATAGCGGTGGCGGTGGCGTTCTTCGATATTGGTGCCGCCGTACACCTCTGCCACTTTCGAGCCATCGGCTAGTACCGCGTCATAGGCGCCCAAACGCATGGTACCGCCTTTATCGTCACCGACCTTGCGTTCGACCTTGTGGTTGCCCTGCACCCATTCTTTCAGGTGGTAAACAACAGGCTCAAAACGTTTTTTTCCCGCTTCGTGGTCGAACTCTTCCGAACCCGCTTCGGTGATTCCAGCGGCATTACGGGCTGCTTCGATCACAGCCATCTGCATACCAAGGCAGATTCCCAGATAGGGCACTTTGTGTTCGCGTGCGTATTGTGCGGCTTTGATCTTGCCTTCAGTGCCGCGTTCGCCAAATCCACCGGGAACGAGGATCGCGTGGAAGCCTTCCAGATGCGGGGCTGCGTCTTCGGTATCAAATACCTCGGCATCGACCCATTCGACCTTGACGCGGACCCGGTTGGCCATACCGCCATGGGTCAGGGCCTCGGCAATCGACTTATAGGCATCTTCGAGCTGCGTGTATTTGCCGACGATGGCGACTTTGACTTCGCCTTCGGCATTGTGGATGCGGTCGCTGACATCTTCCCATTTTGTGAGATCAGGCTTGGGGGCAGGGCTGATCTGGAACGCATCCAGAACCGCCTGATCCAGACCTTCGCGGTGATAGGCCAGCGGGGCGTCATAAATGGTCGACAGATCCTGTGCCGCGATCACGCTGTCGGGGCGCACGTTACAGAACAACGCCAACTTTTCGCGTTCTTTGACAGGGATGGGGCCCTCGGAGCGACAGACCAGAATGTCAGGGGCCAGACCGATCGAGCGCAGCTCTTTCACCGAGTGCTGGGTCGGCTTGGTTTTCAATTCGCCCGAGGCTTTGATGTAGGGCAGCAGGGTCAGGTGCATGAACAGGCATTGGCCGCGCGGCTTGTCCTGGCTGAACTGACGGATAGCTTCAAAGAAGGGCAGGCCTTCGATATCGCCAACGGTGCCGCCAATCTCGCACAGCATAAAATCGACCTCATCCTCACCGATCGAGATAAAGTCTTTGATCTCGTTGGTGACGTGCGGAATCACCTGAATGGTCTTGCCCAGATAGTCACCGCGGCGCTCTTTCTCGAGCACGTTGGAATAAATCCGACCTGAACTAACCGAGTCGGTCTTGCGGGCCGCCACACCGGTGAATCGTTCGTAGTGACCAAGATCCAGGTCGGTTTCGGCCCCGTCATCGGTCACGAACACTTCGCCATGCTCGAACGGCGACATCGTGCCGGGGTCAACGTTCAGATAGGGGTCCAGCTTGCGCAGACGCACCGAATACCCTCGGGCCTGCAACAGCGCGCCCAAAGCCGCCGAAGCCAGTCCTTTGCCCAAAGACGAAACCACACCACCAGTGATGAAAATAAAACGCGCCATGTTTTCGGCTGCTCCCGTGAGACGTCAAAATCAGCTGCCCGACGGTTCCGAAAAACCGCTGCACCACGGGACTTCACATATAAAGGATTCGCGCCAATAGCGCAAGAGAACCGCAAGATGCTGTTGCAGTTCTCTTTCAGGTTTCTAGGTTTTGTGGATCAGTTGGCTTGTGGGATCAGCGGCGCGTTGTCGCCATCTGCCGGAGGCAGCAGATCGTCAGCCGACGGAACCGCAGGTGTGCTTTCCTCGGTTGGTGCCGGGGCCGGAACGCCCAAACGGTCGATCACCGAACTGCCCGAGGATTTCTGTGCGGCCAGAATGGTCAGCGTGATTGAAGTCACGATGAAACAAGCAGCCAGGATCCACGTCACCTTACCCAAAGCAGTCGCAGCGGCGCGTCCGGTCATGGCGCCGCCACCCCCGCCGCCCATGCCAAGGCCACCGCCTTCGGACCGCTGCATCAGAACGACGGCGATCAGGCCCAGAGCCAAGAGGAGGTGGATAATGAGAACGACGTTTTCCATGGTGTTCCTGTACAGCGTGGCGTGTATCGCGTGGTACTTATGCAAGTTTTCCAGCGGGGGCAAGGGAGGAGTTGGGATCAAGAACGGTGATGTTTCAGATCACGGCAAAGGGACTGGACAGCATGGCCGCACCTCGCGCAGGCTGCGGCCATGCCACATGATGATCACGACCACCCGCACACCCTTTTGCCACCTGATCCTGCGCTGCGGGTAAAGGCGCTGGAAACGATTCTGACTCGCAAGGGCCTGATCGATCCGGCGGCGCTGGATGAAATTATTGATACCTATCAGAACAAGATCGGCCCGCAGAACGGCGCGCGGGTCGTCGCCAAAGCCTGGACTGACCCGGACTTCAAAGCCGCGTTGCTGAAAGATGCCACATCGGTTGTCGCCGATCTGGGTTACTACGGGCGTCAGGGCGAACACATGGTTGTCGTCGCAAACACACCTGAACAGCACAACATGGTCGTGTGCACCCTGTGCAGTTGTTACCCGTGGCCGCTGCTTGGTATTCCGCCGGGTTGGTACAAATCCGATGCCTATCGGGCGCGGGCTGTGCGTGAGCCGCGCAAGGTTTTGGCTGAGTTCGGGGTGACCCTGCCCGAGACGTCCTCGGTTCGCGTTTGGGATTCGACGGCCGAGGTGCGGTACCTTGTGCTTCCGATGCGGCCAGAAGACACGGATGGCTTAACCGAAGACGAGTTGGCGGCACTTGTCACACGCGACAGCATGATCGGAACCGGCCTGCCAAAGGTGCCGTCATGACCAGAGTTCACGATATGGGGGGGCGGTTCGGCGATGGACCTGTGCACCCCGAACCCGATGATGCCCCGGTTTTTGCTGAAGACTGGCATGCGCGGGCATTGGCAGTCACGCTGGCTGCTGGATCGCTGGGCCAATGGAATATTGATATCTCACGTCACGCCCGCGAGAGGCTCTCACCCAAGGATTACACGAGATTTTCTTATTATGAGAAATGGATTTCAGCCCTGACGGACCTGCTGGTCGAAAGCGGCGTGCTGACCGAAGAAGACCTACGTGGCGAGGCAGACAAAGAAGAACACCCGCTGGCGGGCCGCAAGATGAAGGCCGAAGCGGTTGCTGGTGTGCTGGCCAGCGGCGGTCCTGCGGATCGGCCCTCGAGCGTGCCGGCGGAATATGCGGTAGGGCAGGAGGTCGTAACAACACGTCCAACTGCCAACCGCTTGGTCGACGGCGGTCATACTCGGTTGCCCCACTATGCCGCCGGAGCGAAGGGGCGCATTCTAATGATGCACGGGACGCACGTGCTGCCGGATTCCAGCGCTCACAGATTGGGAGACGCGCCTGAGCCACTATATGCTGTTGTATTCCCGGCATCCGAACTTTGGACCAACCCGGAACATCCCAATGACGAGGTGGTTTTGGATCTTTGGCAAAGCTATCTGGGCCCGGCATGAGCAATTGCGTTGCCCATTCCGCCCCTGAGCCTGTTTTTGCTGAACCCTGGCATGCGCAGGTGTTTGCCGTGACGGTCGCACTGAATGAGACGGGCCGGTTTGATTGGCCCGATTGGGCTGCGCGGTTCTCGGACACCCTGAAGCGCCATGGGCTGGATCGGGAACTGAACGGCGGGAACGACTACTTTTTCGCGTGGCTGGAAACGCTTGAGGCATTGTTGACCGAGCAAGGCACAGCCATGCCCGACGACGTAAACCGGCTGCGCGACGCCTGGGAAGACGCGTATCTGACAACCCCACACGGCGATCCGGTGCAGCTAACGGACAAGTAGTCCCCGGAACTGCTCAACTGCGTCGAATTACCGGTTTCCCTGTCGCGTTACCCTCGTTATACGAGCCGAGTTTGATATCTCAGCGCAAAAGGACCGGATATGGCCAATGTGGTTGTTGTCGGCGCCCAGTGGGGTGACGAAGGAAAAGGCAAGATCGTCGACTGGCTCAGCGAGCGTGCAGACGTAATTGCACGCTTTCAGGGCGGACATAACGCCGGTCACACGCTGGTCATCGATGGTGAAGTCTACAAGCTGCATGCGCTTCCGTCCGGTGTTGTTCGCGGCGGAAAACTGAGTGTCATCGGAAACGGTGTTGTGCTGGATCCTTGGCACCTGATCAAAGAGATCGGAACCATTCAGGCTCAGGGCGTCGAAATCACCCCTGAAAATCTAATGATTGCTGAAAATACACCGCTGATCCTGCCGTTCCATGGTGAACTGGATCGGGCGCGTGAAAGTCAAAACTCGGTTGCGAAAATCGGGACAACCGGCCGCGGCATTGGTCCTTGCTACGAAGACAAGGTTGGCCGACGTGTGATCCGAGTGGCTGATCTTGCAGACGATGCAACGCTGGCATTGCGGGTTGATCGCGCCCTGGTTCACCACAACGCGCTGCGAAACGGCCTTGGGCTGGAGCCGATTGATCGTAATGCTCTGATCGCTCAGCTTAAAGAGATCGCGCCGCAAATTCTGCCGTTTGCCGCACCCGTCTGGAAAGTGTTGAACGAAAAGCGCAAGGCCGGCAAGCGTATCCTGTTCGAAGGCGCGCAAGGTGCGTTGCTGGATATCGATTTCGGAACTTACCCGTTTGTGACGTCGTCCAATGTTATTGCCGGTCAAGCTTCCACAGGCGTAGGAATCGGTCCGGGTTCTATCGATTTCGTTCTGGGCATCGTCAAAGCCTACACAACCCGTGTAGGCGAGGGGCCGTTCCCAACCGAGCTGGACGACGACGATGGTCAGCGGCTTGGTGAGCGTGGGCACGAGTTCGGGACGACCACAGGCCGCAAACGTCGTTGTGGTTGGTTCGATGCCTGCCTGGTGCGCCAGACCTGCGCGACCAGCGGTGTGAACGGTATCTCACTGACCAAGCTGGACGTTCTGGACGGATTCGAAACCCTGAAGATCTGCGTTGGCTATGAGCTGGACGGAGAACGTCTGGATTATCTTCCGACCGCCGCCGACCAACAGGCGCGCTGCAAGCCGATTTATGAAGAGATGCCGGGTTGGAGCGAATCCACCGAAGGGGCGCGCAGCTGGGCGGATCTGCCGGCCAATGCCATCAAATATGTGCGCCGGGTCGAAGAGCTGATCGATTGTCCCGTCGCCCTTTTGTCCACCAGCCCGGAGCGGGATGACACCATTCTGGTGACAGACCCGTTTGCAGACTGATGGCAGAGGAACAGAAACTAGGCCTCAGCTATAAGGCGCGCCGCCGCTGGTCTCTGGCGCTTTTGCTGATTGGATTGCCGCTTTACATCGTGGCTGTGGTGACGGTTGTGAACTGGCTTGATCGCCCGCCGATCTGGCTTGAACTGCTGGTCTATGTCGGTCTGGGCATCGTGTGGGCCTTGCCCTTCAAGTTCGTGTTCAAAGGCGTTGGGCAAGCAGACCCGGATCAGTCGGAAGATTGAGAGAGCACTTCTTTTACCTTACAAAAAAGGGGCCGATGATTGCATCGGCCCCTTTTTCTTTTGATTATTTAAGTTCAGCCTGCGGCGCGCTCATCGTCAGGACGGAACCCGATCTGCGTTGAGGCGGCAAAACGACCACCACCGGCTTTTTCGATCTTGCCGTCCCGAAGCAATTGACCGAACGAGCGCAGGCTTTCTTCACGGTTGAAGTCATCCTGCTTGAGCGAGCGGATCTTATTCATCAGCTGTGGGCGCGAGAATTGTTCCTGACCTTCGATGAACGATAGGTAAGCGGCGGCAGCCTCCAACAGGTCGGGCAGCGATTGTGCGCCTTGTTCCTGTGCAAACAGGGCAAAACCACCTTCTTCGTTGGAATCGCCAGCTTCGTCTTCTGATTTGGACGTAACGCGGCGCGGGGTCACCGGACCAGAGTCCTGTTCCCTTGCGTCGACACGCTGTTCCGCAACCAGTTTCAGTGGCGACGAGGTGTCCGACTGAGGGCGCATGCTGGTGACTTGAATCTCGGGGCGGCGCGGGCTGACGACCGAGGTCAGATCGCCGCGATATCCGCTTTCCTCGGACTCTTCTTGCTGGGGCCGGTCCTCGCGCTCAGCTTCGGTTGCGGCGACGGCCGTGCGCAGATGCGAATAGGTTTCGCGCTGCGTGCTGGTCGCCGGGTCATCCATCTGGCTGTCGGCCTTGTCCATCAGGCGGGACAAATCCTGATCCAGGGCATTTTCGTTCGATGATTGACCGTCCATTGCGGCCTCGACCTTCGAAATCTCGCTTAGAACATTGGCCTCATCCTCGGCGGTCAGATAACCCTCTTGGGTCTCTGCGACCTCTTCGATCTGATCCTCTTCGGTCTCTTCACTCAGGATATTGCCGGGCTCATCGGTTTCGGCCGTTTCTTCAAGATCGGTGAACAGTGCCGATGGCGTGGGCGCCTCTTCCTCGTCTTCGTAGTCGGCGTCCTGCTGCATAGAGAACGGCTGTACGGATTCTACCGGTTCTTCCGTTGTTTCGGCTTCTGCCATTGGCTCTGCCACGGCAGGGGTGTCCTCGATTTCTTCTGCCTCAAAAGCTGGTGCCATAGGTTCAGCGGCTGCTTCGGGCTTGTCCGATTCCGAAAGGTCCGACGCCTCGAGCGAACCCGCCTCAAACGCGGCGGCGACCGCATCCTTCGGGGCAGCTGGCTGATTACCCAGGCTTGTGTCTTCGTCTTCCGTATAAATCACCGAGTTTTCTTCGGAATGCGAAACGACGGCACGGATGCGCTGCAGTTTTGCGGCAATGCTGTCGGCAGCTGGGGCAGGCGAGCTTTCAACCGGCTCGGCATCAGCAAAGAACGACTCGGCCCCTTGTGCAGGGGGGGTGGCACTGGGGCTCATTACTTGGGGGTCTGCTTGCGCCGCGGTTGGAACCACAGCTGGGGCTGGCTTTGCAGCCTGCTGGGTCGCGCGCAGCAACAGGCCGGAATCGCTCTGGCTGGCTTCTACATGTTTTGCGGCGTCACGCTGTGCGATCCGGGTCAGCATTTCTGCGTCAGGCTGTGGGGGTTCAGAACCAAAATACCGATCGTCGGCAGAAAGATCACGGAAGTATTCTGCGATTGCCCTCATCGTTTCGAATGAATCGTCGAATCCTTCCAAAGTGCAGGAGAAGGTTCCATAAGAAACGGTCAATACCTTGTTGTTCTGTACCATCAGACGCACGTCCTCTACAAACTACGAGAGCCAACCACCTTATGCAGGCACACCTATTGGCTCGGAACTCTCTGCATGAACCTATCATTTTGTGGTCTCAATGTGTCCAAATCCGGGAAAAATGATCAATCTAAGTAAAAAACGCCCAATTGTACGGTCATTTGAGCCAATTGCACTGGTCGGAGGTGGGGAAATCGGCCCTGACGACCTGGAGGTGATGCTGATTCGCGCCAATACGGTCGTGGCGGCCGATGGTGGAGCCGCCCCATTGGTAGAATCGGGTCGCCTCCCTGATGCCGTGATTGGTGATTTCGATTCGCTGGACAGCCGACACAAAGACCAAATTCCAGTGGACCGGTTGTATCCCATACGGGAACAAAACAGCACGGATTTTGACAAGGCCCTGCGCAGCATCGACGCGCCTGTTGTGTTGGGGGCAGGGTTCTTGGGCGGGAGGTTGGACCATCAGCTTGCTGTTCTTAACACGTTGGTTCAGAGACAGGATCGCCCCTGTGTCCTGTTGGGCGAGACCGAGGTCGTCTTCCACGCGCCTCCACAGATTTCCCTGTGTATCACCCCTGGCGATGTCGTTTCATTTTTTCCGTTTCAGCGGGTAACCGGTACCAGCAGAGGGCTGGAGTGGCCCATCGACGATTTGGTGATGGAACCAGGCGGGCAGGTAGGCACATCCAACCGCGCGCTGGCGGATGTTGAACTGACGGTGGATGCGCCGGGATTGCTGGTGATGGTGCCGCGATACGCTCTGGATCAGGTTATGCAGGCGTTTCTGTCGGGGCAGACCGGGCGCTGGCCCGCTCGCGCAGAATGACATACAGGCCTGCGGCGACGGTGATACCAATGCCGACAGCGGCCATGCCATCCGGAAGGTCATGGAAGATCAACCAGCCAAAGAACGTCGCCACCGGGATCTCAAGATACTGCATGGGGGCCAGCGTGGCGGACGGCGCATAGCGCAACGACCACGTCATGAATAGATGCGCGACAGTGCCCAGGACACCGATTCCGATCAGCAGCAGGTGACTTTCACGCTCGGGAACAATGAAAGACAGCTCCCAAACATTGCCGAGTGTTCCCAGCGCCAGAACCGGCAGCAGCAGAACCGTCGCCATCACTCCGGATACGGCCTGCAAGGATATTGGGTCGGTTTCCTTGGCAATCTGTCGTGTCACCAACATGAAAAGGGAAAAGACAATCGCAACGACCAAGGGTAACAGAGCGGCGGCACCGACCTGAACAAAGCTGGGCTGGATGACCAGCAGAGTGCCCACGAACCCGACAACACAGGCGATCAGGCGGCGCATACCGACCTCTTCACCCAGCACGTACTTGCCCAGCAACAACATTATGAAGGGCATGACAAAGGCGATGGCGACTGCATCCGCCAGCGGCAAGTATTGCAGTGCGCTGAACATTGCCGCGATAGCGACGATATGCAGAACCGTTCGGATGAACGCCAGCCACACAAGACGTCCACGCATGCGCCAGTGCCGCCTGGTCAGGGCCACCAAAGGTATCAGGATCAACGCCTGAACGGCAAAGCGAATAAACACCAGAACGCCGACCGGTGTCGTCTCACCCAGCAGCTTGGCGATGGAATCGCCCATCGGTGCAAGCACGCAAAAACACAGCATCAAGAAGATGCCAAAGACGGGACGATCCTGGGTCATGCGGCGACGCTACGGGTTTTGGCACCCGGTTGAAAGCTTCTATGAAATCGGCTGCACCTTCGTGTAGTCGGGTCCGATGCAGACGGGCAGGTCGTCGTCCAGTTTCAGCCAATCCAGCCGTTCTTCATGGGCCACGTGCAGCGTGGGCTGCAATTGGTTGGGATCCTCTAATGTGGCGACATACAGATGCAGCACGTCCGACATGGCTTGGGATCGAAACGAGATCGGCGTGCCGCAATTGGGACAAAAGCTGCGCTCGACACCGGGCGAGGAGTTAAAGGTTTTCGGAGACTCGCCAGTCCAGCGCCATTGCCCGTCGCGCACGCCAAAATAGGTCGTCATCGGGGCCGCACATTGCCTGCGGCAACTATCGCAATGGCAGCTCACGCAGGACAGGACCGGAGGAACAACCTCGTACCGAATCGTTCCGCACAGGCAATGTCCTTGCATCGTTGACCTCCATTGCTGTCACTGTCAGCAGTTTGGCACGTTTACGGCCAACCCGCCCAGAGACGTTTCCTTGTACTTCTCGTGCATATCATGCCCGGTTTGGCGCATGGTTTCGATCACTGAATCCAGCGGCACGAAGTGTTTCCCATCGCCACGCAGCGCAAGTGAAGCAGCCGAGACGGCTTTGATGGCCGCCAACCCGTTGCGTTCGATGCAAGGAACTTGCACCAGACCAGCGACCGGGTCGCAGGTCATGCCTAGATGATGCTCCAATGCAATTTCGGCGGCGTTTTCGACCTGCTCGGGCGTACCACCCATCACGGCGCAGAGGCCCGCTGCAGCCATTGCCGAGGCGCTTCCAACTTCAGCCTGACAACCGGCTTCTGCACCCGAGATCGAGGCGTTGTATTTGACCAGCCCGCCAATGGCCGCTGCCGTAAGGAGGAAGTCCTCGATATGGCTTTCCGAGGCACCGGGAACGTGGTCGAGGTAATAGCGCAGTACGGCAGGCATCGTACCAGCTGCCCCGTTAGTGGGCGCAGTGACGACTTGCCCGCCAGCCGCGTTTTCCTCGTTTATCGCCATCGCATAGACGCTCATCCAGTCATTTATGGTGTGCGGTGCGTTTAGGTTCATGCCTCGCTCGGCCAGCAGTGCGTCGTAAATGCCCTTGGCGCGGCGGCGCACTTTCAGGCCGCCGGGTAGAATGCCATCCGTCTTCAGTCCACGTTCGATACAGTTGTTCATGACTTCCCAAAGGCGCGCGGTGCCTTTGGCGAAACTGTCCGCACAGCCCCGCGCGATTTCGTTCTCGCGCTTCATCTGGGCGATGCTTTTGCCGCTAGCGTTTGCCATCTCCAGCATTTCGGCCGCCGAGTGAAACGGGAAAGGCACGGCGGGGCCGTCATTGGTGGCTTTGCCTTCGGCCAGTTCTTCCTCGGTCAGGACAAAACCGCCGCCTACGGAATAATAGACCTGCCGCAGGATCACGTCGCCCTGTGCGTCGGTAGCCATCAGGATCATACCGTTGGCGTGACCCGGCAGGTTGTGATCGTAGTCAAAGATCAGATCGGCCTTTGGATCGAATTGCAGGGTCGGCAACCCCTCGGGCGTGACTGAGTGCGTTTGAGCAATAGCAGCCAACGCGGCCTCGGCCTTGTCGTTGTCATAGGTGTCAGGAACAAACCCGGCCAGTCCAAGGATCGTAGCCCGGTCTGTTGCATGACCTACGCCAGTAAAAGCCAGCGATCCGTGCAGCGATCCGCGAAGACCGGCGAATTCAAACGGCGAGGCGCGCATCAGGTCCAGAAACCGTGCGGCGGCAACCATCGGCCCCATTGTGTGTGACGAGGACGGGCCGATGCCCACTTTGAACATATCAAAAACAGACAAGAACATATCAGGTAGCAGAGCCTTCTGGAGGGTGAGCATAAGATGGACTGGTGAAGGGGGTAACCCCCAACCCCTCGGCCGCGATGGCAGCCCGGGTTGCGGGACGGCTTTCCAGGCGCATCAGAATGGATTGTAGGTAAGGCGTATCCGCCAATTGATACCAACTGCGATCAGCGCGCTCCGGGTAAAGGGACATCCACCGCATCTGGCAGGCAAGGTAGTATGTAAGGACCGAGGGTTGATCGGCGTGCAACCAGCTGGGCGCAGTTTTAGCAACGTCATCCAGAACCCGAAGATGTTGGCGTAGGCGCGGGCGGATACCGTTGCGCAAGGTTTCGGCCTGTGCCGCGTCGGTGTATTTTTCGGCATAGAACAGGATGCGCAGATCGGCATGTAAAGTGTTCGATGCGAAAAAGAGCCATTTCAGGAACGCAGCCCGATCCGGGTTGTCAGAGGCGGGAGCCAGTTGCGCATGTGTATCTGCCAGCCACAAAAGGATGGCGGCTGTTTCAAAGATCGGACCTTGTGGCGTTTCAAGAACCGGGATCAGGCCGTTCGGATTCAACCCTCTGTAAGCCGCGCCATCCTGTGCGTTTTGCCGTCGATCCACCAAAGCCGTCTCATAAGGCAGGCCCATCTCTTCCAGCACCAGTCTGATCACCAGAGAGGCATTGTCGGGGGCAAAGTGCAATCTATAGGGCGCGTTCATAGGCTGTATTTATACACCAGCAGGGATGTCGAACGTCTCGATTGCGACGTTTCCAATAGGAAACGCGTAGTTTCGCGACAAGTTGGCCTGTTGGATCGGCCAATTGGCGCTCGCAGTTGCGTCGGACATTCCGTATAAATTCCGCAATACCAAGGGGGAATGCAACAATGACCGGAGATTTGTCACCCATAGACAAAGCCAAATATGCCGCGGCGCTTCGGGCCGCTGACATGGTTCAGGACGGGATGCGCGTTGGGCTGGGCACCGGATCAACGGCCGCCTGGATGGTCCGCCGTCTGGGGGAGCGGGTGCAGGAGGAAGGTTTGCGGATCAAGGCTGTTCCGACCTCAACCCGCACCGCGCAACTGGCCCGTGAGTTGGGGATCGAGGTCGTCTCGCTGGATCAGGCGGGTTGGCTGGATCTGACCATCGACGGCGCGGATGAATTTGACGGCGATCTGAACCTAATCAAAGGCGGCGGCGGCGCGCATCTGCAGGAAAAGATCGTGGCCACGGCAAGCGATCAGATGATCGTCATTGCAGATGCCGGTAAAGAGGTCGAAACGCTAGGCGCGTTCCCGTTACCGGTCGAGGTTATCCCTTTTGGCTGGCAGACAACGCGAACGCTGATCCAAGAGGCGCTGGATACGATGGACGTTCTGGGCACTTCTGCCGCGCTGCGCATGAACGGAGAGGCGCCGTTTGTCACGGATGAGGGCAATCACATTCTGGACCTCCACCTTCAGCGCATCGGAAATGCCAGGCAACTGGCGCTGGTGCTTAATCAGGTCCCGGGTGTGGTCGAGAATGGTTTGTTCATCGACATCTGTGACAAAGTTGTGATCGGCCACGGCGATGGTCGGGTCGAGCTGCGCGATATCAACGATGGAACGATCGAACTTGATCAGGCGGTGGAGGCAGGCGAGAACTTGTTCTCGGATCTGGCGGATTAAGCGGAGCAGACACAGATCGCTTTTCTTCACTCGTTTTATTCGGACGCTACATTGCTTTGAGTGAAGTCGTGACCGCGAACGATTTGGGACACGTACAATTTGGCACTTGGTTTGACCAATCCAAGACGCGGAGGCCGCCGTTGAATAAAACAAATGCAACCATATCTGGGCGTTTGTTCACAACGCTGCAGCGGTTCCCTGCGCAAGTTCGAGCAACCGAAGAGGCCGGAGCCCCGGCGATCACTCTGGACAGCAGCGCGAGATAGAGTACACCCCATGCAAGGCCTGCGGGCGCTTGCGGAAATTTGGAAGAGGCAGGACAAATGAGCTTTGACTATGATCTGTTCGTTATCGGCGGAGGCTCAGGTGGGGTCCGGGCCGCACGTGTGGCAGCTGGTGAGAACGGTGCCAAAGTGGGGCTGGCCGAAGAAGACCGCTACGGCGGCACCTGTGTCATCCGAGGCTGTGTGCCCAAGAAGCTGATGGTCTTCGCCAGCGAATTCTCGGGTATGGTCGGTGATGCGCAAGCCTATGGCTGGGACATTCAGGCCGGTGCTTTGAACTGGGATACTTTTCACGGCAAGCTGGTGACTGAACTGGACCGGCTTGAAGGCATCTACCGCAATATCCTGAAAAACAACGGCGTCGAAAGCTTTGATCAACGTGCAACCGTAGTCGATCCACATACGGTCGAATTGGCGGATGGGACACGCAAGACAGCCAAACACATCCTGATCGCCACAGGCGGTCGTCCGGTCGTGCCCGAGTTTCCGGGATCGGACTTGGCGATCACGTCGAACGAGATCTTCCACCTTGAGAAGCTGCCAGAAAGCATTCTGATTGTCGGTGGCGGCTACATCGCCAGCGAGTTTGCCGGAATCATGAACGGGATGGGTGTCAAGACCACTCAATTCTATCGCGGTGCGCAAATTCTGCGAGGTTTCGACGAAGAAGCACGTGGCCTGATCTGCGAAGAGATGCGCCAGAACGGCATCGATGTTCGTTTGGGCACCAATGTGCTGGAAATGACCAAAGAAGGCGACAAGATCCGCGTCAAGGCCACCGATGGCACCGAGGATCAGTTCGACGTGGTCATGTACGCTACCGGGCGTGCCCCGAATGCGGATAATTTGGGCCTCGAGGCGCTGGGCGTGGAACGTGGCCGCAAAGGTGAGATCGTGGTGGATGAGTACAGCCAGACTGGCGTACCCTCGATCTATGCCATCGGCGACGTGACCGACCGCGTGAACCTGACACCCGTCGCGATCCGCGAGGGGATGGCCTTTGTCGAAACCGTGTTCAAAGGCAACCCGACTCCAGTGGATCATGAACTGATCCCGACTGCGATCTTTACCCAACCGGAATTCGGAACGGTAGGCCTAAGCGAAGAAGAAGGCGCGGCACAGGAACCGATTGAGGTTTACGCGACATCGTTCAAGCCAATGCAAAAAGCTTTTGCTGGTGGAACACAACGGGTGCTGATGAAGCTGATCGTCAGTCAGGCGACCCGTAAGGTTCTGGGCTGCCACATCGTCGCGCCGGGCGCGGGTGAGATGATCCAGCTGGCTGGCATTGCCGTAAAAATGGGCGCAACCAAGGAAGATTTCGACCGCACGGTTGCCGTTCATCCGGTGATGGCAGAGGAATTGGTAACAATGCGGCAACCTGTGCGCACTGCTTGATTTGCAACCGCGCGCACACAAGTTACAAGGGAACCCGTGATCACACGGTCCAACACAAGGGAATAGATACATATGGCGGGCAATAGCGGCGGCCCCTGGGGGGGCGGAGGCTCCTCGGGCGGCGGAGGAAATCGGGGTGACAACGGTGATGGGCGCAAGCCCCCCGAAGGCGATGGTCCGCAGATCCCCGAGATTGATGAGCTGATGAAGAAAGGCCAGGAACAGCTGCGCGTCCTTATGGGCGGCCGCGGCGGTTCAGGCCGAGGTGGCAACGGTCAGGGCTCTGGCGGCGGTGGCCCCATCTTCACAAAAGGTACGGTTCTTATTGGTGTCGTCGTCGCGGCGGTATTGTGGGGGGCGGCCAGTTTTTACACGGTCAAGCCCGAAGAACAGTCGGTTGAGTTGTTCCTCGGCGAATTCTCGGCCGTCGGAAATCCGGGTCTAAACTTTGCGCCGTGGCCTTTCGTTACAGCCGAAGTCATCCCGGTCACCCGCGAACAGAACGAAGATATGGGCGGTGCCCGCGGCAGTGATGATGGTTTGATGCTGACCGGCGACGAAAACGTGGTCGATATCGACTATCAAGTCGTCTGGAACATCAACGACCCTGCGAAGTTCCTGTTCAACTTGCGTGATCCGCGCCAAACGATCCGGGCGGTGTCGGAATCAGCGATGCGCGAGATCATCGCTCAAAGCGAGCTTGCACCGATCCTGAACCGGGATCGTGGTGTTATCGCGGATCGCTTGCAGGAATTGATCCAGTCCACAATGGACAGTTATGATTCAGGGATCAACATTGTCCGCGTCAACTTTGACAAAGCCGACCCGCCTCAGGATGTGATCGCCGCCTTCCGCGACGTTCAAGCTGCTGCGCAGGAACGGGACCGGTTGCAGAACGTAGCCGATGCCTATGCGAACAAGGTGTTGGCAGAAGCGCGCGGCGAAGCTGCGCAGGTTCTGGAAGAGGCAGAAGGATATCGTGCCCAACAGATCAACAGTGCGCGGGGTGAAGCCAGCCGCTTTAGCGCAGTTCTGGAAGAATACTCCAAAGCACCCGATGTGACGCGTAAGCGTCTGTATCTGGAGCGAATGGAGCAGATTCTGGGTGACGTTGACAAAATCATTCTGGACCAGAACTCATCCGGGCAAGGGCAGGGTGTTGTGCCCTATCTGCCGCTGAACGAGCTGCGTCGTAGCCCAGCCGGGGAGAGCAACTGATGCGTAAATCACCCATTATCCTCATTCTTGTCGTGATCCTTGGCGTCGTTGGCCTGTCTTCGATCTTCATCGTGGATGAACGTGAACGCGCGCTGGTCCTGCAATTTGGTCGTGTCGTCGCGGTCAAGGAAGACCCCGGTTTGGCGTTCAAAATCCCGGTGATTCAAGAAGTTGTCCGCTATGACGACCGTATCCTGTCTATTGACGTACAGCCCCTTGAGGTGACGCCTCTGGACGATCGGCGTCTGGTTGTCGATGCATTCGCACGTTACCGGATTTCAGATTTGAACCAGTTCCGCCAGGCCGTTGGTGTCGGTGGTATCCCGGTTGCCGAGGATCGTCTGGATCGTATTTTGCGGGCCGAAACCCGCGAAGTTCTGGGCTCGGTTTCGTCCCGTGACATCCTGAGCTCGGACCGTGCGGCACTGATGCTGCGCATCCGAAACAGCGCGATTGCCGAAGCACAGGCGCTGGGCGTGACTGTAATCGACGTGCGTTTGAAGGCGACCGACTTGCCACAGGCCAACCTTGAGGCGACCTTCGATCGCATGAAGGCCGAGCGGGAACGTGAAGCAACAGACGAACGTGCCCGTGGTAACGAGGCGGCGCAGCGTGTGCGTGCGCAAGCTGACCGGACCGTGGTGGAACTGGTGTCAGATGCCCGTCGTGAAGCCGAAATCACCCGTGGTGTAGCGGACGCCGAACGTAACGCGATCTTTGCGGAAGCCTATGGCGCGGACCCGGAGTTCTTTGAATTCTACCGTTCGCTGACCGCGTATGAGAACGCGTTGCAGGGCGGCAATAGCTCGTTGGTTCTGAGCCCGGATTCCGAGTTCTTCAACTACCTCGCTTCGCCGACCGGACGACCAGCTCCGGCTGCTGCGGCCTCCGAATAATGGGGCTGATCCTTCTGGCTTTCGGGCTGGTATTGATTGTAGAGGGGCTGGCCTATGCGCTGGCCCCTTCGCTTATTGAGCGCATGTTAGAGGCATTGCGGTCATTGCCCGAGCAGGCGCGGCGGCTGGTCGGTCTGCTGAGCGTAGTTAGTGGGTTTGTCCTGCTATGGGGGGCTTATCAGGTTGGGTTTTGATGCGGTGACCTCACTTGCAGGTGATTTCCCCGCGATCCCGAGTTGCGGGCAAGGACAAACCGACTACATTGGTTCCTGAGAAGATTTGCCCGAGGGCAGTTTTACAAGACTTGTTGACAAGGAGTTCCCAAGTGCAGGCACAAGCACGCAGTATTTCAGTCCGGCAGGACGAGGGTGTTGGTTTCATGCGGCTGATGTGGCTGGCCATTGCGGGGATGATTCTTGTTCTGGCCCAAGCCGTCGCAGCACAGGCGCGGAGCGAAAGCCTGGCGCCGCTGGCAGAAAAGATCAGCCCGGCCGTGGTCAACATTACCACCTCAACGTTGATTGAAGGCCAGACCGGCCCGCAGGGCATAGTGCCCGAGGGATCACCGTTCGAAGATTTCTTTCGCGATTTTCAGGACCGGAACGGTGATGATGAAAATCGCCCGCGCCGCAGCAACGCGCTGGGTTCGGGGTTCGTGATTTCCGAGGACGGCTACATCGTCACCAACAATCACGTGATCGCCGAGGCCGATGAAATCCTGGTGGAGTTCTTCCCCGGTGATGGACAGCCGCCTGAAGAACTGCCTGCCAAGGTGATAGGCACGGACGAGAAAACCGATATTGCGCTGCTGAAGGTCGAGGCCCCGGGCCCGCTGCAATACGTGCAGTTTGGCGACAGTGACGTCGCCCGTGTCGGTGATTGGGTTATTGCCATGGGCAACCCGTTGGGGCAGGGCTTCTCGGTTTCGGCCGGGATCGTTTCGGCCCGCAACAGGGCGCTGAGCGGTTCGTATGACGACTACATCCAGACCGACGCGGCCATCAACCGGGGCAACTCGGGCGGTCCGCTGTTCAACATGAATGGCGAAGTGATTGGTGTGAATACAGCGATTTTGTCGCCCAACGGCGGCTCGATCGGAATCGGCTTTTCAATGGCGTCCAACGTCGTGGTCAAGGTGGTCGACCAACTGCGTGAATTCGGCGAAACCCGCCGTGGTTGGCTGGGCGTTCGCATTCAGGACGTAACCGAGGACATGGCCGAGGCAATGGGGTTGGCCAAACCGGGCGGTGCGCTGATCAGCGATGTTCCGGATGGGCCGGCGAAAGATGCTGGTCTGCTGGCTGGTGACGTGATCCTCAGCTTTGATGGGGTCGAGGTCGAAGATACACGCGGCCTTGTGCGTCAGGTCGGCGAGACAACCGTGGGCAAAGCCGTGCGTGTTGTCGTGCATCGCGATGGCGGAACACAGACCGTCCTGGTTACTCTGGGGCGTCGTGAGGATGCCGAACGGGCCGATCAGGGCGAGGAGGAAACGTCTGAGGCTCCAACGGAAGAGAATGCTGACATTCTTGGTCTGACCATTTCGCCGCTGACGGACACGCTACGCACGGATCTTGGTCTGGAAGAAGACGCCGATGGGCTGGTTGTGACCGAAGTGGATGAAGCCTCTGAGGCGTTTTCCAAAGGGTTGCGCGCCGGCGATCTGATCACCGAGGCTGGACAGCAAAAGGTGACGTCGATTGAAGATCTGGAAGCACGCATGGAAGAAGCGCGTGAGGCCGGGCGTAAATCGCTGTTGTTGCTTGTACGACGCGGTGGCGACCCCCGCTTTGTGGCGCTGAGTTTGGGCGAGTAACGCACCACATCAAACGTTGTGACAAGGCCGGGGCAATGCCTCGGCCTTTTCCGTTCCACGTGGCGCTGAAAGTAAGTGAGCCACACGCCGGGGAGGCGCATGGCTCTGGTACAGGGAGAGGCCAGTGGACAGATATCGGGGATGATTCTCTGGCCCCCTACGGTAACAACTAAGACATTAGCTATTTTGGCATGCGCCGTATGTGAAGGAGGTCACAAGGTCAGATTAAGTCGGATTCGGCCAGTTCTTTTAGGGCGTTAAAGTCCTGGATCATCAACCCGCCTCGGGATGCCTCGACAACATTGTCGCGTTTCCAAGTGGAAATCGTCTTGGATACAGCCTCGCGCGTGGCACCGACGAACTCGGCCAATTCGCTTTGGGACAGGGTGATGCGCATGGCGGGGTCGTCCTGAAGGGCAGACAGATGCAGCAATTTGCGCGCCAGACGAATGGGCATCGGCAAGAACACTTGTTCGTTTAGCTGTGACCCCATCCAGCGCATGCGCAGGCCCGCCAGACGGATCATGTCGACGGCAAGATCGGGGTGCTGGCGGATCTGGTCCATCACGTCGCTGCGGCGCACGCGCAGCACGCTAGATGGCTCGGCCGCTGCTATTGTGGCGGTCCGCGGCCCGCTGTCGAACAACGCAATTTCGCCAAACACTTCGCCCGGCTTCATAAGGGTCAAAGACAGCTTGCGCCCGCTCATCGCAAGGAATGAAACCTCGAGCGTACCTTCAGAAATCACATACAGCGCATCGCCTTCGTCCCCCTGCTCAAACAGCACCTGGCCTTGATCCAAGGAAATCTCGGTCGCGAGTGCCGAAAGCATAGCCCTGAGTCGGTCTGATGCCTCGGACAGGAATCCGCTGTTTGGGAGTGCCTTCATGTGGTTGAGGGGTCTCCGGCTGCTGGTGTTGAGTGGTGCCCCAATGTTCCACAGCCGGGCTATTATTCCAAGGTTTTTATTGGTTTGCCTGATTGTGCGCTGTGTGACGGCTCAATATGAAAGCAAACGCTTAAGCTGCGCGCCGATTATCAGTGTTCGCCTATTGGTGGTCTGGATCATCCATGTAGCGTTGCAACAGACTGAACTGAAGCATCAGGAACGCCATCAGCGCGATCGGAAAGGCGAAAGTTTCAATTTTGACCCACAGGTCCGTCGACATGGTTCGCCAGACAAATTCATTGGCAACGGCCAGAACCGCAAAGCAGCCGCACAACCGGCGGGTCAGGATCATCCAGCCCTCATGGCGCATCGGCAGCATATCTTCGAGGACATAGGCCAGGTAGGATTTCCCTTGCAGAAGGCCAATTCCAAGGATGACCGAGAAAAAACCGTAAACCAGCGTGGTTTTCATCTTGAAGAACCGCTCATCATTGAACCAAGCGGTCAGGCCCCCAAAGAAGATGACCATGAAGGCGGTGAATATCTGCATCCGGCTCAGTTTGCCGGTCAGGACCCAGAGGATGCCCATGGCGGCCAGCATCAGCGGGACGAAGATGATCGTCGCAATGATAAAGCCTGAATATTCAATGCCTCCGATCAGGAAACTGTCGTCACGCAGACGTAGGTAGATGAAGAAAAAGGCCAGTGGCGGCCCAAGCTCTAACGCTTGTTTCAGAAATGGATTGATTTCTTTTTTGCCTGGCATGTCGGTTTCCTGATTTTTACCCGCCCATTTCAACTATTACGGCGCCCAATGCAATCAATGCCATCAGCGCGACCCGTCTTGGCCCCACAGTTTCTTTTAGCACCAGCCACCCGATTAGGGCCGCAAAGACCGTCGAGGTTTCACGTAGGACGGCGGCTTCGCCGACCTTGTCCAGGCGGGTGGCCAGCATGATTGCTCCGAAGGACATAGGGGCGATGATGCCTCCGGCCAAGCCCCGCAACATCAATGGTCCAACGGCAGGGCGGTTGATCATGGCGCGCCATCTGAGGAATGCGTAAATCGGCATCGCAAAACCGTCGATCATGAAAAACCACGCCAGAAAGGTGAACGGGTCGGCGGTGGCCCGGATACCATAGGCGTCATAAGTGGTGTAGAGCGCGACAAATAGGCCGGTTGCGAAGGCCAGTATAAGCGCGATGCCCAGCGTTTCCCGGTTGGTTTCCAGAAAACGCAAATTATAGGCGGCCAGTCCGAAGATACCGGCCAGCAGGACCAAAACGCCAAACCATTGAATCCCGGTAAAGGTCTCGCCGAAGAGAAGATAGGCGCCGATGACCGTGAATAGGGGGCCAGTGCCGCGTACGACCGGGTAGACGACAGTGTATGAACCCTTTGTATAGGCCATGGCCTGAAGGACCTTGTAGGCGATGTGGATCACCCAGACCACGGCGAAGATGGACCACATGTAGGGTTCAGGCCACGGCACCACGAAAAAGGCAAAAGGGGCGGCCATCAGGCAATAGCAGGCGTCGATTGCCCCACGGGACAGCCAGGGATCGTGGCGGCCCTTCTGCAGCGCGCCAAATACAGCATGCAGGAAGGCGGCCATCAGAGCGAGGCCAAGAGCCAGCTGATGGCCCGCTTCGGTGCCTTCGAGAGAAATCAGCCAGTCGCTCAAATGTCAGTCTTTTCGCTGGGTGGAGAGGCCGGGGGTTTTCCACCCTCAGACCCCCGGAGGATATTTAGGGCCAGATGAAAGGGGGATCAGGTTCGGTCCAGGCCAGTGAGGGCGGCGGCGAACTCTTCAGGGTCGAAGGGGGCGAGGTCGTCGATCTGTTCTCCGACGCCTATGGCATGGATTGGCAGGCCGAACTTGTCGGCCAGTGCCACCAATACGCCACCTTTGGCGGTGCCGTCGAGTTTGGTCATCACCAGGCCCGACACGTCAGCGAGATCGCGGAATGTCCGGACCTGGCTCAGCGCGTTCTGGCCCGTGGTGGCATCCAGCACCAGCAGCGTGTTGTGCGGGGCGGTCTCGTCGATTTTGCGGATCACGCGGACGATCTTGGCCAGTTCCTCCATCAGATCCGATCGGTTTTGCAGGCGCCCGGCCGTGTCGATCATCAGCAGGTCTGCACCGTCTTGCTGCGCGCGGGTCAGGGCGTCGAAAGCCAATGAGGCCGGGTCTGACCCTTCGGGTGCGGTCAGCACTGGCACACCGGCGCGGTCGCCCCAGACTTGTAGCTGCTCGACGGCGGCTGCGCGGAATGTGTCCCCGGCGGCGATGACGACCTTTTTGCCCGCGGCTTTGAACTGGCTGGCGAGCTTGCCGATGGTCGTGGTTTTGCCGGACCCGTTGACGCCAACGACCAGCACGACCTGCGGGCGCTTGGGGTAGATGGGCAGAGGCTTGGCAACCGGTTCCATCACACGGGCGACTTCCTGGGCGAGCAATTGCTTGATCTCTTGCGTGGAGAGTTTCCGGCCCAATCGCCCCTCGGCCATGTTGGATGTGACCCGCAAAGCGGTGTCGACGCCCATATCCGAGGCGATCAGCAGTTCCTCTAGCTGCTCAAGCATATCGTCGTCCAACGTACGACGGATGACGGCCTTGGCTTCGTTCCGGCCAAACAGGCGTCCCAACACCCCTTTGGATGGCGCGGCCTCAGGCGGGGGCGGAGCAGGGGTTGGGTCGACCGGCGCGGGTTCAGGTGTTTCGACCGGCTGTGGCACAGGGGCGGGTTCAGGTGTCTCTGGCACGGGCTGCGGAATTTCGGGAACCGGTTCCGGCTGCGGCTCAGGCTCGGGGATAACTGGATCGGGGGCGGTCGTTTCCTCGCCACCGTCTTCGACGATGGCATCCAGCCCCTGTTCGAGGCGGGACGAGGATTTGAACAGCTTGTCCTTGAGCTTTGAGAAAAACGCCATTTTTAGTCTCCGCAGGTGTTCCTCTCACCTAATGCGGATTTGCGGCAGTTGCAAAGGGTCACAAAAACGCAATCAACAGCCCCGCTTGCGCGCCCCAGTATAGGATCCAGATCATACAGGGCGTGATGCGTAGCGCCGGATGGCCGTTAGGTAGCAGAAACTTTTCAGTCGCCAGTATCAGGTCCGACGCGATGAAGGCCAGTGCGGCGGGCAGGGCCCAGCGTAACGCGCCCGCCTCGGGCAAGGCGAGGACCGTAATGCCCATGCCAAGGATGATCGGGATATAGCCCAGAACCGGTATCTTGAGGTCACCGGCGCGGGGGGCGAGCAGGGTTGCAGCAACGATCCCGAGGATGATCAGCGACCAAAAGATGCCGGGCTTGTCGAAGATCAGAGCGGTGTCGCTGGATGGGTGGCTGAGGAACAGAGCGATATAGGCCAGGTGGCCTGCTGCAAATGCACCAATCCCTGCCATGAAGGTCGAGTCCGTCTCGCGTGATAACAGCGCGTCACCCAAGGCGCACAGGACTAGCGCAAGGGTCAGTAGCATGGGGGCGCCACTTAAGACAGCAACCAGCGCCAGTAGCGCGACAGAGGCCGTCTTGAAGAGGGATCGCAGGGGGCTGGCCGGGCGCGGTGACATCGGCAAATAGGCCAGCGCGCTCGCGGCAGCGATCCAGAAAAAAGCGGTTGTCATCAAATGTCCCCCATTTGGCTTTTTTTGGCAGCATCACCGGGATCGCCATTACAACTCAAGCGGTGACGTTAAGGCAGCCGGTTTTAGGGGATTGTCTGTTGGCGATGCTGACCGGCATCTGTCAGAATGTTCCCATGCTCAGGCGTATTGCGATTCTTCTGACACTTTCTGCGCAGACGGCAGCGGCTCAGTCAGCTTTGTCTGGGGCTGAATTCGACAGTTATACGCGCGGAAAAACCATGTTCTATGGGTTTCAGGGAACGGTTTACGGCGTCGAACGCTATTTGCCCAATCGCCGCGTGATCTGGTCTTTTCTGGACGGCAATTGCAAAGAGGGTGTCTGGTACGAACAAGCGGGCCAGATCTGCTTTGTCTACGAAGACCGGATTGACCCGCAATGCTGGGTCTTTACCAAGTCTGACGGGGGCCTGATCGCCTTGTTCGAGGGCAACTCGGACGCCACCGAGCTGTACGAGGCCGAGGACATCAATGAAGAAATGGTTTGTCTCGGCCCTGAAGTCGGGGTCTGAAGGCGCATTCGGCTAGAACAGCGAGCCCTGGTCCGGTGCATCTTTCTTTGCTGACTTCTTAGGGGCCGCCGGTGAAGTCGTGGGCTGGCCCGTATTCAGCAGACCATCTGCGAATTCGATCTCGAATGCGCTGTGTTTTGACGCCTGTTTCTTGGTTGTCAGAACCTCGCCCTCAGCTCGGACCACAGCGTAGCCACGCTGTAACGTCGCCTTGTAGCTAAGTGTTTCACGCAAGCGATCAGCGGCGTCCAGCTGTTGCCGCATCCGATCCAGGCGCGTGGCCTGTGCCGCGTTCATACGGTCGGCTAACCTGTTGATATTCTGCTTTTGTTGTTCGATCTCTCTGTGGATTGGGCGCAGAGACAGACGGGATGACAGGTTGCGTAAGGCCTCGTTTCTGGTCGAAACGAGATTGCGCAACGTCGACGGGCGCAGATGTGCGGACAGCTCGACGACCTGCAGACGTCGGTTCTGGACGCCGCGATTCAGTGCGGGCGCCAGCCGATCTGCAATCAAATCAAGTCGTTGGCGTGGAGTGTTCAACAAACTATCCGGGCGAGGCAACGCGCGGGACAGATCACGAAGCCGTTGAGACCGCCTTTGAACCGCATCCGTAGCGGCACGAGACAGACGCGCGCCTTGCTCACCTGTCCAGGCCAGTATTTCCATTCGAACCGGCACGGCAAGCTCGGCCGCGGCGGTCGGTGTTGGCGCGCGGCGGTCTGATACAAAGTCGATCAGCGTCGTATCTGTTTCGTGACCAACGGCTGAAATCAGAGGAATGTCCGAAGCGGCCGTCGCACGCGCGACAATTTCTTCGTTAAAGCCCCAAAGATCCTCGATCGACCCGCCCCCCCGGGCGACAATGATCAGGTCGGGGCGGGGCAGTGAACCGCCAGGTGTCAGCTTGTTGAACCCTTCGATGGCCCGCGCAACCTCGGGCGCGCAGTTGGAGCCCTGTACAGCGACGGGCCAGATCAGCACCTTGCGCGGGAAGCGATCTCGCAGGCGGTGCAGGATGTCCCGGATCACAGCACCAGATGGTGAGGTCACCACGCCAATGATCTGCGGCAGGTACGGCAGAGGCTTTTTCCGTTCGGGCGCAAACAGACCTTCAGCCTCGAGCTGTTTCTTGCGCTTTTCCAGCAAGGCCATAAGTGCGCCTTGCCCGGCGACCGCGACCTCATCGACGTTCAGGTTGTATTTCGATTGCGCGCCAAAGGCCGTCAGACGACCGGTGACGACAACCTCAAGACCTTCTTCCGGCACCACGGATAGGCCCGAAACCTGACCTTTCCAGGTGGTGCAGGCCAAAACGTTCCGGTCGTCCTTGATGTCATAGTACAGATGCCCCGAACGCGCCGTAAACACGCGTCCGACTTCACCGCGCACACGGATTCGCCCAAACGTGCCTTCGAGCGTGCGTTTCACCTCACCCGAGATGTCCGAAACGGTATATTCTGGTGTGTTTTGGCCCGGGATCGGGTCATCAAGCAGGTCGGACATTTCAGCGCCTTGTGTCAAATGCCCGGCCAGCTTAGAACGCCCGGAAGGCGAGGCCAAGCAGATCGGAGACCTTAATGAACATCCTTATTCTCGGCAGCGGCGGGCGGGAACACAGCCTCGCCTGGGCGGTGATGCAAAATCCCAAATGTGACCGACTGATCGTGGCGCCGGGAAATGCAGGGATTGCACAAATTGCCGAGTGCGCGGCACTGGATGTCGAAAACGGCGGTGCGGTTGTCAGCTTTGCCGAAGAGAATGCAATTGATTTCGTGATTGTCGGCCCCGAAGCGCCCCTGGCCGCTGGCGTCGCGGATCGTCTGCGTGAAGCGGGTGTGCTGGTCTTTGGCCCGTCCGCCGATGCTGCGCAGTTGGAAGCATCGAAGAGTTTCACCAAGGAAATCTGTGACGCGTCGAACGCTCCGACCGCAGCCTATGCAAGGTTCACCGAGGCCGAGCCTGCCAAGGCTTACGTCCGCGAACAGGGCACGCCGATCGTGGTCAAAGCCGATGGTTTGGCGGCAGGCAAGGGTGTGATCGTCGCCATGGACGAACAGACCGCGCTGGAGGGCATCGACGACATGTTCGGCGGCGCTTTTGGTGGCGCAGGGGCCGAGGTGGTGATTGAGGAGTTCATGGAGGGCGAAGAGGCATCTCTCTTCGTCTTGTGTGATGGCGAGGACATTCTGTCCATCGGCACCGCGCAGGATCACAAGCGCGTGGGAGAAGGCGACACGGGCCCAAACACAGGCGGTATGGGGGCGTATTCCCCAGCCCCGGTCCTGAGTGCCGAGATCGAGGCGCGCGCGATGGAAGAGATCGTGCGCCCGACCATGGCCGAGATGAAGCGCCGGGGCATGCCATTTCAAGGCGTTTTGTATGCGGGGTTGATGATCAAGGATGCCCAACCGAGGTTGGTCGAATACAACGTCCGCTTTGGTGACCCGGAATGCCAGGTTCTGATGATGCGGCTTGGTGCCCAGGTTCTGGACCTGCTTCATGCCGCGGCCGAGGGCCGTTTGAGCGAGACACAGGTAAACTGGGCCGACGATCATGCGATCACTGTTGTGATGGCGGCACAGGGGTATCCGGGTTCCTACGTAAAAGGATCTGCGATCAAGGGCTTGGATGCGCTTCCTGAGGACAGCGGCAACATGGTCTTTCACGCTGGCACTAAGGCCGTTGATGGGCAGGTTCAAGCCGCAGGCGGGCGCGTGCTGAATGTGACCTCGCGCGGGAATACTCTGCAAGAGGCGCGCGATCGGGCATATGCGATGATTGAAGGTGTGGATTGGCCCGAAGGCTTTTACCGCCGCGATATCGGCTGGCGGGCTCTTTGAACAGTCGGTAGGTCAGGGGGCTTTGCCCCTTCGGCCTATCGCCTCACTCACAGGAAATTTTTAGCCAGATGAAGAGGCGGATCAGCACTTGAGCGCGTTGTTCAGGCTTTTGGGGCCGGTAAACGCGCCGAGGTCGCGGGTGGTCCAGTCGTTTTCGTAAGTGACGCTGATGACGCGGGTCCAGTTGCCGTTGGCGAGGATCAGTTCCGGAGTGCCGCCGCAATCGCGCAGACCGCCGGAGATGAAATCTTCTCCAATACGGTGATTGGTGAGATTGGGCAGCGATGCGATTTCGGTCAGCTCGCCGTCTGCAAATCGCCATATGCGCAGGGTTTTGGCCAAGTGAGGGCGATCGACATAGGCGATCTCGACGTTGCCGTCGCCATCCATGTCGGCCGCTCCGACCGGAGCGAGCCAGCGAAAGCGGGTTCCGATGTAGGGCGTAGCGGCAATCAGGCCGCCGCCATTGTAGATTGCAAGCCGTGCACCTTTGTCACGATGGCTTTCAACCACCAGAGCTTCGCGACGGCCATCGTTGTCAATATCAATCAGGCGCGGTCGGATATCTTCGAAAACGCGCTCTTTTGGCAGCCGGATAGTGTATTTCGCCCATTCCGGCGCATATTGCAGGATCAGGGTGCCGTATTCAATCTGATCACCGAGTACCCCGTGCGGGTATCGCGCAGTGGGTTCGGAGTACTCTGCCGAACCCAGCGGCTCATACTGCCATGGCTGCTGAGATCTTGTCTGGCTCGGAAAGATTCCAATTGCGATCGCGGCTGCCGCGATCGCTTTGAAAAGCATCAGATCTGCTTTTCGGGCATTTGAACAACCAGCCCGTCCAATTCGTCAGTGACCTTGATCTGGCAGGTCAGGCGCGAGCGGGCCGGGTCGGGTTCAAAGGCGAAATCCAGCATGTCCTCTTCCATGTCGTCCTTGGCCGGAACCTTCTCGACCCAGTCGGGGTGGATATAGACATGGCAGGTCGAACAGGCGCAGGCGCCGCCGCAATCGGCCTCGATGCCGGGGATATTGTTGTCACGGGCCCCTTCCATGACGGTCAGGCCGCTGGCGACTTCGACTGTATGTTCGGTACCGCCGTGCTCGACATAGGTAATCTTTGCCATTGCGTGCGTCTTCCTCTTTCGCTTGTCGAATTCTTCCATAGTGAAGGCATTTAGGTCTTTCCAGCCTCATTTGCGACTCGTCACGCCGCCTATGGACTTTCCTTGCGTTTGTTCTATTTTTGTTCTCATGAATGCGTTACCTACCTGCCCTGTGTCTTCGGACCGGAACTGGCCGCGCCCGCCCGCGTGTCTGCCCGCCAACCGGTTGAACGACCCGCCCGAGGGCGCGCTGGTGGCGGTCGCGGGGCTGGTGATCCTGCGGCAGAGGCCCGGGACGGCCAAGGGGGTGATCTTTGTCACGCTCGAGGATGAGACCGGTATCGTGAACGTGGTGGTCTGGCGCAAAATTTACGAAACCTTCCGCCGGGCGGTGATCTCGGGGCGGCTGCTGCGGGTCACGGGCCGGATGCAGCGGGCGCATTCGGTGACCCATGTGATCGCGGAAGAGGTTGAGGATATCTCGGGCATGCTGGATGTGCTGGTGCGGGGGGAGGGATAGGTCCGCTATGCGGGACATGGCAGCCACTTGGTTTTCGAAATCAAATGGCCGCTATGATCTCACCTATGCAGCTGCGGTTGCTTCTATCTCAAACAGCAATCCGGGGATAGCGAGGCGTGTGACACCCAGCAAGGTCATGGGCGGGGCGACCCGATGCGGGCCAAAGCGCATCCCCAGCAGATCGAAGTTCTTCAATGCCTCATCCACATCAGTGGCATAGACGCCCAGCTTGATGACATTACTCAGATCCATGCCAGCTTCTTTGATTAAGGCTTCCAGATTGTCCAGGGCCAAATTGATCTGCGCACGCATATCGCTAGGGTGCTGGGGCGCGCCGTTCTCGTCCACCGCTGTCTGCCCTGCGCAAATGACCAGACGTGTCGTGCCTTTGATCACCTCGGCCTGATTGTAGCCAAGTTTGAGCGACCACTCCCAGGGATTCACTGCTGTCCGTTCCATGTCGAATTCTCCATTTTTTGCTTTTCTGGAAACGGTTTAAATCAAAACAGTGACAAAAGTTGTCACCGTTTGTGCTATCGTGTCAGAATGAATGTTCGACTCAGACATGAAAAGATTGTGCGGACCCTCCGCCGAAACGGTACATCCACTATTGATGCCCTTGCTGATGAGGTGGGCGTGTCCCGCCGCACTGTCCTTCGTGATATCAGCGCGCTTCGGGATGAAGGCTATGTGATCCATTCCGACGTGGGGCGGGGTGGCGGCTTGCAGCTTGATCCGCAATCCATGCAGACAACTGCCAAGTTATCGGTGCCAGAGGTCTTTGCACTGCTCATCAGCGTGGCAGCCATGCGGGCGGCGGGAAACCTTCCTTTCTCGGAGCTGGCAGATGCCGGACTAGCCAAGATCGAAAAGGCCCTGCCCGCAGACAAAGTGCGCGACCTGCGCGCTTTCTTGGACTGCTTACACATTGGTCAATTGTCCCCGCTGCAAGACCTTTCGGATTTGGATAAAATGGATGCTGAGTTGCTTCCCGCCGTTGAAGCGGCATTCTTTGGACGCAGGCTCATCTCGTTTAAGTATCGCGATGCAAAAGGACGGCGGACCCGCCGCAAAGTGGAGCCACAGGCAATGCTGATCCTGCCCCCTTTATGGTACCTCGTGGGCTGGGACCCGGTAAGGGAGGATTTTCGGCATTTCAGGATGGATAGGATCAGTCTTCCAGCAGCCGTGGAAGGTACTAGCTTTCGCCGCCGCTATGTTCCATTTGAAGAAGACGTCTGCCCTTACAGTGAGCTGCAAAATGACCGGCAAAGCAGTCATCCATCGAACGCGCAGTATTGATTAAAATGGGCTCGGACCAAACGTTCTAAGTCAACAATAAGGAGAATTGACTTGTTTGTTGAAGTGTTGAAATGGGCCGTGGTGATATTCGGCGGATTCTCAGCCTTCAACTGGTATACCGCCTCTTACCATCTACCTAAGCATGTGACGAACCGTGAAGAGGTGATCAGTGGCCGGGGTAAGCTTGCAGCGGCATTTGCGTTCTTAGCAGTTGGGTCACAAGCCCTCCTGAATTTTTTGAGCTAGTTCACAATGTGGAGGCGTAGGGCTTTGAAATGGTTGGCTTTGGTTTTTGTTCTTTCATATCTGGGACTCGTATTTTTCGGTAACTTTTTTGAAAAGACGGATGAGCTATCGGCAATAACTTGGGTGTTTATCTGTGCCCAGACAATATCGTTATTTTTGCTGGTTGTGGGAACGCTCCTCCACGTGGTCCATTGGTTTAGTTCACAATAAGGAGGGTGGAAGCGTTATGATTAATCAAAAGGTCGCCCTGAAGGTTTGCTATATTCTCAGCGCAGTAGCTTACCTAGTAGCGGTCAGGTACACGTTACCAATAGAGTTCTTCGGCATTGAAATCCCCGACGTCGACTTCCTCCCAAAGCCATACGCCTCCCACGAGAAACTAGTTTTTTACGTGGCCTTGATCCTGGTTGCTGCCTTCTTACTGATGCGTAACAAGCTTTTAGCCGACATCAAGAACTCAAAAACTGGGTAGGAGTGCTGATGAAACGGTTGTTTGTCGGATATTTGGTTACAAGTGACGTGCACGTTGGACTACTGACGCTCCTTTTCTTAAATGTCAGCGTTGCGGAGTCGGTGGGGATACTTAAGGCAACGAAGTTCACAATAAGGAGCAGTCATGAATAGGCGATCGATCGAGTTCGCGGTTTTGTGCGTGATGGTTGCGGCCATGGTTGTAGTCAGGTTGGCAACTGGTGCTTCTTATCTCGGTGTCGACTTAGCTTTTTCATTGGTGTTCATAGCTTTGGCTTACCTCTACTACTTCAGAACAAATGGTGGGAAGTAGAGAGCGATAGAAACCCATGGACAGTTTACAATAAGGAGCGCCGATGTTTGCTGTGCGGACTAAGCGGACCTTGGTCGGTTTAACATCAACACCCCCTGGGTTCGCTTCACAACACCCCTAAGACTTGACCAGCGCCTTCCGCGTCACTGGGTTATGATTTCCGGTCCCATGAACGAATTGGGCAGGAATGTAGATAGGAACGGAACATAGGTAACGATGATCAGGAACACGAACAGCACGGCCAGGAACGGCAGGGCTGCTTTGACCACGCTCATCATCGGCATTCCGGCAACGCCCGAGGTGACGAAGAGGTTCAGGCCGACCGGCGGGGTGATCATGCCGATCTCCATGTTGACCACCATGATGATACCCAGATGGATCGGGTCGATGCCTAACTCGATGGCAATCGGTAACACCAGAGGCGCCACGATGACCAAGAGGCCCGAGGGTTCCATGAACTGACCACCGATAAGCAGGACGATGTTTACGACGACCAGGAACATCACAGGCCCAAAGCCCGCCGACAGCATCGCATTGGCGACCTGTTGCGGGATTTGCTCATCCATCAACACGTGTTTCAGGATCAGCGCGTTGGCGATCACAAACAGCGGTGTGATCGTCAGTTTGCCGGCATCAAACAAGGTCTTTTGAGTGTCGGGATGCACAATCGCGGTGAAAACTGCCCAAGGCTTGCTCTTCAGGGGAATGCGTGGGCCAGCAGGCGCGTCTTCGATCACAGCGGCGGCGAACAGGCTACGGGTTTTGGGGGCGGCGAGCGGCCCCATTTCTTTGTAGACAAAGGTGGCGATGAAGAAGGCATAGATTGCGGCCACGGCGGCGGCTTCGGTGGGGTGAAACGTGTTTACCAGAAACTCATGTGGTGAAGCGAATTTGCTTATTGCGACCTGGCGAGTTTGGGTCGTTCGTCAAGTTTGGTTTGGATTTCCCATCCGGTCACGAATAACAGTAATCCGGGGACTTTTGCCTTTCGTGCGCACTGCAGTCTAAAGAAAAAGGGGTCAAAACGGCCCGATGCCGCACAGACGAAAAAGAACCGTTCCGGATTGGCTAACGGCGGAGTGAGCGCGCGCCGTAAGAACCGTTCCAAACCTGATCCAGGTGGGGCAGTCGAAATGATGCCGCGACTGCTCCCACATCAGCATCGAGCCCAGACTTTTTGATGCTGCGGCATACGCGAGTGGCCGGGCAAGGTATCAAAGCGGACCCACGTGCGCAGATATTTTCCCGTACTCGATTGCGAAGATCGGGAGGCACCATTGGATGCCTCCCGACTATTGTTTTTTTACTGTGACATCCCGCCTTCGGTCGAGATTTGTTCTTCCACGTGAGTTTGATTGGTTATGTCCGATCCCCGCGGAGGATAGTCCTTGAACGTAGACAGGTGGTTCTGAACGATCTTAGCTGCAGGACCGAAGGCCCACATTTTGTTGCCCATCCACCGGGTATACATCCCCGACTCCTCGGCCGCCTTTTCATAAGGATCACGGCGCAAGTTGAATAGAAGCGGAGCATTCAGTTCCTCTTTGGGTCCAGCCCACCCTTCGGTTTGAATTGTGAAATGCGCTTTCCAGTCACCGTGACGTACGGCCTGCAGGTCTGGCCCCTCGTAGTAGACGATTTCTTCGCGACTGCTGTCGCTTGCGCCGGTCAAGAACGACAACTGATTGTAACCATCAAGATGCACCTGATAGCCTTCGTGACCCTGTAACAAAGCATCCGGCAAGTCATCCGGTCCACCAGCAGCCGCGACCAGGGTTGGCATCCAGTCGAGCCCGGCAAAGATGCCATTACTCACGGTTCCGGCGGGAACTTTCCCGGGCCAGCGAATAATGGCAGGCACGCGGAAACCGCCTTCCCAGGTCGTGCCCTTTTCACCGTGGAACGGCGTTGTTCCCCCGTCGGGCCAAGTCATGGTTTCGGGGCCGTTGTCGGACGTGAATACAACAATCGTATTGTCGGAAACGCCCAGTTCTTCCAGCCGAGCCATGACTTTTCCTACGTTGTCGTCAAGTTCCTTCATCACCACATCTTGCAACCCACGCCCATCGCCGAGCATGTCTTCGTATTCAGGGCTCAGGTGTGTCCAGACATGCGCACGCGCTGGTGCCATCCAGACAAAGAACGGAGTGTTACTTTCAACCGCGCGGTTGATGAAGCCCAGTGTATGGGCCGTCACTTCGTCATCCAGCGTCTTTTGCCGTTCAGGCGGAGCGGGGCCATCGTCGATGATGCGTTGCTTGCCGACCAGACCCCAGCGCGGGTCTACCGTTTCATCAACCGTATCTGTCGCATAGGCGTGGATGATATTCCGAGGACCAAAAGTGTCGTTGAATTTCTGATCTTTGGGCCAGTCCGGGTCGGACGTGTATTCCATCGCGTTCAAGTGATAGAGCCAACCCCAATATTCATCAAAGCCTTTCACTGTTGGCAGAAACTTGTTCATATCGCCCAAATGGTTCTTACCGAATTGGCCGGTCGTGTAACCCAAGGATTTCAGCATGTTGGCCAAGGTGGGATCGTCATCACTCAGACCCTTTTCGGGGTCTCCGGGTAGGCCGACGGTATGCATCCCGGTACGAACCGGCAACTGCCCGGTGATAAAAGCCGAACGCCCCGCCGTGCAGCTTGGCTGAGCATAATAATCCGTCAGGCGCATGCCATCCGCTGCCAGTTGATCGAGATTGGGGGTTTTGATGCTTTTAACCCCCTGATGATAGCTGCCAAGACTGGCCCAACCCACGTCGTCGGCCATGATGACAAGGATATTGGGTTGGTCGGTTTCGGCTAAAACAGGCGTAGCACAGACCGAAGCTGTGGCCACCGTTGCCGAAAACGCAATGGATCGAAGGTTGAACATTTTGACCTCTGTGGAAGTGGAAGGCGATACCGATGCTGGGAATATCGGAAGGTTCATCAGGGATAACGGTCGAAACTTTAATGCTGCAACATAGCTTTACTAGGATTTCACATTATGAAAGTTAAAAACCGATAACTGAGATGATATTGACCGCACGATGAATGAAAACGCATTAACTGCCTTTCTTACTTTGGCTGAAACTGGCAGCTTCCAACACGCGGCCCGCGTGATGGGTGTCTCCAACGCGTCGTTTTCCCGCTATATCGGGCAAGCCGAGGACCATGCAGGGCTCGTGCTGTTTCATCGAAGGCGCAACAGCAGTACGCTGACGCGGGCGGGGCAGGAGTTTTTGCCTATCGCTAAGGCTCTGCGGCAAGACCTGGATCGCTATGCGACGCGTGTCGCCAGTTTGCGTGACGCCGGACCTGGCACTTTTCTGATCGGTTGCGGGCCTTTGACCACAAGATCTCTGATCGTGCCCGTCCTGCGATCTGTGCGGCAGGTAATGCCCGACCTTCGATTCAGAATACTGGTGAGCGCTTACGCGCGTCCGCTCGACTTGTTGCAAGCGGGGCAGTTCGATGTGTTTCTGGGCGATCTGACCTACACACCGGATGCCGACAATGTCGAAATCATGGTGATGGAAAAACGGCAAATTCAGTTTGTTGCGCACCCCGATCATGAAATTCACCAACGCGGCCCACAAACAATGGCAGGTGTTTTCGACTTTCCCTTTGCATCACCGCATCTTCATAAACACTGGAGAGCGACCCTGATAAAGTCACTTGGCGGCAACACCGAGGCGGTCAATAAGGTCAATGCCCAGCCGAATATTGAATGCGACGACTACAACTTTCTGACCGGATTATTGGCAGAGCCAGACTATATCGTAGGAGGGATGCCAGACACTTTTTCAGAACTGATCAGCACAAAGAAAGTCAAACCTGTTTCGATGAAGCAGAGCCTTTCATGGAACATCTGCGCGGCGCGCAAGTCCCAAAACACGTCGGCTGCTCTTGAATTGTGTTGGAGTGAACTGGCCAAACACCGGGCGTGACCAGTGATGTGAAGAACAATAAAAGACGCCCAACTGGGACGTATCGTGGTTCGACTAAGACGTTTTCGCGAGCTCAGCTAGCTTGCCAAAGTTTCGCATTACACCGCAGAGCGGCTTTTGATTGAAAATGGCCAATGGCGGCAATGCTGCGTACTGCGCGAATTCGCAGTCCTACAATCGCTGCAGGCCGACCGAACGGCTGACTTCTCCGCCGCATGGCGGGACCAGGAACTACACAGTTGCAGAATATTTGATGCTGCCTGCGCTCACAGCATAAAATCGAATGAACACATTGATCTCAAACCAGCCATTGAAGCCAATCGCCAATATCTGACTTTCTATTGATTGGACCCGCCCATTGCCCCATAGAGGTGGGGCGCAGGGTGCTTGTCGGGCCACGCGCTCAAAGGGCAGGCAGCGAAAGCCAAGCGAAGGGTCCTAGTGAACTTCCCCCGGCAGACAGCATGCGCAACGGGGACCCATGTCACTCCAACCTCCGAACTTACGGGCCGCTCCAGCGACCACAGACCAGGCAGGCCTGCGCGCCATAAAGCGCGCCGCGTTGTTCCTGATGGGTCCCTTCTATTTCTTCTTCATCGCCTTTGTTCCCCTGCTTTGCGGTAAACGGCGAGGCTTTCGCGGTTGGTACTGGCGGCAAGTCAAACGCGCATGTTCGCGACTCTTATGGCTGTTGAGCATCCGGACAGACATTACAGAGGCCGACAGGGCCACGCTGGCCGTCGACACCGGCAGCATCATCGTGATCAATCACCGCAGCCACCTAGATGGCTTTGTTCTGATGGACGTGGTGCCCGACGCCAAGTGGATCACCTTCGCTGCCAAAAAGGAACTGTGCGACGCAGCCCTCCTGCGCCGAGGATTTAAAGGCGCGGGCCTGGTGGAGATTGACCGCAAAAGCGGCACGGTGGCGCTCGAAACACTCACGGCTGCCGTGCACGCAATGCCCGCGCGCTGCTCAGTCGTGCTTTTCCCTGAGGGCACGCGCACTAAGTCTGAAAGTCTTGGGGCGTTTAAGGCGGGTGCGGTGATGGCTGCGCGCGCTACTGGCCGTACAATACGGCCCATCGTCATCCACGCCTCGGACCGCCTGCTGCCCCGCGGCAAACACTTACCCAAAAGCGGAACGATCCGCGTCGAGGTCTTGCCCTCATTCGAATGCGATCTTTCCGCATCAGTGGACGAGGATGTCGCACGCCTGAGAAGCGACATGATGGCAGTTTTTGATGATTGGGTAGGTCGGTAGTTCTTGAACGCTCATTTTGCGCAGCGCCAGACGAAGGACTGGAATGATACTGCTCATTGTCAGCTTTGCGCGCATACTAGTCACCCTGACGCATTGTAGCATTTGGAAAAACGGGCTCTGAGAGGACCTCGGAGCAATCGCGGCATCCTGTGATATTGGACCGCGTCAAAGTCGGGTTGTCGTTGTGGTTGGGCATGGCGGATCGGAGGATCAGTCACGGGAACACCAATCTTACCTGTCATTCGGGCACTTCACCCAGCCTGGAACGAAGGCCGTATCGTTGGTCAAAAGCACCCGCTCAAACCAAAACACGCCTGGGCAATCCGAATTCGCCTCGAGCTTGTCGGCAACAATCGCGATCTTGCACTCTTCAACATGGCAATCGACAGCAAGATTCGCGGCAGTGATCTGGTGAAGATGGTCGATGTTATGTCATCGGGGCAGATCAAGGCACGCACTTTCGTACTGCAAAGCAAGACGCAGAAACCTGTGCGCTTTGAGATGCCGAGGGCACCCGTGCCTCTGTCCAGAAATGGATGGAAGATGAACTCATGGCCGATTCAGAATACCTTTGGCCTGGCGGATTCCACGAAAGATTACACATCTCGACGCGTCAAATATGCGCGGATTGTTCGAGGAAAGTTTACATCGATCGGCCTGGAAGCAAGCGCAAACGGAACCCATTCAATGAGGCGCAAGAAAGTCACCCAAATCTACAAGAAAACCGGCAACCTAAAAGCGGCCCAGCTCTTGCTAGGCCATACCAAGATGAACGGTACAGTCCGGTCTCCCTTGTCCGAAGAAGTTACTGCAATTGCATTTCTTAGTCTGGTCGTCATTTTGTGGATCAGTGTCGGAATTAGTGAACTCTCTCCCCGTACTTCCCAAGTAGCATAACTTTGACAGCAAACGTCGTCAGTCACAGAAGGCGGCAAACGGGCCCAACCCGGGGCTATGTGTGGTTACCGAAGGGAGTTGATCATGGCGAAACTACTTGATCCGTTTCAGCTCAAGCACCTGACGCTGCGCAACCGCATCGTCAGTACATCTCATGCACCCAACTATGTCGAAGACGGTCACCCTCGAGACCGATACAGGCTGTATCACGAAGAGAAGGCTAAGGGGGGTGTAGCCCTGACCATGATCGGCGGGTCAACCAATATTGCCCCCGACAGCCCTTCGGTTTTTGGCCAGCTCTATGCTGGCAATGACAGTATCATTCCGTGGTTCCGGAAGCTTACGGATGGCGTTCACACGCACGGGGCCGCGGTCATGTGCCAGATCACCCATATGGGGCGTCGAACCGCTTGGGATGACGGTCATTGGCTGCCGGTTTTGGCGCCATCCGGCGTGCGCGAGCGCGCGCACCGTGCCTTTCCCAAAGCAATGGAACAAGAGGACATTGAACGAGTGGTCTGCGATTTTGCCGCTGCGGCGCGACGTTGTCAGCAGGGCGGGTTCGACGGAATCGAGCTTCTGTCCCATTCGCATTTGCTGGGCCAGTTTCTTTCTCCGCTTACCAACCAACGCGACGATGCCTTTGGTGGAACGTTGAAAAACCGCATGCGCCTGACCATGCAGGTTTTGGATGCGGTGCGCGCAGAGGTTGGTCCAAAGTTCATACTGTCCATGCGTATCACCGGCGATGAGTTGATAGAGGGCGGGCTTAGCGCCGAGGATTGTGTTGCCGCCGCCCGGATGCTGGAAGACAGTGGCCATGTCGACCTGCTCAACATCCTGGTCGGGGCGCCCTACGATGACCTTGGTCTTGCTGAATGGGTGCGCCCGATGGGTCTGCCAGCTGCCCCGCATATAACTGTGGCCGGGCGCATCCGCGAAGCCGTCAACTTGCCGATCCTGCATGCAGGCGGCATCGCGGACATTGCAACGGCCCGACACGCGGTTACCGGCGGTCATGTCGATCTTGTCGGCATGACGCGCGCCCAAATGGCTGATCCTTATTTGGTCGCAAAACTGGCACGCGGGGAAGAGAAACGTATCCGCACCTGTGTTGGCCTCGGGTATTGCGTAGACCGCGTCAATCAGGGCAAGCCTGCCGTGTGCGGACACAATGCCGCCACCGGGCGGGAGCAAACTTTACCCCATGTTATTCCTGCCAGCCGCACCCGAAAGAAGGTGGTTGTCGTCGGTGGCGGGCCTGGCGGGCTGGAGGCGGCGCGGGTCAGTGCCTTGCGCGGTCACGATGTGGTTTTGTTCGAGGCATCAGATCGACTGGGCGGGCAGCTTGTTTTGGCAGCCAAGGGGGGGACACGTAGGCAGGTATGGGGTGTTGCCGATTGGTTGATTTCCGAGGTGACCGCACTCGATGTTGATCTCCGCATGAATACCTATGTCGAGGCCGGTGACGTGCTAAGAGAACTCCCGGAGTTGGTCATAGTTGCTACCGGCGGATGGCCCGAGCCATTATCCATACCGGGCGGCGATCTGGCGCTCTCCAGCTGGGAGGTTCTGTCCGGAGAGGCACGTGTCTCGGGCGAAGTTCTATTATTCGACGAGGTCGGAGACCATCCCGCGGCAGTCACGGCCGACACGTTGGCAGGCGCCGGCCACAGCGTCGAACTTGTGACCCCCGACCGTGCGCTTCTGCATGACCTTGGCCCAACGACCTCTGCCGTTACTTTGCGCGATCTGGCAGCAAACGGGGTGACCTTTACCTGCCTCCACGAACTCGGTGCTCTAAGCCAAGAGGGAAACCGGGTGTGCGCCAGCATACGCAATACCTTGACCGGTGATATCACCAAGCGTCTTGTCGACCACGTTGTCGTCGAGCATGGTCTGACCCCGATGGACGAGCTCTATCACGATCTAAAGCCAGGTTCGCGAAACCTTGGGCAGGTCGATCACAAGGCACTGATCAATGGTTCATTCCCGTTCAGGGACGAAGAGCCGGATGGCCAGTTCTATCTGGCCCGAATTGGTGACGCGATCGCAGGCCGCAATATGCACGCCGCGATCCTAGACGCTTTGCGTATTTGCTGTTTAGCCTGAACTGCGCTCGGAGTATCTTTCATCAGTTGCGGCGAAAGCGGACGTTCAGACGGAACGCAGCGAATTTCCGCTCTCGGCTGGTGGTGTTTTTTCAGCGGCTGCGAAAAGCATATAGTTGACCTAAGTGCCAGAAGATCGAAGGGCGGATTCATCCGCATAGCGGACTTTGCATCGCTCCTTAAGGGCTCAACGCAGCCGTTCTCTGCGGTGAGACATAACAGGTCCTATAAGCCCAAAGCAGACCTATTATTCCGCGGCATTATCCAACATACCGGTTGCGAAACTGTTAGTCCCTGCCTCTACAAAATCTACCATTGAGTGGATAGGGCGATCCATATGCCCGCAAACATCAGCGCTCCGCCAATATTCACCCATGTGTGCCAAACAGCATACCGATAAGGCATAGTTTTTTGGGCGTAAAACACCGTTCCAATGACGTAGGCGGAGGACCCAGCCAAAATGCACCACAATGTTGTGATGGGTACATTCGTGAGGTCTGGAAGGGCGCTCAACCCAATTGCGCCCAGTCCAAGGTAGGATGCAGTTGACCATCGTGACTTGACCGCTTCGTTCGTGATCTTGTTCCAGATGGCCACGGCTGTCAGCCCCCAACAAATCCACAGCAAGGCCATCGTCCATGTCGTGCCTGCCAAGACGAAAAACGGTGTGAAGGTGCCCGAGATGCTGGGGTAGATCGCTGCGTGATCAATGCGCCGCATCAGCTTGCGCCCGTGGTGCCACGTGGAAAAGTGATAGGCGACGGATGCTAAGTTGGATGACAGCGCACAAAGAACGTAAACCACGACCGCGAGAACCAGTTTAGGTTCGAGGCCGAGGATTGATTTTGAAAGAAGTACTCCCCCGGCCGTCAGGATCGCTACCAGCCCGAACGCATGGACGGCAATGTCGGCATGGCGGTGCGATCGGATAGGGCTAGGATATGTCGTTTCCGTCATTTTGGTTCCGGGCAAAGGTTTGTCTCGCGTTACATCCAGACGCGTGGAGTGTCTATGCTTCCGGCGCGTCAGGTCTCGGCGCTACGACAGATGACTGCCCCGTCCGCTATCTCGCCTTTGTTCTTCAATATGCCCAACGTCCAGTTTGTGTTGTTCGCGAGTGCTGCACAAACCAAGTAAAAAACATCGGTCAAGGTCGGCGCTGGGCTCATAGAGGACATTGGATCAACGTGCCTTAACGGTTGAACAACACTCCCTGCGCCTGCTTGTCCCTGTGATCGCCGCGCAGCTCGGCGTGTAACGCGCGCCCGGATTGAACGCCCGGACGGGCACTTACTGTCTCAAGCCACCGGGCAAAGTGCGGTTTGTCCTCCAACACCTGTTGTTGCCCTTCCCACAGGCTTGCCCAGCCCCAGATCGACATATCCGCGATGGAATAGAAATCGCCCGCGACGTATTCATTTTCGGCCAACCGCCGGTCCAATACTCCGTACAGCCGCCCGACTTCGGCGCGGTAGCGGTCCTTGGCATAGGGCAGGTCCTGCGGTGGCTCGAGGTTTGGCGCGTATTTCAGGAAGTGATGCGCCTGACCGGCCATTGGGCCGACGCCGCCCATTTGCCACATCAGCCATTCCTCGACGGCGATCCGGTCACGTTCGGTTTTGCCATAAAAGCGCCCGGTCTTGCGGGCGAGATACATCAGGATCGCGCCGCTTTCGAACACCGAGATAGGTGCGCCATCCGGGCCGTCCGGGTCAACGATGGCAGGCATCCGGTTGTTGGGCGCAATTTTCAGGAACTCGGGGTCGAACTGATCACCCTTGCCGATATTGATCAGGTGGGTCGTGTAGGGAAGGTCCATCTCTTCCAAAGCGATGGACGCCTTCCAGCCATTCGGCGTGGGCCAGAAATACAGATCGATCATTGTGCCTCCTCAGGTTGAGGCGATCATGCGGTATTCTGCGCAATCGGCAAGAGGCGGTTACGAAGGCGTGACACAGGGCAACCGGGCTTGACGGCCAAGTACACGCGGCGTATTTGCATCGCAGAAGCTACGTGGCGATTTGTTACCGGATTGCGGGCCACGCTAAACAACACCGCTAAAAGGTCAGGATGAAAGGCCCCTTTCGCTTGACCGCGTCTGGGGTTTTTTTGATGCCCTTGCCAGACAAGGGTCGAGAGGAATGAGATGAGCGAGAGCTGGAACAAACGCACCCAAGCCGTCCATGGCGGCATCCGTCGCAGCCAATACAACGAAGTCAGCGAAGCAATTTTTCTGACACAGGGCTTTGTCTATGAGACAGCCGAACAAGCCGAGGCGCGGTTCATCGAATCCGGCCCGGATGAGTTCATTTATGCCCGCTATGGCAACCCGACCGTTTCGATGTTCGAACAGCGCATCGCGGCGCTGGAAGGTGGCGAGGACGCGTTTGCCACAGCATCCGGCATGGCTGCGGTGAACGCGGCGCTGACCTCGATGTTGCAGGCTGGCGACCATGTGGTGTCGGCCAAGGCATTGTTCGGGTCCTGTCTGTATATCCTCGAAAACATCCTTTCCCGTTATGGTGTGGACGTCACTTTTGTTGATGGCACCGATCTGGACGCCTGGAAGGCGGCGATCCGCCCTGAGACCAAGGCGGTTTTCTTTGAATCGATGTCAAACCCGACGCTTGAGGTCATTGATATCGAGGCGGTTACCAAACTGGCCCATGCGGTTGGCGCGCTTGTCATCGTGGACAATGTGTTTTCCACACCGGTTTTTTCGCGCGCGATCGAACAGGGGGCGGATGTCGTGGTCTATTCCGCGACCAAACATATCGACGGGCAGGGGCGTGCTTTGGGCGGTGTCATCATTGGTACCAAGGATTTCATCCGGGGAACGGTTGAGCCCTATCTGAAACATACCGGTGGAGCGCTGAGCCCGTTTAACGCCTGGGTCATGCTGAAAGGTCTGGAAACGATGGCACTGCGCGTGAACGCTCAGGCAGATACGGCACAGACCATTGCCGAAGCGCTTGAGGGGCATCCGGCGCTGGAACGGACGCTTTATCCGGGTCTGAAAACCCATGCGCAAAACGCGTTGGTGCAAACCCAATTGGGCGGTAAAGGCGGAACGGTCCTGTCGCTGGATATCAAGGGCGGCAAGGACGCGGCGTTTGCGTTCCTGAACGCGCTGACGATCCCTGTCATCTCGAACAATCTGGGCGATGCCAAGTCAATCGCAACACACCCCGCAACGACGACGCACCAGCGTTTGAGCGACGATCAGAAGGACGAATTGGGCATTACACCGGGCCTGATCCGCTTTTCCGTAGGATTGGAGGATGCGGGCGATCTGCTTGCAGACATCAAGCATGCGCTGGACGTGTCGCAACGTTAACTAACGGCAGCGGTTTACTGACAACCGGGTCGAAACTAGGTGAAAATGACGTAAGTCATGCGATTTTCGCCGAATTTCGATCCGGGCTGTGTTTTTCAGCGTATAAAGCTACACTGGAAAGCAAGCCGAATACAAACAAGGTTCGGCGACCAACCGAGGAACCCGATCGATGAACGTGCACCCCCGCGACATTGAGGACACGCCCGACAATGATGAAGCCGCAGCCGCTCTGAAGACGCTGCGCAAATGGGCCGAGTCCGCAACCGAGGCCGAGATCAGCCAGCTCGACCCGGCGATTGCGCGCCTTGTGCCTGGTCTGGTGCCCGTGAATTATCCGTCCCTGTCGCGCGAATACCCTGATGGGTTCACGGTCGACAGCGCGTATCGTGCGACCTTGCCGGACCTGCAGAATGGCCCGTCCAGCTTGATCCGGGGCGCAAAGCAACAAATCCAGCATGTTGGTATCTCGAACTTCCGCCTACCGATCCGGTTTCATCGAAAGCGCGGCGATGACCTGACGCTAGAGACCTCGGTGACCGGGACTGTTAGCCTGGATGCCGAAAAGAAAGGCATCAACATGTCCCGGATCATGCGTTCGTTCTACAAACACGCCGAGCGTACGTTCAGCTTTGAGGTCATGGAGGCCGCGCTGGATGATTATATGACCGATCTGGATAGCTTTGACGCCCGTATCCAGATGCGCTTTTCTTATCCTGACCGTGTGCAAAGCCTGCGGTCCGGATTGGAAGGGTACCAGTATTACGACATAGCACTTGAGCTGGTTGAACAGGGCGGAGTGCGCCAGAAGATCATGCATCTGGACTACGTATATTCCTCAACATGTCCCTGTTCGCTGGAACTCAGCGAGCACGCACGCGCAACACGTGGACAGCTGGCCACACCGCATTCGCAACGCTCAGTGGCGCGGATTTCTGTTGTGGTCGATTGCGACGCGGATTGCCTTTGGTTCGAGGATCTGATTGCCATGTGCCGCCGTGCCGTTCCGACAGAAACGCAGGTGATGGTCAAACGCGAGGATGAACAGGCATTTGCCGAGCTTAACGCGGCCAATCCGATCTTTGTCGAAGACGCCGCCCGGCTGTTCTGTGCCGAATTGCTGGCCGATCACCATATTGGCGATTTCCGCGTGGTCGCAAGCCATCAGGAAAGCCTGCACAGCCACGATGCGGTGTCGGTTCTGACCGAAGGTCCGACCTTTGTGTCACCCAGCTTGGACCCGCGGCTGTTCACCACCCTATTCCACGTCGGGTAGACGGGGCGGGGTGGATCAATAAAGTATCAATTTTAGACTAAGAGCGGTTTTCCGCCGCAGCGCGGCAATTCGTGCTGCATTTGCACGGTCCTTCAAGTAACACTGGTGTGGAATGCAGCCGTGGCAGGCGAATTTCTGTTCGTGCGTCTGCCACTCTGAAAGGAAGCTGAGACGTGCGACGCTCAGGACTTCGTGACTGCTTGATCCGCCCGAAAAATCGGGACGGGCAGCTCAATTCACTCTTTTGCAGGCTGCATCGCTTTCAGAGGAGAACTAAAGTATGAATCCAATTTCCCAACCGCTGGAATTTCAGGCTGCGGCCATCCGAATGGCCGGCTATGCGGTTAGCAACCAAATGAAAATTATGCAGATTTTGACCCGTTCGGCGATGGAGCTGCCGTTTGTGTCGGTTAGTGCCTTGCACGCGTCGGCTGCTGCTCCGGCCCCGGCTGCACCCTCGGCAAAACCCGCGCCCAAGGCCAAATCGGTTGCCAAGGCAAAACCTGCGGTGGTGGCCAAGCCCAAGCCTGTAGCCCGCAAGAAAACCGCCGCAAAACCTAAGGTCGAATCACCCAAGCCCACCGCGCCCAAAACGGTGGCTGCAGTAACCAAACCCACCCCGGTGGCAGCCAAATCGGCCGAAGTTGCAGAAAAGCCTACCGCCAATCCTGCCGTCGCCAAAGGGCAGCCAGCGGCCAAACCCGCAGCGGCAGCCAAACCAAAGCCTGCCGTTGCTAGAAAAACACCTGCGCCAAAACCGGCAGCGGTTGCCAAGCCGAAACCTGTGGCAGCAAACACCACTGCGCCGAAGACCCCGGCCAAACCGGCCGCACCCAAGCCGGTCGCGGCGAAACCAGCACCCGGCAAGCCGGTCGCGGCGCAGCCTGCGCCTGCAAAAGCCGTTGCCACAAAGCTCGAGGGGGCACAGGCAACTCCGGCGCGTCGCCCGCGCGCCCCGTCTAATCCGCCCGCGATGCCAACAACGGCACGCAAAACGGACGGGTAAAACCCGACACCGGCTTGACACAGTCGTGCAGGCGCGCCAACGCTGCGCCTCATGACGGATATGCGCCCGGTTGGATATGTGATTGGCCTATTGGTCGCCATTCTTGGGGCGACCATGCTGCTGCCTATGCTTGCGGACTTCATCGAAGGCCGGGGCGAATGGCACGTTTTTCTGGAAAGCGGCGTCATCACGATTCTGACCGGCGTCATTCTGGCGATGAGCTGCTCGAACGGGGTGGGCGAAGGTCTGACGATCCGTCAGACCTTTTTGCTGACCACAGGGGTCTGGGTCGCACTGCCGTTTTTTGGCGCCATCCCGTTTCTGTTCGGCGAGACCGAACTGCGCTTTGTCGATGCGTATTTCGAGGCGATGTCGGGCCTGACGACGACAGGCTCGACTGTGATTTCCGGCCTCGATAACCTGCCACAGGGGTTGCTGCTTTGGCGTGGCCTGCTGCAATGGCTGGGCGGCATCGGCATCATCGTCGTGGCCATGGTGTTCCTGCCCGAGCTTCGCGTCGGGGGGATGCAAATCTTCCGCTCGGAAGGATTTGAAACCATGGGGAAAATTCTTCCACGGGCGCAAGAGATCGCGGGCCAGATTTCCCTGATCTATGTCTTTCTGACGATTGTTTGCGCGTTGGTCTATGCAGGTCTGGGGATGGGCTTTTTTGATGCCGTGGTGCACGCCCTGACGACGATCTCAACGGGCGGGTTTTCAAATTATGACGCGTCCTTTGGCACGTTTTCCGGCCCGGCAGAATATGCGGCCGCAGTCTTCATGATCCTCGCGGCACTGCCGTTTGTTCGTTACGTCCAATTCGCCAATGGCAATACGAGGTCCATTTTCCGCGACAGCCAGATACGGACCTTTCTGGCGACCATTCTTGTGCTGGTGGTCATTATGGCGGTCTTTCTGACCTCCGTTTTCCCGCATCATTGGGAACAGGCTGTTCGGGAATCACTGTTCAACATCACCTCGATCATTTCGGGTACCGGGTATGCCAGCGTAGATTACATGGGCTGGGGCAGTTTCCCGATCATGATGTTCTTTCTGATCGGTCTGATTGGCGGCTGCGCGGGTTCAACCGCCTGTTCTATCAAGATCTTCCGGTATCAACTGCTGTTTGCTTCGATTAAGACCCAGATCCGCCGCATCCGCTCACCTCATGGTGTTTTTAAGCCGCAATATGATGGCCGTTCGATTGGTCCGGACGTTCTGACCTCAGTCATGAGCTTCTTCATGTTTTTTGTGCTCTCGTTGGGCGTGCTGGCCTGGGCGCTGGCACTGACGGGATTGGATTTCATAACTGCCGTCTCCGGTGCAGCCACAGCGCTGGCCAATGTAGGGCCGGGGCTGGGGGATCAAATCGGACCGGCCGGCAACTTTGCAGGGCTCAGCGACACCGCGAAATGGCTGCTGTCAATCGGTATGCTGGTAGGGCGGCTTGAGCTTTTGGCCGTTTATGCACTCTTCACTGTCCAGTTCTGGAGGAATTGATGAAAAGACCCCTTGGTGCGCAGATTTCGCATATGCTGCGGGATCGCGGAGTGGATGTGATCTTTGGTATTCCCGGCGTGCATAATCAGGAAATGTATCGCGGGATCGAAGAGGCCGGAATCACCCATGTGCTGGCCCGGCACGAGCAGGGGGCAGGGTTCATGGCCGACGGCTATGCCCGTGCGACCGGCAAGCCGGGTGTTGCATATGTCATCACGGGACCGGGGTTGTGCAATATCATGACACCGATGGGGCAGGCCTATACGGATTCTGTCCCGATGCTGGTGATGTCCTCGTGCCTTGATGAAACGCAAGGCGTGCACGGGCAGTTGCACCAGATGAAAGACCAACGCGCTGCGGCTGAAACCGTGACTGACTGGTCGCATCAGGCGAATACCGCTCAGGCTGCTTATGGTCTGGTCGAGCGGGCTTTTGAAGAGTTTGAACTCAGCCGTCCACGTCCAAAACACATCCAAGTGCCGATTGCACAGCTTGAGGCCGATGCTGATCCCGCACCGTTTCCCAACCAACCTGGTTTGCGCTCAAAAGTTCTGCCGCCGGACTTGGCTCCGGTAATGTCCATGCTGAACATCGCACGGCGCCCGTTGTTTATTCTGGGTGGTGGTGCGCGGTCGAATCTGTGGCGGCAAATCCTGACGCAGTTGGGTGCGGCCTGTTTTACCACGTATGCCGGGCGCGGAATGGCGGGGTTGGGCTATGCCTTGGACTACGGAGCCATGTTGCCACGACCGGGCAGCGCTGATGTTATCGCTTCCGCCGACCTTGTGGTCGTCGTGGGCGCGGAATTGGGCGAGGTCGACCTGTGGCGAAATGCATTGGGCCACACGGGCAATCTGGTGCGTATAGATGTGGACCCGAAGGTTCTGTCCGATCACCATCGCGCCGCAGTGAAATTACAGGCTGACGGGGAAAGCTTTGCCCATGCACTTTGGGCGGCTATCGACCATGTTAAACCTTCGACGGGCTGGACAGCGGAGGAAGTCGCTGACACGCGCCGCCGTTGGCGGGCCGAAGTGGATGCGGAACGACCGGGTATCGTCCCGGTGCTGGATGCCCTTCGCGCGGCGATGCCCGGCGACACCATGATCTATTCTGACATGACCCAGTTCGCTTATGTCGCCAAAGAGGTTTGGGATATGGGCTATCCCTATCACTGGCACCATCCGACCGGATTCGGCACGCTTGGCTATGCGCTGCCGGCCGGAATTGGCGGGGCTGTGGCGCGCCGAGGTAAGCCTACAGCGGTGATCGCCGGGGACTACGGTTTTCACTATACGATGCAAGAGCTTGGTGCAGCAGTCGAACTGGGCCTGTCTCTGCCGATTATCCTTTGGGACAACGGAAAGCTCAAAGAGATTGAGGACAGCATGGTCCGAGGTCAGATCGCCCCAAATGCGGTTGTCGCGCGGAACCCGGATTTCTGCAAACTCGCCCAGGCCTTTGGCGCGTTGTCCTCTGCGCCCTCCAGTTTGCCCGAGATGCAAGAGGCGGTCCGAGCCGCCTTTACGGCCCCGGTCCCGACACTGATCCGTGTCACGCCGGATATCCTTTAGCCAACAAAAAAGCGCCGCTCGGACGAGCGGCGCTTTGTGCGATTTGGCGCAGAGATCAATCCCAGCAATGAACCAATACGGTCATTCCGGTCGCCCGGCGGCTGAGTTCATTGGGCGAGATTTGCGCCGTCGGCTGACCCGATTGACCGGACACACCCGCCTTGGCCAGAACTTCGTTCAGACTGTTGGCCGTTGCAGCAAGGCTGACGGACGCGGGCAGGGTGCGTCCTTCGGTCGGGGTTGGCAGCAGCATGCCAACAACCTGGCCATTGCCGTTAAATACCGGTCCGCCCGCATCGCCGGGCTGGGCCGCCAATGCCAGACGTTTCACGCCGTTTTCTCCGTTCAGGCCGCGCACATCAGCGATCTGACCAAAGGTGAGTGTCGGTGCGCCCAAGGCGCCTTCATACGAGAAGCCCGACACCGCGATCTCAGATTGAATACGCGGCGCATCGGCGCTGAATTCTGCCACGTTGACCGGAACAAGATTGCGGCTGGGGCGCAGAACCGCCACACCCAGATCGGCATCAGACGAGGCTAGCTGAAGCTCTTGATCGTCATCCAACGTAATGCGTGTGCAGCTGTCAGCGGCCTCAAAAACGGTCAGAACCGTGCCGCTTGTATCAGCGAAGAAACCCGAACGGGACAGACGCGGTGTGCGCACCTGCAGCCCGGACACCAGATCAATCCGCTGCTCGGCATTGGCACCCGCTGCGGCGTCCAGCACGGTGCCAGTTGCGGTAAAGCTGGCCGTCATTGCGGCCAGCACTCTGGCGCGCCGGGCATCGTCACCCTCGGGCCAAACCAGTGCAAAGCCTTTGATCTGGCCATCGTCCAGCCGTGCTTCGCTATAGGTCACGATCCCATTACCGCGCCCTTCCAGCGTAAAGCTGTCGCCGCGCAGCTGCCGTGGGCCATCGAGCGGAACGATTTCCAGCGATTGCAGCACCTCATAAAGGGCGCGCAGCGTGGCTTTGTCGCCTTTCTGACTGATCAACAGGGCCTTGGCGTCCAGATCGGTTGTGCTTTTGAAGTGAACAAACGGGGCCTCATAACGGTCGAATGCGATGACACCCAGCGGCAGATCCACATCGATACCGGCCTGCGGGTCGGAGTAACGCTCCATCCCGACGCTCAGAAGGGGGGCGTTAAAGTCGTCAATCAACGCCTTGCGCTGCGCAGTCGTCAGAACGCCGGTAGCCTCAAAGCCATTGAACCGTTGCCAGTCGCCCATGGAGCGCCGCGTGCCTTGGCCAAATGCGCCATCGATCGTTGAATTGTAAAAACCCGCGGCCTGCAGGGCGGTTTGCAAATTCATGCGTTCCTGCGTGCTTAGAAGACGTTCGCTTTGCAACGCTTGTGAGCGTGTCTCGTCCGAGGCCTGCGGTGTTATGCCAACAACCGGCTGTTCCGGCTGAGGTTCAACTGGTGGCGTCACGACGCCCCGATCCAGAATGTTCTCTCCGACCGGCCAGAATTGCTGACCCAGTGCACTAGAAAACGCGATATAGCTGTCCGCAGGGATTTGCCCCTCGGCGCGGTAAACGCTTAGAACCTGTTCCGCATCGGTGCGCAAATATGGCCCGATAACAATGGCATACCAGCCAGAGTTCAATCGAAACCCGTTTACGTCCGGCAAGGTACCGGCATAGGCCCGCGCACGTTCCTGCGCTTCGCGCAGCGAGGGCTGCGCTTCGACCTGCACCCAGACACCTGCGTCCTGCTGTGCAAAAACAGCGCGCGCGCCGATGAGAAAAAGAAACAAAATTGCCGTAAATATGCGAGTCATTGTCTGCCCGTGTCTGCAGTGTTTTATCTTTGCCGGACCCTACGCGAAACAACGTACCGAAAGCCATGCCCGGAATACGGGGAATTTCCAGTGTGGCTGCGCAGTGACAGCATAGGCTTTGCCGCCCGTTGACGCCCAACGGCCCCTTGCATAGGAAGGACAAAACCCAACGGAACCGGGCGCAGTGGCGTCCAAAGGGAATGTCATGACCGACCAGTCCAGCGCACCACGTTCTTTTCAAGAGATTATCTTGCGGCTTCAGACCTATTGGGCCTCAAAAGGCTGCGCCATTCTGCAGCCCTATGACATGGAGGTTGGTGCAGGTACGTTCCACCCGGCGACCACCTTGCGCGCGCTGGGGTCGAAAACCTGGGCCGCAGCGTATGTGCAGCCTTCGCGCCGTCCGACGGACGGACGCTACGGCGAGAACCCCAACAGGTTGCAGCACTATTATCAGTATCAGGTGCTGATCAAACCCAGCCCGCCGGATTTGCAGGACCTGTATCTCGGCAGCCTCGAAGCCATCGGCATCGACATGAACCTGCATGACATCCGGTTTGTCGAAGACGACTGGGAAAGCCCCACTCTGGGCGCTTGGGGTCTGGGTTGGGAAGTTTGGTGCGATGGCATGGAAGTCAGCCAGTTCACTTATTTCCAGCAGGTCGGCGGCCATGATTGCGCACCGGTCTCGGGCGAGCTGACCTATGGTCTGGAGCGTCTGGCGATGTATGTACTTGGCATTGATCACGTGATGGACATGCCGTTCAACGATCCGCAGTCACCAAGCCCGCTTTCCTATGGCGACATCTTCAAGCAGACCGAAGAAGAATACGCCCGCTGGAACTTTGACGTGGCCAACACCGAAGTGTTGTTGCGCCACTTCGAAGAAGCCGAAGCTGAGTGCGCCGCCATTCTGGCACAAGAGCATGACGACCCAAAAACTGGCAAGCGCATCATCATGGCGCACCCGGCCTATGATCAGTGCATCAAGGCCAGTCACGTGTTCAACCTGCTGGACGCGCGGGGCGTGATCTCGGTAACCGAACGTCAGGCTTATATCGGCCGCGTGCGGGCTTTGGCGAAGCAATGCGCAGACGCATTCCTGCTGACCGAGGCCGCCGGGTTCCAGGCCTAATGCGCCGCTCAGGCCAGTCCGGGCAGCAAGACCTTAAGGCCAGCCGCGATCATGCTGATTGCGATGGCCGACAGGATCATGCCCATGAACCGGCTCATGATAACACGAGCATTGTCAGAAAGACGTTTGGCAATGGCTGCGGCGTTCCAGAATGTCACGAACAGCAACAGCAGGACGGCCAGGAAAACGCCAGCGTAAACAATGGCATCTACCGGTTTATGGATGTGGCTCGCATACAGGATCAACGTAGTGATTGTGCCCGGCCCGACAAGGATCGGAAAGGCCAGCGGATAAAAGGCAACCGTATCAGGTTCGGGGTAGGATTGCCGTTCCCCCTCGGTTCCGTGATGCGACGTGCTGGGCTTTCCGTTCAGCATGTTCAGACCAATCATCAGAACGACCAGACCACCCGCGACGCGCAGGTCATCGACGCTGATGCCGAACAGGCTGAGCGTTTGACTTCCCACAGCCGCAAACGATGCGCCAAGGATCAGGCAGTAGAGGGCCGTCTTTGTAGCCACTTTGCGTTGCTCAGCCGGGGCAAGGCCGTCGGTGACGCTAAGGAATACTGGCAGGTTCGTGATTGGATTCATGATCGCAAAAAGCGCTCCGAAGAATCCTACGGCAAGGGTGCTGTCCATTTCAAAAGTCTCTTTCCGGCCTGTAATCAATTGGAACCTGTCCTATTTTTACCGATGGTGAAAGAGGCATCGTGAGCAAAAGGAAAAGACGATGACAGGAAAAGTGCTTGCGATCATAGTGCTGATCTCGGCGGCAGTAGCCGGTTTTGGGATGTATTACCTGCAGATCTACGGGTTTTATTATGACGTGGAATCTAAGCCCGGGCAGGATGTCATGTTGATGACGGAAGGGGCCGAGGCGCCCACGCCTATATCCTACAGTGCGTTTCAGGCGATTGACGCGGACAGCTCACCCATCCGCTACCGTGCGTGTTTCGAAACGGATCTGACGCTTGCGCAGATTGAGGAAAACTATGTCGCGGTCGAGAATGCAGAGCCGCTGACCGCGCCCGGATGGTTCGATTGCTTTGACGCCGTGGCGGTGGCGGATGCCCTGAAATCAGGCGAGGCCAAAGCCTTTCTGGGCGCAAAAAACATCCACTTTGGCGTTGACCGAATTGTTGCCGTTACAAATGGCGGCAAAGGCTATGTCTGGCACGCGCTGAACAATTGCGGCGAAAAGGCCTATGACGGCACCGTGATTGGCGAAGAATGCCCGGACCGGCCACAGAATTGAGGATATGATGACCGCCGAGACCCTGCAGATACCTGATTTCCTGACCGCTACGTTGGGCTTTGCGGTGTATCTTTTGGGGGTCGAGATCAATGCGCGCGTCGCCGCATTGCGCCAGTTTAACATTCCCGAACCAGTCACGGGTGGCCTGCTGGCCTCACTGGTCGTGCTGATATTGTATCTGGCCTTCGATCTTGAGCTGTCCTTTGGCCTTGCCACACGGGATTTTCTATTGGTGGTGTTCTTTGCGGGCATCGGGTTAAACGCGCGACTCTCTGACCTGATATCAGGCGGCAAGCCTCTGTTTTTACTTTTGATCCTGACTTTGGCGACGATAGTCGCGCAAAACGGGATCGGGGCAATTGGGGCGTCTATGTTCGGGTATCCGGCGCAGGCTGGGGTTCTGTTCGGCTCGGCTTCTCTGATCGGCGGCCATGGAACCGCGATCGCCTGGGCACCTGAGGTGGCCGAGGCCACCGGTCTGGACGGCGCGACTGAGTTGGGGGTTGCCGTCGCTACCCTCGGGCTGGTTCTGGCCGCTTTGATTGGCGGGCCGATCGCAAGGCTTCTGGTAGAGGGGCGCAACCTCAGCCCCGCGCGTCCGGATGAGGACCACACTGTCGGCCTGCCGATCGATTCCGACGAAACGGCGATAAAGATTGACCATGTCACAATCATGCGGGTCTTGTTGTATCTCAATCTCGCGATCATCGCGGGGTATTTCTTGGGAGAGGTGATCAGCGCCGCTGGCCTGAAGCTGCCCCTGTTTGTGCCTTGTCTGATCATGGGCATCGTAATCGCAAATCTGCGCGCAACGTTTTTCCCCAGCCGTCCACCGATCGAACGTACACCCTCACTGGCGTTGATCTCGGAATTCTCGCTGGGCGCGTTTCTGGCGATGTCGCTGATGAGCCTTCAATTGTGGACTATCGCGGAATTGGGCCTGGCGATTGTGGTCATCATGTCGGCCCAGACCCTGTTCACCGTAGCTTTCGTAATCTGGGTTCTGTTTCCGGTCATGGGCAGCAATTATCGCGGCGCCGTTCTGGCCGCCGGTTTCGGGGGCTTTGCCCTGGGCGCCACCCCGACTGCAATTGCAAATATGACCGCCGTCACCAAGCGATATGGCCCATCGCCTATTGCTTTTATCGTATTGCCCCTTGTATCCGCATTCTTTGTGGATATCGCTAATGCCATCGTCATTCAGACGATCGTCAATTTCTAAGGACCGAATATGCCCGACCTGCTGATCGAATTGTTTTCCGAGGAAATCCCCGCGCGCATGCAGACTCGTGCCGGCGAAGACCTGAAAAAGCGGATCACCGATGGTTTGGTCGAGGCTGGTTTGACCTACGCATCTGCTGCTACGCTGACAACGCCGCGCCGCCTGACGCTGGCGGTCGAAGGGTTGCTTTCGGAAAGCCCCATGATCCGCGAGGAACGCAAGGGTCCGAAAGTCGGCGCGCCGGACAAAGCCATCGAAGGTTTCCTGCGGGGCGCAGGTCTGACCCGCGATCAACTGGAAGAGCGTGAAACACCCAAAGGCGCGGTTTATTTCGCCACCGTCGAAAAACCGGGCCGTCCCGCTGCCGAGATCATCGCCGAGGTACTCGAGGCGACGATCCGCAACTTCCCCTGGCCGAAATCCATGCGATGGGGCAATGGCGGTCTGCGCTGGGTGCGTCCGTTGCACTCGATCCTGTGTATTCTGACCGATGAGGCTGGCGCGCAGGTCGTGCCGATGGAGATCGAAGGCATCAAGTCCGGCGATACCACGGAGGGTCATCGTTTCATGGCGCCGGGTCGGTTCGCCGTGTCGTCCTTTGAGGATTACGCCGCCAAGCTGAAACGCGCATTCGTTGTGCTGTCGCCTGCAGAACGCGCTGAGCATATTTGGAACGACGCCCAGAACCTTGCTTTTGCGGCGGGTCTGGAAGTAGTCGATGACAAGGGCCTGCTGGCCGAGGTCGCGGGTCTGGTCGAATGGCCAGTTGTCCTAATGGGGCGGATCGACGACGAGTTTCTGGAACTGCCTCCCGAGGTTCTGCAGACCTCGATGAAAGAGCATCAGAAGTTCTTTTCCGTGAAGAACCCCAAAACGGGCCGGATTGAGCGGTTCATCACTGTTGCGAACCGTGAAACCACCGACAACGGCGCGACCATTTTGGCAGGGAACCAAAAGGTGCTGTCGGCCCGTTTGGCCGATGCCAAGTTCTTCTGGGAGAATGACCTCCGCGTTGCCAAATCGGACATCGCCCAATGGACCCGCGCGCTGGAGAATGTGACCTTCCACAACAAGCTGGGAACTCAAGCCGAGCGGATCGACCGCATCGTGGCGCTTGCCCGCGAATTGGCCCCGGTGACGGGCGCGGATGCCGATCAGGCCGAGAAAGCCGCTCGATTGGCCAAGGCCGATTTAAGCTCCGAGATGGTCTATGAATTCCCGGAACTTCAGGGGCTTATGGGTCGTTATTACGTCGAAGCCGCCGGCGAGGACGCCGCCGTGGCCGCCGTGGCGCAGGAACATTACTCGCCGTTGGGGCCGTCGGATGATGTGCCCACCGCGCCGTTGTCAGTAACTGTGGCGCTGGCCGACAAGTTGGACACGCTGACCGGGTTCTGGGCGATTGAGGAAAAGCCCACGGGATCGAAAGACCCGTTTGCCCTGCGCCGCGCGGCGTTGGGCGTGACGCGATTGATACTCGAAAACGATTTGCGTCTAAGATTGGATCGGTTCTTTGATAGCCAGTTGGTTCGGGCAGAGGGTGCCATCAATGACGCGTTGCCGAAATCAGATGTCGAGGACCTGCTGGAAGAAATCGCGGATCACGGCGTCTTCGGTGCAGCCTTCAAAGCGGTCAAAGACAATCTCGGCGACAAGCCGACCGCTGAATTTCTGGGGTTGGAGAAGAAAGTCCCGGACGCGTCCGACGATCTCCTCTCCTTCTTCCACGACCGACTCAAAACCTTCCTCCGCGACGAGGGCATTCGCCATGACATCATCGACGCCTGCATCGCGATAGACGGCAATGATGACCTCAACCTGCTGGTCAAGCGCGCCCGCGCGCTGAATGCCGTGATCGCGACCGAGGATGGCGAAAACCTCGTGCAGGGGTTCAAGCGCGCCAACAATATTCTGACCCAGGCCGAGGAAAAGGACGGGGTCGAGTATTCCTATGGCGCTGATATCAAATTTGCGGAGACTGACAGTGAAAAGGCTCTGTTCGGCGCGTTAGAAGCTGCACAGGCCAAGATCGACCCGGCGCTGAAAGCCGAGGATTTCCCAAGTGCGATGTCGGCCATGGCCGACCTGCGCGGCCCAGTGGATGCGTTTTTTGAGGATGTTCAGGTCAATACCGACAATGACATCCTGCGCCGTAACCGCCTGAACCTGCTAAGCCAGATCCGTCAGGTCTGCTCCAGTGTTGCTGATCTGAGCCGCATCGAAGGCTGATCCAGAACGCCCTTGCGCCGTTGGTGCAGGGGCTTATGCTGCGGTGAAATCAAAAGGTGCCGCAGTGCAGAATAATCCGCATACTACGCTTATCACGTCCGAAGCGCCCGTTGCTGCCAACACGCATGGCGGGCGGGCGAAATGTCTGCAACGTCTGGTTCGTCTGGAACTGCCGGTTCCACGAACGGTCGCCCTGTCGTTTGATGCGGTGCATCAGATATCGGATGGGCAGGTGCCGGATTTGGCCGCTGTTCTTGAGCAGTTTGAACAGACCGCGCTGCTGTGTGTCCGGCCCAGTTCAGAAGATCCCGATTGGGGCGGCCCGGGTGCCATCCTGAACATCGGCATGAATGACGCGCGCTATGTTGACCTGTCGGATTCGATGGGGGTCGAGGCCGCGGCTGCGCTGTATCTGCGCTTTGTCCAAAGCTACGCGGTTCATGTTGCGCGGCTGGACCCGGATGTGTTTGACGAGATCGATGCAGATGGCCGTGAGGGGCTGCAGAAATCTCTGAGGGCTTACGAAGACGAGACGGACGAAGCCTTTCCACAGGATCGCGGAGAGCAGCTGATTGCCGTGCTGCGTTCGATGGCACGCGCATGGGAGGGCACCTCGGCGCGATTGTTGCGTCAGGCAAAGGGGGCGCCGGCGGACGCGGGTCTGGGTTTGGTGATCCAAGAGATGATCCCCGGCGTTGGGCAGGGCGAGTGCGGATCGGGTGTGCTGCAACTAATTGATCCGACCACTGGATTGCCTCAGATCACCGGTCGGTATCTGAGCCAAAGTCAGGGGCGGGATGCGCTGGGGGAAGGCGTCGCGGCGCTGTACCTGGAAAAGGATCCGCGCGGAAAGTCCCTGGAGGAGGTCGCGCCCAAGGCATTTGCGGACCTCAAAACGCATGCGGCGCTGATGCGGGTCAAGCTGCGCGAGGAAATGCAGGTCGAGTTCGTGATTGAAAACGGCCACGTTCACATTTTGGATGGTGTCCGGGTTCAACGCAGCGCACGCGCGGCGATGCGGATCGCTGTGCGCCTGGCCGAAGACGGGATCATTCCTCCGCAAGAGGCTGTAATGCGGGTTGATCCACATTCCCTGAACGAGCTGTTGCACCGGCAGGTTCACCCTGATGCGGAACGCGACACCCTGACCACCGGAATTGCCGCCAGTCCGGGTGCTGCGACCGGCAAAATCGTTTTCACCTCGGCCGAGGCTCAGGCAAGCGCCGCGCGGGGAGAGCCGTGCATTTTGGTGCGCCGTGAAACCTCCCCGGAAGATGTGCGCGGTATGCATGCCGCCGTGGCGGTCCTGACGGAAAAGGGCGGCATGACCAGCCACGCGGCCGTGATTGGCCGGGGTTTGGGCCTGCCGTGCATCGTCGGCGCGTCCGAGATGCGGTTTCAGACAAAGAAAAAACAGCTGATGGCTCCCGACGGGCGGGTTTTCAAAACAGGCGACACATTGACCATCGACGGTAGCTCGGGTCAGGTGTTGGCGGGTAGGCCGACGATGCTCGAGGCCGCGCTGGATGATTGTTTTCAGACCCTGATGGGTTGGGCGGACGCAGAGCGAGACATTGCAATTCGCGCCAACGCGGACACACCCGCAGACGCACAAACAGCGCGGAACTTCATGGCGCAAGGGATCGGGTTGTGTCGGACTGAACACATGTTCTTTGACCCCGGTCGTCTGATCGTAATGCGCGAAATGATCTTTGCGCAGACCTCATCCGGTCGCGAAGCGGTGTTGGAACGCTTGTTGCCGATGCAGCGCGATGACTTCGCGCAGCTTTTCCGGATCATGGAGGGACAGCCTGTCTGTATCCGTCTGTTCGATCCACCGTTGCACGAGTTTCTTCCGACGACGCGCACCGGGCAACGCGAACTTGCCGAAGCGCTAGACCTGCCAGTCTCAGATGTCGAACGCAGGGTCGACGCCATGACCGAATATAACCCGATGCTGGGCCTGCGCGGCGTACGTCTGGGTGTGACGGTTCCCGAAATCTACGACATGCAGGCGCGTGCGATTTTCGAGGCGACACTTGAAGCCAGCAAAGACGGCGCACCGGTGGTGCCCGAGGTGATGATCCCGCTGGTATCCGCCAAGCGCGAGGTCGAACTGGTCAAGGCGCGCATCGATTCCGTGGCAGCGGCCGTCGCCGCCGAACGGGGGCAGGAATTTGAGTACCGGTTGGGCGTGATGGTCGAAACCCCTCGGGCCTGTTTGCGGGCGGCCGAAATCGCGCCGCAAACCGCGTTTTTAAGTTTCGGAACCAACGACCTGACGCAGATGACCTATGGCCTGTCCCGCGATGACGCTGGTCGGTTCATGTCGGCCTACGTCCGGCAGGGTGTCTTTGTCGAAGATCCGTTTCACGTGTTGGATGCGGACGGAGTTGGCGAATTGCTTAAACTGGGGGCTGAACGCGGCAGGCAAGCACAGCCAGAAGTGACATTGTCAGTTTGCGGCGAACATGGCGGGAACCCCGAATCAATCGCCATTTGCCGGGAATTGGGCTTTGACTATGTGTCCTGTTCGCCCTTCCGGGTGCCCGTCGCTCGGCTGGCTGCCGCTCAACTGGCAATTTCGTCCAGACTTGGGGGTTGACAGAAGGGTGGCACTCTAGAATTAGTAGGTAACAGAAAGCGCCGTCGTCAAATATTGTTGACGAAACGGCGATTTTCCACTTGCTTTTCCGTCAGAACTGGACGTCGCCGTTTGAATTCGGTAAGAGCCTCATCGCGCCCGCCGGGGGAGGGTCTGGCGCTGAATGTGCCTGTGCGAGGTTATCTGATGCTACGATACATATTGGCTGTTGCCACATTGGCAGCAACCGTGCTGCCGAGTGTTTCCATCGCCGAGAGGGAAGCCACCGAATCTGCCAAACGCGAACTTGTGACCCGAAGCGAATTGCCCGGGCAAAAGTTCCGCGATTATTTGGGCCTGTTCAAGCCGCGTAAATCGCCTGTGCTTGAAAAAGTATCCTATTCAAAGAATTGGCTAGACCAATTGCCAACCGCCACTGGGGACGAGAACTTCAAATGTCTGGCCGAGGCGCTGTACTTTGAAGCGCGCGGCGAAAGCGTTCGCGGTCAGTTCGCCGTGGCCGAGGTGATCCTGAATCGGGTCAAAAGTAGCCGCTTTCCAAGTTCGCTGTGCGGGGTGATCAAGCAGGGAACCGGTAAGAAGTACCAATGCCAGTTCACCTACACCTGCGATGGTCAGAAAGAAGTTATCCGCGAGAAAAGAGCCTATGAGCGTGTGTCCAAGGTTGCCCGCGCGGCAATCGACGGCGTTGGCGTCGGGCTGACCGAAGGGGCGACCCACTACCACACCAAAGCGGTGCGCCCGTCATGGTCACGTGTCTACAAAGAAACGGCCCGGATCGGCGTTCACATTTTCTACCGCCACAACTATCGGACCGCGAGCAACTGATTGACGCACCCGCGCTGGAACCTTGATTGCGCGGGGCGTTTTCTGCCTTATGTAGCGGGCCAGGAGGTCCGCCATGATGTTATCCCGCAGACGGTTTCTGCAAACTTCGACCGCGCTTGCTCTGCTGCCAAAGGTAGCACATGCGGTCAGCTCTGATCTGGTCGCGCAAGAAGCGGTGCAACAGATTGCGCCTGACGGATATCCAGCTACGCCGGTTTGGACCTATGGCGGCCGCGTTCCCGGAGTCGACATCCGATTGCCTCAGGGCGGGCGCGTCAGTCGCAAGCTGATAAACAACCTGTCTCAACCGACGGCAGTGCATTGGCACGGAATTCGGATCGACAACGCAATGGATGGCGTGCCCGGGTTGACGCAGGACGCGGTCGAGATGGACCAATCCTTCGACTATGACTTTGTTGCGCCAGATGCAGGAACCTATTGGTATCACTCGCATAACCGGTCTACCGAACAGGTTGCCCGAGGTCTCTATGGACCCCTGATCGTTGAAGAATCTAACCCGCCGGATGTTGATCAGGATCTGACGCTGATGTTGGATGATTGGCGGCTGGACCCTGAAAGCGCGCATATCGTGGATGATTTTGACAATGGACACGACCTTAGCCATGCGGGGCGGCTGGGTAATCTGGTGTCCGTCAATGGCGGCTTTGATCCGGCTTATCCTGTTGGATCGGGGGAACGATTGCGATTGCGTCTGATCAATGCATCGAACGCTCGGATATTTGATTTGGCGTTGGACGGGCTGGCGGGTTGGATCGTGGCACTGGATGGCATGCCGCTGGCAGTTCCATTGCCTGTAGAGGACAGCTTTCCACTTGCGCCCGCACAACGGGCGGACCTTGTCGTGGATGTGACGTCCGCGTCCGGGGATGTCGCGGGTCTTGCCAGTATCGAGCGGGATGGCGGCTATGGCTTGGTACGCTTTCAAGTTTCCGAAGCGTCCACATCGCAAAGGCAGGGTATTGAACCATTGCCTGCGAACAATATGCCTGAATTTCAGTATGATCAGGCACCGCTGCATCGTATGTCCCTGCAGGGCGGTGCGATGCGATGGCTGGAAGGGGCCAAGCTTGGCGATCAGGACCTGACAGGCCGTGAGCTGGCTCAACTGGGCCGGTTCTGGGCGTTGAACGGATACGCGGAACGACCCAAGGATCCGTTTCTGGATGCGCGTCTGGGTCAGGTGCACCGGATCGAGTTTGTGAACGAAACCGCTTTCCCTCATGCCATGCACCTGCATGGTCACCACTTCCGGCTCATCCTGCCGGATGGCAGTTTGGGGCCTTGGCGCGACACCGTGCTGGTGGACCGGGGCCAGACCCGTCAGATCGCGTTGGTCGCGGACAATCCGGGAGACTGGCTGCTGCATTGCCATATGCTGGGACACGCTGCTTCGGGTATGATGAGCTGGTTCCGCGTAACCTGACGCCGCATTCGATGGCTGGAAAGACGCATGTTGCGGTGTTATACGCCCGCGCATCGTTTATTTTGGGCAAACACGTCCACAAAGCCCGAAAAGGTCCGCCTGTATGAGCTCTGAAATCCGTCTTGCCTTTGCGCACCCGTCCGAGCGGTCCGAAGCGACCGCTGCCCGGGGGCCGTTGGATCGTATTTCTCTGCGTGATCATATCGTCGAGGTTGAAATCGGCGCGTTTCAGGCCGAGCGTGGAACGACCCAGCGGATTTGCTTTAACATCGTGGTCGAGGTTCGCCCCTTGAGTGATCCCATCGACGATGACGTGGATCGCATCCTGTCTTATGACCGGGTGACTGAGGCGATCGCGTATGAGCTTGCGGCGGAACGTCTTAACCTGCTTGAGACTTTGGCAGACCGGGTGGCCGAGCGAATTTTACTTGAACCGCAGGCCGTAAGAGCTTTTGTCAGAATAGAAAAACTGGATCGTGGTCCTGGCGCTTTGGGTGTCGAGATCGTGCGCGGAAAAGACAAGACTCACCACGACGTCGTCGAAGAGGAACGCCCGCATCCCCGTCTGGCTTTCCTGTCGAATGAGGCCATTGCCTCGCCCAATCTGACCGGGTGGATCGATCAGTTGGAAAACCGCGAACGACCCCTAATCCTGTGCGTCGGTGCGGCGGATATGCCTGTTTCACAGACTGGCCACGCGATGACCCAACGCCGAATTGATCTGTTGGCGATTGAACAGAATGCCTGGGTTTTAGCTGCCCGCGATCACCGCTGTGTCGTCGTTTCAACGCGGACTGAGCTGGATTGGGCCATGAAAAATGGTCAGATTTGCGTCTGGGCGCCCTCGAAAATCGTGCTGGATGCTGTTGACGGCCAATCGGCGGCACCTTCGGATGCGGTCGCGCTGGCGGCATGGTTTGCTGCCACTTTTGAGGCGAGTGAGATGATGGTGATCGGCGGCGCGCTGCCCGACGCCCCTGAAACCCCTTTGCGTGCGATCTCGGTGGATCAGGCACAACTGTGACCGCTTATTTTCGACCTCTGGTTCAGCATGGTCCGAACCGTCCGCCGGGTTCAGTGCCGCTAGCTGGCCAGCCGCTTTGGTTTACCCATGTTGAACGGTTAAGCCGAAAAGAACGTCCAATGATCATTGCCGTGCAGGATGTACCAGGTGATGCGCTGGACCGACTGACGCGTCCGCGTGCCGATGTTGCGGGCCTTGCCATGGATCGCCCGCACATTATGGGCATTCTGAATGCGACCCCAGATAGTTTCTCGGATGGCGGTGTGCACAATTCGGTCAGCGCGGCCCAATCTGCGGCTGAACAGATGGTTTCACAAGACGCAACCATTCTGGATATCGGCGGCGAATCGACCCGACCCGGCGCAACCTTCGTGCCCGAAGATGAAGAGATCGCCCGGACCCGCCCCCTGATCGAAGCCATCAAATCCCGCACTGATGCGTTGATATCCATCGATACGCGCAAATTCGCCGTCGCCAAAGCCGCGTGGGAGGCCGGAGCAGGGCTGATCAACGATGTAACAGGATTTACCTTCGACCCACAGCTTGGGCCGTTTTGCGCGCAAGTTGGCGCTCCGGTCTGTGTGATGCACATGCAGGGCGATCCGGGCACGATGCAAGACAATCCGACCTATGACGACGTTCTGCTGGACGTCTACGATTTCCTTGAAGGTCAGGTGGATCGTCTCGAAAACCTCGGGTTGGATCGGGATCAGATTATCATTGATCCGGGCATAGGGTTTGGCAAGACCGAGGCACATAACCTGGCCTTGCTGCAGGGGATCAGCCTGTTTCATGGTTTAGGTTGTCCGATCCTGTTGGGCGTGTCCCGCAAAGGTATTATCGGACAAATAGGCAAAGAGCCGCGCAAGGACGCCCGCGCGCCGGGATCAATCGCCGTCGGGCTGGCTGGATTGTCACAAGGCGTTCAAATTTTGCGCGTGCACGATGTTGCTGAAACCGCTCAGGCCTTGCGCCTTTGGGTCGCCGTCCGGTAAGGCGGAGGCAGGCAAGAAATGACGGAGTGACATTATGCGCAAGCTGTTCGGAACCGATGGGGTGCGGGGTACCGCCAATACCCATCCAATCACGGCCGAAATGGCATTGCGCATCGGGGCCGCCGCTGGCCGTTACTTTCGCCGTGACCAATCAGACGTTCACCGTGTGGTGATCGGTAAGGATACGCGCCTGTCCGGTTATATGGTGGAAAACGCCCTGACGGCCGGATTGACCTCGACCGGGATGAACGTGTTGCTGCTTGGGCCGGTTCCGACGCCCGCTGTCGGTCTGATGACACGGTCGATGCGCGCAGATCTGGGGGTCATGATTTCGGCCAGCCATAACCCGGCCGAAGATAATGGTATCAAGTTCTTTGGCCCTGACGGATACAAGCTGTCTGATCAGGCGGAGCTCGAGATTGAAAGGCTGATCGAAGAAGGTGTCAAACCTGCGCAGGCCCAGAATATCGGCCGTGCCAGACGGGTGGATGATGCGCGATTCCGATATGGTGAACGCGTCAAATCTTCGCTGTCGCGTGACTTGCGTTTGGATGGGCTAAAAGTTGTAGTCGATTGCGCCAATGGGGCCGCGCACCGCACGGCGCCCGAGGTTTTGTGGGAACTGGGTGCCGAGGTGATCCCGGTCGGCATCACGCCGAATGGTAAGAATATCAACCTCAACTGTGGCTCGACCAAACCGCAGCTGGCTGCCGAAACCGTCGTGGCCCATGGTGCAGATGTCGGGATTTGTTTGGATGGTGACGCCGATCGCGTCGTCATGATCGACGAGAATGGTCAGGTCGCGGATGGCGATCAGTTGATGGCGCTTTTGGCGACCAGTTGGGCCGAGGCAGACCGCCTGAAAGGCGGTGCGTTGGTTGCAACGGTGATGTCGAACCTAGGTCTGGAACGTCATCTTGAAAACCATGGTCTGCGTCTGGAGCGCACCGGCGTCGGGGACCGCTATGTCGTTGAACGTATGCGCGAAGGCGGGTTCAATCTGGGCGGCGAACAATCAGGCCACATCGTCATGAGCGATTACGCGACCACAGGTGACGGCCTGATGGCGGGCCTCCATTTCCTGGCGGAGATGGTTCATACGGGTCGCAAAGCATCGGAATTGGCTGTGCAGTTCGAAACCGTACCGCAAATGCTGAAGAATGTGCGTTATGGCGAAGGACAAGCTCCGCTTGAGGCCGCCAGTGTGCAGGCTGCAATTTCTGACGCCGAGGCGCGGCTGAACGGGCAGGGGCGGTTGCTGATCCGCAAGTCGGGTACGGAACCTCTGATCCGCGTCATGGCGGAATGTGAAGATGATGCGCTGCTGACCCAGGTTGTCGACGGCATCGTTGCCGAAGTCGAGGCCGTCACAGGCTAGCGCCCGGTCAGCATCTTTCGCAGGCTGAACCACTGACTGATGGCAAGACCTGTCAGGATCATGGCCAGCGCCACGAAAAAGCGCAGCGGCAACGCCTCGGACAGGACCCATGCGCCGAACACCATCGACCAGATTGGCACTTGGTAGTTAACGAGTGTCATGAACACCGATCCTGCGCTGCGAATGACGGATACGCGCAGCAGTGTTGCGAATGCCGTAGGGACCAACCCCAAAACGATGATGGCAATGCTTGGGCGGGTACCTTCCCATGTCGGGACGCCTTCAGTCACGAACATGATCGGCAGCAGGATTACTGCGCCGACCAGCAGGGTCAGGGCGGCCAGAACCACCGGATCAATGGGCGGGCACTGCCGGGTGAAGATCGACGCGCAGGAATAGCATAAAGCGGCCCCGATGCAGGCCAGTTGCGCCAAAGGTTCCGACCCGTGGCCGAGTTGCGCCAAGCCGGGGCCGATCAGCACCAACGCACCGCAGAATCCAAGGGTCACGCCCACCAGTTTTCTCAGGTTCAGGGGCTCGTCCGAAAAGAAGTGCGCCAGCGGCAGTACCATCAGAGGGATTGCGGCCATGGACAGTCCCGCGAAGGCGGACGGTACGTATTGCTGCCCCCAGCTTAGCAGAACAAAGGGCAGGGCCGAGGACAAGATACCGATCACGATGACCGAAGCCCACAGGGCGGCCGACCCCGAGGGTAGCTTGCGGTTTGTAGCGGCCATCAGCCCCAGCAACATTACTGCGCCCAGCGTCGTCCGCGCGGTGGCGACGGTGATAGGTCCATACCCTTCCAGCGCCATGGCAACGACCATGAATGTCCCGCCCCAGATCAGGCCGAGGATGATAACGCCGCTCCAATCGCGGGATGTGGGGTGCTGGACCATCTTCGTCTCGGCTTGGGGCATGGACAAAAAAGGGCGGCCAGATGGGCCGCCCTTTCCCATTCGCTTGGCAGGATCAGTTCTTTTCCTGATCGACCAGCTTGCCGGCGGAAATCCAGGGCATCATGTCGCGCAGTTTCTTACCAACCTGCTCGATCTGGTGCTCATCATTGTGGCGGCGAGCCGCTTTGATGGTCGGCTGACCAACAGCGTTTTCCAGCATGAAGTCACGCACGAATTTGCCGGTTTGGATGTCCGACAGCGTCTCTTTCATCGCTTTCTTGGTCTGCTCATAGGGCAGGATCCGTGGGCCGGTGACGTACTGGCCGTACTCGGCAGTGTTCGAGATCGAGTAATCCATGTTCGCGATACCGCCTTCATAGATCAGGTCAACGATCAGCTTGGTCTCGTGCAGACACTCGAAATAGGCCATTTCGGGTGCATAACCTGCCTCAACCAGAGTTTCGAAACCACAACGGATCAGTTCGACGATGCCGCCGCACAGAACGGCTTGTTCGCCGAACAGGTCGGTTTCGCATTCTTCACGGAAGTTGGTCTCGATGATGCCCGAGCGACCGCCACCAATTGCCGAGCAATAGGACAGGCCGATTTCCAGCGCTTTGCCGGTCGCGTCGTTGTTCACGGCAACCAGGCAAGGCACGCCGCCGCCCTTGACGTATTCGCCGCGCACGGTGTGGCCGGGGCCTTTGGGAGCCATCATGATGACGTCGATGCCTTCTTTCGGCTCAATCAGACCAAAGTGGACATTCAGGCCATGGGCAAACGCAATGGCCGAGCCGGGCTTGATGTTGTCATGCACGTATTTCTTGTAGGTCTCGGCCTGCAGTTCGTCGGGCATGGTGAACATGATGACGTCGCACCAGGCTGCCGCTTCGGCGATACCCATGACTTCCAGGCCTTCGGCTTCAGCTTTCTTGGCCGATGCGGAGCCTTCGCGCAGAGCGACGACAAGGTTCTTCGCGCCCGAGTCGCGCAGGTTCAGTGCGTGGGCGTGGCCTTGCGAGCCGTAGCCCAGGATCGCCACTTTCTTGTCTTTGATCAGGTTTATGTCGCAATCGCGATCGTAATAGACGCGCATGTCGCCGGTCCTTTCTGGTTAGATTGCCGAGGGTTTTACCTGCCGGATGTTGTATTGGCGATAGGGTTGCACTTGAGTATTTGTGAAAAAGATGAAGAATAATTCGTGTAACACCAGAAATGCGAAAAATTCATGCTTGATGACATTGACCGCCGAATCCTGCGCCACTTTCAGGCCGATCCCAGCCTGACTGCTGCGGAACTGGCCGAGCGTTGCCGTATCAGCCAGGGTGTCTGCTGGCGCCGGGTCGAAAAGATGCAGGCAACCGGAATAATCCAGGGGCAGGAGGCCGTGATCGATTGGGCGGCGCTTGGGTATGCTGTCGAGGTTTCGCTGCGCGTAACGCTGGACAAGACGCAATCGCGCGCGTTTGACGAATTTACTGCCGCCGCCCGGCAAGTGCCCGAGGTGATCGAATTGCAAACATTTCTGGGCAGGGTGGATGTGCGGCTGTCGGTGATTGCCAGGGACATGTCACACTACCAACAACTCTACCGTGACCGCATTCTGACCCTGCCGCATATCGCGGATATTGAGGCCTTGATGCATATCGCGAGGGTCAAGAGCGAAGAGGTCTTGCCGGTATGACCGAATTGGATGAGCTGGACCGAAAAATACTGTGTGCGTTGGCTCAGGACGCCTCCCAGAGCGCCGGGGCGTTGGGGCGTAAGCTGGGTCTGTCACAACCGGCGACATGGCGCCGCATCCGCCGGCTGGAAACCTCGGGCGTTATCAAAGGTCGCCGGCTGCGCCTGAATGCCGAGGCGTTGGGATTTGGCGTGACGGTATTCCTTGGCGTGAAACTGGCGCGCAAGGGTCAGGTCAGTCTGGAGGATTTTGAGCGTGCCGTCAGTGCTATTCCAGAAGTTCAGACCGTCGAGCATGTGCTGGGTCTGTACGATTATCGCCTGCGAGTGGTTGCCCGCGACCTGTCCGATTTTGAGCGGGTCCTGCGCCGTCGGATTATGACCTTGCCCGGCGCAGGAGATGTCGAAGCCAACGTCCTGCTAAGTGAGGAACGTTTGCCGGGACCGATCGGATAAGCCCGTTCAGTACCGAGTGCGGATGCAATATCCGGGATGGTGCGTCATCCGGGCAAATGCCATCGGATTTCCGTTCTTCCAGGTCGTGCGCTCTAGCTGGATCATCGACGTTCCGGGGGTTGTTCCCATGAATTCCGCCAATCGTCCGTCCGCGGATATCGCGCAAAAGGAGACCTCAGCCTCGGTAAACGGAGAGGCGTTCAGTAGCCATTCATGAGGGCCGTGGTTGGTCAGATCGGCATGTTCGATTTCGGGCACCGCATCTATGTTGATCCAGCGTTCTTCCAATTGGAAGGGACGGTTATCTGCATAGTGCATACAGATGACTTGCAGGACGCGAATGTCCGCCGATACACCGATCTGTGAAGCCAGCCAACCGGGGCTTGCGACCACGTTGCGTTCGACCAGCGAGTACCGATAGGTTGCATTTTGGTTTTCAACCGTTTGACGAGCCAAAGAAAATTCCAGCTTGGCATGCTTGCTGGGTTCCTTTTTGACCCGGGTCCCGCTTTTGCGTTTGCGCTCGACAAAGCCCTGATCGGACAGTTCGCGCAGGGCACGGTTCACTGTAGCGCGTGCGCAATTGAATTCCTCGGCAAGTTGCGTTTCGGTTGGCAGAAGCGATCCCTGCGGCCAAATGCGGCTTTCAATCCGCCGTTTGACTTCGTCCCTTACAACTTGAAAACTGATCCGCTTATGCGCATTCACCTGTCGAAATACCTTTCTTCTGTAAAGTGAGTGCATCTGGTCAGAAACACGTCAGAGTGTAAAGGGCAGCTGACACTAATTGGCGTCATTTCTTGCCAAATTCGACCAACAAAATATCATTTGAGTGTTTTGTTTTTAGTTCCCTTAGGTCAGATATTCGGGTTCAGTACGGGTCTCGGCAAATTAACCCGGGTCGCGAGGCCGCTGACGACAATTTGAAAGGACAAACCATGCCAGCGCTATTGGACACCGTCGATCCCTCTGGGCTCGAAGAGTTCTCGGTCGTGTTTACGGATAGGTCGCTGAACCACATGTCGGTTCAGTTTCAGCAGGTGATGCGCGACATCTCGGGCTTGCTGAAGGATGTGTATAATGCGGATGGTGTGGCGATTATCCCTGGTGGTGGCACCTATGGCATGGAGGCCGTCGCCCGGCAATTTGCGCGCAACGCCAATGTATTGGTCGTTCGGAATGGGTGGTTTTCCTACCGCTGGAGCCAGATTATCGAATCCGGTGATCTGACGGCGTCAGCGACGGTTCTCAAAGCTCGTGAAACCGGCAATTCCAGCCCGTCTCCCTTTGCCCCCGCACCGATTGACGAGGTTGTTTCAACAATCCGTGAACAGCGTCCGGATGTTGTATTTGCCCCACATGTAGAGACCTCGGCCGGTGTCATTCTGCCCGATGATTACGTGACCGCCATGGCCGCCGCGGCGCACGAGGTGGGGGCCTTAATGGTGCTGGACTGCATCGCGTCGGGTTGTGCCTGGGTCGATATGAAGGCCACCGGTGTGGACGTTCTGATCTCGGCGCCCCAGAAAGGGTGGAGTGCATCGCCCTGCGCGGGCCTTGTCATGCTATCTAAGCGCGCCGAAGCGCGGTTGGAGGAGACTACTTCGGACAGCTTTGCCGTTGATCTGAAGAAATGGCGGCAGATCATGCAGGCCTATGAAAATGGCGGGCATGCGTATCACGCGACCATGCCCACGGATGCGTTGAAGGCATTCCGCGATACGATGGTCGAGACCCGCGACTATGGGTTCGACAAGCTGCGGGACGCCCAATGGGCGTTGGGCGATGGTGTGCGGGCGATGCTGCGGGACAAAGGCATCGTTTCGGTTGCGGCAGACGGATTTGGCGCGCCGGGTGTCGTGGTCAGCTATACGGCGGACCCGGATGTTCAGAATGGCAAGAAGTTTGCCGCTTTGGGCATGCAGATCGCAGCAGGTGTGCCGTTGCAATGTGATGAACCCGAAGGTTTCAGCACCTTCCGCCTTGGTCTGTTTGGTCTGGACAAACTATACGACGTCGACGGCACCATCGGACGGCTCAAGCGCGTGCTGGATCAGGTTCTGTAAAACCATTCGGGCCTTAGCGTACGCCGAGGCCCATTTGCATCAAGGTCTTGCGAACAGCCGGCAAGGAATAGAGCGCATTCAGCCCCATTGCCCGCACGTCCCTTAACGGTCGCGCTTCAATCATTGAGGCGCGGTTCAACAGATCGATGCCTTTGACCCGCATCTCAATCTCGGTATGGCGGGCTTTGTGATAGGCATCGAGCATCTGTGCATCGCCCAGACCTTCGGGGCGGGCCTGCGCCAGTTCCAGCAGGCTGCTCAGATCACCCAGCGACATGTTCAATCCCTGTGCACCAATTGGCGGCACCACATGGGCGGCCTCTGCCATCAGCGCGACTCGCTCGCCAGCCAGACGTTCCGCTGACTGGCTGATGATCGGCCAGATGGTCCGGCGCGAAGCCAGTTTTAACGGTCCGAACAACCCACAGGACCGTTCGGTCATCAACGCTTCAAACGCCTCGGGCTCGGTGTTGAGCAACTCAACCGCGCGGGGTCCGCGCTCCATCCACACAATCGCCGAAGACGGTTGCCCCTGCCAATCGGGCAGGGGGACCAGGGTGAACGGCCCGCCCGAGCGGTGAATTTCGGTCGAAACATTGTCGTGCGGGATGGGATGTGTGACTGCAAAGGCCAATGCTTTCTGGCCATAGCGCGTGGTATGGACGTTGATCCCAGCCGCCTCGCGCATGGGAGAGTTGCGCCCGTCAGCGGCGACCACCAGTTTGCAACGAATGCGGCTGCCGTCACTCAGGCCGACACGCGCTTCGGCAGTGCGGGTGAACAGACTGACAGTGCCAGTACCGGGGCGGAAATCGACGTTGGGCAGTTCGGCCAGTCGTGCCACCATCTCGCGCCGCAACAGCCAGTTGGGCAGGTTCCAGCCGAAGGGCAGATCCGAAATATCTGCGGCGTTGAAATCGCGTACCACGCGGGGTTCAGGAACGTCTCCACCTGCGTCCACAATCCGCATGATCTGCAAGGGGGCCGCGTGTGGGTCCAGCCGTTGCCACAACCCACATTGCTCTAACAAGCCGTGCGCCGGTTGCAAAAAGGCGGTGGTCCGCAAATCAGAGCCGTCCACGTCGCGCTCGGTTATCGGGAGCGTCGGGTCGACACAAATAACGTCGAACCCGGCGGTTCCAAAGGCTGCCGCAGCGGTCAGACCGGCGATTCCGCCGCCTGAAATCAGGATGTCACAGCTGTCTTTCATGACCTTGGCCTCCGAGTGTTGGGCAGAACCTAGTTCGGTTCTGCATCGGGTGCCAAGTGACATCCTGTCCCGCGTGTCAGCCGCGTGAAATCAGGATGAGGATCAGGAACATCACCGGCACCATCATCACGGCTGGGATGTATAGGCCCGGCAGACCGAACAACAGGGCAGAACAGCCCCACATGCTGAAAATCGCGGCCGCTGTATAACCCCACTCTTCGCCCTTTGCATGAGCGGCATCTTTGACTAACCAGCCAAACAGGGGAACTGCAAATAACAGGCGCTGCCAGATGGGCAGGCGTCCGGGCATCTCGATCGCGCTCATGGGGTCTCCGATTCTGTTCGTCGCTGAGGCGCATATAGGGTCGATCATGCACCTGCAGAATGTGCAGATCGTCGCAGTGTGACAGCCTATCGCAGGCGGGACAAAAACGCAGTCAGATCGTCGGTGTGATGGTGTATATGATCGGCCTTTTGCGGCTCGGGCGCTACGTGAACAGTGCGCATTCCCATCGCGTGCGGAGCAGCCAGATTGCGCGGATCATCTTCAAACATGGCCGCCTTGTCGGCGTCGATGCCATCCTGTGCAAAGATCGCCTCGAACGCGGCCTGTTCGGGTTTTGGACGATAGCCCGCGTGTTCTACGCCATAAACCGCATCGAACAAACCGCTGAGGCCGCGTGCTTTTAGCACACGTTCGGCATAAGGCGCGCTACCGTTGGTGTAAACGATGCGACGGCCAGGCAGGCACCGGATGTGGTCGGCCAACTCGGCGTCGGGGTCCATGTGGCTCATGTCCACCTGATGCACGGCATACAGATAGGGTTCGGGGTCCAGGTCATGCTCGGCCATCAAGCCGGCCAGCGTGGTGCCGTATTCCCGCCAATAGTGCGAGCGCAGACGATCCGCCTCGGCTCGGTCGACGCCAATGGCCTGCACCACGTAATCCGTCATCAGAACCTCGATCTGGTCGAATAGTTGCATATGAGGCGGGTACAGCGTGTTGTCGAGGTCGAACACCCATTGGGTGACGTGCGAAAAAGAAGGTTTGACCATGGGTTGGGTTTAGGCCGCCATGCACAGGTTTTCAATGCTACACTTGATTGCACGGGCCTGAGGCGGATAGACATGTCCGAACGAGGAGAAAAAACACCCCATGCCGCAATCCCGTCAGCCCAACAAAGACGCCTATAGCCTTATTCTCGAAGCGATTGATGTGGGCGTTTACAAGCCCGGCGACCGATTGGTCGAAAGTGAGCTGGCAGAACGATTTGGCGTGTCTCGTACACCTATCCGCGAAGCGTTGCAGCGACTTGAGACGCAGTCCCTGCTAGAGCGTGACGGACGATCACTGATCGTGGCCTCATTGGATCACAACCAAATGGCCGAACTTTATGTGGTCCGGCGCGAATTGGAAGGGTTGGCCGCAAAGCTGGCCGCGAAACACGCCACCGAAGAAGAGATCAAAGTGCTGCAGGACATGGTCGCCGCTGACGATGCGTTGGTGAATGATCCAACGGCACTGTCGCGGGCCAACCGGCGGTTTCATGAACAGATCCATCTGGCTTCGCACAACCGGTATCTGGTGCAGCAGCTGAATCTTGTGCACCGCACAATGGCTCTGATGGCTACGACGTCTCTTGCCGTTCAGGGCCGCGGCGAGATTGCGCAAAGCGAGCATAAGGGCATTGTCGAGGCGATCACCGCCCGTGATGAAGAGGCGGCAGAGCGCGCGCTGAAAGAACATATCTCGGTGGCCTTCATGACCCGGCTGAAACAGGATGCGGTGCTGCGCGAGAAATGACCGTCAGTGCGGCTGTACTTCTTCGCGGGCCTGCCCATGCTGAGTTTTGTCCCAGAAGAACGGGTTGCTGGCCAGTTCCCACAGGGCTTTGTAGGCGGCTAATACGCCTAGCGGAAAATACAGCGGCATTGTTGGAACCCACGGCGTCAGGAACCGTCTTTCCTGTGCTGCAACGGCCAGCATTCCAACGATCAGATTGGTGATCTCGGCCGCCAGAAACAGGCTGATGAGTGCGTAGAAGGCCCAATCAGACAAAAGCGAATCGAACGGGCCAGGCAAGCCCAGTGTTGCTAACCAGAACAGCCATAGGACTGGTGCCAGTAGAAACTGGCCAATAGTGCCTAAGAAGAACGCCTGAACGCCAAGAAATCGCTTGAACCCGATGTCGCTTAGCAGACGCCGCGGCGCACGCATGTGCACCAAATAGGTCACCATGAACCCCTTCAGCCAGCGCGAGCGCTGCTTGACCCACGGCCAGGCACGAAAGTTTGCCTCTTCATAGGTGGTGGTATCGACCATCTCGGTTCGATACCCCGCACGGCTGAGGCGCACGCCCAGATCTGCATCCTCGGTTACGTTGTGGGCATCCCAGCCGCCAAGCTCCAGCAATTTATCCCTGCGAAAATAGAATGTTGTGCCCCCAAGGGGGACGACCAGACCCAGATGCGCAATGCCTTGCAGGATGATCCGAAACCAGCTGTTGTATTCGATGGTAAAGCAGCGTGACCGCCAATTTGTGCGCGGGTTGTAATAATCCAGAACACCTTGCAGGCAGACGACGTCTTCGTCAGCCCGCGCAAAATGCCGGACCACCCGTTCGATCTGATCCGGTTGCGGCGCGTCCTCGGCATCCCACACACCCAGAACGTCGCCACGGCAAAAATCCAGCGCGTAGTTCATCGCGCGGGGCTTGGTCGTCAGTCCATTCAGTTCCGGGACTTCCACCGTTCTGATCCAGCTAGGCAGATCCACTCGGCTTAATGTGGTGCGCGTTACCTCATCTGAGGCCTCCAGCACCAGAATGACATCCAACAACGCCTTTGGGTAGGTCAGGCGTTGTAGCCGCTTAATTAAAGCGCTTGCTATTTCTCGTTCTTTGTAAAGGGGCACCATCATCGATACGCGTGGCAATCGCAGCGGGACAGGCTCGGGCGCTGGGCACACTTGGCGGCATCTCATAAGGTATGAGACCAAGCCCACAATGCGCAAAACCATGAACAAGAGCAGTGAAACGGTGGCCGTGGTCAAAAGAGCAGCCAGACCAACCAGAGGAAAGGCTGTAAAAAAGAAAAGAAGTCCCGCAAGGGCCGCGATGGGACCCGCGCGCTTTGTCGGCGTCCATGATCGACAGCTCTGATCCTTGTCGACCCGGGTTTCCGCGCCTTTTGCCAAAGTTTCGGAAAATGCACTGGCAATCGCGTGATCAATCTGACTGGCCGATGCAAGTACCGGGGCAATCGTGTGTTCAGTGTCGGACAGGGCGGCGCGGACCGCGGCAAAGCGGTTTGGATCCGCGGTCGCGATCAGCAGGATCGGGCCGATGCGCAACCACGGGATCACATTGTGCTTTAGCCAGAATTCGACCGGTTTGATGTCACATAAGGTCGGGGAGGGGGGCGTGTCTTTCAGATCAGCAATTTGCAGGTTGGTCTGCTCGGACAAAGCATCCATGACTTCCTGACGGCTGATCCAGCCCTCTCCGACAAGGATCTCGCCTAGTGGAGCCTGTTGTCTGGATTGCAAATGCAGCGCCTTTTCGAGCTGCGCGGGGGTGATGCATCTACGTTCGAGTAAACAGGCGCCAAGGGGTTTCCGCGCCCCAACAGAAATCGGCGCGGCGCGCGCGAATTGCTGCAGGCTATGTTCAACCATAAAAAAAACCCTGACACGGTGACCCGCGTCAGGGTGGCTCAATCAAGGTTAACAGCGCGTTAACACTATACGATGAAGTGGTTAAGCCTGCGCTTTCTTGTCTGCCATTGCTTCGGCAAAGCGTTCGAACAGATAGTAGCTGTCCTGTGGGCCGGGCGAGGCTTCGGGGTGGTGCTGCACTGAATAGACAGGGCGATCGGTCATGCGGATGCCGCAGTTGGACCCGTCAAACAACGAGCGGTGGGTTTCCACAACCCCGTCGGGCAGGGACTGGGCGTCCACCGCAAAACCATGGTTCATCGAGGTGATCTCGACCTTGCCGGTATCCAGATCTTTAACCGGATGGTTGGCCCCGTGGTGGCCGTGGTTCATCTTTACGGTATGGCCGCCCAAAGCCAGCGCCAGCATCTGGTGTCCCAGACAGATGCCAAAGACGGGCAGGTCGGTGGTGCCCAAAACGTCTTTGATCATCGGCACGGCGTATTCACCGGTGGCTGCCGGGTCTCCGGGGCCGTTCGACAGGAACACGCCATCGGGATTATGGGCCAGCACCTCGGCGGCCGTCGCTGTTGCAGGCAGAACCGTGACGTCGCATCCGGCCGAGGCGAGGCAGCGCAGGATATTGCGCTTTGCGCCAAAGTCCACGGCGACAACTTTATGAACCGGAGCTTCCTGACGTTTGTACCCGTCTGGCCAGGCCCACCGCATTTCATCCCAGCGATAGCTTTGGGCGCAGGTGACCTCTTTGGCCAGATCCATACCTTCCAGACCGGCAAAGCCACGCGCGGCAGCAACCAGGGCCTCGATATCAAAGTTTCCGTCGGGATCATGTGACAACGCGACATGTGGTGCGCCTTGCTGACGGATGGCACGGGTCAGGCGACGCGTGTCCACACCACCGATGGCGATGCGGCCACGGCGGGCCAGCCAGGTTTTCAATTCTTCGGCCGAGCGCCAGTTCGAGGGCTCGGTCGGGTCCCATTTGACCACCATCCCGGCGGCAACCGGATCGCCGGTCTCGTCATCCTCGGGGTTCACGCCGACATTGCCGATATGAGGGAAGGTGAAGGTCACGATCTGTCCCGCATAAGAGGGGTCAGTCATGATTTCCTGATATCCGGTCATGGCGGTGTTAAAGCACAGTTCAGCCACGGTTTGGCCGGTGGCGCCGAAGCCCATACCGTAGAACAATGTACCGTCGGCCAATGCCAGACATGCGGTGGGCTTGGACGGGGCGTTCTGGGCCATGGCGCGACTCTCCTGCAAGGTAAACCGGCGCATACCTAAGGGGGTTGTACGCTCGGGTCAAGTCTGTTCAATTTTTGGGCTATTGTTTAAAATCAACAAGTTAACCATATGCACCCCCTGTTGTATCGCGCTTTTTGTTTCGATATGGTCGGGGTTCCTTTGCCATGGGGATGGACAGAACATATGGATATGCGATCACGGGTGAACACTGCCCTGAAGCAAGCAATGAAAGACAAGGATGCCGAGCGCTTGTCGACGCTGCGCCTGATTAATGCTGCGATCAAGGACCGTGACATCGCCTCGCGCGCGTCTGACAACGAAGAAGCCAAAGGCTGCGGCGACACAGAGGTGCTTGAAATTCTTGGTAAAATGACCAAGCAGCGCAAGGAAAGCGCCCGCGCTTATGAAGAGGGCAGCCGATTGGATCTGGCCGAACGGGAACTGCGCGAGGTCGAGGTCATCGAGGAATTCTTGCCCAAGCAATTGGACGATGACGAGGTGAGCAAGGCCATTCAGACCGCAATCACGGCCACCGGCGCCGGGTCGATCCGCGACATGGGCAAAGTGATGGGTGAGCTGAAAACCCGCTACACCGGCCAGATGGATTTCGGCAAGGTTGGCCCGATGGTCAAAGATCAGCTCTGCGCTGCGCCAGGCGGCAGCTGCTAAGCAATATTGTTTGCGAAGATGCTAAAGCTGCGCGACAGGCTCGCGCAGTTTTTTTGTGAGCTCATCAAACAGCGAAATCCGCTCTTCCTCAGACAGAAACGCGCCGATTTCAACTTCGCGGCCGTCACCGGTCAGTGTGACATAATTCGGGACCGGGCCGCCGCGCTCATGCATTTCGGGACGCGCCCAATAGCGGTTGCAGGACCACTCCTGCTGCCCCCGTTGGGGGTGATGCTGTACCAGACGGGCTTGCGTGCGGGTCAGGGTCAACACCTCAAATACGCTGCGTGCACGGTAATTGGACTGGATCGCGAACCACAGTCCCAGAACGGTCAACAGCATGAATGGCAGCAAACCCCACAGCAAAACCGACCCAAGAACAGCCATCAGGGGAATCAAGCCAAACAGGAAGACCGCCAACACCACACGCATCGCCCAGCGTGGGGGCAGAGAGTTGTGCGGCCACAGGCGCAACTCTTGCTCGGAACTTGAGGTTTGATTCCATCGATACGGCATGGTGCAAAAATAGCGCAACACCTGCCGGTGTCTAACAGGAAAGATCAGATGACGTGCCCAACTCTGGCCCACGACAACGCGTCGTCCAGCCGGTCATCGCCCCAGAAAACCTCGCCGCGAACGACCAGGCTGGGGGCGCCAAAAACGCCCAGTTTTGTGGCCTGTTCTGTTTCGGTTTCAAGCGCCGAGATCGTGTCCGGGCTGCGGGCGCGTGCAAGGGTCAGGCGCGGGTCCTGCTGACACCGGTGCAGTGCTTCTGACAGCGCTGTTTCGCTGCCCGCCTCAATCCCTTCTTCGAACCAGATGCGGTACAGGTTTTGGGTAAAGGACTTGCCCCAGCCATCCGACATACCCAGCACAGCGACCTGATTGGCCAGCGCAAGATCCGAGATCGGGTAGGGTGCAGGAAGCGTTGCGTGCAGGTGGTACTTTGCGGCGCGCCGCTCGATATCACGCCACATATATGCGGATTTGGCCGGTTTGCCCGCAAAGGGAATGTTCTGTTGTTCGGACATTATGGTGCGCACGTTGAACGGGCGCCAATTGACGGTCGCGTCATGCTCATCACACCAATCATCCAGGCGCATGATTGTCAGGAAGCTGTATGTGCTGCCGATGGAAAACCAAAAGTCAATTTCGGGCATCTGATGGCTCCGATCCCAGGGTTTCTGGATACATGATACCCTAATTTGGGCAGATTATCGAACGCACCCTGAAATGGCGTTGCGCACGCGCCAACTCGGGTCGCTCTAAAACAGAACTTTTTCGATGGGTTGCGCGGGTTGAGGCGCAACCCCGCAGTCGGTCATCTGCCGCAAGTCAATCTCGATGCTGCGACAAAGGGCCGAGATCGGAACATCGGTCACATCCCCTTCGAACGGATCCTCCATCGAGGCGCTGACGCGTTCGGTGACAAAGAAGATCCAGCAGACCAGCGCCCCAACCGGCGCAAATGTCAGCCAGTCGAAGATAACAAGCTGCAATACGGAGATATCTGTTTCGGGGATGATCGATCGCTCGTCGTTGAACGCCAGCGGCAGCATGAAGATGAAGATCCAACTGAAGACGCGACCGACTTCGGCAACCTGTCTTGGGAACGGTGTGTTTTTGATGCGCTCACATTGCCCCTGCGTCGTCGTAAACCGCGCGAGGCGGTCCATCAGGGCGACGTGCCAATAGGGGTCAATGCCACGGCTGCGCGCCAACTCAGCAAGCTTTTCGCCCTGAAGAAACATCAGATAGGCGGCGCGATTGCTCTTGCCTTCAAGCCTGGGCAAGTCGCTTTCCAATTGGCGTTCACGCCAGCATTCGGGCTTTTGATGCAGCTCGGTGCGGTCTGAAATAGGTTTGTGTCCAAACATCCATGGACGTCGGCTGCGTCCTGTCGGTGAGGGTTGGCGCAGCTGAAAGGCAAGCATATTGAGCCATGCGATGTGACGTTCGATGAGTTCGTCGCGCAGCGCGGGATCAATCGGTGTGCCGTCGGGCAGTACCAGATTGCTAATAGTGTTGCCCCAGTCCCTGCTGGCATTGACGATCTCGCCCCAGATGCTGCGCGCTTCGGACCAGCGCGCAAAGGCCGATGTGTTTTTGAAGCCCAGAAAGAATGCCACTGCCAGCCCGAGCATGGTGACGGGCGGGCTGGGGTTCGAGATCAGCTCGATTGTCGTGAGTTCATCCGCCAGTACAACCAGCAGCGTCCATGTCAGCACGATGCAGATAAAGCCAAAGGAGCCTTTGACCATCTGTCGTACAGTTATTCCGTCGTGAAGGATCATGACCGACCGGGTCCTGCGCAATTGGCGATTGCAGATCAGTCTAACGGCTTATTCTCGGGCAAGTCTATGCCAGCGTTGTTTAATTCTCGAGGTCTGAAAAATGAAAAGCCCCGCATCTGCGGGGCTTTGTCAGTCTATCTTGCCGGGATTAGTGGGCGTGGCCTTTATCCCAGTCTTCCTGCTTTGGCAGCTGCTCGAACGTGTGCTCGGGCGGCGGGGTCGGCAGGGTCCATTCCAGCGTATCCGCGTATTCGTTCCAGGGGTTCGGCCGGGTCTCACGCTTGCCACGCAGCAGGGCGTAGATCACGATGCCGAAGAACAGCAGGAACGAGGCGAACGAGATGAACGCGCCAATCGACGATACATAGTTCCACTGGGCGAATGCCTCAGGGTAGTCGATGTAGCGGCGCGGCATGCCCTGACGGCCCAGGAAGTGCTGCGGGAAGAAGGTCAGGTTGGCGCCAATGAAGAACATCCAGAAGTGAACCTTGCCCCAGAATTCCGAGTACTGGCGACCTGTCATCTTGGAGAAGTAGAAGTACATTCCCGCAAAGATCGCAAACACGGCACCCAAGCTCATCACGTAGTGGAAGTGCGCAACCACGTAATAGGTGTCGTGATACGCACGGTCCACACCGGCTTGCGACAGAACCACACCGGTCACACCGCCAACGGTGAACAGGAACAAGAAGCCGAAGGCGAACAGCATTGGTGTCTTGAACTCGATCGAACCGCCCCACATGGTCGCGATCCACGAGAAGACCTTAACCCCGGTCGGCACCGCAATTACCATCGTGGCCAGCATGAAGTACGCCTGCTGACGCAGTGACAGGCCAACGGTGTACATGTGGTGCGCCCACACGACAAAGCCCAGCACACCAATCGCGATGATCGCCCAGACCATCGGCAGGTAACCGAAGACCGGCTTGCGCGAGAAGGTTGCGATGACGTGGCTGATGATGCCGAACCCAGGCAGGATCACGATGTACACTTCCGGGTGGCCAAAGAACCACAGGATGTGCTGATACAGGATCGGATCGCCGCCACCGGCGGGATCAAAGAAGGTGAAGCCAAAGTTGCGATCCATCAGCAACATGGTGATCGCACCTGCCAGAACCGGCAGGGACAACAGAATCAGCCACGAGGTGACAAAGATCGACCAGCTGAACAGCGGCACCTTGAACAGGGTCATGCCCGGGGCACGCATGTTCAGGAAGGTGGTGATCATATTGATCGCGCCGAGGATCGAGGAGGCGCCCGATACGTGCACGGCAAAGATCGCAAGGTCCATGGACATGCCGCCTTCGGTCGTAGACAGCGGCGGGTACAGAACCCAGCCTACGCCCGAACCGAGCTGATCGTTACCACCGGGGCTCAGCAACGAGGCCACACCCAGCGACGTACCAGCGACATAAAGCCAGAAAGACAGGTTGTTCATCCGCGGGAAGGCCATGTCCGGTGCACCGATCTGCAACGGCATGAAATAGTTGCCAAATCCGCCGAAAAGCGCGGGGATGACCACGAAGAACATCATCAGAACACCGTGGTAGGTGATCATAACGTTCCACAGGTGTCCGTTAGGCGTACAGAGCTCGGCTCCGCTACCGAACAGTCGGAAGCCTTCCAGGCACATATGCTGCACCCCGGGTTCCATCAATTCGATCCGCATGACAACAGTCATCAGAACTGAAATCAGACCGGCAAGTGCCGAGACGACCAGGTATAGAATCCCGATGTCCTTGTGGTTGGTCGACATGAACCAGCGCTGGAAAAATGTGCGCTGGTCTTCATGGTCGTGACCATGAATGGCTGCGTCTGCCATTATAGGTGCCTCCTGTTGCAACTGCACCGCGCAGTTGGACCTCTCCAACGCGCGGGATTCCTGCTGGTTTTAGATTGCGGGGGGACGACCTTCAATGGTCGAGTTTGATCTGGATCAAGATTAATTGTCGCGGGCAGGAGGGCGACCCGCGAAATTTTCACCAAATTCCGCATTCATCTGGGTATCAGCGCCCCGAATTCAAGGGGGCGGCTGGGAATTGCGTTCCCCGCTTGACCCGGGCCGGGGTGCGCCGCAGAACTGTCGGCAACGCGTCAATCGGAGAATTGAAATGACCGCCTATGATCCCGAGAATATTTTTGCCAAGATTTTGCGCGCAGAGATCCCTTCGAGCCGAGTATACGAAGATGACGATACGGTGGCCTTCATGGATATCATGCCGCGCGCGGACGGGCATCTGCTGGTGATCCCCAAAACCCCTTGCCGCAACATTCTGGATGCAACGCCTGCACAACTGGCGGCTGTGACCGCAACGGTCCAGAAAATGGCCAAGGCTGTCGTCGCAGCGTTCGATGCGGACGGGGTCACGATCCAGCAATTCAACGAGGCCGCCGGAGGGCAGGAGGTGTTCCACCTGCATTTCCATATTCTGCCGCGCCATGATGGTGTTGCTGTGCGGGCACCCGGAACGATGGGCGATTTCGACCTGATCGCGCAGCATGCCGAAAAGATCAAAGCTGCGCTGAGCTGACTGGGAGGCAGTTACGTCAAGTGCGTGTGTGGCCCCGCGCACTCACTATGATCGCCAAATGCGTGAAGCACGGCGCAGACATGGTCGTGCTTGCCATCGCAGGCTTTGGAAATTCGAGACAGTTCCGCCTCGAGGCTGCGCAGGCGGGAAATACGGTCCCGTAGGTCGGCCAGTTGTCTTTCGGCAATTTCATGCGCTTGGTTAAGGTCGCCGCCAGATGCGCCTTCCAGAGACAGCAAACCTTCGATGTCGGTCAGCGGTAAACCCAGATCGCGGCAATGGCGAACAAAAAGCAGTCGTTTTAAGGCAGTGTCGTCGTACCGGCGCTGATTACCCGCTGTTCGATCCGGGCGCGGCAACAGCCCCTTGTCTTCGTAAAACCGGATGGTCGGAATCTTGACCTGCGTGTGACGCGACAGATACCCAATTGAATACATCTTTTTTCCTCAGGGCTCTTGAACCTCTAGTCACTAGAGGAATTACATGCAATGTGCAGCCGTAACAAGGGACACACATTTTAGATGGCACATGATCACTCTCATAAGGGGCACAGCCACGCGCACCACCACATAGACCCGGAGGCAGGGGACGCGCGCGTTGCTTGGGCCATTGCCGTCAACATGTTCTTGACGCTGGCACAGGTCATTGGGGGCATTTTTTCAGGGTCGCTGGCGTTGATCGCCGACGCCCTGCATAATTTCTCTGACGCCATCGCGCTGGTCATCGCGTTTTTCGCCCGCAAAATCGCCCGCCGACCTGCCGATCCACGCATGAGCTTCGGCTATGGCCGGGCCGAGGTCGTCGCAGCGCTGGTCAACTACACCACTCTGGTCGTGCTGTCGGTGTACTTGTTCTACGAAGGCGTGATGCGGTTTTTTGAGCCTGAGCCGGTTAACGGCTGGATGGTCGTCTGGATCGCGGCACTGGCTTTGATTGTGGACCTTGTCACGGCTGCGCTAACTTACTCGATGGCCAAGGACAGCATGAACATCCGGGCGGCCTTTCTGCACAACGTGGCGGACGCCTTGGGATCGGTGGCCGTGATCATTGCCGGCACCGCGGTGATCCTGTTCAACTGGACATGGGTAGACCCCGCCGTCACGATCCTGATTTCGGTCTACATACTGTGGCATGTCAAAAGTGAAATTGGCGAAACGATCCGCGTTCTGATGATGGCAGCGCCCCCAGAACTGGAACCGGAGGAGGTCGCCTCGGCCATCGAGGACATACCGGGTGTGTCCGAGGTTCACCATGTCCACCTGTGGAGCATGCAGGAGAGAGAGCCAGCGTTGACGGCCCATCTGGTCGTGGACGCGGCGGCCTGGGCCGATGCGGAAGGGGTGAGGGCTAGCGTCAGACAATCGCTCCGTGACCGGTTTGCCATTGGTCACGCCACGCTTGAGCTTGAGCAGATCGACCGCGCGTGTGTCGGGTCGTCTCGTTTTGGGCATACAGAAGAGAAGCTATAGAGTGGGATGTGAATTGCCGCTCCGATTTGGGGTCGGAACGGCAGACTCGTTAACAAAAAATTTTCCGATTACTCAGGATGACCCAAGATCACCGGTTAACACACCACTCACTCTAAGAACGGTAAATCTATACTACCCGCAAACACGCGGGATGTATCCATTTGAGTGAGTTTTTCACCCATTTGCCCTATTTGTACTGTAGCCATTGGGAAATTTTGGCTCAGTATGGAAACAGCGGGGTTAAAAATTGCCGGATTGTTAACAGCGCATTGATTCTGAACGATTCGCAGGTATCGATTTAGCCCCCATTGGGGGCAAAAACCTCTGAGAAGGTTTTCCGCAGGGCTGTGTCCACGTCCACCAAGGTAACCGGCAACCCCAGATCGACAAGCGACGTGACCCCATGTTCGGTGATGCCGCAGGGGACGATGCCCGAAAAATGTTCGAGGTCAGGTTCGACATTGATCGAGATGCCGTGGAAGCTGACCCATTTGCGCAAGCGCAATCCGATCGCGGCCACTTTATCCTCGGCAGGTTGGCCCGAAGGGGTCAGCGGTTTGTCATTGCGCCGCACCCAAACTCCAACGCGACCGTCACGGATTTCACCATGCACGTTGAACTCGGCAAGCGCTGCGATCACCCATTCTTCCAGTTGCTTGACGAAACGACGCACATCCTTGCCGCGTTTGTTCAGGTCCAGCATCACATAGGCCACGCGCTGGCCGGGGCCATGATAAGTGTATTCACCGCCGCGCTTGGCCGCAAAGACCGGAAAACGATCCGGGTCGGTCAGGTCTTCGATCCGGGCCGAGGTGCCCGCGGTGTAAAGCGGCGGATGCTCCAGCAGCCACACACATTCATCCGCTTCTCCCGCCGCAATTGCGGCCACGCGCGCCTCCATGAAGGCGACGGCATCTTTGTAATCGGTCAGCCCGTCAGTGATCTTCCATTCCATAAGTGCTCCTTACCGCCGGGGCAGGGCGAAGAAAAGAGGTCACGCAGCTTCGGTCAGGCACCGCTGCAACAGGTCAGAATAGGTTTCGGCCCCTTGCGCACCGGTCACCAGGTACTTGCCCTCAAACACCATTGACGGGACACCTGAAACACCACGGCTGGTCCAGAATTGCTGCTTTTGGCGAACTGGCGCAATGTGATCGCCCGAAGTCAGAGCCGCTTTGGCGGCGTCCCGATCCAGACCCGCCGCTTGGGCCGCATCAAGCAGGACCTCGGATTGGGATACGTCCTGTTGATTGGTAAAGTAAGCCTCGAACAGGGCCGTCTTCAACGGATGCTGGCGGCCTTGCGTTTCGGCCCAGTCCAACAGTTGATGTGCTGCAAAAGTATTCACCATCCGGCTGTCGTCATTGAAGTTGAACGTGAAGCCAAGCTCGGCGCCGATCTGGGACAGCCGATCGCGAGCCTGCTGGCTCTGCTCAACCGTAGAGCCATACTTCTTCATAATATGTTCGCGCAGGTTCTGGCCCTCTGGCGGCATATTGGGGTTCAGCTCAAAAGGATGCCATCTGAGATTAGCCAGCACGTTTTGTTCCTTCAAAGCCAGGTCCAGCTGGCGAAACCCCACGATGCACCAGGGGCACACAACGTCTGAGACGATATCAATCTGGACAATTGGGCGGGGATCTTGCGCGGTCATTGGCTGGCTCCGGGGAAGGGGGAAATAAACTCTGTCTGCAGTACAGATAAGGATGGCAACACGGAATTCAAATCGGCTTGTTTTTTGCCTCTTCACATCCTGTTCGCCACCGTCTATACGCCCCTCAACCAAGTCATTGGCAGTGCGGTCGTGGCGGAATTGGTAGACGCGCAGCGTTGAGGTCGCTGTGGGGTAACACCCGTGGAAGTTCGAGTCTTCTCGACCGCACCATATCTTGTAAGTTATTGAAAATAAAAAATAAAAACAATACCTTTCGGAGTGAAGCTCAAAAAAAATCACTGTAATTTCAACTGTTTCGTAGACCTTTACGCAATATTTTCGCAGCGATTACGCATAAATTGAACGGCATCGTTTGCTTACGTACAGGCGGCAACCTGAGGTTGCCACTAGATCTGCCACTCAGAAGTTCATCGACGCCCAGCAACTTGCAAAGCATTAAATGGCGGGTGTTCAAGGGTTGGACCCCGACGATAGCTGGACTCGTCGGCTAGTGGGGGAAAGCCTAGAAGCCCGTGGAGTGGCCCGCGAAGTTGTAGCCGCTATCCTGAACCTTGATCAGGAACCCCCGAAGCCGATGTTGTTCGACATGCTGGATATTTACGCGCGGGACAACGAGTGAATTAGTTCAAATTGAGAGTGCCGAATCGATGAATAAGCTGAAAAACGTTAACAGTTTGGTGGCCATTGGCTTCTTTGTTTCCAGTTCCTATCATTTGGAACAGCGGAAACGAACAAAACACGAGAAATTCTCAGTGCTTGGAAACTTCATACCTTAATATAATTCTTGTGATATCGCGGCCTGCAAGTAGGAGGCCTTTTTGCCGAAAGTTGTGAATCTACCGCATCTTAGGAAATGTACTTAGTAACGAGTTTGCTGTTCCGATCGCATGATCGGAACAGCATTTTCTTTTTGGGGTTGCATTGGCATTACGCAGACTCCCTCTTTTCACCACAGGCGGTTTCGAGTGTGCCACGAGGTCTTATGATTTTAGGGTTAACTATACCACGGAAAATCCGCTCTGGAACCATGGGATTGCTTCGAAGTAGTACGGTGATGTGCCATCGAAATTGCTCAGTAGGATTCCGCTAATGTTGCTTGGATTGCATGGCGCAGGGTAGTGAGGTCTGCTCGTCTCCGGCGGCACCTACTTCATGCCCGCTTATGGCGGGAAGCATTATAAAAAACTCTGTGCCTTCACCAAGTTTGCTTCTGTAGTCTATTTCTCCTCCAAAATGCTCCACAATTTCCTTTGAAATGTGCATCCCGAGCCCTGTACCGCCTGCGTGACGTTCATCGGAAGAGTCAATCTGTGAAAAGCGATCGAAGACTTTGTCCTGGCACCCCTCGGGTATCCCTATGCCGTGGTCTTTGACGAAGAGGCGAATCTTCCCACGGACTTTTTCGCATCCGACGGTTATCTCGCCTCCATCAAGGGAAAATTTGGCTGCGTTGGAGATCATGTTGGCCAACACTTGAAGCAGGCGGGACGCATCACCTTTAACGAACAGATCTTTGTTTCCCCTTATGTCCTCCACAATTCCTACGTTGTGAGCACTGGTGTACCCGGTGTTAACGGAAATCGCTTCCTGAACCAGCGTATGTACATCAATAGTTCCTTCACGGTAGTTCATTTCACCGGCCTCCATTTTTTGTATGTCCAGCACATCATTGATAAGTGATGCTAGCCGTTCGCTGTTTTTGCACGCTAAGTGTATTAGGCTTTGCATTGAATCTGGAACTTCACCCAATGCGCCTGTGTTGATTAGGTCAAGTGACCCCTTGATCGATGTAAGAGGCGTACGCAGCTCATGGCTGACTGTCGATATGAACTGAGTCTTTGCAATGTAGGCCGCTTTTGTTCTTTCGTGCTCTGCTTTGAGCTTTTCGAGTTGCTCCAAATTCCTGCGGTAGAGCTTCAGAAACACCATCGAACAGTCGATCAGAAAATACATTACAAAGATAACGGTGAAGAAGTGCAGCCAGAGTTCAGAAGAAAGCTCGGGGCGTTCGATCCAGATATCCTTGACGACAATCAACATGAACGAAACGCCGTACATGGCCAAACGGACAATCATCGCCCACAGAAACTGATGGTTGTTCATTGCTGCAAACAACGCCGCAGCAAACAAGAAGAACATTGGCGTAAAGTGACCACCGGCGGGCTGTGCGAAAGCAACTGAAACTGCGTACAGGCAGATTGCGGCTGAGCTCAGGACCGTGTTCAACAGAATCCAAACAACCATCATACCTATTGCTTTGTGCTGGTCTGGCTTTAAGCGCGGTACGCGTTTGGCCAGCAATAAATCTTGCACTTCACAAATGAGGATCGTCCCATAGAACAGCATGGCGTTAAAGGGATCGAAGAAGAACGCAGTCAAAATGGTCGTGGCCAGATAAATAGCCTGCCGCTGCCACAGAAGCGCAAAGCTCATGGCAGTATAATCTATGATGTTTTGCAGAAGCCGGTTTTCCGTTTCACCGGAATCCCGGTCCGGCAGATTAGCGTCGGTGGCTGTCATCCAAATGTCTTCGTTTTTCGCGCTTGGAAAGTACCAATACCGGCATAATGAGGACTTAGTTGGTCCAAATTGGGTTCACAGTTTGGCGCCAATCCTTTGAAGCCTACCGCGATTGTTGGGCGATTCACGCAAGTTTTTGGTATAGGAGGCCGCAAATTTTTTGCACAATTGCAGAGCGGGGTACCCAAAATCGAGGATCTCGTTGCTAAGTGGGAATTTTTTCACCTTAATGTGTCCGAAAGAAGGAATAATTCTAAAAGGGTTGGGGCTTGACTGCAGTTGAAATTACGAAGTTGAGGCAGGGTACTGTCGCTCCTGTTACCGCTAGGCTTGCGACAAAGCCGGTGACACTGCTTCAGTTTGCAAGGTCAGCTGGCCGCAACATGTTTGAAGTCATCCCGGCAGAAACTCTGCGTGAAACTTATGTTCGTGGACCTTTGAACATACACTATATCTGCGATCCTGAAATGGTAACCGAATTACTCGTCGGCCAGGGCCGTTCGTTTCCCAAAGCCAAGTTCACCAAAGACATTATTGGATCGGCTGTTGGCAACGGTTTAATACTCTCAGAAGGGGAAAAATGGCGTCAGCAGAGGCGAAGGTATTCTCCATTGTTCGCCGCCAGAAACCTCCCGGTTCTGGCTCGACATTTTGCAGAGACTGGTGTCGAGATTGCAGACTCATTGGCGGATCACGAAGGCCCAGTGGATATTGCACAAATTGCGCCTGCATCAACATTGACGAATATTTCTAGAGTGATTTTTTCAGGTAATAAGGAAGTCAGTTCAGAGCAGGTACGAGTGGGGCTGATCAAGTATTTCGAGTACATTTCTGATCTGTCCCTTTTCGATTTAATGGGTTTGCCAAAGTGGTTGCCGCGGAAAAATTGGCTACGCAGCTTGGCCCCGGTTACCAATATGCGAGACCTCGCCAGACGGGTAATAGATCAGCGTCGGGCCGAAGGCCGTAGCGAGCCATTGGACTTCCTCGATTTCATGATTGAGGCGTTGAAAACCGATTTCGAAGATGAAGCGACAACTGTTGACAACCTTTTGACCTTTGTCGTCGCTGGTCATGAAACTTCCGCTAACGCATTGGCCTGGGGATATTATCTGCTTGCCTTGCACCAAGATATGCAAGCAAGAGTTAGACAAGAAATTCGATCTGTTCGCCCAGAAGGCCTATTGGAATTCTCGGACCTGGAGACAATGCCACTCTTGCGCGCGCATGTTAAAGAGACGCTGCGGCTTTATCCCTCCGCCGCGTTTTTTGCCAGAGACGCAGCTGCGGACCTTGAAATTAAAGGGGTAAAGATTGAAAATGGCGATGCGTTGTTTTTCCCAGTTTACTCTTTGCACAGAAATGAAAAATTATGGGATGCTCCCAACGACTATCGGCCGGAACGGTTCCTGGGATCTACACTGCCTCGAGGTCAGTACATTCCGTTCGGAGATGGTCCCAGAATCTGCATTGGCGCTCAGTACGCTGAAACTGAGATCATGGTGCTTATGGCTTCGGTGCTCCGTAGAATAAATTTTTCGACTACTGAGTCAGAAATACCGGAACCAGTTTTGACGTTCACCATGCGTACCAGTGGCCCACTCATCCTCAATGCCGAACGGGTTCGCGACTAAAGTTAATATCTAAACCCTAGTGCTCGACTTCTGTTCGAGGTCGGCCTTTGCCAAAGACAAAGCTTGCTACCGGCGAGTGAGGTAAGTGTCATCGCCGTACATTTCACGCAGGACGGTATCAAACAATCTATTGTTGGCCATTTCTTTGCGATGCGGCGTGTGCTTTGAAATCGAGGGGCAGGTCGCAACAAGGCCCTTTCTGAGATTGGTCTCACGAAGATTCACCATTTTAACAGCCGTGTCCAAAGATGCGAATGCTCCAACCTTTGTAATTGAACGAAGCGACACCGGTGTACTGTTCACCACCTTAAGATGGACAGAGGCGCATCGGTTACTGAGAACGGTCCTTAGTTCCTGGTTTAGAAAAGCTTCGGTTGGAATATTCAGGGTGCGTTCCCGTCCATGTGTAATAACGAGAAAAACGCCACTCCCTCGATAGGAATAGATTCCTCCGGCGGCCTGTGTTGTCTTTTGAATGCAAAATCCAATGTCGGAAACAGCGCGCCGAAAATCTCCAAATTCCCTCAGATCAAAGTGGTACCCCGCATCGCGAAATTTGATTGCTGTAACCCAAGAGTCAAATCGGCGCCCCCGTGAAAGCTGCTCCACATAGTTGTCGAACTCGACATACCCCAAGCATTGTTCCTGCTCGTCGATAGACAGGGGGTCTTCAAAACTGAATTTCTGATTAAAATCCAGTTCACTACGAAGACTTTCTATCGACGCTGAAGAGGATTGTGTTTTCTTTCTCTCCATCATTAGAAGATGGGCGGCGTTCATACGGCTGCGCAATTCGAAGAAGTCGAAGGGCTTAGTTATGTAATCAAATGCGCCTTCTAAAAATGCCCTCTCGATGTTCTGCCTGTCATCTAGAGCAGTTAACATTATAACAGGTGTTTCCAGATTGTCCGGCAAGTTTCGGATTTGCGAAAGCAACTCTATCCCAGAGGTTCCGGGCATCTGAATGTCAACAAGCAGACAGTCGAATGGGGATTCCGCTGCTTCTATCTGCCGAAGCGCTTCATCAGCTGAACTGGCGGCAACCACTTTGCAGTTTTCGAGTTCAGGAAGTGCTGATTGGAGCAATTTCAGAATGTCAGGATCATCATCAACCGCCAGAACAGCAAGCGCGGTCTTTCTTTGTGCTCGAAGCTCCAACTTTTTTTGGAACCGATCACTTACGAATGTGGAATGTCTCATAACTGGTGAACCACCGATATCCTCATAACGGGTTAAACTTATGAGGCGAGTGGGTCGAAACAGCGGCAAAAATGGAGAAAATCGTCGTAGAAAGGGGTTTTTTCTTGACCTTTATTTGGCGCCAGCGGCTTCAACGACGAGTTGCCAGTTATTGTTGTGAACTACCGTCGCATTCTCTTAACATTTTTTTTTGGCAATTTGTTCGTGCCTAAGAGCAGTCTAAGATCGCAAAACTACGGAATTGAACCACGGTTGGAAGTTCAAACATCAATTCTGGAAACCCCACTAACATGCAAAACAGCCGCGGTTTCCCAATAGTCTGAAAATCAATCATAGTTGCTAAGAAATCTGCGCCGAGCGTCCAAGAGTACAAAAGACGCCCTAGTGGCTGAGTGGTTCCATTTACTTATGGATGTTGAACAAAACCGACTGACTGACGGTGCCATCGATGGAAAACTTTGCGCCGACAGGCGAGGCATTGATGCCCAGTCGCCGTGACCACCGTGCCCAGACTGAGGGGACGATGCCCAGTATGCTGGTCGCACCACCTTCCATCGCGACAGTAGTCATCTGGTGAAACAACTCCTGTTGAACCAGCAGCCTGCGTGACGATGCAACATCCTTTGCCACGAAGAAACGGGATGCTTCCCAAACAGAGTGCTTTACCGGGGCGTCCATAAATAAAACGTCAGATGGTATTCCTTTAAGGATACCTCTTTGCGCGTCGCGCAGCATATAACTATATACGCCGCATTTTGCAGTCGTGGGTAGAAGTCGCACACCTCCTAAAACTTCACCGAATTCATGCAACACAATCCATCGACAGGCTGGCGTGTCGTATTGGTCGAATTCCATCCCGTCAGCTTCACCGACTTGCCACTTTAACTGGTCAATGAAAATTGACTTTCTGGTTTCAAGGTATTTTGCCAGCAGGGTGCCATACTCGTAAATATTGCGAAAATTAAGTGTAGTCGCGCGAATATTGCCAATGTCACCACGTGACGTTGGCGGACTGTTTTTGACAGCAAAAATTTCTAGTCGCGCTAAAGCATTTGGTGCGCCTGAAGTCCCGTTAGCAGGTGTCAGTTCCGGAAACCCCTCCGGGAGCGGGTATGTCTGCTTATACCTGAGTGGTCTGTCCATATTTTACTCATATTTTTGACACACTTATGGCAAGATTCAGCTCAGCAAGTCCACAACCCTATGCGGTAGTTGTCCGAATAGATGGATAGGTGTGTCTAAATCTCCTCCCTCCCTTTGGTTGAGTTTACTGACTGACCAAAAACTTTAGATAGTTCTTGGCTGTTATTTTCTCCCGCAGGCTTCATTTATTCCCTCGCGTCTGGCAACATTTTGAAAAAAGACAGCTTCTTTTGCGTATTCCTTTCGAATTCACGATGGATCAGGCGCCGTCTCGCTTTCCGATAATGTTTCGAGGTAGCCGTGACGGCTGATAGGAGCAAAATCAAAATGGCATCAAGAATTGGAGGGATTTACTTTTCAATATGCGCACTCGCGCGGAAAATATTGTGCAAATTAAAAAAAATGCACAGACATAAGGAAGCCTGCCTTATGTCACCGTTTTGCCGCCTTCGTAAGAGAGGATGAAGAAACCCTGAGTGTTTTATGCGCCAGCCAAACGTTGCCTTAAGTCTGCAATGCCCAACGTTTGGTGAGGTGCAAAAGGTTGGTGAAAAGTTATGCGTATACTTGCTGTAGACGACGATCCGAGCATCCTGGAGTTGCTAGATAAAGTTCTGGACGCGTTCGGTTATAAAGATGTCGTCACCGCCAGAAGTGGGCGGGAGGCCATTGAAATACTGTCGAGACCTAACGAAGCGTTCGACTGCTTGCTACTGGATGTGCAGATGCCGCAAATGAACGGCATTACTCTTTGCGAAGAAGTGCGAAAACTACCGGAACACACGTACACGCCCATTATCATGGTGACCGCCATGGTGCAAAAAGAGTACATCGACGAGGCATTCGGAGTTGGGGCCACAGACTACGTTACAAAGCCTTTTGAGTTCTCTGATCTGAAGCAGAGGTTGTCCGACGCGTATAGGATGGCAGCGGAACGCAGAGCCGCAATCGAGGTGCTCGAAGCTGAAGCGGATTTTGAGTTGTGTTTTGACAATAGTCCGGACGTTCGCTTAAGTGATCCGCAATGTTTCGGAGAATTACCCGGATTCATTGGGTTAGCTGAATTTGAGAACTACGTAATTCAGCTTTCAACGATGCACTCCATGGCTGCAAAACTTGTAGCGGTTAAATGCACAGGCGCCGAACAAATCTATAAGACGAGCACGGTCAGTGAATTCCGTAGTGCCATGACTTTAGCTGGCACAGCGGTTCTGTCAGCTAACCAGGAAGGGCGTAAAGCGGCGACCTATTGGGGAAATGGGGTGTTCTTGGTGATCTACGACAATCAAATTAACTTGAGATTGGACCAGTTGGGTGCTCCGCTTCCGGAAGCATTGAAAGATATTTCCGGTGATGCCACTTCAGACCCGCCAATTGGCTTCCAGGTGAGCGAAGAAGTTATGCTAAAAGCCAAAACCAAGATGGAGGCGTTGTTCTTGATAGACAAGGCCGTCGAAATGGCTGAAATGTCGGAAGGTCGAGCGGCGAATATCGGTTGAAAAACTGCACACATGGATGGTGATTATGACCAGATACTGGTGGAAAGAGCAGGTTAAAACGCCCTAAGTTTTTTGGGGGGGTGAAGTAAAGCTACGCGCTCATTCATAGGGCGGTCAAACTGTGTGCATTTGCCCTACTTTGCTCGATCCTAGCGCCCATCCGGGAGCAACAATTCGGAGAAAGAACCCGTCAGCCTTTTCTCGGGGTCTGACTTGATGCAAGATCTGGTATCCCCGCCTTTCTTTCATTCCCTGAATGGTAAACTCTTATCTTTCTATGGCTTCACACCCAAGATGCGCTCATTTGTTTCTGCGCCTTGCTCTGTAAACCCAAGCGAAGTGGGTTGGGCCGCTGACGGCAATTCCTCCAATTTGGTCCTTCGGTTTGCCGCGTGACCACTACCAATATTTGGGTCACCCTCAGGTTCTCAAATAATCCCAAGAGTTCTGCGGAATTTTCGAACTCTCCAACTTCTTGGCACAGTTTTGTATGAGGGTTCAGTTTTGAGTGCAGCAGTTAAGGTATTGAAAAATATGAAATTAGTAAACGGCATTGGTATAGTAATTGCCCTGTTAATCGGGTCAGTATTTTTGGCTGTCGTATCGCCTGAGTTAGGTTTCGTCACGGGCTTATTGCTGTTGCTTGTGCCGGGGTTTGCGCTGATCAAGCCGCTGCCTAGGCTCAAGCTGGGCCATAGAGGTTTTAGCTTCGCTGTATTGTCCTTCGTCGGGATGCCAGCCACGTTCAGGTCACTTAGCATGGTAAACAAACAAGAGGAAGTTGAACCAGCGTTACTTAAACAAGACAACCCAGAGGCATACCTTCCCTCGCTAAAAGACAAGGACCAAGAACTCTGGATTTCCGAAATGGCGGATATCGGCCCGGAACGGTATGCTGCCGAATTAGTTCGAATTGATAAAGAGCAGGAACTTCGCCATGCGGAGGCAGCGGCACGGCGTGAAGCAGAAAACCCTCTGCATGCGCAAAGCGTGTGCCATAACTATCTGGACGAAAAAACCGGAGCCGATTGACAGCCTCCACAACACACAATACCTCCTTGCACAGCACACATTTGGGGAAACCTGATGGCTAAAGAAGGGCGTTTTGCTCATAAAAATATTGGGTCTGAGAAGCTAGTTCGAAATCGCCAGATGCTTCTCGACCGCACCATTATACTCCCGAAACACACGAATTTCAGCGCCTTTGTCGTGTAGAGTTGCACCAGTTTGCGTTGGAATGACCACTTCACTATTTCCTGTCTCGCCCACGTGGATTGGGATGTGTATGAGTGGGGCAAGACTATTTGGGAAGGGTAATATGTCTCAGTCCATCACCGTGTTCACAACGATGAAGAACGAAGGCCCGTATATGTTGGAATGGGTTGCGTTCCACAAAACACTGGGCGTCGACCATTTTGTGATTTTCACCAACGACTGTGATGACGGAACGGACAAAATTGCTGCAAGGTTGCAAGAGCTTGGCTTGGCCACGCATGTCAGCAATGAAGTGAAAGAAGGAGGCAATCCCCAGCACCAGATGCTGCGCCGCGCGCGCCGCCAACCCAAGGTCAAAGAGGCCGACTGGCTGCTGTGTCTGGATGTAGATGAGTTTTGGAATATCCGCTGCGGCGACAACGGATTTCATGACCTTATTGCCGAGGTCGAGCAAAAAGCAGGGCAGCCGGTCGATGCGATATCTTTTGCGTGGAAGTTGTTTGGAAGTTCGGGAAACATCAGTTTCGAAGACAGACCGGTGACCGAGGTTTTCTCGATGGGGGATCAAGAGTTCTCCTATCATTCAAGCCGCGCTTTTGGGCTGAAAACGCTGTTCCGAAATAATGGCAAGTTCACCCGGTTTGGTCCGCATCGCCCAAAGGGGTTTGACGAGGAGGTAGCGCCTGACATCGCTTGGTCAGATGCTGGCGGAAAGCTGTTTCCAGCCGATAAAGTCGGTTGGCGGGCGTGGCGCGGGTTCGACCATTCCTTGGGACGCATCCACCACTATTCAGTCCGGTCCATGGACGGGTTTCTGGTCAAGCGCGACCGGGGACGCACAAACCACATCAAGGTGGATCAGGGCCAAGCCTACTGGCAGGACATGAATGCCAACAAAGAGGCCGACCAATCCATCTTGCCTGCCGCACGCCGCGCCGCACCTCTGCTGGCCGAACTGAAGGCGGATGAAGAGTTGAACGAATTGCACGCGCAGGCCTGCGAATGGCACCGAGCCAAAGTGTCCGAAATCAAGATGCGCCCGGAATGGGTAGAGTTTCGCGTCTGGCTCGCCGATAACCTGATTTGATCATTATGGCCGAAGACCTATCGAAAGAGCAGCTGAAACCGGAACACCCTGATCGCAAGACAGGGTATGAGCGTATCCTGACGGATCCCGCTCCACCTTGGTTTGTCGAGCTGTACCCCGGCGGCGACGGCATTGGGTACTTTCAAAAGCTGGAACGCCACTCGATCCTGTTCCATCAACGCTACCCGAAGCGTCTGGTGGTCAGCTTCGACAATATCGCCAACGCCAATGACCTGTCCTTCGCGCGCGAGCCGTGGGGCTGGAAATTCTTTCGCGACGAAGGCTGGTCCCACATGGGCGTCTTCGCGCGCACCAAGGCATGGTATCGCGACCCCGAGATCATTTCCTATTTCGAAAACAAGGTCGCCGAGGGGTTCTTTGACCGGTTCGATCAGGTGGTTTTTGCAGGCGCATCGATGGGCGGCTTTGGGGCACTGACCTTTTCGGCGCATGTACCCGGCGCGCATGTGATCGCGTTCAACCCTCAGACAACATTGGATGAACGGCTGGTGCCTTGGGAAACCCGCTATAGGTTCGGCCGCGTACAGGATTGGGATTTGCCGATGAGCGATGCGGCTCAAACTGTTCAGACAGCTGGTAAGGCCTACGTCTTTTACGACCCATTCTTTGATTTGGACCGGCAGCAGGTTCAGCGTCTGCAGGGCGACAACGTGATGTTGCTCAAGACCTGGTTTTCAAACCATTTCGCGGCGCCCATGCTGCGCAAGCTGGATATCCTCAAGCCCGTGATGCTGGGGGCGATGGACGGCTCACTGGATACGGTTGGGTATTACAAGATGATGCGCGCCCGACGTCGCCTGCCTATGTATATTCGGGGGATTGAGGCAATAGGCGCCGAGCGGCACCCTGACTTGGCGGCAAAAGCCCGGCAGCGGTTCCGCCGACTGCGCCGGCAGGCCATGGCCGAGAAGGAAAGGGACGCCTCGTGAGCGCCGCCAAAGGTGTGTTTGTCGGTCAGCGCAAGGACCGCATGGGCGCGCGGTTGCTGATGATGCTGACTTGCATCCGGCTGGCCGAAGATTTCGGCACGACCTACCGGGTGAATTGGTTCCCGCAGGGCGCGGACGCGCCCGAACTTGACCACCCACAAGAGTTGTTCGCGCAGGATTGGATGGATGAACATTTCCTTAGTCCTAAGGAGTTCGGAGCTCTTTCGCAGAATGCCTTGCCGATCTGGTCCTTCCAGAGCGACACCTCGCCCGACCGCCTGATTGCCCATCTCATCGCCGGGCGGTCGGTGTTGGTCGAGGAAGGTTTCGAGGTGCTGGCCTTCCCGTGGGAGGACGTCGAGACCATCCGGCCAAGGTATCGCGACTTCATTCACCGGGTCGGGTTCACGGAAGAAATACGCGAAATTATGGATTGCGCGGATGCCAGGCTGTCAGGGCAGGGTGTTTCTGCCTATCACATCCGCCGCGGTGATATTTTGAATGGGTTGCCGTGGAAGCACACGACCTGGCCCGCAAAGATCGAACCCGAAGAACTGTATGAGGCACATCTGGCGAAGAACACCGATAAAGGGGCCATTATGTTCTCGGACCAGCCGGAACTGATTGCCCGGTTTCAGTCAAAGTTTCCAAAGTTGATGCAAATGTCTGACGTTGCAGATGTGTCAGGAATGACACGTGCAAAACGGGATTTTCTGGAACTCTACACGATGTCGCGCGCGGAGCAGGTAATCGCGCCGTTTATTTCAGCGTTTTCGATGGCCGCCGCACGGATATCAGGACAACAACGCAAAGTTTTCCGTGAGGTCCTGACCGAGGAGGAGGTCAACAGAGCCAACGAAGGCATGATAGAACGACTTCGCTCCGGACCCGAAGGGTTCTTGAACCCCTCCGAAGCAGCCCATGTCTATTCCAAGGCGTCTTTTGCCATGCACGCACTCGGTGCTGGAGATCGCGCTGCAGAGGCGAAGGAACTAGTAAAACCTGTCCTGGAAGCTGGTGCGGACAACGCTTTTCTACCTTTGCTACAGGCGCTTAACTGCTTCTATCTAAAGCAGAGGCCCGAAGCTCTTGAGTTAACTGAACAGGCGTTGGAAAATCCCGGAATCTGGCCGGAAGATCATGCTGTTGGAACGGCACTACGCGCGGGCATATTAGGAGGGCAAAAAAAACGTTGGGCTGCTGCTCTGACTTTTAGTCGCGCGTTTTGGGCCAAGCCCATGAGGCCGGATGTCATTATTTTCGGGTCGAGATTGATCTATAGGGATCAAATTTCCTATCGAGCGTTTCCGCCTTTGGATTGGAGAGTGCTGAAGGCCACTAGACGCCCATGGTTCAACTACAATTCGCATGTTGCACAACGAAAAGTGTTAGGGCGATTACCATGCAATTTGGATCTTGTATTGCTGGATTGGCACCATTTGGCGATTGATCAACGCGCGCGTCGGCTTGCATCGAATCATGAGCGCCTTTCCTTGCTACTTGATGGGCTATTGAACTCGACTCATTTGCCCCCGGAATCGCAGCTTTCACCAGAAGAGCCTGGTTATCAGAGCCTCCTATCCCTTATTGAGTTTAGATTGGGCGAAAGAACTTTGCATGAAGTTATTGATCTTGCCCGAAAGACTACGTCTCATTTTCCGGACAGTAGTTTCTATTTGAAGCGGCTTGCCGAGCTTTATCAGATAGCAGGTGATAACGCGAATGGCCGTTTGGCTATGGCGAGCTCTCTTGCATGTGATCCGGACAACCCGTTTCTGGTATTTGCCATGGGGCAATTCCTTGAGGAAACTGGAGCTGTCGAGCAGGGCCAAAACCAGATCATTCAAGCCGCCGATTTAGATGACAATACTGCTGCAATTCAAGGCGCAGCAGGTCAGGTGCTGCTTCAAAGGGGAGAAAAGGCCAAAGCCCGAAAATACCTGTCCCGGGCGCGTGACCTTTGCCCCAAACTCAAGCGGTTCTCGAACCAACTTAAACGGGCAGGTGGGTAATTGACCGGATTTCCCCTTGGTAGTTCCACTAATTCAACGTAATTTACCGGCAAATTCAGAATGATCCCGATTAGTTCCGGGCAAAAACAACGAACAGGGCAGTCAATCATGACCGATCAGGACCCTCGATATATCAGTGTCACTCCGATGAAGAACGAAGGCCCGTTCGTGCTAGAGTGGGTGGCCCATAACCGTGCGATTGGTATCGACCAGATGGTCGTGATGACCAATGACTGCACCGATGGTACCGATGCCTTGCTGCAACGGTTGGATGAAAAGGGCATTCTGATCCACGTCGACAACAACTCGCGTCGCAAGACCAGTCCTCAAAAACGGGCCTATAGGACTTTTCTGAAGATGGAAGTCGCACGCCCGCAGGATTGGGTCGTGGTGATCGACGCCGACGAACATATCAACGTAAAGACCGGTGATCATACGCTGCGGGCTTTGTCCGATGCCATTCCGGACGCCAAGACGATCTCAATGACGTGGCGGTTGTTCGGAAACGCAGGCGTTGTGCGGTATGAAGACCGGTTTTTGTCGGATCAGTTCCGACAGGCTGCCCGTGAACAGACTTACCGGCCGCCGCAGGCATGGGGCTTCAAGACCATGTTTCAGCGGGAGATTTGGGATGGGTTGGGTGTTCACCGCCCCAAAAAGCCGACCGTTGAAACCATCGAAGAATGTCATTGGTACAACGGATCAGGCCAACTGATGCCTGAACGATACTATGAAAAAAGCTGGCGATCGGCCCGTGACTCGGTCGGGTATGAGTTCGTGCAGGTCAACCATTACGCACTGAAGTCCTGTGAAAGCTATCTGGTCAAAAAGATGCGCGGTCGGGCCCACCATTTGGGGGAAAGCCTTGGTCTGGAATACTGGAACATGATGAACCAGAACGCCGAGACGAATACCTCGATAGACGTGGTTTTGGATCGCAAACGTGGTTTCTATTACGAAATGCTCTCTGACCCCGAGGTTGCGCGTCTTCATCATGCGTCTTGCGATCTTCACCGCCAACAGATCGCGCAATTGCGTGACCTGCCCGAGATGCAGGACCTCATGCAGCAGATGACCGCAGGTTTCACGGCCAATCAGCAGGCGTAATACGAAACGGTTCGGGGACAGGAGCTGAGAAATGCTTTGGCTGCATATGGGGATGCCCAAAACGGGCACAACTGCCTTGCAGGGGTTTTTGCGCCGAAACCATGCGGTGATGGACGAAATCGACCTGCACTATATGGAAACAGGCCGGCGCAGGCTGGAAGGTAGTAGTCGGCTCGCCATAAGTCACAACATTGTCGCCTTTCACATCAACCAAAGCGCTGATCCGATGGATCCGTTTCGGTCCGCGATGACCACCGAATATGACACCCATGCGGATAAGACCTGTGTTGTCTCTTCCGAGATGTTCTATGGCTGCAATCTGAATCGGCTGGCCGAGGTTTTTGCTGATATCCCCTCGCGTGCGTTGACGATCACTTATTATTGCCGCCGGTATTCCGATTTCTTCGAGGCTGATTACAAACAGCGGGCCAAGGCAGGGCGGCTTTCCAACGGCGGGACAGAGTACATCCGCCAGCAACTTGATCTTATCCGCAATCACCCGGAACGGTTGAGCTTTTCTGCCAAGCTGGCCGAAATCCGCGCTGCCTTTCCCGGCGTCACCGTTGCTCCGCTTTTATACGAACGCGCGGGCATGGTGCGGGGGAATGTCGTCGATGACTTCCTGTCTCGGATCGGTACGCCATTGGCTGAGGAAGTTTCAGCAGGAGCCGTGTCCAACCCGTCGCAATCCCGCGCGGCGAGCGAAGCTTTTGGTGTCATCTCCCGTGCGCTGGGGCGTAAGAAGAGCCGCCAGTTACGCCGGATATTTGTCGATGATCCTGTCATGGTGCGCCGGAATGATGTGCTGGAACCCGATGAGCGCGCTTGGCTAGACGAATTCGTGGCCAAGCAGGATACCGCCTTTCAGCAAGAGTTCTTTCCCGACCGGCCCGAACTGTTCACCCCGACAAAACTAAGCGATGAGGACAAGATGTTTCGCCGGGATACGCCCGAAGAGTATGAGGCTTTGCGTAAAGCCTCTGAGATTGTGTTTCGGTTGGCTTTGGACGTCTGATCGTTATTCCTGAACGGCGATTTCCTGACGCTGTTTTCCGGTCGTCTTGTCAAAAATTAGGATGCGGTTGTCATCGGTCACGACCGCGTACCAGTTGCTGCCGATGGTCACGGCCTGAGCTTTGGCCCCGTCCGGCAGTTCGATTTGATCGGGCAGGGTAGGGGTTCTGTCCGATAGTCGGATGACAATCAGTGCGAATGTCACTAGAACCCCGCCAATCATCACCGCGGTCAGCAGCATGACCATGCGCCGCAGCAAGCGAAGCTGCGGTGTTTCCTGCGGTTCTTGGGGTTCGGAAGGGACAGTCATGGGCACCCGCCAGATTGAATTTCAGATCGCGGCCGATCCGCCGCCACGCCTTGATAAGGCGCTTTCACGGGATGTACCAGCGGATGAAAACCTGTCGCGCACCCGCCTGACCCGTCTGATCGAAAACGGCGAGGTGACCATTGACGGTGTCGAAGTTCGGGACCCAAAGGCCAAGGTGGCCGAAGGTGCCTTGGTGTTGATCTCCGTCGCCGAAGCCGAAGAAAGCCACATCGGTCCAGAAGATATCCCGCTGAACGTCGTCTATGAGGACGCGGACCTGATCGTCATCAACAAACCGGCAGGCATGGTCGTTCACCCTGCGCCGGGCTCGCCCAACGGAACGCTGGTCAATGCGTTGCTGCATCATTGTGGCGAGGACCTGTCAGGTGTGGGGGGCGTCAAACGCCCTGGCATCGTGCACCGCATCGACAAAGAAACCAGTGGCTTGCTGGTGGTCGCCAAGTCTGACGCGGCCCATCACGGCCTGGCGGCGCAGTTCGAGGCGCATAGCGTTGAACGCTATTACCGCGCGATTTGCTACGGCGTACCGGATGCGAATGACCCACGTTTGCGCGGCATCAAGGGTGTCAGCTTCGAACCGGGCAATATCATGCGCCTGACCACGCAATTGGCGCGGCACAAAAACGACCGGCAGAAACAAGCGGTTCTTTTCCACGGTGGTCGGCATGCAGTGACGCGGGCGCGGTTGGTCGAGACATTTGGCAACCCGGCAGGCATCGCGCTGATTGAATGTTGGCTGGAAACCGGCCGAACGCACCAGATCCGTGTCCATATGGCCCATGCCGGGCATGGGCTGGTTGGCGATCCGGTGTATGGGGGTAAACGCAAGCTTGCGGCGAAAGCCTTCAACCCGGCCGCTGCTGAGGCTGTGCGCAGTTTTTCGCGACAGGCGCTGCATGCAGCAGTTTTAGGCTTTGAGCACCCTGTGACAGGCGAAAACCTTCGGTTTGAGGCCGATTTGCCAAAAGATATGGAATTTCTGATTGAACAACTGCGCGCGCCGCTGACATAATGCGCAAACATACGTGAGTAACGCGTTCTTAGCTTTCCTTTATCAATCGTTAATTTCAAACTGTTAACGGTACCTCTTGAATGGATCGGGACTTATTCCCATATCCCATGTTAACGAAGTAAACATTTGTCGGAGGGACATGAATCATGGCAAATTACGCAAATCTCCCCGCGCCGACGCCCGAGGGCGGCCTGAACCGCTATATGCAGGAAATTCGCAAATTTCCGCTGCTTGAGCCGGAAGAAGAGTACATGCTCGCCAAGCGCTGGGTCGAAGAGCAAGACACTGAAGCTGCACATAAGATGGTCACGTCGCACCTGCGATTGGCGGCCAAGATCGCTATGGGCTATCGCGGCTATGGCCTACCACAGGCCGAGGTGATTTCCGAGGCTAACGTGGGTCTGATGCAGGCGGTCAAAAAGTTTGATCCGGAAAAAGGTTTCCGTCTGGCGACCTATGCAATGTGGTGGATTCGTGCCTCGATCCAGGAATACGTTCTGCGGTCGTGGTCGATGGTCAAGCTGGGCACGACATCGGCACAGAAAAAGCTGTTCTTTAACCTTCGCAAAGCCAAAGCCCGTATCGGTGCACTGGAAGAAGGCGACCTGCGTCCTGAAAACGTCAAGCGGATCGCTACTGATCTGGGCGTGACCGAAGCTGAAGTCATCAGCATGAATCGCCGGATGTCTGGTGGTGATGCCTCGCTGAACGCGACCGTCGGGTCCGAAGGCGAAGGCACCATGCAATGGCAGGACTGGCTTGAGGACGAAGATGCAGATCAGGCCGGCGATTACGAAGCTCGCGACGAGCTTGACGCCCGCCGCGAGCTTCTGGCGGCTGCGCTGGATGTCCTGAATGACCGGGAAAAGGACATCTTGACTCAGCGCCGTCTGATGGATCAGCCCGTCACGCTGGAAGAGCTCAGCACGCAGTACAATGTCAGCCGCGAGCGCATTCGACAGATCGAGGTTCGTGCCTTCGAGAAGCTGCAGAAAAAGATGCGCGAACTCGCCCGTGAAAAGGGCATGCTGGGTACTGTCTGACCCAATTGGTTCAGCCCGCCACAATGGCGGGCTGATTTTCTTTAGACGAAGATAAAGCTGTCTTCGGTCAGATGTCCGGCCCCAACACCCGCCAGGACAATACTGTTCCCGTCACCTAGATCGATCGTGGTCTGGAAGAAGCCACCCGATATATCATCTTCGATATCTTCGAACCCGGCGATGCCTTCGTAGCCGGACAAGTCAATCTTGTCCTTGCCGACCCGGAAGTCGACGATCCAATCATCGCCATCCCCGTTTTCAATGACAAACATGTCTTTGCCACGTCCACCGAACATGATGTCATCATCGGCTCCACCGTCGATCACATCGGCCCCTCTGCCGCCGAATATCGTATCTTCGCCTTCATCACCGCGCAGAATGTCTTTGCCACGACCGCCAAAGATCACGTCGTGTCCAGCGCCTCCAAGTGCCACATCATTGCCTCGGCCGGTATTGATGACATCATTTCCGCCACCACCATGAACAAAGTCCTGACCACGCCCAGTAAAGTAGAACTCGTCCGAGTCGTCGCCAAGGATGAAATCAGTGTTCTTCTGGCCCAGAATGTCCGTAACCGATACGGGCAGAAGGACTCCGTTTAGGGCGTGAATGATCCCGTTTGTGGCTTCAATATCGGTTTGGATGATACCCGGATCGGCGATGCCGTCATCCGCATCGCCCAGACTTGGTGGGGCGCTTTGAAGGTTCAATTCAACTGACGAACCCTGCAACGTTTCGATCTGCGCGCCGTCGCCCAAGCCGGCAACGGTAGCCAGGTCGAATTCCCCGTTCACAACGTGGTATTTCAGAACCTCTGTCAGCAGGGGGATGGGATCCCCTCCGCCCAACAGGGTCAGCGCCTTGACGATGTGCCCCAACGCGCCTGCTTCGTCCGAACCCGCATAGCCCAATGCCTGGGCAAGTCCGATAAAGGCGGCGTCGGTCGGGGCGAATACCGTAAGGCTGGCCTCGGGGTCATCCAGTGCTCCAGCAAGGCCGGCGGCAACAACGGCCTCGCGCAGGATGTCAAAATCTCCGTTGTTGTCATCGAACGAGCCGACGGCTCCGCTCATCAACACGGTTCCGGTAATTGTCTCTGTCGGTGTTGGCATGTCTGGCAATCTCCCACCCAGTTGGTCACAACATCAATCCCGGGTGATTTGAGCGGACAATGCCGACTACCCGGTGACATAGTTGCTACGGCGCAGACAATGAAACGGATCAAGAAATTCTCAGGTTTGCGTGCGTTAATGGGCGGAAAACACCACGAACCCCCTGACTTTAAAGCGATTCCCTGATAGAGACGGCACAAGCTAACAAAGGATGAGGCGGCGGTATGCAGCAACCTGTTCAATGGGGCGTTCTGGGCGCCGCAAAATTCGCACGACAGTTCATGGCGCCGGCAATTCACGCGGCGGACGGGGCCCGGTTGGCAGGTCTTGCCACGTCAGACGCAGCCAAGGCTGAGCCGTTCCAGCAGTACTGCCCTGATCTGACGGTTTATGGCAGCTATGACGCCATTTTGGCCGATCCCAAGATCGACGCGGTCTATATCCCGCTGCCCAACCATCTACACGTTGAATGGAGCCTCAGGGCACTGGACGCGGGTAAGCATGTTCTGTGTGAAAAGCCGATAACCATGTCCGCGCCCGAGTTTGATGCCCTGATCGAAAAGCGCGATCAAACCGGTTTACTGGCGGCCGAGGCATACATGATCGTGCACCACCCGCAGTGGCAGTTCGTGCGGCAACTGATCGCGGACGGGGCGATCGGAAAGCTTGTGCATGTGACCGGCGCGTTCAGCTTTGACAATCGGGCGGACACCAGCAACATCCGAAACCGAGCGGAAACCGGCGGGGGTGGGCTGCGCGATATCGGCGTCTACGTGATTGGAAGCGCCCGATTCGCCACTGGCCAAGAACCGGTTTCGGTGCAATCCGCGATCCGCTGGGAAGACGGCATTGATGCCTTCACCGAGATACGCGCGCAATTCCCCGATTTTACCTATTCCAGCTACGTCTCGATCCGTATGCACCCGCATCAGGAAATGGTGTTCCATGGCGAGGGTGGCGTGATCCGCCTGACCGCGCCTTTCAATGCGCGTGTTTTTGGTGAGGCACGGGTGGAACTGCATCGTCCGGGTCTTGAGGTTCAGGTCACGCGGTTCCCTGGCGACGATCACTACAAGCTTCAGGTCGAGGCGTTTTGCCAGTCAGTCCGCGACGGGGCTGACTACCCATGCCCGCTGGAATTCTCGCGTGGAACGCAAGCAATGATTGACAGGGTGTTTGAAGGCGCGGTCGCCCTCTGACTTGCCACGCAGCGCTCGGCTGGACTAATCTGGCTGTCACCTGATCAGGAGGGAGACCATGGCAGGCGGCTGGGCGCGTGACGGCGCGGTGAGTGAACAGATTGAGGCGTCCATTACGGACGAGCTGGCCCGGATGCAGGCGCAAAAGCGGCCTGTCGGGGAAAGCCGGACCCATTGCGCCGAATGTGAAGAGCCGATTCCAGAAAAGCGGCGAGCTGCCATTCCCGGTGTTAAACTCTGCCTGGATTGCCAGCAGGATCGGGACGGGGCCTTCAAGGGCCGTTCCGGCATCAATCGGCGCGGTTCTAAAGACAGTCAGTTGAAGTAAGCGGGGCACAAGGATGCCCGACACCAAAGAGAAGCAGCCACTCTTGCAAAACGGGCTGGTTCTTGGGTTTCTTGCGGCTTTCCTGTGGGGCACGCACAGCGTCATAGTCCGCTACCTGACCAGCGATCTGGGAGGGCTGCAAATTGCGGTAACGCGCCTGTTCATCGCAGCCATCGCCATCTATTGCATGCTGCGCGTGATGCGGGTCGCTGTTTCAATCCGGTTGAATGACTGGAACTTTCGGCTGGCCGTTCTGTCCACTGTGGTCAACTACATCCTGTTCCACATCGGGCTTGAACATACCGGTGCAGCCAATGCCATGGTTCTTGAGAACACGGCGCCGTTCTTTGTTCTTATGTTCCTGTACTTTTTTGCCGACACGCCCGTTACGCGCTCAGACGTACTTGCCACGGGATTGGCGATTTTCGGCGTGTTCCTAACGGTTTATCAGGATTTCCAAGGCGGTGGAGAGCCCCTGTTCGGAGACTTGCTTGAAATCGGAGCAGGCCTAAGCTGGGCGGTTTTCCTAATCTCGAGCAGCCGGGCGATGCGAAATTCTGAAACGACCGGAGAACGTCTGAACTTCCTATTTGGGATATTCTTGTGCTCGGGTGTGCTTTTGGTCCCGCTGGCCGCATTTTCACTGCAAATACCAACGGCCAACGATGTCGTGTTCCTGATTTTGTTGGGGGTGCTACCAACCGCTTTGGCCTACTACCTCTGGTACGAGGCCGCCGCGCGGGTTTCGACGTTGACTGCGACCTTGATGTTCGCCGCATCCGTGGTGTTTACGTTCATCAACTCAGCCCTGTTTCTGGGGGCCGCAATCACGCCGGTCGCGGCCCTGGGGGCTGTGTTGATTGTGGTCGCCATTTTCCTGACGACCAAAAACCAGAAGTGACTAGTTTTCCATCGCTTCCAGCTCGTCGATAAAGCCGGAAATCATCGACAGACCCTTGTCCCAGAATTTGGGATCGCTTGCATCCAATCCGAACGGCGCCAGCAGTTCCTTGTGGTGTTTGGACCCGCCTGCACGCAGCATCTCGAAATACTTGTCCTCGAACCCATCCGCACCGCTTTCGTAGACCGAGTATAGCGCGTTCACCAAACCGTCACCGAACGCATAGGCGTAGACGTAGAACGGTGAATGGACGAAGTGCGGGATATATGCCCAAAAGGTCTCATACCCGTCCATGTATTCGAACGCCGGGCCAAGGCTTTCGGCCTGAACGCTCATCCACAAAGCGTTGATATCGTCCGGGGTCAGCTCGCCCTCGCGGCGGGCCGCATGCAGCTTGCATTCAAAGTCGTAAAAGGCGATCTGACGTACGACCGTGTTAATCATATCCTCGACCTTGCCGGCCAGCAGCACCTTGCGCTGTTCCGGAGTTTCGGCCTTGTCCAACATCTTGCGGAAAGTCAGCATTTCACCAAAGACCGACGCCGTTTCAGCCAGCGTCAGTGGGGTAGAAGACAGCATCTCGCCCTGATCGGCCGCCAGAACCTGGTGGACGCCGTGCCCCAACTCATGCGCCAGTGTCATCACGTCGCGCGGTTTGCCCAGATAGTTGAGCATCACGTATGGATGAACCTCGGTGACGGTCGGATGCGCAAACGCGCCCGGAGCCTTCCCGGGTTTAACCGCAGCGTCGATCCAACCCTTTGAGAAAAACGGAGCTGCGATTTCACCCATTCGGGGATCGAAGGCAGTATAGGCGTCCATCACTGTCTTCTCGGCTTCGTCCCAATCAACGATGCGCGTGTCTTCCATCGGCAGCGGTGCGTTGCGGTCCCAAACCTGCATTTTGTCTAGGCTCAGCCATTTGCGTTTCAGCTCGTAGTAGCGATGGCTGAGCTTGGGGTAGGCGGCCACAACCGCCTCGCGCAGAGCCTCAACGACCTCGGGTTCCACGTCATTGGACAGGTGGCGACCGGTTTGCGCGGTCGGCATGTTGCGCCAGCGATCTACGATTTCCTTTTCCTTGGCCTGTGTGTTGTGGACACGAGCGAAGGTTTTGACGTTGTCCTGAAACACAGCGGCCAACTCACGCGCAGCTGCTTCGCGTTTGGCGCGGTCCTGCTCTGTCAGAAAGTTCAGGGTGCCTTCAATGTTTAGCTCTTCGCCATCTACGGTGAAAGTCAGCCCGGCAATGGTTTCGTCAAAAAGACGCTCCCACGCGTCGCCAACAACGCCGAGGTCGTGCAGGAATTTCTCAAGCTCGTCAGATAGTTGGTAGGGTTTCATCGCGCGGATTCGGCGGAAGACAGGCTCGTACCGCGCCAGATCGGCATTCACATCGAAATGCGCCTTCAGGACATCATCGTCGATGCGGTTGATCTCAAGCGTGAAGAACACCAGCGGGGTGGTGAAGATGGTGATCTTTTCCTGCATGTCGGACAGGAACTTGGCACGCTCGGCATCTGTGGTCAGCTGGTAGTAGCGCAGGCCGGCAAACGACATGATGCGCCCGGCGATTGAATTGATCTTCTCATTGCGCTCGACACAGGTCAGCAGACCCGCAGCATCCAGATCAGCCAGCTTACCCTCGTAGTCTTCGGCAAACGAGGCGCATTCCTTTTCCAACCAGTCCAGATCGCGGGACAGTTCGGGCGCGTCCTCTGAGGTGTAGAGATCGGTCAGATCCCATTCCGGCAGGTTGCCCAGATTGCCGGCACCTCCGGCAGCATTTGCGTCTCGGACGGGAAAGGGAAGGTCGCGCATGGATCACCTCGATAATAGCTTTCGCCAACATCTAGGCGCGCGAGACGGGGATCACAAGCGGTGCGTGATCGGACTTAGGAAGACAGAACCGGTTCCGGCACCGCGTCAGTTTGCGCGGCTTTGAAATGAGCGGCCAACTGGTCAAAGACCGGCCCGCGCACGTCGGGCGCTTCCATCAGAACTTCGTGCTCGCCATCCGGGATTTCGACCAAAGTGCCACTGGGCCAGTTCGCCATGCGGGCGCGGATAGCCTTGCGATCGACAATCTGTTCATGGCTGCCCAGAAAGGTAAGACACGGCGTATCCGGTGCGGTCTGGTCCATCAACCATACGCATTCATCCAACGCTTCGCGCAGCCAGATTGTCGAAGGCGCGCCAAGCGCCAGCTCGGGCTGTGCAGCCAGTTGATCTTTCATCATCTGGAACATGTCCGGATCGCGGGTCAGTACATTACCCTCGAACGGTTGGGAGGCCACATAGCTTTCCAAGGATGTGGTCGGTGGTGTTTTTTCCCCCAACCCGATCCTAGGCCCCCAATAGGCTGTCAGACGGCTGAGCGGTTTCATGATCGGGGTAAAGAAAATGCCCCACATCGGCCCGGTAAAGGCACAGGCGGCAAAGCAGTTCTTTTCCAAAGCCGCGCGCATACCAATAGCCCCGCCCATGGAATGTCCGATCACGAACCAAGGCTTCGGCAGGTTCAGTTCGGTTGCCAGGTCCAGCGTGGCCTGAACGTCCTGTTGATAGTCCGTGAACTGCTCGACATGCCCGACGCGCGGGTCATCCAGTAACCGGTCGGCCAGGCCCTGGCCGCGCCAGTCGACAGCCAGAAACGCAAAGCCGCGATCCGTAAACTCGGCCGCGCAATTGCCGTACTTTTCGATATATTCGGTGCGGCCGGGAAACATCATTACCGTGCCGCAGGTATCGCCTTCGGGCAGCCAGTGGCCCACCCGAATGCGTGTGTTGTCCGCTGTGTTCAGCCAATGAGCCTGACCACCGGCGGGGACGCCGGCCATGTCTGCAAAGAAAGGGGCCGGCGACAGGTCCATCAGGCCAGTGCCGATGCCAGTTGCATGGCAACGCCCATGTCACCGTCCACGGTCAGCTTGCCTGACATGAACGCGCCGGTGGGGTTCAATTCACCGCTGAGTATTTGTTCGAACGTATCCGCATCGGCGTTCATGGTGACGTCTGTTTCTTCGTCACTGACGCGCGCGCCGCTTGCGTCCAGAACGATTGAGCCCAGATCTGCGATGGCAAATTTTGCCGACGCGGTAAAATCGCCGCCAGACAGTTTTTCGTTCAACGCGGCTGCCGCTTTTTCCAGAGTGTCGCTCATGATTCTCCTCACTATGTTTGTGCGCCGGGAATGGACATCCGCGGGCGCAGCGCTACACTGAACGTTGTTATGAGCATTGCAAGCACCAATCTCAAAGGTATCGTCGCGGCAACAGCGCTTCTAGTCACGTTTTCCATTCCTTCTTTCGCCCAAACGGCGGATTTAAAGGATGAAGAACAGCTGTTGCTGCAACTGTCGGAGGCAACCCCCGAACAGGCGATGAACATAGATCGTCAGCTCAAGGCGCTGTGGGCACAGTCTGGCTCGGCCTCGGCGGATCTGTTGCTTGAGCGCGGGCGCGAGGCGCTGGAGGACGGCGACTCGCTGGCCGCGATCCAGCATCTGACTGCGCTGACTGATCACGCGCCGCAATTCGCCGAAGCCTGGCACGTGCGGGCATCGGCCTTTTTCGGGATCGAACGTTTCGGTATGGCTGCGGCTGATCTGGAATACGCCCTGACGCTGAACCCGAACAACTACGAGGCTATCTACGGATTGGGGCTGATTTTTGAGATCGTCGATCGACCCGACAAAGCGCTGGACGCTTATGAGCGTGCTTTAGCTATACATCCCCATCACGAAGAAGTAACCAATGCCGTGAATCGACTGAAGCCCCGGGTCGAGGGCTCGGCCCTCTAACAAGCTGGGGCAGGGGGCAAAGGTGAGCGGGTCATCCCGAATCGTGGCCGTACTGGGCCCGACCAACACAGGCAAAACCCATTACGCGATTGAGCGGATGCTGGGGCACCGGACAGGTGTGATCGGCCTGCCGCTGCGTCTGCTGGCGCGCGAAGTCTATGACAAGATCGTCGCGATCCGCGGACCGTCGGTCGTTGCCCTTGTAACGGGTGAAGAGCGGATCGTTCCGCCGCGTGCTAAGTATTGGGTCTGCACTGTTGAGGCGATGCCGGAAGGCATGGGCGCAGATTTCGTAGCCATCGACGAAATCCAGCTGTGTGCAGATCCCGAGCGTGGACATGTTTTCACCGACCGTCTGCTGCGTTCGCGCGGAACGAGTGAGACGTTGTTTCTGGGCTCTGACACTTTGCGCGGTCCGATTGCGGCGCTGGTGCCCGAAGTGCAGTTCATTCGCCGTGAACGAATGTCTCAGCTGGTTTATTCCGGCTCGAAAAAGATAAGCCGCATGCCCGCACGTAGTGCCATTGTCGGGTTTTCGATCGATAACGTCTACGCCATTGCCGAGCTGCTGCGTCGCCAAAAGGGCGGTGCCGCCGTCGTTATGGGCGCGCTCAGCCCGCGCACACGGAATGCGCAGGTCGAGCTGTATCAGAATGGTGAGGTGGACTACCTCGTTGCAACTGACGCCATTGGGATGGGTTTGAATCTTGATGTGAACCACGTGGCGTTTTCGTCGCTGACCAAATTCGACGGTCGCAGGATGCGCCACCTGGCCCCCAATGAACTGGCCCAGATCGCAGGCCGGGCAGGGCGCGGGATGTCCGATGGTACATTTGGCGTGACGGGTGAGGCCCCTCCGCTGGACGACGGGGTCGCGCAGGCGATCATGGACAGCCGGTTCACGCCGATGAAAAAGCTGAATTGGCGGAATGCTGCTTTGCGGTTTGGCTCGGTTGAGGCGCTCATCGACTCGTTGGAAGTCAGCCCGGACAGCGAACATCTGATCAAGGCCCGACCCGCAGACGACCTGAACGCTCTGAAATCGCTGTCTCAGGAGGCCGAGATTGTGGCCCGTGCTAGCGATGGACCGTCCGTCCGATTGCTGTGGGATGTGTGCCGAATTCCCGATTTTCGCGGTATCAGCCACGCGGAGCACGCCAGCCTGCTTGAGGTGATATATGGTCATCTGCATGAACGCGGCGCTATCCCTGACGAGTTCATGGCGCGGCAAATCCGCCGCATCGACAAAACAGATGGGGATATTGATGCACTGTCCAAAAGGTTGGCATATATTCGCACCTGGACATATGTTGCGCAACGAAACGGATGGGTGCGTGACGAATCACATTGGCGCGCGGAAACGCGCATTGTAGAAGACAGGCTGTCGGACGCTCTGCATGATCGTTTGACTCAGAGATTTGTGGACCGGCGCACGTCAGTGTTGTTGCGCCGGCTCAAACAGAAGGAGGCCCTTTTGGCCGAAGTAAATGACAAGGGTGAAGTGACCGTCGAAGGAGAATTCGTCGGTCGTCTGGAAGGGTTCCGGTTTACCCCGGACAAAAGCGCACAGGGAACCGAGGCGAAAGCTCTCAAATCGGCCTCTCTGCAAGCACTCGCACCGCAATTCCATCTGCGTGCAGACCGCTTCTATAACGCGCCCGATACCGAAATTGATTTTACCGATCAGGGTGGCCTGATGTGGGGCGAGTATGCTGTTGGCAAGTTGGTTGCCGGGGCAGAGTCTCTCAAGCCGATGGTCGAGGTGTTTGTGGATGACGCCGCAGGCCCGGATGTCGAACAGAAAGTGCAGCGCCGTCTGCAACATTTCATCGACCGCAAGGTTGCGGCGTTGTTCGAGCCGCTGCTGAACTTGTCGCGCGATGAAGAGTTGTCAGGTCTGGCCAAAGGGTTCGCCTTCCGCATGGTTGAAGGGCTGGGCGTTCTGCCCCGCGCAGGTGTTGCGCAAGAGGTCAAAGATCTGGATCAGGACGCCCGTGGAGCCCTGCGCAAGCACGGCATCCGGTTTGGTCAGTTCACAATCTTCATGCCGCTTCTGCTGAAACCCGCGCCTACGCGTCTGCGTCTGGTTCTTTGGGCGCTGGCCGGTGGATTGCAGGAATTCCCTGACGCGCCGCCTCCGGGTCTGGTCACTGTTCCGGTCGCCAAAGGTGCGCCTGAGGGCTACGATACCATGTGCGGTTATCGCGATGCCGGCGAGCGTTCGATCCGCATCGACATGCTGGAACGTCTGGCAGACATGCTGCGTGCCGAAGACAGCCGAGGTGGTTTCGAGGCCAAGCCCGATATGTTGTCGATCACCGGCATGACGCTTGAGCAGTTCGCGGATCTGATGCAAGGGCTGGGCTATAAGGCCGAGCGCGGTGAGCGTGAAAAGGTGAAAGCCGCACCGGTCGAAGCCGAAAAGCCCGCGACTGACGTGACGGAACAGCCTGCTGCCGAAGAAACCCCGGCGCCCGAGGCAGAAGCCGAAGAGGTCGTCGCGCCAGCCGAGGCCACCGAAAGCACCGAGGCGGTAGCTGAGGCTCCGGCAACCGAACCCGCCTCAGATGAGACCGATGTTGAGGTGTTCTACACTTTCACCTGGGGTCGTCAGCGTCCAGCAAATCGCGCTCCACGTCGTGAACAGCGGCAAGGGCAGGGGCCGGGCAAAGGCAAACCGCGCGGTAAACCGCAGGATGGTCGCGGCAAGCCGCAAGGTAAGAAGGGTGGCAAACCGCAAGGTGGCAAGACGTTCTCATCCCGTCCGCCCCGGAAGGAAAAGGCGATCGATCCCGATAACCCGTTTGCAGCAGCGCTTATGGGTTTGAAGGACGGCAACTGATCTGCGATGGCCGAGGCCAAGCTGCGGATCGACAAGTGGTTGTGGCAGGCGCGGTTCTTCAAGACCCGCAGCCTGGCTGCCAAACAGGTCAGCGGCGGTCATGTCCGATTGAACGGAAACCGGGTTCTGAAGCCGGCACAGGCCATTGGGCCCGGTGACGTTCTGACCTTCCCCCAAGGCCGTATCGTGCGCGTAGTACGCGTCGAAGCACTGGGAGAAAGGCGTGGCCCGGCGTCCGAGGCACAAACGTTATACTTCGATATGACGGAAAAGAAGGACGTGCCTCCTAAGAATCCGGGATTTGAGGGAAAGGGTCGTCCAACAAAGAAAGATAGGCGCGCGCTTGATCTTTCTCGCCCCCGGGATGGTTGATCCTACCTTGAAGAGAAGGCCAGACTGAATTAGCTAGACGCCCAAACCGAGAATGGGAATCCCACAATGACCTATGTCGTCACCGAAAACTGCATTGGCTGCAAATACACCGACTGCGTCGAAGTGTGTCCGGTGGATTGTTTTTACGAAGGTGAGAACACATTAGTCATTCACCCCGACGAATGCATCGACTGTGGTGTGTGTGAACCCGAATGCCCTGCGGACGCCATTCGTCCCGACACTGAGCCTGGAATGGAACAGTGGGTCGAGTTCAACCGAAAATTCTCGGAACAGTGGCCCGTTATCGTGACCAAGAAAGACCCCTTGCCTGAAGCGGAAGAGCGTGACGGCGAAGAGGGCAAAATGGAGAAGTATTTCTCCGAAGCACCCGGCGAAGGCGGTTAAGCGATTCGGTAACTGAACCGGGTGGTTTGAGTAGCGGTCTTCTGCTGTATCGCTTTGAAAAGTCTGGGGTTTCTTCACCATTGTGGGAGCCGGACTTTCGGGCGTCGCAATTTTGTGATATACTCAGAAACTGAATGATGAATGAGATGGGGATGACTCCGTAAGTATGTACGCTTTGGAGTTCTGATTTTTTGACAAACTTACCGCCTGACTGGGCCAGATGTTGGCACGGTTTGGGGTCTTTTGTTGTCTCTGCCTCTCTCTCGTAACCAAGGATGAACCTGTATGTCTAAGTCGAAAAAGCTTGAGTTCCGCCCGAACGATTATGTTGTCTACCCCGCCCATGGTGTGGGCCAGATCATCTCGATCGAAGAGCAGGAAGTCGCGGGATACTCGCTCGAGCTGTTCGTCATTTCTTTTGAAAAAGACAAGATGACCCTGCGGGTGCCGACCAACAAGGTTACCGAATCCGGCTTGCGGTCCCTCAGCTCACCTGACGTTATCAGCCAGGCGATGAGAACCCTGAAGGGTAAGGCCAAGGTGAAACGTGCGATGTGGTCGCGCCGGGCGCAAGAATATGAACAAAAGATCAATTCCGGTGATCTGATCTCGATCGCCGAGGTTGTCCGCGATCTGCACCGCACTGATGACCAGCGCGAACAGAGCTATTCGGAACGTCAGCTGTACGAAGCCGCGCTGGAACGCCTGACCCGCGAAGTCGCGGCTGTTTCTGGTGCAGGTGAAGTATCGGCGGCCAAGCAGATTGATGAGGTTCTGACCTCGCGCGCGGCCGCGGCTGCCTGATCGCTTCTCCAGTCAATTTTCTGGCCGCTCCCGAAAGGGGGCGGCTTTTTCGCGTTGATGGCTTGGTGAAAGCTCAGTTTACGGCTAATTTTCCAGCAAGAAGAGGCGCGTAGACAGTGAACCTAAAACAGACAGTCAAATATCTATATATCGGCCACGACCCCATTTCCGTCTGGTTTCGCTATGGCTTGATCCTGTTTGATGCGATCACCATCGTTTTCTTTGTGGCTACGGCAAATGGCGAACACGGCACGGGATTCACCGTTGCCAGCCTGATCATTGGGTTCTTCATTGTGCTGGATTTCTCGGCGCGGATGTGGATTTCGAAGGATCGTTGGAAACTACTGCGCCAAGTCTACACGATGGCCGACATTGTTGTGATCGTTTCGCTGTTTCTTGATCTGTTTCTACCTTGGAATCTGGCGTTCCTGCGTATCTTACGAGCGCTACGCCTGATCCATTCCTATCACCTGCTAAGGGATCTGCGACGGGACAGCGATTTTTTCCGGACGCATGAGGACGCAGTGATCGCGGCGATCAATCTGCTGGTGTTCGTGTTCGCCACGTCCACCGCAGTTCTGGTCTTCTTCATCCCGGAAAACAGCCCGCACGCCTATATCGATGCGCTTTACTTCACTATGGCAACCCTGACGACCACCGGGTTCGGGGACATCACGCTGGCGACCCCTGGGGGAAAACTGTTTTCGGTCTTCATAATGATCGTCGGCGTGGCGTTGTTCGTCCGGTTAGCGCAGGCGATTTTCATGCCGCAGAAAGTACGCCACAAATGCTCAAACTGTGGCCTCTACCGTCACGATCCAGACGCGGTTCACTGCAAGCATTGTGGCGAAACCCTAAGGATCGAAACAGGCGGGACGACTTAGATCGTTGCAACCAATGCCAAAAGGAACGCAAGCTCTGCCAGTTGCTGCGAGGCGCCCAGAACATCGCCCGTTTGTCCTTTGATTTTAGTCTTGGCGACGAGTGCCAGGATTCCAACGATCAGCGCGGAAAAAACCGTTGCCATCAGTGTGCTTGGTCCAATCAGCAGCAGCGATAAGATGACTGCAAGGCCAAAGCCTGTCGCCGCAGTCTCGGCCTTTGGGCCGCCGACCGAATGGCTCAACCCGCTGTTTCTGGCGTTGGGTAAAGCTGCCATGAGGATGGGCATGACTGCGCGTGAGACGATGCACGCCGCCAGAATACCCGCAAATGCGTTGGCCGACAGAAGCGCCGCGATCAGCGCGACGCGCAGCAGTTGGGTAAAGATTAGAGTTAGAACTCCGTAAGCACCAATATGGCTGTCCTTCATGATTTCCAGGCGGCGTTCGGTGGCGAACCCGCCCCAAAATCCGTCAACCGTGTCCGCAAGCCCGTCTTCATGCATCGCGCCAGTGGCGATCACCAGCACCGCCACAAGTATTACGGCGCTGGCGAATGCAGGTAGGCCGAATGCACCGGCCGTCCAACCGACGGCACAGGCCAACGCCCCGACGACCAGTCCCACCAAGGGAAAAGCCCAGGCCGCTTTGGCCTGCCGCGCAAACAGGTATTCCGGCAGGCGCGGCAACGGCAGACGCGTCAACAGGACCAGCGACAGCGGAAAATCCCACGCGGAAAACAGTTTGGTGTCGTTTTTGTTCACTCCCGCGCCTTTCGGGGTCTTGTTGGATCGGACGCTTCGGTTAAACACACAGGACCACTCTGATGCAACGAGGCTTTGGATGCTGCCGGAATTAAAAGACCTGAATACCCTTCGCGAGGCCCTGAGTAACGCTCCGGGACCGGATGGCAATGCGCTGCAAGGTGCTGCTGAGCGTAACGGACAACTGACTAAACCTCCCGGCGCATTGGGCCGGCTTGAGGATTTGGCAATTTGGTATGCGAGCTGGCGTGGGGATGCCCGGCCGCAAATCTCTGCCCCTCAGGTCATCGTATTCGCGGGAAATCATGGCGTCACAGCGCAAGGCGTGTCGGCCTTTCCGCCCGAGGTGACTGTTCAGATGGTCATGAACTTTGAACATGGCGGCGCGGCGATCAATCAGCTGGCCAAAGCCGCTGGTGCGACCATGAATGTGCACGCGTTGGATTTGGATCGACCGACCGCGGATTTCACCGCTGGTCCCGCGATGTCCGAAGAAGAATTGCTTGAGGCCCTGCGCGTGGGCTGGACCGCCGTGGACCACAATGCCGATTTGCTTGTGGTTGGAGAGATGGGCATCGGCAACACGACCCCGGCGGCTGCCATCGCATGCGCTTTGTTCGGTGGCGACGCCGCAGACTGGACTGGGCGTGGCACTGGGGTAGACGATGCCGGTTTGGCCAACAAAACGCGCGTCGTGGCCGAAGGCATCGCCTTGCATGGCGGGTCGGGTGACGGGCTGGAAATCCTGCGCCGTCTGGGCGGGCGTGAAATCGCGGCCATGGCCGGGGCCATCGCCGCTGCGCGTGCCTTGCGTATCCCGGTTATTCTTGACGGCTTTATCTGCTCGGCGGCTGCGGCCTGTCTGGCAAACATGTCCGAGGGCGCATTGGATCACACGATTGCAGGCCACCAAAGTGCAGAAGGCGCGCACGCAGCGGTATTGGCCAAGTTAGGCAAAGAGCCATTGTTGAGCCTTGGATTGCGTTTGGGCGAAGGCTCGGGCGGGGCGCTGGCGATCAACATACTTAAAAGCGCGGTCGCGTGCCATTCCGGCATGGCGACATTTGCCGAAGCAGGTGTTTCGGACGGCTGATCAAACCGCCTGATCCGGCAGGGCCGGGTCAGGCTGACTTCTTTGCGTGCTTCTCGGCCAGTTCCAGCAGCTCAGTTTCCAGGTCTTTTTCAAGCTGCCGCGCCCGTTCGATGTATTTCTTGTTGTCACCGGTCGGCATACCGGGGATCCACAATTCTGCCAGATCACGCACAGAGGCGCGGTCGTGGTGATAGAATGTCTGCTCGGCCTGAGCCGCTTCGTATTCGCTCAGACCTACGTTTTCCAGGACATAGCGACCTGCCCGTAGTGATCCGTCGAACATCTCGCGGACAATGTCATTCGCTCCGGCCTGATACAATTGGTAGACATGGGTACGATCACGTGCGCGGGCCACAATGTGCAAATCCGGTCGCTGACGGCGGGCAAAGCCGACCAAACGTGTGACTTGCTTGGGGTCATCCATCGCGGCGACCAGAACAGAAGCTTTTTCAAGCCCGGCGGCACGCAGCAGTTCTGGCCGCGTGGGGTCACCCAAAAACCCCTTGACGCCGAACCGTCGCATCAACTGGATTGTCTCGATATCATGGTCCAGTACGACGGTCTTGAACCCGCTCGCGCGGACCAATCGGTTCACGATCTGACCAAAGCGCCCAATGCCAGCGATGATGACCGGGCCTTTTTCGTCGATTTCATCGGGCTCGGCCTCGGGGACGCCATCACCCATACGGCGCGACAGCAGATCGAAGATGATGAACAGCAGCGGAGTGATCAGCATTGTAAGGGCAATAATCATCAACAGTTTTTGCGACAAATCCGGTGGGATGACGTTTTGCTGTGTTGAAAAGGCCAACAGAACAAAGCCGAATTCGCCGGCCTGCGCCAAACCTAATGTGAACAACCAGTGATCCCGACCGCGCAGCCGGAACGCACGACCGACCAGATACAGGATGATCCCTTTAGCCAGTATGACCAGCAGTGCCAGACCGATCAGGTCCAGTGGGTCATTGAAGAAATAGCCAACGTCAATCCCGGCGCCGACCGTGATAAAGAACAGCCCCAGGAAAAGTCCCTTGAACGGTTCAAGGTCGCTTTCCATTTCGTGCCGGAATTCTGAGCTTGCCAGAACTACACCCGCCAGAAACGCGCCCAGAGCAGGGGAGAGTCCTACTAGTGTCATCAGGAAGGAAATGCCCACGACGATCATCAGCGCCAGCGCCGTGTACATTTCGCGCAGCCTGGTGGCGTGGATGAACCTGAACAGTGGACGCGTTAGGTAGATGCCAGCCAGAATGACGAAGGCAACCGCGCCGATGGTGACCAGCGTAACAGCCCAGCCGGGCAGGCCCTCGACAAGTGACAAGCTATGATGTCCGGCCTCATGGAGCGCATCCGCGCCGCGGTCGATTGAGCCGTCGCTTTCGATATGAGGCATTGCAGGCAACGCCAAAAGAGGCAGCATCGCCAAAATGGGAATGACCGCGATGTCCTGCGTCAGAAGGACCGAAAACGTCGCCCGACCTCCATTTGTCTGCATCAACCCCTTTTCCGACAACGTTTGCAGCACAATCGCTGTGGATGACAGAGATAAGGTTAACCCGACGGCTAGTGCGACCGACCAGGGGTGATTTGCATACATGGCAACTGCAGCGATGACTGCGGTCGACAACAGGACTTGCAGGCCGCCTAGTCCCAGAAGCCTGTCGCGCATGTCCCACAAGGCGCGCGGCTCAAGCTCGAGCCCGATCAGAAACAGCATCATGACCACACCGAATTCGGCCACGTGCTGCAGGCTTTCGGTCTCGGCCCCCACAAGCCCGAAGACAGGGCCAATGACAATGCCAGCGGCCAGATAACCAAGAACTGAACCCAACCCCAGACGTGCCGACAAGGGCACTGCTATCACGGCGGCAGCCAGATAGATTGAAGCCTGGTAAAGGAAATCGTCCATGTTTGTCCTCTCGGTCCGGTCAGGTGGGCAATGGCGCGTCGCGTTTAAGTTGGTCCATCACGATCTGGCTGTGCACCCGTGCCACTGCAGGATGCGGCAGTATCACCTGGTGAAGCAAGCGGTTGAGCGCGGAAAGATCGTCGCAATAGACGTGCAGCAGGTAATCTGCCTCTCCGGTCATCGTCCAGGCGCTGGTGATTTCGGGGCGGGTGTCGACCATGCGGGCAAAACTCGCGGATTGTTCCGGGCCATGTGTGCCCAAATGCACCTGAATGAACCCTTGGACCTGCAGGCCAAGTTTTAGGGGATCCAGCCGTGCCGCATATCCGGTGATATAGCCTTCGGCCTCAAGCCGCTGACGGCGGCGCCCGGCCTGGCTTGGTGACAGGTTCAGCATTTCACCCAATTGATGCGCGGTCAGATGCGCGTCCTTTTGCAGGGCGGACAACAGTCGCGTATCAGCGGAATCCAGCATATGCGGAGTTTCTCCAAATTTATCCGTGTTCATGCGTGATTTACGCATATGTTTATAGTTTACACGAAAACTATGCGCAGAAACAGCGCTTGGTAAGGCGTATTTTGGAATCAGCAAAGAAATTCCTGTTTTTACGGAGACGCGCCATGGGTCCTTTCCCGCACAACGCCCCGAAATCTGTCATCAGCCCTGAAAATCCAGCCGGAACCGATGGGTTTGAATTTGTCGAATTCGCCCACCCCGAGCCGCAGGAACTGCGCGATCTTTTCGCCAAAATGGGGTTCGAGTTGGTCGGACACCACACGGACAAGCCTATGGTTGAACTGTGGCAGCAGGGGGACGTGACCTACATCCTGAATGCTGATCCAGAAAGCTTTGCCGCTAAGTTCGTGGCAGAACACGGCCCCTGTGCCCCTGCGATGGGATGGCGTGTCGTGGACGCGCAGAAAGCCTATGAACACGCGGTGTCAAAAGGCGCTGAACCTTATGACGCGGCGGACAAGACCATGGAGGCCCCAGCGATCAAGGGTATTGGCGGTTCGCTGATCTATTTCATCGATCAGTATTATGAAACATCGCCTTACAATCAGGAATTCACCTGGGACAAACAGTCCAAACCGCGCGGCGATGGGTTCTATTACCTCGATCACCTGACGCACAACGTCTACAAGGGCAACATGGATAAGTGGTTCAAATTCTACGAGAGCCTGTTTAACTTCCGCGAAATCCGCTTTTTTGACATTCAGGGTAAATTCACTGGCCTGTTTAGCCGTGCGCTGACATCGCCCTGTGGTCGTATCCGTATTCCGATCAACGAAGACCGGGGCGAAACCGGGCAGATCGTATCATATCTCAAGAAATACAAGGGTGAAGGTATTCAGCATATCGCGGTGGGTAGCGAAGATATTTACGCCTCGACCGATGCGATTGCGGAAAAGGGCCTGAAGTTCATGCCAGGGCCCAACCAGGCCTATTATGACATGTCCAAGGAACGTGTTGTGGATCATGATGAACCTCTGGACCGGATGATCAAGCACGGCATCCTGATTGACGGCGAGGGTGTGCTGGACGGTGGCGAGACCCGGATCTTGCTGCAAATCTTCTCGAAAACCGTGATCGGCCCGATCTTTTTCGAGTTCATTCAACGCAAAGGCGACGATGGGTTTGGTGAAGGGAACTTTAAGGCTCTGTTCGAATCCATCGAACGGGAGCAGATCGAAAGTGGCGAAATTTCAGCCGCTTAACGGCGTAAGGTAATTCACCAAAGGGCGGTCGGGGATATCCCTCGGCCGCCTTTGTTTTTGAACCGTCAGCTCCGCGGCATTTTCAGCGTCAGGTTTCTTCCGCGCTTTTGGTAGCGCAATTCGCTGTCGCCAATGGCGATAACATTGCCGCCGTCCAGCCTGTCTCCGACTTTCAGTTTTTTGTACCGACCGCTGGGCAGCCGAACCAGCGCGCGCCGGTTGGCCGGGGACCCATAAACCCCAATCAGGTTCAGCTTGCGCAAGTTGAGCGCATTGTCGATGGTCGCCTGCCGTGCCACCGAGGCGGTCGACGGGATCTTCGGTGCCACGGCCTTAGGTTGGAAGGAACCAGCTTCGTCCGAGCTTTGATCGACCGCAGCAGTTGACCCGAGATTGGCGGTGCTTGTGTTTGTGCTGGCCGGGCGGGCAAGTCCGGCTGGTCGCGTTTTGGGGCGCGGAACGCGAACGACTGCCAATGCCGTTGGCGTTTCGTCAATCCGGGGGCTACTTTGCAGGGACTTAGGCCGCAGTTTAGGACGCAGAACCGCCAGTTCTTCGCGTGTGCGTCCACCAAGTTGTTGCCGTTCAAAGCTTTCCAGCAAATTAGCCGGGCGAGGATTCGGGCGTTTCTGCGCCAAGCGGGCTGTAGGATCTTCCTCAATTGGCTCTTGTTCAAACCGAACCGGAACTGCCGGGGGAACCTTGGCGGGCCGGCCAAGGTAAACGATCACCCCGTCGGGATTCAGGGTCCCTTCGGCTGAAGGCGTGACGAGGCCGCGTTCGTCCAGATCAAACTGGACTCCGGCCTGAGCGGGCAGGGCGTTTTGTTCAAACGGCAAGTCAGTTTCAAAGCTACTGACGGGAGGCAGCGCCACTGCGTCCTGCGACAAATCAGTGCTGTCCAGGGATGCCAGATACAGGTCCTCTGGCGACTCCAGGACCGGTTCAGGCAAAGGTTCGGGGGCGAAGATCTCGATGCCTGCTTGTGACGAGATTTCCGCTGGTGCAGGCTCTTGTCCCACCGGTTCGACCTGGGTCGGTGCCACGTTCAGCGCTTCGAGGATTGCAGCATCGGTCGCGCTGAGATCAGCGGCGGTTTCTTCGACAGGTTCGGTTTGCGGCTCTTCCTCTGGCGCGGTTGCGACCGCCTCGGGTTCGAATTCAAGCTCCGGATCGCCGTCAACCTCCTGTGTTTCGGCGATCTGCTCGTCAGATGTGAGGTTTGGCACAGTTTCTTCAATCGAAACCGCCTCGGCCACTGAGGATTCGGTGTCGTCAGATCCAGTCAACGACCACACGGTCAGGGCAATACCGGCAACAAGAGCGGCCGCCGCGGCTGGAACGGCGTAGCGGTTGATCGGGGGGGGGGCTTTCGTTTTGCCAGCAATATTTGCGTGGGGCGCTGAACGAAACTCCGTCGGGGTCTCAGTATCAGCGATCGCGTGAATGGTAGGGCCATCATCTTCTTGGGCAGGTTCTTCACCCTCAGCGGGTTCCACTGCTGCAGTCGCATCGGGCGCGGAAGGAACCTCCGTTTGGTCTTGGGTTTCAGCGATCGTCCGATCGGCAGCAGCTTCATTTTCTTTTGCGGATTCTTCTACTTCAACCGTTTCTACTGCGCGGGTCGTGTCGGGGGCTGAAGGAAACTCTGTCGGGGTCTCGGAATCTGCAATCGTGTCTGCGATTGGGCCTTCATCAGTTTTGGCAGAATCCTCAACCTCGAACGGTTCCGCAGCAATGACCGTGTCTTGGGTATCGATCTCGAACCGAGGTTCAGACGGATATTCCTGACCCTGGATCGGGGTTGAATACTGCACCGGAACAAACCCGTGCTCGGCGGCAAATGTCCGGGCCTCATCCAGGGTTTGCCTGGCGACAGCAGCAATATGGGTTGTCGGACCGATCGTTGCGGTGTCAAAGGCGAGCTCATCCAGCGCATAGGGAGTTGCCTCGGTCAGTTCCGCTCGCACTTTTTCAGCGCTTTCCTCGAGGCTTAGGCCCTCTGTTGATACGGACAAAAACCGCACCTGATCCGCTGGTATCACCAGCTTGCAGTTCAGGTCGTTTTCAAGGGCAAAGCCCTGATCCCGCAATGCGATGATCTGCGTATTCAGGTCGGGCGCATCCAGAGCAACCTCGCCAATGCAGAACCAGTCACCATCCGAATGGTGGTGCAAGGATATTCCGGTCGAAAAAAAAGACAGCGCAAAGGCGGGTTTCATAATCCGGAAAAACCATAGTTGTCAGCATCTGTGCAAACGATCATTCGTCCGCAGAGTGACATTAAAGCAGGATCCCGCCGAGGGAAAGAAAAAGCCGGTCTTTCCCCTTGTTCGGCAGACCCTCGCCACCCCATGTTGGGAGAAAGAAAATTGGAGGGAAGACCTTGAATAAAATCGCTTTTCTAGCTGCAGTTCTGACGATGTCAATTGCGGGCATGACCCATGCGGAAGAACGTCGCATCACCGTTGACGCGGCGGGAACCGTGCAGGCCGCGCCTGATATGGCGACTATTACTCTGGGCGTGACCAATGAAGACGCGCAGGCCTCGAACGCGATGAAGGCCACTTCGGAATCGGTGTCTCAGGTCCTGAGCCGGTTGCAGGAGCTTGGCATCGAAACGCGCGATGTGCAGACCCGCGACGTGTCTTTGTCGCCGGTCTGGAACAATCGTAACAGCGCAAGCGGCGACCGGCCCGAAATTTCGGGATTTGTCGCCTCGAACCGAGTGGTGGTGCGCGTGCGTGACCTGACACAGCTTGGTACAATCATGGACGCAGTCATCCAGGACGGGGCCAATGACTTTGGCGGGCTAAGCTTTGGCGTACAGGATCCGAAACCGCTGCAAGCGCAGGCGCGCGCAAACGCCGTAGCCGAAGCGACCGCCAAGGCCGAGCAGTTGGCACAGGCGGCTAACGTGACACTCGGACCAGTTCAAGAGATCAGCGAACAGGTCGGTGGCGCGCGCCCCGTGGCCATGATGCGGGAATTCAGCGCTGCGGATGCAGGTGGTGTACCGGTCGCAGGTGGCGAGGTGTCCGTTTCGGTCACCGTCACAATGGAATTCGAAATCTCTGAGTAACCTCAGACGCTTGCGCGGGCCTTCAAAGGTTGCCTTTGTTGGCCCGTCTGGTCAAAGTTGCCCGGCGATAGCCAATCCTCAAAGGCGCTGCGGATGCGGGGCCATTCGCTGTCGAGGATGGAATACCACGCCGTATCCCGGTTGCGACCTTTGTAATGGGTGGCCTGTCGAAAAATACCTTCAAAGGTAAAGCCCAAACGCTCGGCCGCGCGACAGGACGGCGCGTTCAGCGCGTCGCACTTCCATTCGTAACGGCGATAGCCCAACTCATCGAACACGCGCTGCATCATCAGGAACATAGTCTCGGTCGATTGCGGGCTACGCTGCAACAAGGGTGAGAAGTGGATGTGTCCCACCTCGATCGCACCCGCCGCCGGGTCAATCCGCAGGAATGAAGCCATACCCACGGGCGTATCGTTGCTGTCGAGTACCGTGTGGAACATCGGATCGGAATCCATGCAGGTCTCACGGGTCCAATCCTCAAACTCGCGCTCGCCGTCGAACGGCCCATAGGGAAGGTACGTCCAGTTGTGGCCATCCGTGTCGTTGGCAAACGCCCGGAATAACCCGGGCGCATGCCTATTCACATCAAGCGGGACAACGGAACAATATCGGCCCTCCATCGGCGTGTAAGGTGGTGTCGGGCGAGGGAAATCGCCCGTTACCGGCAATCCGATGGGTTGGCCCAGATCATTGGTGTTGTGCCCGCTCATGGATTAGGCCGACGCTTTGGCCAGCGCCTGATCAAGATCGGCGATCAGGTCATCTGCGTCTTCGATACCAATGGACACCCGCACAACGCCGGGGCCAGCGCCTGCGGCCTCTTGCTGTTCTGGGGTCAGCTGCCGGTGCGTGGTCGAAGCCGAGTGAATGATCAGTGATCGTGCATCACCCAGGTTGGCTACGTGGCTGAAAATCTCTAGCGCGTTGACCAGTTTGATACAGGCGTCATAGCCACCTTTGACCGCGAAGGTGAACAGGGCACCCGCGCCCTTCTTGTAGTGCGTTTTGACCCTGTCACTGTAGGGCGAAGACGGCAGCCCGGCATAAGTGACGTATTCCACGCGGTCATCTGCCTCGAGCCATGCGGCGATCTTTTGGGCGTTTTCGACGTGACGCTCCATCCGCAGGGACAGGGTCTCGATCCCCATCAGCGTGTAATGCGCCGCCTGCGGGTTCATGGTCATGCCCAGATCACGCAGGCCAATGGCGATGCCGTGGAAGGTGAAGGCCAGCGGCCCAAACGTCTCGTGGAACTTCAGGCCGTGATACGCTTGTTCCGGCTCACTGAGTGACGGGAACTTGTCATTTGCGGACCAGTCGAACTTGCCCGAATCCACGATGCAGCCGCCGGTGACGGTGCCGTTGCCAGTCAGGTATTTGGTAGTCGAGTGCACCACCAGCGTCGCGCCATGCTCGATCGGGCGGCACAGGTAAGGCGTGGCCGAGGTGTTGTCGACGATCAGTGGAATGCCCGCCGCATCGGACACATCCGCCAGCGCGCGGATGTCAGTGACATAGCCGCCGGGGTTGGCAATGGATTCGCAGAACACCGCACGGGTGTTTTCGTCGATAGCGTCTTTGACGGCGTCCAGATCATCGGTGTCGACAAACTTGGCGGACCAGCCAAAGCGTTTGATGGTCTGGCTGAACTGAGTGACCGTACCGCCATACAGACGGGTCGAGGCGACTACGTTGCAACCGGGACCCATTAGCGGGAATAGCGCCATGATCTGTGCCGCGTGACCTGATGAGCAGCACACGGCACCGACGCCGCCTTCCAGCGTGGCAACACGTTCCTGCAGAACGGCCACGGTGGGGTTGGTCAGGCGGGAATAGATGAAACCAACCTCTTGCAGGTTGAACAGGGCAGCCGCGTGATCTGCGTCGCGGAACACATAGGCTGTCGTTTGATAGATCGGTGTCTGACGCGCGCCAGTTGCGGGATCGGGCCGCGCGCCCGCGTGAATTTGAAGCGTATCAAAACCGTAGGTGGGGCCGTCAGACATCTTGGAAATCTCCTGTTGGAAAGTGCGTTGCTGAATCTCTAGGTGATTGGGCGCGCGCAGACAACATTCCTGTCAGCGCATCCAAAGACCATTCTTGCGTATCGTGTTGCGAATAACCTGCTCGCGTTTGGGAAGGTTCTCGCGGTCGAACATATCCCTGATTTTGTGACCCTTGCGCTGCAGCACCAGCTTCTTGATCGGGTCGTACCCCTTGAGGACCTTCTTGACCCGGTTTGGCGCAACCACGGTTTCCAGCACCTCTACAGCGTGATCGCTTTCACGGGCGTAGAGTAGGGGGAACAGGCGGTAATGACAGCTGACCGATCCGTCCAGAAGGCCCGCAGGCAGGGCATCGCGACCGCCGCCGAACGAATGGATAACCAGCGGCAGTGCAGCCTGATCCAGCCAGGGGTCAAAATTCTGTCCAGCCATCTCGGGGATCTCGCCGTCGCGGATCGTGCGGGCATAGTCCAGAAAGCGCTTTCCGAAGGTGTGAGGGCAGGAATGAAAGAAAAACCCGGCATTGAAGTACAGATAGCGCCGCCAGTAATCCACAGGTTGGCTGGTATCCAGCGACCTGTCGAAATCCAGTCCGAACCTTTGATAAAGCGCCTTCCAGATCCCATCCAGTCCAGGACCATACAAGGTTGGTTTGGGCCAGGTTCCTTCGACCCTTAGCGATGCGCCGGGGCGGTTAAAGTCGAAGGGGACGCTGGTCAGATCGCCGGTGATCAGTGTGTCACTGTCGAAAAACACAAAGGGCTCACCCTCGGGCATGGCCAGCAAAGCTTCGATCTTGTTGCCATAAGGGTAGCTGGCGCCGAATATTTTGTTTTCGAACGGCAAGATCTCGGCATCCAGCTGACGGAGTGCTTTCAGCAGATCCTCGTTCTGGATGGTAGGGTCCTGCGGCCAGCGTGGACCGGGTTGTGGAACAGCCACGAACAGTCGACCGGAAAAATCAGGGCTGCTGTGCCGCAGCGAGGCGGCAAACAAAAGGGCTTCGTATTGCAGACGGTTGTTTTGCCCGATGATAACGATGTTGAATTTCGGGGCGCTGGCCTGCATCCGGTGACTTTCAGTACTTGTGGGTGCCGTGGTCCGGCGCTGCTCGGGTTTCTTGTCGGACGTACAGTATGCAGGCGCGCCCGTCAAAACCAGATGCGATGCGTGCAATTTGAAAAATGTCGGCGCAATCCCATGTTAGGGACACGTCCCCGTTCAGGAGTGCCCCCATGAGGATCAACGCAGATTTCACCAAACGTGTTGCAGTTCATTTCGACCAGAATGAATGGATCGCGTCCCCCGCCGCCGGTGTCGAACGCAAGATGCTGGATCGCATCGGCGAGGAGGTTGCCCGCGCAACGACAATCGTACGTTTTGCTCCGGGCAGCGCGTTTTCGGCCCATACCCACGACGGGGGAGAAGAATATCTGGTTTTGGACGGCGTTTTTCAGGACGAAACCGGAGATTTCCCGGTCGGCAGTTATGTGAGAAACCCTCCGACCTCGTCGCACACACCTTCGGCAAAACAGGGGGCGACGATCTTGGTGAAGCTGCATCAGTTTGACCCGGATGATCGGACAGAGGTACGACGCTCGATCAATGGTCAGGGGAATACTCAACTGTTCAAAGACGCGCATGAAGATGTCCGCGTGTTCAATCTTGCGGCGGGCGATGCGTTGGATCTGGACGCGTCGCACGGAATGGAGCTGTTTGTGATCGAAGGCTCGCTGAGGGAATCTGACGAGGATTTCACGACCTGGGACTGGCTGAGGTTGCCTCCGGGCGCGCGATCTACCGCCGTGGCAGGTGCTTCGGGAGCGCGTGTTTGGACGAAAACAGGGCATTTGGCTCAGATGGTCTGATACGTTCGCTGCAAGAAAAACAGGCAGAAACAAAGGAAAACCGGGTCGATTGGTCCGGTTTTTTCCTTTTTTGACCATTTGGCAAATTTTACCATTTGATAAAAAATTACTTTGTGGCAAGCTGAGGCCACAACAAACATATCTACAGGGAGTAGAGTGATGGCACAGGGCCAGATTGCCCCCGGCATTGTCTCCGGGCGGCTGTCCAGCGATGAGCTGACCTCGAATTTCACGGATTTGCATCCGCCACTGGCCCCTCATGAGGCCGCCGTGGCAGCGGATCGGTGCTATTTTTGTTACGACGCACCATGCGTCACAGCCTGTCCGACAGACATCGACATTCCGCTGTTCATGCGCCAGATTCAGGCTGGTCAGCCCGAAGCGGCGGGTGAGACCATTTTGGCGCAGAACATTCTGGGCGGCATGTGCGCCCGCGTTTGCCCGACTGAAACGCTGTGCGAAGAAGTCTGCGTGCGCGAAACCGCCGAAGGTTCACCGGTCGAAATCGGTCGTCTTCAGCGCTATGCAACAGACAGTGTGATGGTTGGCGGAAGTCATCCGTTCCAACGGGCCGCACCAACCGGCAAAACAGTTGCTGTAATCGGGGCAGGACCTGCGGGTCTGGCCTGTGCGCACCGCTTGGCCATGTTTGGGCATGACGTGGTGATCCACGAAAGCCGCCCCAAACCGGGTGGGCTGAACGAATACGGGATCGCAGCGTATAAATCGACCAACGATTTTGCTCAGGCCGAAGTCGACTGGCTGCTGAAAATCGGCGGTATCTCCATCGAAACCGGTTCTGTTCTGGGCGAGGGGATCTCGCTGAAAGGGCTAGCCGAGAACTATGATGCAGTGTTTTTGTCTATTGGTCTTGCCGGGGTGAATGCCTTGCGCGCCGACGGGGTGGAAAAAGATGGTGTTCGCTTCGCAGTGGATTTCATTTCGGACGTGCGTCAGGCCTCTGATCTGGTTGATTTGCCCGTTGGTCGCAACGTGGTCGTCATCGGCGGCGGCATGACTGCAGTGGACGCTGCGGTGAAGTCGAAACTGTTGGGTGCCGAACATGTCACCATTGCCTATCGCCGTGGACGCGACGCAATGGGGGCCAGCCGGTACGAACAGGACCTCGCAGCCTCGCACGGCGTCAAGATCATGACCAATGTGCAACCTGTGGCCATCCATGGAAACGGGGCCGCGGTCGAGATCGAGTTGGAGTATACTGCCAGCCACGATGGGCAACTGACCGGCACCGGGGAAATGATCCGCTTGCCTGCAGATCAGGTACTCAAGGCCATTGGCCAAAAGCTGGACGGCGCGCCGGAAGGACTGAAGCTCGACGGCAACAAGATTGCTGTGTCTGGTGCCGGGCGTACCTCGATGGCGGGTGTCTGGGCTGGGGGCGACTGTGCGGCGGGAGGCGAAGACCTGACCGTGACCGCAGTGGCCGAAGGCCGTGATGCCGCGATGGACATCCACGCAACTCTGGTTTCGTGATAGGGTGGGGTATTCACCCCATTCCTTTCGCTGCTGAGGTATTCCCATGTCCCAGATCGAACAAGCCGTTGCCCAACACTATACCACCGGAGCCTTGACTGACCGCGTTCGCGCGGCGCTTGCGGCCAGTGGGATTGACCCGGACGCGGCCACTGTGGCCGATCTGAAGGCGGGGGATGAGTTCCACACCGGCGGCGTTCTGGCGACAGACAACCTGTTTGCGCAATTGTCACCGACCCACGCGACCCGTGTGCTGGATGTCGGCTGCGGCATCGGTGGGACGTCGCGGTACATCGTGGATCGCTATGACTCGACCGTGACCGGGGTCGACCTGACGCCAGAATTCGTTGAAACAGCTACCGCCCTCAGCGATCTGGTCGGGCATTCCGACAAGGCCAGTTTTCACGTCGGAAGTGCTTTGGACATGCCGGTGCCGGATGCAGGGTTTGATCTTGCCGTCATGTTGCATGTGGGCATGAACATCGAAGATAAGGCCGGGCTGTTCGCAGAAGTTTCGCGCGCGCTGGCCACGGGCGGGACATTTGCCCTGTTCGATGTGATGGGCGGGGATGTGGACGAACCGCTGTCCTTCCCGCTGCCATGGTCAACGGTGTCCGAAACCTCGTTTGTACATGCGCCGCAGGTCTACAAGGACGCCGCGGGTGCCGCCGGTCTGGAACTGGCCGCCGAAACCGACCGCACAGAGTTCGCGCTGAAGTTTTTCGAGGATGTCTTCGCGCGCATTGCCGAAAGCGGCCCGCCGCCCTTGGGCATCCACCTGATGATGGGCGAGACGGCGCCTGAAAAATTCCAAAACTACGTCAAAAACCTCAAGGCCGGGCGCATTCGTCCGACCGAAATGATATTCAAGAAAACCGGCTGAGCCGGGAAGGGAGAAGCCATGGCCGATCTGACAACAAACTTTTTGGGCATTTCCAGCCCCAATCCTTACTGGCTCGCCTCGGCGCCGCCGACAGACAAGGAATACAACGTGCGCCGCGCATTCGAGGCCGGGTGGGGCGGTGTCGTCTGGAAAACACTTGGGTCCGAAGGGCCGCCGGTTGTGAACGTAAACGGGCCGCGCTACGGCGCGATCTATGGTGCGGATCGTCGGTTGCTGGGGCTGAACAACATCGAACTGATCACCGACCGACCGCTTGAAGTGAACCTTGAAGAAATGGCGCGGGTCAAAGCCGACTACCCGGATCGCGCGCTGATCGCCTCGATCATGGTGCCCTGCGAAGAAGAGGCCTGGAAAGCCATCCTGCCGCGTGTCGAAGAAACCGGCGCGGATGGGATCGAACTGAACTTTGGCTGCCCGCACGGGATGAGCGAACGCGGAATGGGCGCAGCCGTAGGGCAGGTGCCGGAATATATCGAGATGGTCACCCGCTGGTGTAAGAAATACTATGACCGGCCCGTGATCGTGAAGCTGACGCCAAACATCACCGATGTTCGGAAGCCTGCTGAGGCGGCAAAAAACGGCGGCGCGGATGCAGTGTCACTGATCAACACGATCAATTCAATCACCAGCGTCGATCTGGACACGTTCAGTCCGGAACCGTCGATTGATGGCAAAGGCAGCCACGGCGGGTATTGTGGCCCGGCGGTCAAGCCAATTGCCCTGTCGATGGTGTCCGAGATCGCGCGCGCCGAAGCCACCCATGGCCTGCCGATTTCCGGCATTGGGGGCGTGACCACATGGCGGGATGCGGCAGAGTTCATTTCGCTGGGCTGTGGTAACGTTCAGGTGTGCACGGCTGCTATGACCTACGGCTTTAAGATCATCGACGAACTGACCGCAGGTCTGTCCAAGTGGATGGATGAAAAAGGGTACACAAACGTGTCCGAGATTGTCGGTCGTGCGGTTCCAAACGTGACCGATTGGCAATACCTGAACCTGAACTACGTGGCCAAGGCCAAGATCGATCAGGACGAGTGCATCAAATGCGGTCGCTGCTATGCCGCGTGCGAAGACACCAGCCACCAGGCGATTTCCATGTCCGATGATCGGGTTTTCGAGGTCATGGATGACGAATGCGTCGCCTGTAATCTGTGCGTGGATGTTTGCCCGGTCGACGGCTGCATCTCAATGGTTCCAATGACGGCCGGAGAGGTCGATCCGCGGACCGGTCTGGAAGTTCAGCGTGATTATGCCAACTGGACGACGCATCCAAACAATCCGATGGCCAAAGCTGCCGAGTAACTCGGGTACTGAAAACATGAAGGGGCCCGAAAGCACGGGCCTCTTAACAGATGCAGACCGGCCAATACGGGGCATTCAAAGCCGCGTGACGGCAACTGTTATGCTAGATCAAGTAGGTCGACAGGCTTGGGACATAGCTTAGCAGGATCAAGACGGCGGCCACCGCAATCAGGAACGGCCAAAGTGATTTCAGAATTGCTCCGGGGGTCGTGCCGCTCATGGATGAGGCGATATAGAGGCCAATGCCGACGGGTGGCGTAAGCAGGCCAAGAACAAGGTTCAGGCATACGACAACTCCGAACTGGTAGGGGCTGATGTCGTAGGACCCAGTGGCAATTGGCAACAAAATGGGCGTGATCAGGATGATGGCGGCGATCCCGTCGATCACCATCCCCACCAAAAGAAGCGCGGCATTTACGATCAGCAGAAACATGAACGGATTGGATGTGATCGACGTGATAAGCCCCGCCAGCTGCTGTGGTATTTCTTCGTAAATGATCACCCACCCAAAAACGCTGGCCGCCGCAATCATGAACAGGATCATCGATGCGTTTGCGGCTGTTCGCTTGAACATCTCGCCCAGATGTTGCGGCTTTAGCTCTCCGTAAATGAGCCACCCGACCAGAAATGCGATCAGCGAAGCGATGGCTGCGGATTCTGTCGGCGTAGCGATGCCAAACAGAATACCACCGATGATCGAAACCGGGATCAGCATCGCAGGAAGGGCGGCGATCAGGGCCTGCAGAGCATCGCGGCGGGACATCCAGACGCCCTTTGGGAATTGCTGAACCCAACCGACAAGCGTGATCACCAAAGCAAAGGCTCCTGCCAGCAGCAAGCCGGGTATGATCCCGGCGATGAACATTTCGCCGATGGGAATCTGCGCCAAAACGCCAAAGATAACGAACATCATTGACGGCGGGATGACCGGTGCCAACAGGCCCCCGGCTGCTGTCGTGGCGGCGGCGAAGCCCTTGCTATAACCCTCTTCCTCCATCGCGGGGACCATGGCACGCGACATCACAGCGATCTGTGCGGTTGCCGAGCCGATGATGGCGGCCATGAACATATTGGCCAGCAGGTTGATATAGGCGAGCCCGCCCCGGAATCCGCCCACGAATACACGCGCCAAAGCGACCAGGCGGCGTGTCATGCCGCCTTCATTCATCAGCTCTCCGGTCAGCATGAACAGCGGGATTGCCAGCAGGCCGTAGTTTTCCAACCCGCCAAACATTTTCTGCGCAAAACTGTCGTACAGAACCGTGTTCCCGCTTTCCCAGATGTACCAAATTGCAGTGATCGCCAACACGATGGCAACGGGCACCGACAACAGCAGGGTAGCTAGAAAGACAATCGGGCTCATACCGGTGACCCTTGTCCGGGACGCGTCAGAAGATGCATCGTTGAATGTAGCGTTGCACCCAAGGCAAACAGCCACATCACGAGCCAAAACAAAAACTTCGGAAGCCCGAGGGTTGAGGTCGGCTCGGCATAGATGAAGTTGAAAGTATTGCCTTGAAAAGCCATGGCATCGAACCCTGTACGAGCGATGTCCAGTGGCAAAAACCACCGCCAGCAGAACCACAGCATCGCGATTGCAAACGCGAAGACAACGATGTCGACTGCTTTTCGGATTATTGCCCGGACATGAGGTGGAACCAGATCGGCAAGGATCGTGATCGAGACCGAATTGCGGTGGTGCAACGCGGCTGACGCGCCAAGGAATGTCATCCAAACCATGGCATAGATTGCCAATTCATCCACCCAGAACAAAGCGTTACCCGCCGTGCGCGTCACGACATTCAACAAGATCAATAGGGTGACGCAAACGGCCAGTGCTGCGGCACACCATAACTCAACCCACGCCCACGCTGCAGACAGCCGGTATAACATAGCCGATCCCCTATGAAAAAGGGCGCAGGATTGACCTGCGCCCTTTCCCTGAAACGTTCAACTTTATTTGGTTTCTGCCGCAGTCTCGCGCAGCGCGTCAAGGGACGAGGTTTTTTCAGACCAGATGCCGTTCCATTCCTCAATCGCATCGCCAAAGAATGAGGCATCGACTTTCTTGTAGGCCTTGCCGGTTCCCTCTATCTGTTCCAGCCACTTCGCTTCGTTGGCAACATAGGCATCGATGGTGCTGTCGACATGCTTGGCCATCAGTTCACCGATCATCGCGCGGTCTTCTTCGGACAGTCCCGCCCAGACTTTGGCCGAGACCAGCCCGACCATCGGGAACATCATGTGGTCGGATTGAACGATCGTGTCGGCGTGATCATAGTATTTCAGCACCCAGATCAGTTCTGCATCCATATCAATGGCATCGACCTGCCCATTGGCCAGCGCGTCATAGACAGCAGGCAGCGGCATTGGTGTTGGTGCAGCTCCGACCGCGTTGTAGAAATCCAAAATCGGCGTGAACGGCGTGATCCGCAGTTTCAGACCAGACAGGTCCTCTGCCGAAGACACATCGCCCCGGCTGACGATCTGGCGCAGCCCGGCCATACCGTAACCTAAGCCTACAACGCCAACCTGACCAGGCAGGGGTTCCAGCATCGATTTTGCGGTATCCGAGCGTAGGATGCGCCCCGCGTGGCCGATATCATCCGCGAGATACGGTGCATAAAACGCACCCAGATCAGGTGCGCGGTTCGACACTTCGGCCACGGTCATGAATGCCATATCCAGCGCGCCAGTCTGCAATTGTTGCAGCATCTCTGCCTCGTTGCCCAACTGACGGGCGGGGAATACAGATACGGTATGGGCACCACCGCTGGCTTCGTTCAGCTCGGCCCCAAAGGACTCGGCCGCCTTGGTCCAGATATGCGGAGGTGGCGTGATCAGGCCCAGACGGAATTCATCTGCATGGGCAGCTAGCGATGTCACAGCAAGCGCTGCAGCCGAAGCGGCGATCTTAGCAAAATGTTTCATGTTCTTCCCTGTTGTTTGTTCATCTCAGAGTGTGACCCAGCCCTCTGGCGGCTCTTTTCCCGGATGCACGGTCTGGCAGTTCGGGCATGTTCTGTCTTCTTCTGATGAATAGAATTTTTCGTAGACCGGCGGCAAGTCCTTGACGATAGACTGCAATTGCATCTCGGCCCGATGAACGCGGGTGCCGCATTCAAAGCAATACCATTCGATCGCGTCCAGCTCGCCTGTCTGCCGTTTGGGTTCGATCACCAATCCGATTGAGCCTTCCTGCGGTCTTTGTGGTGAATGGCGCACATGCGGCGGCAGCAAGAAGATCTCACCTTCGCGGATTGGAACGTCATAGAATTCCTCTCCGTCATACAGCTTCAGCACCATGTCGCCTTCCAGCTGATAGAAGAACTCTTCAACTGGATCGTCGTGATAGTCGGTTCGCTTGTTCGGCCCGCCGACGACGGTGACCATCAGGTCGGCATCCTCCCACACCTGTTGATTGCCGACTGGAGGTTTCAGCAGGTGACGGTGTTCGTCGATCCATTTCTGAAAGTTGAATGCACTTAACTTCGACATGTCCCACTCCTCATTGGTAGAAGTTTGGCCGGTTTTTTCATAACCGCAAAGAAATTATCCGCATCTAGATATCCGATTTGCTTATATCGATGAGGCTATGGCTTCAGGCCGCATTCCGCGAACCCTTTGCGGATGATCTCTTTTTCCGCCTCGGTCAGTTCCAGCATTGGGGCCCGCACACGCCCTCCGACCTGTCCCAGCAGCTCTTGCCAGTATTTTCCAAAAGCGGTGGGTTTGCCTGCAGGTTTGGTTCGCTTCATCGCGTCCCGCACCGGGTTCAGGCTGTCAAACACCTTGCGCGCCTCATCTGCTTTGCCGGCAAACGCCAGCCGCGTGTATTCGTTCATGCGCTGATCATTCTTGGTCTGTAATTGGTAAGGCGGCGACGAACACAGATACAGTTTCCAATCCAGTTCCAGAATATTGTCCAGCCATTCATGTTCAGCCGATGTCGAGACATGAATTTTGTCGCCCACCATATGCGTCAGTTTCACATACATCTCACGCGGGACGGAGTATTTGATGGCCACGATGTTAGGCAAATCAGCAATCCGTGCGCATTCTTCAGGCTGCATCAGGTATCCACTGTCCGGGTGGCTCCACATCGCGATCCCGATATCCAGCTCATCGCAGAACCGTTTGTAGTACTGGTACAAAACCTCTCCACGATCCTGAACAAAGCTTAGAACAGGGGCATGCAAGACGATGTAATCGGCCCCACAATTCTGCGCATGGCGGGCCAGTTCCAGCGCCGTGTCCATGTTCTGATCCGAGACCGAGACAATCACACCAGCTTTGCCCGCGCATTCGTCAACCGCAATCTCAAAGTTGCGCTTGCGCTCATCAAGGCTCATCGAAAAGAACTCGCCCTGCTTGCCTGCCACGAACAGTCCCTGGATATCCAGATCGTCAATCCAGTGCCGGATGTTTGACCGCAGCCCGACCTCATCCAGTGACAAATCATCGTTGAAGGGGTTCAGGGCTGCGGCCCAGATGCCGGTCATGTTCTCGCGCGCATAGGCTTTGGCGTCGCGCTTGGAGTAGTTCATTTTAACGGGCCTTCCGATTAACGGGCAATTCTGGCGTCGCCATCAAAGCCTGATCACACCACGTGATCCAATGCGAAAGCCGGGAACTGGGTATCTGAAATTAGAATACCCAAAGAATACCAATTTAGAATTCTTTGGCGCTGGTTTAGGTTTGCCACATGAAAATAGGATTGATCGGTAAAGGCGCGATTGCGCAGCATGTCATGGGCGCGGTTCAGGCGCGAGGCCATATGGTACATGCGGTTCTGGTGCGACCAGGCAGCATTTCACAAAACCCGAACCTGTTTGTGGGTTCGGTGCCAGAGCTCATCGCAGAGGCGGACCTGGTGATCGAATGCGCCGGCCATCAGGCACTGGCGGCCTATGGCCCTCAGGTTCTGGGGCAGGGTACGGACATGATCACGGTGTCCGTCGGTGCATTGGCGGATCAAACGATTGCAGACGAGATGGAAAGCGCGGCCAGCGTGGGGCAGGCGAAACTGCACCTGGCCAGCGGCGCAATCGGTGCCCTTGATTGCCTGAGCGCTGCGGCGACCGGCAAATTAAACAAGGTTATCTATGTCGGGCGCAAGCCGCCGCTAGGTTGGAAAGGCTCTGCCGCAGAGGACAGGCTGGATCTTGAGGGGCTGACACAGGTTGAAACGCACTTCACAGGGACCGCCCGAGAGGCGGCGTTGGCCTATCCCAAAAACGCAAACGTTGCGGCAGCCGTAGCCTTGGCTGGGATTGGATTTGATGAGACGCAGGTTAAACTCATCGCTGATCCGTCGATTGCGCAAAACATTCATGAGGTTGAGGCCGAAGGGCAATTCGGGCAGTTCCATTTCCGGATAAGCGGCAATTCCCTGCCGGACAATCCACGCAGCTCGGCCTTGGCCGCGATGAGCGTGGTGGCCAAGCTCGAACAGCTGTCAAAGCCAATTGTGATGTGACCATGGTAGGACGTCATTCACGTATCGTCGACCGCGCCCTGACCCGGCTGAAGCTACGCCAACTGCGTTTGCTGGTAGCGGTGGGAGCCCACGGTAACATCCAGAACGCCGCACGCGAGCTGGGCATCTCGCAACCGGCAGCAACCAAGATGATTCAGGATCTGGAACTGGATTTTGAGGTCAAGCTGTTTAGCCGGACCAATCGGGGTGTGATTCCGACCGTGTTCGGAGAAACTTTGATACGTCACGGCAAGCTAATCTTTGTCCAGGTCTCGAACGCTGCGCAGGAACTGGATGACCTGAACGAAGGCAATGCAGGCCGCGTGGTGGTGGGCACTTTGTTGGCGGCCTCAACCAGCCTGCTGCCGGCCGCCATTGAAATCCTTTTGGCTGACCGCCCGAATGTGGCGATCAAGATCAACGAGGGCACGAACGAAGTCCTAATGCCGAGGTTGCTTTCGGGCGAAATCGACATGGTAGTCGGGCGGCTTCCCTCTCATAGGCACCGTGACAAGATCAGGCAGGAAAAGCTGTTTGAAGACCGCATTCTGGCGATCGTCGGCAATCAGCATCCTCTTGCGGGTCGCCCGGATGTTTCCTTCGCTCAGACCAAACCCTTTGGCTGGATCGTCCCGCCGCTGGAAACCACATTGCGGCGTCAGCTGGATCATTTCTTTGTTGGCCAGCAGCAATACGTTCCGCCCGTGACGATCGAATCCGTATCCTACCTGACCAATCGTGCTTTGCTGCAGTCGCGCGATCTGATCGGGCTTATGCCGGCCGAGGTCGTGTCGCAGGACATCGCCCACGGCTACCTGTCGCCATTGGATTGGGATGTCCCATTTGGGCAGGGGCCGATTGGTGTCTCATTCCGGGCGGATGATGATCTTTCCCCCGCTGGCCGGGCCTTTAAATCGGCGCTGCATCAGGCGGTGAAACAGAAATGAGGTCAGGTATTCGTCAAATTGATATCAGTATTCACCCAATTCACTTGAAGTAATGCCGGCCATTGCGTGATTTGAAATAGTCAAAGTCGGAGGCACCGGTTTCATGTATCCTGAGCTTAAGCTGTTCATCGCGGGCAAGTGGCGCACAGCCAACCGGGACATACCGGTCGTGAATCCCGCGACAGAGGGCGAAATCGGGCGGCTTCCCTGCGCGTCGAAGCAGGATCTGGATGACGCCCTGGAGGCTGCGGTCCGAGGGTTTCGCGTATGGAGTCGCACCTCACCGCGTGAACGTTCCGACACAATCCTGCGCGCTGCTGCACTGATGCGGCAACGTCAGGAAGAGATTGCCCATACCATCACCATGGAACACGGCAAGCCGCTGAATCAGGCCAGGCTTGAGGTTATCCGAGGGGCAGAGTTCTTTGAATGGGACGCGGGCGAGGCGATGCGGACCTATGGGCGGGTCATCCCTGCGGCTCCGGGTCACAAGTTTTCCGTTCATCACCAGCCTATCGGTGTCGTCGCAGCCTTTTCACCCTGGAATTTCCCGATGAGCCAACCAGCACGCAAAATCGCCGGCGCGCTGGCTTCGGGCTGCTCGATCATCCTGAAGGCGGCAGAAGAAACACCTGCGGGAGCAATACATATTGCAAAAGCCTTTGAAGATGCCGGTCTTCCTGCAGGCGTCCTGAACCTGGTGTTCGGAGAGCCGGCAGAAATCTCAGGCCACCTCATCCCGCAGGATCCGGTCAGGCTCGTGGCTTTCACCGGCTCAACCGCTGTGGGGCGGCATCTGACCACCTTGGCCTCGGAACACATGACATCGGTGCTGATGGAACTTGGTGGCCACGCGCCAGTAATTGTCTGCGAAGACACAGATGTGAAAGCGGCCGGGATCTCAAGCGCAGTTCGAAAAATGCGCAATGCCGGGCAGGTGTGCACATCGCCTACAAGGTTTTTTGCGCATGAGAGCATCTTTGACGATTACGCCACAACTTTCGTTGAACGCGCTGCGGCAACTATTGTCGGAAACGGAATGGACCAAAATGTGGAAATGGGGCCTCTGGCAAATGACCGGCGGGCGCCTGCACTGACCGAATTGGTGGAAGACGCCCGTGAAAAGGGTGCGACGGTTGCCACGGGTGGCGCCAAACATGGCGACAAAGGGTATTTTTTTCAGCCCACCGTCCTGCTGAACGTGCCCGACAACGCCCGGATCATGCAGGAGGAACCTTTTGGTCCGGTGGCTGTGATCAATCCAGTGTCCTCACTGGATGACGCAATCGGCAAGGCAAACTCGGTGCCCTATGGGCTGGCCGGTTATGCATTTACAAATCGCGCAGACTATATTGATCGATTGATTGACGAGGTCGAGGTCGGCAACCTGTCTATCAACACGCTTGAGGCATCCATGCCTGAAACACCCTTTGGCGGCGTGAAATCCAGCGGATATGGTCGCGAAGGCGGCACCGAGGGGCTGGACAACTACATGATCGTAAAAAACGTATGGCATTCCGCCGACATCACCTGAGCAAAGGCGCGTCAGATAAAGTCGCGCCGATTACGGCGTCAGAAGTTTCCGGTAGAGCGTGTCGATAAACGGCTCGGCCCCTTCAAATGGGTCTTCGTCGCCCAGAATTGCGCGGACCTGAACGTCGAAGTCGGCGTAGTGCTGTGTCAGCGCCCAGATTGAAAATATCAGGTGATAAGGGTGCAGGCGCGCGATTTTGCCCTGATCCATCCACTGCGTCAGTATTGCCGTTTTCTCATCCACCAGAGATTTGAGGTCATGCGACAGAGATTCGTGGATACGCGGAGCGCCCTGAACCAGCTCGTTCGCAAACAAACGGCTTTCGCGCGGCAGGTCTCGGCTCATTTCCAGCTTGCGGCGGATATAGGCGAGGATTTCTTCCATCGGGTCGCCATCCGCGTCCAGATCATGCAGAGGGGCCAGCCAGATCTCTAACAGACCGGACAGCAAGGCGGTGTGGATCGCCTCTTTGGACGGGAAATAATACAACAGGTTCGGCTTGCTCAGCCCAGCCTCGGTCGCGATCTGATCGACCGTCGCTCCTCGAAAACCATGCGCCGAAAACACGTTCAGTGCGGCTTCGAGAATCGCGGCGCGGTTCTTTTTCTGAATTCGTGTCGGGGCGCGGTCTTTGGGCATGTTTCCTGACTGTCTCTTTTTCCGCCAAGCGGGCACCAAATATGCCGAATTTTCCGGCGGCACCATGCAATTTCTTGACTGATGTCGAACCCGTGATAGCGTGAGTTTGACCAGATGGTCAAATCAAGACACCAAAAGCGAGCCAAATCGCAAGCAACAGGGAAGAACAAGATGGCAGCTCCGGCGCAAAACCTCAGGATCAATGGCGACAGACTTTGGGACAGCCTGATGGAGATGGCCAAGATCGGCCCCGGTGTTGCGGGCGGCAACAACCGCCAAACTCTGACGGATGAAGACGCAGAAGGGCGCGCTTTGTTTCAAAAGTGGTGCGAAGACGCCGGTTGCACCATGGGTTTGGATCAGATGGGCAATATGTTTGCCCGTCGCGAAGGGACTGATCCGGAAGCGTTGCCGGTCTATGTCGGCTCGCATCTGGACACCCAACCAACCGGCGGCAAGTATGACGGCGTGTTGGGCGTATTGGGTGGGCTGGAGATTATCCGAACGCTCAATGATTTGGGCATCAAGACCAAACATCCGATCGTCGCGACCAACTGGACCAACGAAGAGGGCACGCGCTATGCGCCGGCGATGCTGTCTTCGGGCGTGTTTGCCGGGATGCACACGCAAGACTGGGCCTATGACCGCGAGGATGCCGAGGGCAAGACGTTCGGCGATGAGCTAAAGCGCATTGGCTGGCGGGGAGACGAAGAGGTCGGTGCCCGCAAAATGCATGCCTTCTTTGAATTGCACATCGAACAGGGGCCGATCCTTGAGGCCGAGGGCAAGGATATCGGCGTTGTGACGCACGGGCAGGGGCTGAGCTGGACGCAGATCACCGTGACAGGCAAAGACGCACATACTGGATCTACTCCAATGCCGATGCGCAAAAACGCGGGTCTGGCGATGGGGCGTATCCTTGAGAAAGTGGATGAGATCGCGTGGTCTCATGCGCCCCATGCCGTCGGCGCTGTAGGGCATATTGACGTGTTCCCGAATTCTCGCAACGTGATTCCTGGCAAGGCGGTGTTCACGGTCGATTTCCGCTCGCCGGATTTGGCGGTCATCACAGATATGGAAAACCGTTTGCGCATTGCGGCCGAAGATATCGTGGAAGAGATGGGCCTGCAGATTGAGTTCGAGAAAGTTGGTGGGTTTGATCCAGTGAAGTTCGATGACAGCTGTGTCGCGGCTGTACGGGACGCAGCAGAGCGGCTGGGATATTCGCACACCGATATCATCTCAGGGGCGGGGCACGATGCCTGTTGGATCAACCGGGTGGCCCCGACGGCCATGGTCATGTGCCCTTGCGTTGACGGGTTGAGCCACAACGAGGCGGAAGAGATCAGCAAGGATTGGGCCGCAGCCGGGGCGGATGTTCTGTTTCATGCGGTCGTCGAAACGGCCGAGATTGTGGAATAAGGGGCGCTGCCCCCGTCGCCTGATGGGCGACTCCCACGGGATATATTGGCCAGATCAAGCAAGCGGCGCAGACCGCGTCAGGGAGATTAGAATGAGCACTGTTATCAAGAACGGAACCGTTGTGACCGCCGACTTGTCTTACAAGGCGGATGTCATGGTCGAAGATGGCGTCATCACAGAGATCGGGATGGATCTGAAGGGTGACAAGGAATTGGACGCCACGGGATGTTACGTCATGCCGGGTGGGATTGATCCGCATACCCATCTGGAGATGCCGTTTATGGGCACTTATTCCAGCGATGATTTCGAAAGCGGTACGCGGGCTGCGCTGGCAGGCGGCACCACCATGGTGGTTGATTTTGCGCTGCCAAACCCCGGGGAAAGCCTTTTGGATGCGTTGAAACGCTGGGACAACAAATCCACCCGTGCGAATTGCGATTACTCGTTCCACATGGCCGTGACCTGGTGGGGCGAGCAGGTGTTCGATGACATCAAAACGGTGATTGAAACGCGGGGGATTAACACGTTCAAGCATTTCATGGCCTACAAGGGCGCTCTGATGGTGAATGATGACGAACTGTTCGCCTCGTTCAAGCGCCTGTCCGAACTGGGCGGTATTGCGATGGTGCATGCCGAGAATGGCGATGTGGTGGCTGAACTCAGTGCTAAGCTGCTGGCCGAGGGGAACAATGGCCCCGAGGCGCACGCCTATTCCCGCCCGCCGCAGGTTGAGGGCGAGGCGACAAACCGCGCCATCATGATAGCTGACATGGCGGGCGTGCCGCTTTATGTGGTGCATACGTCCTGCGAGGATGCGCATGAGGCGATCCGGCGGGCCAAATTGCAGGGCAAGCGGGTCTGGGGCGAACCCCTTATCCAACACCTGACGTTGGATGAGAGCGAGTATTTCAACCAAGATTGGGATCATGCGGCACGTCGGGTTATGAGCCCTCCGTTCCGGAACAAGCAGCATCAGGACAGCTTGTGGAACGGTCTGCAATCGGGATCGTTGAGCGTTGTGGCAACAGACCATTGTGCCTTTACCACCGAACAAAAGCGCTATGGTGTGGGCGACTTTACCAAGATCCCCAATGGCACCGGCGGGCTTGAAGATCGGATGCCGATGCTGTGGACTCATGGGGTAAACACCGGGCGTTTGACGCCGAACGAGTTCGTCGCGGTGACTTCAACGAATATCGCCAAGATATTGAATTGTTACCCGAAAAAAGGAGCCGTTCTGGTTGGCGCTGATGCGGATCTGGTGGTTTGGGATCCTGAAAAGTCCAAGACGATCAGTGCCGATGCGCAGCAATCCTCGATCGACTACAATGTATTCGAGGGCAAAGAGGTTAAAGGCCTGCCGCGCTTTACCCTTACTCGTGGGCACGTGGCTGTGCATGATGGGGAAATCCGCACGCAGGAAGGCCACGGCGATTTTGTTGCACGTGAGGCCAATACCACTGTGAACAAAGCGCTAAGCACCTGGAAAGAGCTGACCGCGCCTCGGCCGGTTGAACGGACGGGTATCCCGGCGACGGGTGTATGATGCGTGCGGGCCGCAATTCATGCGGCCCAAAATCAAATCTTTTCAAGGCTATGGAATGAATACTGAAAGCACTACCCAGCCCGTTATCGAGGCAAGGCAGCTGGATCTGACCTTCCAAACCAATGACGGACCAATCCACGCGTTGAAAGACGTGAACCTGACGATCGACAAGGGTGAATTTGTCAGTTTCATCGGTCCCTCAGGCTGCGGGAAAACCACCTTTTTGCGATGTATTGCTGCGCTCGAAACACCAACCGGGGGAACCCTGACGGTCAATGGCATGACCCCGGATGAGGCGCGGCGGAACCGGGCCTATGGCTATGTGTTTCAGGCGGCGGGGCTTTATCCCTGGCGCACCATTGCCAAGAACATCAAGCTGCCGCTGGAGATCATGGGATATTCGCCTGCCGAGCAGGATGAACGTGTGAGAAGCGTTCTGGAACTTGTTGATCTTGAAGGGTTTGGCGGCAAATTTCCGTGGCAACTGTCCGGGGGCATGCAGCAGCGCGCCAGTATTGCGCGGGCGCTGGCATTTGACGCTGATATACTATTGATGGACGAACCCTTTGGGGCGTTGGATGAGATCGTGCGCGATCACTTGAACGAACAGCTTTTGGCGCTTTGGGCGCGCACAGAAAAAACTATCGGATTCGTCACGCACTCGATCCCCGAGGCGGTGTATCTGAGCACCAAGATCGTGGTGATGAGCCCGCGGCCGGGGCGGATAACGGATGTGATCGACAGCCCGTTGCCGAAGGAACGTCCATTGGACATCCGCGACACGCCTGAGTTCATCGAAGTGGCTCATCGTGTGCGCGAGGGTCTGCGGGCGGGGCATGCGGACGATGAATGATGGGTTCAAAGCTTTTTGGGCAGTTCTGACCGTTCTCGCGGTGATCGTCGTCTTTTGGTATGCGGCCTGCATTCCAATGAACATCAAAGGTGTTTTGACGGAACAGGAGCGTGCAGGGGCCGAAGTTCAGCCACCTTCGGCTAAAGATCGTCGGGATATGTCCGAATTCGGACTGGTGTTGAATAACAGCTTTGCCATCCCCGCCACGTGGGAGCAGGACCGGCCCCGCCTGCCGGCGCCGCATCAGGTCGCCGTCGAGATGTGGGAGACCACTGTACAGAAAAAAATCACGTCGAAGCGATCACTTATCTATCATGGCTGGGTCACGCTGAGCGCAACGATGCTGGGCTTTGTGATCGGTACTGGATTGGGCATTCTGCTGGCTGTCGGGATCGTGCACAGCCGCGTCATGGACCTGTCGGTGATGCCATGGGCCATCGTCAGCCAGACGATTCCCATCATCGCTTTGGCGCCAATGATTATCGTGGTGCTGTACTCGGTGGGCATTCAGGGGATCATCCCCAAGGCGGTAATCTCGGCCTATTTGAGTTTCTTCCCTGTGGTTGTCGGTATGGTCAAAGGGCTTCGCAGCCCGGATGCAATGCAACTGGACCTGCTGCGCACTTACAGCGCCAGCCGGTCTCAGGGGTTCTGGAAGCTGCGCTTGCCTGCATCGATGCCATATCTGTTTACGTCGCTGAAGATCGGCATTGCGGCTTCGCTGGTCGGTGCCATCGTTGGTGAATTGCCCACAGGGGCGGTGGCCGGTTTGGGCGCGCGTCTACTGGCAGGCAGCTACTATGGACAAACCGTGCAAATCTGGTCGGCCTTGTTTGCAGCGGCCATTCTGGCGGCTTGCCTGGTCGGGTTGCTGGGGCTTGTAGAACGGAAGGTCCTGAAAAGAATGGGGATGGCGCAATGATTCTAGTGCTGTTTGCAATCGTCGTTTGGGTCCTGGGTTGGTGGCTGAATAGTCGTCTGGCCAGCGGGCCTTATGCGGACACGCGCATGGTGCGATTTCTGGCTCCGTTCATATTTGGCGTAACGATCATTGTCATTTGGGAGCTGCTGGTCAGAGGGCTAGACGTGTCTTTGGTCATACTGCCGGCGCCATCCGTAATTGCGGTGCGCTTTGCCAATAGCCTGCCGATCCTGTGGGAGGACTTCGTTCAGACCATCATCAAAGGCGCGTTCAGCGGGTACATCATTGGGTGCTTCGCGGCATTCCTGATGGCAATTGCGGTGGATCGCTGGGATTTCCTCCGACTTGGGTTGCTGCCCGTTGGGAACTTTGTCGCAGCGCTGCCAATCGTCGGGACCGCACCCATCCTGGTGATGTGGTTCGGGTTCGACTGGCACTCCAAAGCTGCCGTTGTCGTGGTGATGGTGTTCTTCCCAATGCTGGTCAACACCGTGGCTGGTCTGCGTGAGGCCACGGCCATGCAGCGCGACCTGATGGAGACCTATGCGGCCACCTATTGGCAGAGCTTCCTGAAGCTGCGATTGCCCGCTGCGATGCCCTTTATCTTCAACGGCTTAAAGATTTCTACCACCCTGGCGTTGATCGGCGCTATCGTGGCAGAGTTCTTTGGCTCGCCCACGCTAGGCATGGGCTTTCGGATATCCACCAGCGTGGGGCAATTGTCGCTGGACATGGTCTGGGCCGAGATTGTGGTGGCCGCTTTGGCCGGAACCGCGTTTTATGGTCTTGTCGCAATGATCGAAAAGGCGGTGACCTTCTGGCACCCGTCGCAACGTGGATAAAACAATGATTCAACAGACCCCAAAAGGGGCACCAACAGCAACTAGGAGATATGAAGATGAATAAGCTACTCAGCGGGGCGATAGCCGCCTTTAGTCTGGCCGCCAGTTCGGCTTTCGCTGCGGATGAGGTGACATTGCAACTGAAGTGGGTCACGCAGGCTCAGTTCGCGGGCTACTATGTTGCCAAGGACAAGGGGTTCTACGAGGAAGAGGGACTGGACGTCACTATTCTGCCCGGCGGACCAGACATTGCACCGACGCAGGTGATCGCAGGTGGCGGCGCTGACGTGACCGTCGAATGGATGCCCGCCGCGCTGGCCGCACGCGAAAAGGGTTTGCCTTTGGTCAATATCGCGCAGCCGTTCAAAAGCTCGGGTATGATGCTGACCTGCTGGAAAGATGCCGGGATCGAGGCACCCGAAGACCTTAAGAACCGCACGCTGGGCGTTTGGTTTTTTGGCAACGAATTCCCATTCATGAGCTGGATGAGCCAACTGGGTATCGACACGGGTGGCAAAAGCGAAAGCGGTGTGGAAGTTCTGAAGCAAGGCTTCAACGTCGACCCGCTGCTGCAGCGTCAGGCCGATTGCATCAGCACCATGACCTATAACGAATATTGGCAGGTCATCGATTCCGGCGTCAACCCGGATGAGCTGGTGACCTTCAAGTACGAAGATCAGGGTGTCGCGACATTGGAGGACGGCCTGTATGTTCTGGAAGAGAACCTTGGGGACGCAGCGTTTGTCGACAAGATGGAACGCTTCGTTCGCGCCTCGATGAAGGGTTGGAAATACGCCGAAGAACACCCGGATGAGGCAGCCGATATCGTGCTGGAAAACGATGAGACCGGTGCCCAGACCGAAGAGCATCAGAAACGCATGATGGGCGAGATCGCGAAGCTGACCTCAGGTTCGAACGGTTCGCTGGACCCTGCCGATTTTGAGCGTACCGTTGCCACCCTGTTGGCGGGCGGTTCCGATCCTGTGATCACCAAGCAGCCAGACGGCGCTTGGACGCACCAGATCACGGATGCGGCTCTGAACTGATCCGCTTCGCACTGACTGAAAAGGCGCGGTCCCAAACGGGCCGCGTTTCCTGTTTCTTATGTCGGAAATGTGTCTGTACTTGAGATCGAAATGGCGTAGAATTCTATGAATAACAGCGCATTTCATACGAAATTGGCGATAGTCCGAAAAAAATGCAGAGATTTGCAGCAGAATTCAATACGGCGTTCACTCTGATCCTGAATGGGGATCCAGAGCTTTGGGCGATTGTGTTGCTTTCCCTGAAAGTTTCCATTTTTGCCGTCCTGATTTCTGCACTTATTGGCATGCCTGTTGGCGCTGCGCTGGCTGTTGCACGCTTTCCGGGGCGGCGGGTTTTGATCATTCTTATGAACGCGCTGATGGGGTTCCCGCCGGTGGTCGTAGGTTTGCTGGTTTATCTGATGTTGTCACGATCCGGGCCTTTAGGTGTGCTTGAACTGCTCTACACACCGACCGCGATGATCATCGCGCAGGTTGTTTTGGTGACGCCCATCGTCGCTGCGTTGACGCGGCAGGTGGTCGAGATGCTGGCCGAGGAATACTCGGAACAGCTCCGATCCTTGGGCGTGTCGCGGCTGGCGTCTGTGCCAGTACTTCTGTGGGATGCGCGTTTGGCGCTGGTCACGGCCTTGCTGGCCGGATTTGGCCGGGCCATTGCCGAGGTTGGGGCGGTCATAATCGTTGGCGGAAACATCAATCACGTGACGCGGGTGATGACGACGACCATCGCGCTGGAAACGTCCAAGGGAAATCTTGCGCTGGCCCTGGCGCTCGGCGCGATCCTGATCGGTATTGCCATAGCGGTGAACGCCATGGTCAGCACGCTTAGCCTGCGGGCTGAGAGAGAAGGGTTGCGCCATGCGTGATCTGGTCTCGGAAATGGCGCGGCGTATCACCGTTAACGGATTGCAGATTGCGCGTAATGGCACCGCATTGCTGGACGTTCCGCACCTGACATTGAACGGGCCGGGGCCGTCCTTGATCCTTGGACCGAACGGCGCGGGCAAAAGCCTGTTGCTGCGGTGCCTGCATGGGCTGATTGCGCCGGACAAAGGGTACGTGGAGCAAGATGGAGTTCCTTTGAATGCTGATCACAAGGCCCGGCAGGCGATGGTGTTTCAGCAACCCGTCTTGCTGCGCCGGTCCGTCGCAGCCAATCTGGATTTTGTCCTCAAACGGCAGGGCCTGCAGCGCGTTGCTCGCAAGACGCGTATTGCTGATTTGCTGACCCAAGGCGGGCTCGAAGGCAAAGCACGGCAAGCGGCCAGATCGCTGTCGGGAGGTGAGGCGCAGCGGCTGGCCATCCTGCGCGCGCTGGCGCTGGACCCGGATACCTTGTTTCTGGACGAACCGACCAGCGCGCTGGACCCCGGCGCCACTCAGGTGATTGAGCGGATGATCCTGCGCGCATCAGAAGGGGGGGTGCGCATTGTCATGGTGACCCATGACATCGGTCAGGCGCGCCGGCTGGCATCGGATGTCGTCATGATGCAGGGCGGTCATGTGGTTGAACATGGCGATGCGCGTCAGGTATTGGACGATCCCAAAAGTGATGCCTCGCGCAGGTATCTTGCAGGCGGATTGGTGACATAACAAAAAATCTGGAGTTTAGAATGATCCGGAATTTCATTCGGGCAGCATTGGTTTCACTTGGCTTGTTTACAGGTCCGGCCTTAGCCGAAGAACCATTTATCGTGGTGCAGTCAACGACCTCGACCCAAAATTCGGGACTGTTGGATTACATCCTTCCTTGGTTCGAGGCGGAAACCGGGATCGACGTGCGCGTTGTTGCTGTGGGCACCGGGCAGGCGATCCGTAACGCAATCAATGGGGATGGTGACGTTCTGTTGGTCCATGCAAAGGCGGACGAAGAGCAGTTTGTCGAAGACGGCTGGGGCGTTGAACGATTTGACGTGATGTATAATGACTTCGTTCTTGTCGGTCCGAAATCAGACCCGGCCAAGGTGAAGGGCGGATCGGATATCGTGGCCGCTTTGACCGCGGTATCTGAGGCCGAAGTTCCCTTTGCATCACGCGGGGACGACAGCGGAACGCATAAGGCCGAAATGCGCCACTGGAACGACGCCGAAGTAGATCCGGCTGCGGAATCGGGTACGTGGTACCGGGAAACCGGTTCAGGCATGGGCGCGACGTTGAACGTGGCCAGTGGCATGGATGCCTATACCCTGACGGATCGTGCGACGTGGGAATCCTTCGGCAACCGTGGAAACCTTGAAGTGTTGGTCGAAGGTGATTCGCGCTTGTTCAACCAATACGGCGTTATTCTGGTGAACCCCGAAAAACATGCGGGTGTAAGGGCGGCGGCAGGGCAGCGGTTTGTTGATTGGCTGATCGGCCCGGACGGGCAGGCAGCCATCGAGGCCTTTGAGTTGAATGGTCAGCAGCTGTTCTTTCCGAACGCGAAATAGGGGATCACCCGCTGGCGCCATTGTGGTGGATCGTTCCCAGACCGGACAGGTCATACCCACCAAACTCATCGGCGCGGGTCAGGAACCGGTCGGACTGCACAAAGCTGAGCAATTTCAGCATCGGGTCATCGAAATAGGCTCGACGCCAAATCGCCAGGTCCAGGCGTTCGGTATGCGTGGGAACAAACCCCAGATCGTACAGCCCAGCCAATGCGCCTAGTCCGAACCCGACCTCGGCCTTGTTGTCATGCAGGGCAATGGCCAACTCTTCTTCTGTGCGGGCGCAGGTGGGCAGGGTTTCCAGATCGTTGCGGGTTATTTCGTGGGCCTCAAGCTGTGCGTCGAACAACCGTTGGCTGGCCGCGCTGTCCTGACGCAGGATGACACGTCGGCCTTTTAGCTGCGCAAAACCCTGAATTTCCGATGCGCCCGGTGCCAGCAGCAAACCACGCTGGCGCTGCGCGACTTCGAACAGAACGACTGGAGCCTCACCCAAAGCGTCTTTCAGGGTCTGGGTGTTGAACCCGCCATCCTCATGAATGTGCAGCGCTGCCGCCTGCGCGTTGCGGTCTTTCAGGCGGGTCAGCCCATCGAATGAGCCATCATAATAGGTCGCCAACCCCGAACCACTTTCGCGCAGCGCCCAGTCCAGCAGCGGATCGTGACTGCCAGCGACAATCGGGGGCAGGGGCGGTTCGGCCACTTCCGGGCCGGATCGTGATGCGTTGAGCCAGGCGATCACCTCGGCCCGCGGGAACAGCAGTTTGCCCATGGCACGCACGCAAGGCACCTCACCCGATGAGGCTAGATCATAGGCCTTCCGCTCGCCAATGCGCAGCAGATCGGCCAGTTCCTTGGTGGTCAGATATTCGGACATTCAGTCGAGACGCACAGCCGAGCTGGTGCCGGAATCCGCAGCACTGAAACCGATCTGTTGCAGTGCAAAGGGCGCAGCGACTGTGATCACCACCATGGCAGCGACAGCGGCAAGAAAGGCTTTCATAGTCTCCTCCAGCTCAGTTTTCCGGTGCCGTGGCGCGGCGTAGAAAGGCGATAAGGTCGTCCCTGTCCCTGGGTTCGGTGATCCGCTGCATCGGCATCTTCGACCCCGGAATGTAGTGGTCCGGCCCTTCGTCAAACAGAGCGTTTATCGTTTCTTCATTCCAAATGATATCAGAGTCTTGCAGCGTGTCCGAATAAAAATATCCCGCAAGCGTACCGGCCTTACGCCCGAACACACCATGCAGCGACGGACCCGCGCGGCGTTGATCATCCGGTGTAAGGCTGTGGCAGATCGAGCATTTGCGGGCAAACTGGCGTTCTCCGTTCTCCATTTCCTCAGGGTTTCTGAGAAAGCTGGGTTCTGTCGCGGCCATCTGTTCCTGATCCCCAAGCGAGGCGACTGGCCAGCTATACATGGCTTCGTCAATGCCGCCCGCGTGTAGGTTCTGCCCATCAGGCGAAAAGGCCAGCGCCCAGACCGGGCCGCGTAAGGTGGCCCTGAAATCCTGCGCGATGCGCCATTCGAGCGTGTCGATCACCATGATATAGCCTTCACCATCTCCGACGGCCAGCATGCTGCGATCCGGGCTAAGCGCCAATGCAAGGATCGGTCGACGTTCCAAAGTGAAATCACGCTCGTCGCCGGTTGTCAGGTCGAGGATGCGGGTGACGCCATCAACCGCGCCGTAAGCAATCCAGTTGTCCTGTTCGTTCAGTGCCAGCTCATTGATGCCAAATCCGTGTTCCACGAACCGGTTCGTTTCCTGTCCGCTGGCAACGTCCCATATGCGCAGTGAACCATCGATACCTGCGGAATACAGTTCCGATCCGTCTGCAGAGAATTCGACGGCGTTTATACCACTGCCAGTAGGGCCGAGGATCGACGGCGCCGAACCGTCAACTGGCCATAGGCCGATAGTTCCGTCCCAACTGGCCGTTGCCACGTGGGTTTTGGATGCGGCCACGCCCACGATCTTGCCTTTGTGCTGACCCACAACCTGACCTTCGGGCCACCGGCGCAATGTAAAGTCATCTCCTGCCGAATAGATCGCGGTGCCGTTGAAAACAACTGAATTGACAGCCGCTTCGTGGCCTTCCAACCATTTTGGGGATTGATCCGTCCAAACACCGACCGAGTTGTCAAAACTTGCTGTTGCGATCCGACCGTCTGGCGCTGTGGCGATCCCCATGATGGGTCCGCCATGGCCCTTGAGCGTAAAGAACTCGGCCATTGCGGGTAGGGGCATCAGAGCCAGAGCCAGAACCAGCTTGCGCATTTATTCGGCGGGCGAGGCCGCCCCTTCGCTGGCCTCTTTTGCCTGCACCTCTTCCAGCCACAGCGAGTGATGCTCGCGCGCCCATTGCTCTTCAACCTCTCCGGTTCCCATGGCGTCAAAGGCACCTTCCATGCCGACCGAGCCCAGATAGATGTGGGCCAGGATGATCGCGATGAACGCATAGGCGACCATGACATGCCAGATCTGGGCGTATTGCATCTCTTCCTGCGGGGACATCTGCACGGGCAGGTTCAAGCCCAGCATCTGCGGAATACCGGTCGAATTCGCGATCGAGAAAGTCTTGGCAAACAGTGGCATTTCGAATGGGAACAGCAACGACAGACCGGACAGGCTGATTGAGACGCCCAGCAGAATGCAAAGCCAGAATATGATCTTTTGCCCGGCGTTGAATTTCTTGGCGGGGGGATGGCTGCCTTTGGTGAACAATCCGCCACCGGCAGCCAGCCATTTCAGGTCGGTGCGGTTCGGGATGTTGTGAGAAATCCAGTTCACGGTCACGATAATCAGCCCAAGCATAAAGGCCCAAGCCAGGTTGTTGTGCAACCATTTGCAACCCTGAGCGATCGTCGCGAACCCCTCTTTGCCGAAAACGGGGATCAGGAAATCACGACCGTACAAAGTTAACAGGCCGGTGACGCCTAGTATCAGGAAGGACCCGGCAAACAACCAATGCCCAAATCGCTCAATCCCGTTGAAACGCAGAATCTTCCGCCCGGTCTTTTCACCATCAATCCTGATCTTTCCGCGGATCAGGAAAAACAGCAGCAACAGAACAAGCATACCGCCGATGATGTAAGATCCGTATTCACGCAAAGGACCGGTGCGAAAATTCAGCCACCACATGCCGCCGTCCTGGATCAGTACCGTTGCGGCCGGTCCATGAGATGAGACGGTCACATCCGCCGAGCCGTAGCGAAGTGCGCGATAGACATCGCTGTCCGAGGCAATTCCGCGCGTGCCCAACTGGCCAAGCAGGCCTTCGGCGTTACTTTGGCCGGTATTATCCGAGCGATAGCTGTCATCCACCTTTTCGCCGCGCTGGCGCGCCATGATATCCTCAAGCGTAGTCGCACCACCAGTCGCCGTCCTGTCGGCTGGTGCGGCGGCTTCGGTTTCACTTGATTGGGCGATGGCGGTTTGGGCCATCGAAAATGTCAGCAGCAATATGGCGAGTAAGCGGAACATCTGAACCTCGGTCAAAATCCCTGTTCAGACGACCCACGGATGCGGGTCGTCTGTTTGGTTCATGAAGGCGGGTTTACCCGTCCTTCTGGTCGTAGGCGGTGCCCCAACCCCATGCGCCCGATCCAAATCCGCGCGCCACGACGCGTTCACGGTAGATGGCCGAGACCACATCGCCGTCACCGGCGAGCAGGGCCTTGGTGGAACACATCTCGGCGCAGATGGGCAGTTTGCCCTCAGCGATCCGGTTGCGACCATATTTTGCGAACTCTGCGGTCGAGTTGTTTTCTTCGGGACCACCGGCGCAGAAGGTACATTTGTCCATCTTGCCACGTGATCCGAAGTTGCCCGCCTGCGGGTATTGCGGCGCACCGAAGGGGCACGCATAAAAGCAATAGCCGCAGCCAATGCACAGGTCCTTGGAGTGTAGGACGACGCCTTCTTCGTTCTGATAGAAGCAGTCGACCGGGCACACCGCCATGCAAGGCGCGTCTGAGCAATGCATACAGGCCACCGAGATCGAGCGTTCGCCCGGGTTGCCGTCATTGATCGTCACCACCCTGCGGCGGTTGATGCCCCAAGGCACTTCGTGCTCGTTCTTACACGCGGTTACGCAGGCGTTGCACTCGATGCAGCGTTCAGCGTCGCAGAGAAACTTTGCTCTAGCCATTATCGTTCTCCTTACGCTGCCGAGATCTTGCAGAGAGTACATTTGGTCTCCTGCATCTGGGTCACTGAATCATAGCCATAGGTCTGGGCGGTGTTGGAACTTTCACCCAAGACATAGGGGTCGGCACCAGCAGGGTATTTATTCCGCTGGTCTTCGCCCTGAAAATGGCCGCCAAAGTGGAACGGCATGAAGGCCACGCCGGCACCGACCCTGTTGGTCAGCATCGCCATCACCTTGACCTTGCCGCCCTCGGGACCTTCGACCCAGACCTGTGCCCCGTCACGAATGCCCAGATTGTTGGCATCGCGCGGATTGATCTCGACGAACATGTCTTGCTGCAGCTCGGCCAGCCACGGGTTCGACCGTGACTCATCGCCGCCGCCCTCATACTCGACCAGACGACCAGACGTTAGGATTATCGGATAATCCTTTGAAAAGTCGTTCTTTTGAATCGATGCATAGAGCGTGGGTAGGCGATAGGCCTGACGGTCCTCGTAGGTCGGATAGTCCTCTACCAGATCGCGACGCGGAGTATACAACGGCTCGCGATGGATTGGGATCGGATCCGGGAAGGTCCAGACAACCGCGCGGGCCTTGGCGTTCCCGAAGGGCGCACAGCCATGCTCGATCGCGACCCGCTGGATGCCGCCGGAAAGGTCGGTCTTCCAGTTGGTCTCTGGTCCCGCGACGGCGTCGATGGCCGCGCGTTCCTCGGCCGTCAGATCGCCATCCCAGCCAAGGTCCATCAGCATCTGCATCGTGAATTCAGGGTATCCATCCTGAATTTCCGACCCAACGCTATAGACCCCTTCGGCCAGCAGGTTGTCACCATCGCGTTCCACGCCGAAACGGGCGCGGAAGGTCAGGCCGCCTTCGGCCACCGGTTTGGACATGTCATAGAGGTTTGGTGTCCCCGTATGACCCATCTCAGCCGTTCCCCAGCAAGGCCAGGGTAGACCGTAATACTCGCCGTCGTTGGGTCCACCAATGGCCTGCAGAGTGGTTCTGTCGAACGTGTGCTGGTTGGCCATGTGACTTTTCAGACGTTCCGGTGACTGACCGGTGTAACCGATGGTCCAGAGGCCCGAGTTGAACTCACGTGTGATGCTTTCAACATTCGGTGTTTCCGGGTCGTCCATTTCGATGTTTCGGAACAGACGGTCCGCCCAGCCGAACTTGTTGGCGAACTTGGCCATGATGACCTCGTCCGGCAGACTTTCGAACAGCGGTTCCACCACCTTGTCACGCCACTGCAGCGAGCGGTTCGATGCCGTGACCGAGCCGCGGGTTTCGAATTGCGTACAGGCGGGCAACAGGTAGACACCATCGGTACGGTCATGCAAAACGGCGGAAACTGTAGGATACGGGTCGATCACGACCAGCATGTCCAGCTTCTCCATCGCCGTCTTCATTTCCGTCATCCGGGTCTGCGAGTTGGGCGCGTGGCCCCACAGTACCATGGCACGGACGTTGTTGTCCTGATCCATGTTTGCCGGGTCTTCCAGAACACCATCGATCCAGCGGGAGACCGGGATGCCGCGCTCGTTCTGAAGCGGTTTGTCCTTGCCTTCCTTGTCCTTGATCGTGGCGAACTGACCAGCGAGCCATTCCGGTTCCTCACCCCAGACACGGGCCCAGTGGCCCCATGCACCTTTTGACAGGCCGTAGTAGCCGGGCAGGGTATGGGACAGGACACCAAGGTCCGTTGCGCCCTGAACGTTGTCATGGCCGCGGAAGATATTGGTGCCGCCACCCGAGGTGCCCATGTTGCCAAGCGCAAGCTGTAGTACGCAGTAAGCGCGGGTGTTGTTGTTGCCGTTGGTATGCTGCGTGCCACCCATACACCAGATCACCGTACCGGGACGGTTGTTGGCCATGGTGCGTGCAACACGCTTTAGCTGCGAACCGGGGGTGCCGGTGACGCGCTCAACCTCTTCCGGGTTCCACTTGGCAACCTCTTCACGGATCTGATCCATGCCCCAGACACGGGTGCGGATGAACTCTTTGTCTTCCCATCCGTTGTCGAAGATGTGCCACAGAATACCCCAGACCAAAGCAACGTCTGTGCCGGGGCGAAAGCGGACATACTCATCGGCATGGGCCGCGGTGCGCGTAAAGCGCGGGTCGCAGACAATCAGTGGCGCGTTGTTCTGCTCTTTCGCGCGCAGAACATGCAACAGCGAGACAGGGTGCGCCTCGGCCGGGTTGCCGCCGATGATGAAGATGGCCCGAGAGTTATGGATGTCGTTGTACGAATTGGTCATGGCGCCGTAGCCCCATGTGTTCGCAACACCCGCAACCGTGGTTGAGTGGCAGATACGCGCCTGATGGTCCACGTTGTTCGTGCCCCAATAGGCGGCGAACTTGCGGAACAGGTAGGCCTGTTCGTTGTTATGCTTGGCCGAGCCTAGCCAGTACACGCTGTCCGGTCCGGATTCTTCGCGGATGCTCATCATGCCGTCGCCGATCTCGTTGATCGCCTCTTCCCAGCTGATGCGCTTCCACTCGCCGCCTTCCTTTTTCATCGGATACTTGAGGCGACGCTCGCCATGGGCGTGCTCGCGAACTGCGGCCCCCTTGGCGCAATGTCCGCCCAGATTGAACGGGCTATCCCAACCGGGCTCTTGCCCGATCCAGACGCCGTTCTGCACTTCGGCGACGACGGTACAGCCGACCGAGCAGTGGGTGCATATGGATTTGATATTTTCGACGGCCTGATTGGCCGCTGTCTGGGCACTGGCTGGCGTCACGGTTCCACCCGTGGCGCTGATCGCGGCAAGGCCGCCGATCGTCAGGCCCGAGCCACGCAGGAATGCGCGGCGATCGACGGTTTTCTCGCCGACCTGGGACAGGATACTTGTCCGCTGGGGGCGTCTCGCAACCCCGTTGGTCTTTTTCCTAAGCATTTGTTTCCTCCCTTGCGCGCCGTGTGAGCCACGGCTGGCTTGGTACTGCTGGTGCCGACGTCAGGGCCAATCGCAACCGTCAGTCGGGTGTGACCTCGTCCGGGTTAGAGCCGGGCGCTGTCGTCGCGCTAGAAGCGTGCGCTTTTCAAGTATGCGCGCGTGTGCGCGGTATCCTGAATGCGGTTCTCATCCGTAGGCAGCTCGGCTGCCTCGGCTTTTCCGCTCAGGCTGGCGGCGGCAACGGCAGCGGGCGCTGCAGTTCCAGCCAATTTGAGGAAGTCGCGGCGCGTTGCGCCTTCTTCCTTGGTCTTGCTCATGGGTTTCTCCTCTCCCATTTGCGAGTTAGCACCCCTTGGGGCGCTGGTGAGTGACAGCGCTTCACGCTGCCGTCATTCGGAAGGCTTCGCGCTCGATCTCCATGAAGACCCGACCGGCTGTGCCGATCGAGGCATAGAGAACCGAGTTTTCGGCGCCTTCCAAATCCGAATAAAAATGCATGGCCCAAGGGCCGATATGTTTGTTCCAGAATGCCCTCTGGTCTTCCAAAGATGCAGCTGCGCCGAAGCGACCAACGATCATGCCCGCCATCATCTCCATCAATGAAGCGATGTTGTCTTCCGGTTCAAAGACATTCCGGGCTCGGGTAATGCCACGCATTGCCATGTCGTTGCGAAGCTGCGCCAGCGGTTTCTCATTCAGGAATCCAGTAAGGTAGAAGCTGGCGTAGGGCAGCAGCTCGCCACGTCCCAACCCGATGAACAGCGCGTTGAATTCGCGTTCTGCTGCGGCGGGCTTGGTCACTTTGGCGACGCGGGCCATGGACTGAATGGCCTGTCCAAGATCGGTCTCATCGCCAGTCAGACCGGATACTTGATCCAGCAGCATCTGATCGGGCGGCGCAGACAGAAGCAGCCCCAGAAAGTTGTAGAAATCCGCGCGCATGCGATCCTCTGCCGAGACATTCATCTGTTGCGCTTCACTTGCGGTCATCAGGTTATCCTTCGAATTCAAATTTCATGCGGCGTGGGGCAGGGGTGACCTCAGCCTCCTCAGACAGGTCCGGCGCTATGTCCACCTCGGCCATCAAAACGGGCTCTGGTGTCGCGGTTTCGGGTGACGCAGGTTCGTCCTGCGGTTCATCCGGTTCAATTGTTTCGTCCGTCTCGCTGTCTTCGGCCTCAGCCGCCAGCGCCTCGACATGTGCAAGCATACCTTTGCCAACCTGATATGCGGTCTGAATATTTTCGATCACGCAGGCGGCGTCGGTATAATCCTCGCCGTAGTCCACAAGGCCATCGACATTGGCCAGAACCGGGTTCAGCCGCCACAGCCGTCGCAAGGCACGACGGCGCAGACGGTCAGGCACCGCCTTGGCCATAAAGCCCGAGACGTCATCGCCCGCCTGCAATTCGTCAGGGTCGGGCAAGTTGAGTTCATTTAGAATCTCCGCATCGGATTTTTCTTCCAGTTCGGCGTGTTGGGCGGCAATGGCCTGTTCTTCAATCGCGATGACTTCGGCTTCGGCTTCGGCCTGTACTGCCTCTTTGCGGCGGGACCAGAAATCGCGGACTTGGGTCACTGCACGATCCTCCGCGGGGCGCGGTACACGTCTGACTCTTGCCGGATGCGTGCATCGCCCTTGCCGTCCTCGACCAAATCGATCCGTTTTTTGTCCCGACGGCGTTTCACGAAGACTTCGTCGTTATGATGTTCCAGAGCGAAGTCGCGCACCCAGGCGATCAACCCATCGGTCATCGGGATTTTCTCAACGATCTCTTCACCAGTATCCGCATAGTCCTGGCCTTCGAAAGGCGACGCAGTGACCAGCACCGCATCCATCGGCCTTTCGCCATCCAGCGCATCACGCAGGACAAGGTAGATCGACGGCTGGCCGTCCGAAAGGTTCACCATGTAGGCTTCGGTTTCGTCCGCCCAAAGCGTCAGGGGCAGGGTCGCTGCGTGGTACTCAATGGCCTCGCCTTCACGCCGCATTTCGTGCCAGTCCGCGGGCCCGGCACCGGGCAGCACGGCGATGGCGCGCCAATTCCATTTCGCCCAGCGAGTTACACCGGGTGTCTTGCGCACGACGACGCCGATTGGCATTTCAATCTGGCTTGCGGCCTTGGCCACTGGCTCCTCCCCGGAAGGCTCTCCCATGCCTTCCCATAGGTCCACTATGGTACACAAAGCGCTCAGGTGCCAAGCCCGCGTCGTACGACCTTAGTCGTAATGGCCGGTAGCAAAATAGTGATCCCCGCAAACGGACGCCTTTGTTTATTGTAAAGAAAGGGGTTTCCGTGGCCAAATGGCCCGCTGTCCCAAAGGGTTTACATTCCAGCAACGGGGATACAGCCTGCGATGCGAAGAGGTGGAGAAGTATCCGGGGGAGGATCATGGGCACCAAACTACTTTTATGCGACTGCGCCGGGTCTCAACCTCTGAATTCCGACAAGATCGGTTCGGCCTGCGAGATGGAATGTTCCAAGGTATTCACAGCGCTTTGCACGCGAGAGTTGGAAGCGGCGGCCGCGGAGATACAACAGGGGGACACCATCATTGCCTGCGGACAAGAGCAGGAGGTGTTTCAGGCCCTGGCCGAAGAACTGAATGTGGACGCCCCGGGCTTTGTTGATCTTCGTGACAGGGCCGGGTGGTCTGATGAGGGCGCGGATGCGGCCCCCAAGATGGCCGCCCTGGCCGCCGAGGCCTTGTTGCCGCAGCCGGTAACGCCCAGCGTAGACGTCTATAGCGAAGGCACATGCCTGATCATCGGTCCCGGCGATGTCGCATTTGCACTTGCTGAAAAACTGGCCGTCACACTCGCGGTTTCAGTACTGGTCACGGATGAGGCTGAGCCTATGTCGCGCGCGTTCGACGTCGTGCGCGGTCGCATCAAATCGCTGAACGGTGCATTGGGTGGGTTTACCCTGCAGCTTGACGCGTTTCAGCAGCTTGAGCCCGGCGGTCGCGGAGCTTTTAAGTGGACAGAGGCACGTGACAGGGCACAATCGGGCTGTGACATCGTTCTGGACCTGGCCGGCGACACACCCTTGGTTCAGGCCCCGGCCAAGCGCGAAGGCTATCTGCGGGCTGATCCCAAAGATCCATTGTCCGTCGAACGGCTGGCATTTGAGGCGGCCCAATTGGTCGGCACCTTCGAAAAGCCACTTTATGTACGGATGGAAGAAACGCTGTGTGCCCATTCACGGGCTGAACAGGTTGCTTGCACGAACTGTCTGGATATCTGTCCGACAGGGGCGATCACACCTGCGGGCGAGCATGTTGAAATCGATCCAATGATCTGCGCCGGGTGTGGAGAATGCGCGGCGGTTTGTCCGTCAACTGCGATCACCTACGAAGATCCGCCGGTTTCGGCGTTGCTGTCGCGGATGCACATCCTGGCGCGCACCTATCGGCGGGCCGGTGGAACCGCGCCACGCTTGCTGGTGCATAATGCCCACGGGGCCGAGATGATCCGACTGGCCGCCCGTTTTGGACGTGGTTTGCCTGCCGATGTGATCCCACTGGAGCTAAGTGTGATTTCAGGATTTGGCCATGCCGAGATGCTGGCTGCTTTCGCGCATGGTTTCGCGCGAGTGGACGTCTTGCTATCCCCAACGACCGAGCGCGATGCGTTGGACCGTGAACTGGCCTTGGCGCAGGCAATAGCGGGGGCGAATGCCCTGGGGTTGTTGGATGAGGCCGACCCGGATGCGCTGTCTGATGTCCTTTATGCCCAAGATGTCCCTCAGCCATTGGCCGACCCGGTGCTGCCATTGGGCAACCGCCGCCAGATCGCCCGTTTGGCTGCGCAGGCACTGAACCACAAAGCTGAAGAGCCGCTGCCCTTGCCGGAAAACGCGCCCTATGGGGCGATCGCTGTCAACACGGATGCCTGTACCTTGTGCCTCAGCTGTGTGTCGCTGTGCCCGTCGGGTGCTTTGATCGATAACCCGGACAAGCCGCAATTGAACTTCCAGCAGGATGCTTGTCTGCAATGCGGGTTGTGCAAAGGCATCTGCCCGGAGGATGCGATTGCTCTTGTCCCGCAGCTTGACCTGAGCGATGCAGCCCTGTCTCAGCAGGTGTTGAATGAAGAGGAGCCGTTCGCTTGTGTAGAATGCGGGGCACTGTTTGGAGTTAAGTCCACCGTGGAACGGATCATGGAAAAGCTTGCGGGTACACATCCGATGTTTGCCTCCTCAGACAAGGCGCGGATGATCCAGATGTGTGACAATTGCCGCGTAAACGCACAGTTCCAGCAAGAGGACAACCCGTTCCAGTCTAACCCGAAGCCTCGTGTCGTTACGACCGAGGATTATTTCTCAAAACGAAAGGATCACTGAAGCTGTAAGGGCGCACCCAAGTCCGCTGCAGTTATGACCGAGACAAAGGCAAGGATGGCTTCCAGGTCATCCAGCGTCATCTCGACGGGATAGATGGGCGATGGACGCTGTGGATCAAACGGAGGTGTCAGCCCGTCGATTTGTGTGAAGGAGGGGTGCGGGTTGAGGGCGAAGAACGCCTCGAACCGTTCTGACCAGTCCGGCATGGCGCGCAGCACCGCGAAAGAGGGGGTCGAACCCAGACCATTCATCCGGTTCTTGGGCCCGATCACATGGCACCGGCCGCAATGGGTCATCGACAATTCCTCGCCGCGCAGCGTATCGCCGTCGATCACTGTTTCGGTTTTCACGGCCGCGATATCGAAGCTGGCCGAGAAAGGCGGGCCTTGCTCTGGCGCATAGCTTTCTACCGTCCGTTTTCCGATATCGGACAGCAGCCAGTCGCGGAATCGCTCATGTTTGGCGTCCTCTTCGATCCGAAGGTGATAGATCACACCGTCGCGCGCGAACACAGGATCACCCGGAGGGGCGGTTTCCAGCACCAAAACGCCGGCATCATCTGCAATAACCCGGATCCCGGTCTTGAGAGAAAAGCGAGGAAGGATATGTTGCAGCAGACCAGAGCTAGCAACCTCGTCCGGCGCGGCAAGACCAATCGCCTCTTGCGACCAAGAGGGGGTGGCAGAGAGCGTCAGGCTCAGGCACAAGAGGACAAAGCGCATGCCACAGCCTAACGGCACGGCACCAAATGCGTCAAATGAACTGAATGAGACGGAGACACGTGCAATGAACGGCAACCACAGCTTGTCGATACGCAGAGCCCTGGCCACCGGGTTCCAAAAGGAGAATGACGCATGAGTGTTCGTGACGCAGTTCTTACAAACCTGAGAAAGATCACCGACCCCGTCTCTGGACAGGACATCGTCAGCGCTGGAGTTGTTCGCGCGCTGAACGTCGAAGGGGACACTGTGCGCTTTGTGCTTGAGATCGACCCCAAGCAGGCCGAGCAGATGGAACCCGTCCGTGCCGCAGCCGAACAGGCCGCAAAGTTGGTCGACGGTGTTTCCACGGTCTCGGCCATGCTGACCGCACATTCCGAAAAGGCACCGCCAGATCTGAAGCCGAAACCGAAACCCTCGCAGACTGGTCCGCAAGCCGTGCCGGGTGTGGACAGAATTATCGCTGTGGCTTCGGGCAAGGGCGGCGTTGGCAAGTCCACGGTTTCTGCCAACCTGGCTTGTGCCTTGGCGGCCGAAGGGCGACGCGTGGGGCTGTTGGACGCAGATGTCTATGGACCGTCGCAACCGCGGATGCTGGGTGTTTCGGGCCGTCCGGCCAGTCCTGACGGCAAAACGATCCTGCCATTGCGCAACCACGGCGTCACCATGATGTCGATGGGTCTGATGACCAATGAAGGTCAGGCCGTTGTCTGGCGTGGCCCGATGCTGATGGGCGCGCTGCAACAGATGATGGGTCAGGTGCAATGGGGCGCGCTGGATGTTCTAATCGTCGACCTGCCGCCCGGCACAGGTGACGTGCAGCTGACGTTGAGCCAGAAGTTCAACGTGGACGGCGCCATTGTTGTCTCGACTCCTCAGGACGTGGCTCTGATCGATGCCCGCAAGGGGATCGACATGTTCAACCAGCTCAAGACGCCCATCCTTGGGATGATTGAGAATATGTCGACGCATATCTGTTCGAACTGCGGGCATGAAGAACACTTGTTCGGCCATGGCGGCGTAAAGTCCGAGGCCGAGGCGCTGGGCGTTCCTTTGCTGGGTGAAATCCCGCTGCATCTGGATATCCGGGTTGCCGCTGATGGCGGTGCACCGATCGTGGTCAGCAAGCCCGACAGTCCGCAAGCCGAAGCGTTTCGCCAAATTGCGCGCGGTATGATTGCCAAGGGCAACGCATGAACGAGCCGGTCTTTCCCCCTTTGCTGACGGGCCACCCGGTGCAGGGTGGGGAAGACCCGTTCGAGCGCGCGCAGGCCATGGCTGCGCTGGGCTGTGATGGCGGTACCGTGGTTTATAACATTCAGGCCGATCGTCTGCGTGTGGCCATCGTTTTTGCCCCCGAGGTTGTCTTGCGCGATGCGATGGCAATGGTGCCGCTTTGCGCTGTTGGGTTCCAGAACGCGCTGGGCGCGCTAGCTCCGCCTGAGGTCGCGGTTCATCTGGGGTGGGACGGGCTGATATGTGTGAATGGGGCCAAATGCGGAATGTTCCGTGCGGCAGCTTCGGATGCAGATCCAGAAGCAGAACCGGATTGGCTGATCGTCGGTTGGGATTTGGCGCTGCTGCAAACCAGTCAGGCACCGGGCGAAAACCCGGATGTCACCGCACTTTACGATGAGGGCTGCGCGGATGTCTCGGCAACGCAGCTTGTCGAAAGCTGGTCGCGGCACATGATGACATGGCTGAACCGCTGGCAAGAGGACGGCAACGCGCCTGTGCACGGAGAATGGATAGGCCTGCTGCGCGGAGTAGGAGAGCCCTTCGGTGAAGCGGGCGTGTTTCTGGGAACGGATGAACGGTTCGGCATGCTGATCCGGCAAGGTTCAGATACACAGCTTCACCCGCTGACGGAATTGTTGGAGAACGGATGATGAAACTAGCGCGCGCAATCCATTTCGACGAAAGCGACATGAATGTGTTCCACTCCCCGGCGCGAACCGGGGAATGGTGCATTTCGGGCGGATTCGAGTTCTCAAATTGGGGCGAAGGCGATCTTGAAGGCAAAGCGCGTCAGGCTTTTGCGAATGGCTGGTTAGGCGTGGAAACCTTTGGGCGGGTGACATTCGTCGCGGTCACGCAGGTGGAACAGGCCGAGCTGGATCAGATCGCGCAGAGCCTTGCTGAACACTTTGTGCAGCTTTACGGGGCACCGTCGGTCGAGGCCGCCATGGACGTCGCACGGGCCGAGATCGCCCACATGTCCGAGCTGTGTGATGAGCATAACCCAAACACGCTGCTGACCGTCTCGCGTGAGCTGTCAGACGCCGGAGTGCGTGAGGCTTTCCGTGTGATCACGCCGCAAGAGACTCAGCTAGAGGCTCTGGCCGTACATGGGTCATTGGACGAATAACCGTCAGATCAGATCCGCAAAGCCGCCAAATTGACCGCGCTTAAAGATCAAACCTTTGCCGGTGCGGTACATGACCTTTTGAACCTCACCAACAATGATCAGGTGATCCCCCGCATCGTGTTGGGCGTGCACCTGACAATCGAACCGCGCCAGACAACCGGATAATTGGGGCCGGCGCGCCGGGTCGTGGGCCCATTCCGCGTGCGAAAAATCCTTGCCGTCGCGAGCAAAGCGCAGGGCCTGTTCCTGTTGATCCTGTCCCATCACGTGGATCGAATAATGTCGGCTGGTGTTGAAATCGTCGAACCGGTTAGAGTCTTTGGCCAAGCACCACAAAACAAGTGGCGGGTCCAGCGATACCGACGCGAACGAGTTGACCGTAATGGCTCGAGGGCCCTGATCGGTGTTCGTGGTGATCACCGTCACACCGGTTCCGAAACACCCCAACGCTTCGCGAAAAGCGGTGCTTTGATCCGGGGTTGGAGTGAATTGTTTTTCCGTCATTGCGCGCTAATCCCGTGGCCGTGCCTCAGGTGCCACGACGCGCGGGGTTTGTCCATGAAAAGCTGCGTCCGGTATGCGTGTTTTCTGAACTAGTTCAGGTCTTCCAACAGACGGCCATGTTGGCGCGTTGCCTCAACGACTAGGCCAAAGGTTGTCATGCCGCGCGCCTGCAGCATCGGTAGCATTCTGACCAGCGCTTCGGCGGTAGCAACCGCATCACCCAGGGCGGTATGGCGCAGTTGTTCGGGGATGGTGATTTCCAACCGTTCGCACAGAGCATCCAGCGTGTGTTTATCACTTGCCCCGAACAGCACGGCAGACAATAGAACCGTATCCAGAATGGGGTGATCCCAATCGACATCCATGCGTTTTGCATGTCGCCGCAAAAAGGCCATGTCGAATGGCGCGTTATGGGCCACGATCACTGCATTGCGGGCGAATTGATGCAGCGCGCGCCCGGCCTCTGCAATGTCAGGCGCACCCTGAACCATGCGATCGCTGATCTTGTGCACCTTGGTCGAGGCCGGAGGGATCGGGATGCCAGGATCAACCAGCATGTCCAGCTGCTCTCCGTCCACGATGCGCCCGTTGACAACCCGCACAGCTCCGATTTGAACGATTTCGTCCTTGTGTGGCAGTAGTCCGGTGGTTTCGGTGTCAAACACGACGAAACACAAATCCTGCAGAGCTAGGTTTTCGACGGTCTCGTCCGTCGACGTGTTCAGCAAGTCGAAGTCATACACCAAAGGCCGTGCGGCTTCGGGTGCGATGTTCGCGGCACTGTCCTCGAAGATCAGCATGTATCCGGGTGCGCCGCCAAGGGGCTTCATGCGCGCGCGGTAACTCTGCGTACCATCGACGCTGGTTAGCGTGCAGGCGACCTCAAGCCCGGTCTTCACCAGTTTGGCATGAGCCTCCTCCAGCGGATTAGATTGCAGGTACTCAAACAACGAGGCATTCAGCCGGGGATGCGCAACCTGTGCCAGAACCTCGGCCGCCTGACCATCGTACAAAACGATCTTGTGTGTTGGGCTCGCCAAAAGCATCGCAACTGGAATTTCGGTCAGTAAGGCCGTCAGACGGTGTTTTTCTGCCGCCAGATGTGCCGTCTCTTCGGCCACGGCCTGTGCTACGTCCATGGTTTTACCGGACAATTGGTCGGCCAGTCCGGCCGCGGCTGGTGCCAGATCACCCAGATATCGCGCGGCCTGTGTGTCCAATTCGGTGCTAACTCCGGCATGTGCGCGGGCCCTAAGTTGGGCGGATATCCGTTCGATTGGCTTGGCGACATTGTCGTCGAATAATAACCAAACCGCCGCAGTCAAAGCCAGAAAGCCAAAACCCATCAGGATTTCGGCAAAGATGAATGAATCAAGCAGATCAGGATCAGCAACGCGTCGATAGCTGATCCACAGCGCCAGAGAGCTGACGGTCAGAGCGCCAAAGGCCAACAGGCAGAAGAACAGGAAAATGCGCAGACGCAGGCTTAACCGGTTCAGCATGTCACACTCCGCAGGTTGCCTCGACGATTGGGTCACTGGCGGTGACGTCGATCCAGTCGGCGTTCAGCAGCCGCCCGTCATCCGCGAATTCTGCCCCATCCGCAAGATTGGCGCGGCTGAACTCTTTGCAGTTGACCACGACCGGCAGTTTTGAGACCGGGGCCCAGCGACCAAAGAGATACAGTTCCACCAACCGTTGTTCGGGAACCTGTTCATTGGTGCGCACGGAACCGGCATCAATGGCGGCAAAGCGGTCCACGAAGGGCACGGCATAGGTCCAGGGGCGATAGAAGGCGCGGCTTTCGACCTCTTGAATGACGGTCATACCTTCGGGAAGAGTATCGCGTGTGCGGTCGTACCAGGAATATTCACTGGTAATCGTCATGCCGATCATACCCAGACCAGCGGCAACGGGCGTCATCCAGCGGGGCAGGCGGCCACCCGTCACTTTGTTTAGAACCATTACGATGCCGGCAAAGGCAAAGCCTGCAAATATGGTGCCGATCAGTTCCAGAAACATGTGACTCTCCGTATGTCTGGCGTAGTCGCCAATAGTTATTGCCGCTTTAGCCCAGCATTCCCTTGCCGTGACCTACTGCCGATTGCATGGTTTTTACCACAACGAACGCATCCCGAAGATGACTTCGCTCAAAATCTGACAGGTCCGAGGGCGGCAGGAAATTGTCCGGCTTTTGATCGCCCTTCACAAGCCTGACCTGATGCTCAAGGCGGGTTTCTGCGATCAGATCATACGCATCCAGCAAATCCCGCGCGCCCGAGGGGCTGAGAATACCGCCAGATGCGGCTGCTTTCAAACGCGCCCGAGTATTGGCTTCGGTCAACTGGCCCTGAAGGCTGTAGATCCGCGCAAGGTCAACGACTGGGACCACTCCGTTATGTTTGAGGTCCAGCGTATTGCGATGTTCACCAGACCGGATGGTCGCAAACCCGCGCAACAGACCCAACGGAGGCGTATGTTTTAGCGAGTTCGAGATCATGTGCGCCACAAAGATCGAGTTTGCGTTGGCCGCTGCCAGTGTCTCGGCCTGCAGATCGTCGAACAGGTGAAAGGCCCCTCCGATAGGGCGCAGGTCGAACATGACTGAGGCCAGCATCTGCGCCTCGGGGTTCGGTTTGGCGATCCATCCGTTGAAGTAGTCGCGCCAGACGCGCACCGGCTGACACCATCGTGGGTTGGTCGCCATCATGTCGCCCGGGCAATAGAAATATCCGCAGGTGTCCAGGCCATCCGAGACGTATTTGGCAAGCTCGGCGAAGTACTTCATATCGGCATCGGTCACGCTGTTGTCCAGCATCAGACAGTTGTCCTGATCGGATACTCCGGTTTGTTCTTGCCTCCCTTGCGACCCACAGGCCAACCACAGATAGGGAACGGGTGCTGGGCCCAGCTTGTCCTCGGCCAAAGCCAACAGTCGGCGGGTTGCTGTGTCTGCAATATCCGTTATCAGCCGTGTCACGATCTCGTGCCGGTTTCCGGCAGCCACAAGTTGCACCAGAAGCTGCGGGATTTCAGCCGTTACCATCGCCATTTGATCTGCCGAGTCCGCTTGAGCGATCCGGCGGACAAGCTCTGCCGAATTCACCGCCTGATAATGGGTCAGGTCCGTCTGAGTCACAATTCCAACAAGGCGCCCGCCTTCGCTGATCGGGATATGACCTATCCCGCGTTCCATCATCACGTGCAGAACGTCCGATCCAATGTCAGATGGCGACAGGGTGATTGGGTTCGCTGTCATGATCGCTGACACCGGCGTCTCTGCGGGCATGCCATTGGCTACGTATTTGCCCGAGATGTCGCGCAAGGTGGCGATGCCCAGCAGGTTATCCGTTTCGGTGACGCACAAGGATGAAATGTGCTTGTCACGCATGATCCGGGCGGCTTCTTGAACTGATGTGTCCGGTGGGCAGGTTGCAGGGTTATGCGCCATAAGAACGTCAATCGCGCTGGTGGCCAGGCTTTGCGGGCCGGACCGGTTCGAACGGGTCCGGTTGAAGAATTTCGAAACGACGTCATGCCCATCGATCAACTCGCGCACCAGATCTGGCGGCAGGACCAGCAAAACGGATGGCGTATGCGCGCGCGCCTTGGTCGCGGCTTTCCCGTCTTTCAGTAGCCCACGCTCACCAAACGAATTGCGCAGACCAAGATGAGATACCACGGCGTCATTCTCATCGGTGATTTCAACGTGCCCTTCATAGATCACGAATACGCCGGGCAGGGTGTGCCCAAGTTCGTACACGGCAAAGTCTTCCTCGACCTCCCAAACCTCGACCTGATTGGCGATCTGATCCAGTGTTTCTGGGGGCAAGGCATCATAGGGGTGGACGGATTTCAGGAACCGGGTGATTTCGTCATGAGACAGGGGCATCGTACAGTCCTGTGATTCCGGTTTTGAAAAATCCCGCCCGGTGGAATGCCGGGCGGGAACAGTCGGTCGAAAGACGCGGCACATGGAAGTTAACCATATGCCGCATCATGCTCACTTGTTCTGAGCTGCGCCAGCGCCACGGGGAATGCGGACGCTTTCGACCAATTCAACGATCTCCGGCGGAGTCTCTTTGGTCATTCCGGCGACGACGTAAGCGACGCCGAAGTTGATCATTGCACCGATGGCGCCGAACGAGGTCGACTTGATCGGACCCAGCAGCGGGTCAGCATCAGTGAACGAGTTGGTGCCCGGAATGAACAGCCAGCCCTTGTGCAGGAAGATGTAGACCAGGGTTACGGTCAGACCAGCCAGCATACCTGCGACAGCACCGGTGTTGTTGATACGGGTCGAGAAGATCCCCATCATCAGCGCCGGGAAGATCGAGGCAGCCGCCAGACCAAAGGCCAGGGCCACGGTTTGCGCCGCAAAGCCCGGTGGGTTCAGACCCAGATAGGTAGCGACGACGATGGCCACAGCCATTGCGATACGAGCGGCCAGCAGTTCTCCTTTTTCTGAGATTTGCGGGTTAATCGCACCTTTGACAAGGTCGTGGGACACCGCCGACGAGATCGCCAGCAACAGACCCGCAGCGGTCGACAGAGCAGCCGCAAGACCACCGGCAGCGACCAGACCGATCACCCAACCCGGCAGGTTGGCAATCTCGGGGTTGGCCAGAACCAGGATGTCGCGGTTGAACTTGGTCAACTCGTTTCCGACCCAGCCTTTTTCTTCCGCAAGTGCCTGCATGTCGGCGTTCTTGTCGTTGTAGTACTGGATCTTGCCGTCGCCGTTCTTGTCTTCCCAGTCCAACAGGCCGGTTTTCTGCCACGTCTGCATCCAGTCATAGCGGGGATCATTGTCGATATCCTCGACCGAGACAGCGCCACCTTCGATGCCACCATTGGGCCACATCATGTCGGTGATGTTCAGACGCGCCATAGCACCAACAGCAGGGGCGGTCAGATACAGCAGAGCGATGAAGACCAGCGTCCAGCCAGCGGACCAGCGGGCATCCGACACTTTCGGCACGGTGAAGAAGCGCATGATCACGTGCGGCAGACCGGCGGTGCCGATCATCAGCGACAGCGTGAACAGAACCATGTTCAGTGTGTTCGAGTGGTGGGCTGTGTATTCGTTAAAGCCCAGCTCGGTCACGATCGCATCCAGCTTGGTCAACAGAGGCTCACCGCTTGCCGTGTCGCTGAACAGACCCAGCGCCGGAACCGGCGTACCGGTCAGCTGCAGCGAGATGAAGATCGCCGGGATTGTGTAGGCGGTGATCAGGACGCAGTACTGAGCGACCTGAGTGTAGGTCACGCCTTTCATCCCACCGAACACTGCGTAAGCAAACACGACACAAGCACCGATCAGCAGACCAGAGGTGTTCGATACCTCGAGGAAACGACCAAAGGCCACGCCCACACCGGTCATCTGACCAATAACATAAGTCACCGAAGCAACGATCAGACAGATCACAGCAACGATACGTGCGGTCTGGCTGTAGAAACGGTCGCCGATGAATTCCGAGACGGTGTATTTGCCGAACTTACGCAGATAGGGGGCAAGCAACAGTGCCAGCAGCACGTAACCGCCGGTCCAGCCCATCAGGAAGGTCGAATTGTCATAGCCTGTAAAGGCGATCAGGCCCGCCATCGAGATGAACGAGGCCGCAGACATCCAGTCTGCCGCTGTCGCCATACCGTTGGTGACCGGATGAATGCCGCGACCGGCGGCGTAGAATTCCGATGTGGAACCCGCACGGGCCCAAATCGCGATGCCGATGTACAGCGCAAAGGACGCGCCGACAAAGAGCAGGTTAATGGTAAACTGGTCCATTCCGCTTACTCCTCATCCACGCCAAATTCGGCGTCCAACTTGTTCATGCGCCAGGCGTAGTTGAAGATCAGCACCAGAAAGACCAGGATTGATCCTTGCTGAGCGAACCAAAAGCCCAGATCGGTGCCGCCAACTGCAATGCCGGACAGCAATGGACGCAGCAGAATGCCGAATCCAAAAGACACCAGCGCCCAGATCACGAGGCTGATGTAGATGAGACGCAGGTTCGCCTGCCAATAGCCCTTGTCGGCCTCGGCAGTCTGCGCGGAGTGTGTTGATTGATCCGCCATTGCGGGTTCCTCCTTCGCTTCTTCCATGGGCGACCCGTTGTCCAAAACCTCCAACGCGCGGGGTCGCTTTTCGAAATGCCGAATGCCAGCTTGGCATCAGGCACGACTTCTCTGGTCCGCCAAGGCGGGTCCATTGAAGCTTTCCTTTTAGGAATTCGACCCTTGTTCAGGGCGGGCCGGTTTCCTTAGTTCATCGCGTCGCTGACGATCCTTTCCAGATTGCCTGCGATGTCGTCGATATTGCCCATGGCGTTCAGACCTTTCAGAACGCCATGGTCTTGGTAATAAGTAATCAAAGGCGCGGTTTGTGCGTGATACGCCGCCAGCCGCGAGGCAACGGTTTCGGCGTTGTCATCGGCACGGCGCTTGAACTCGGTGCTGCCGCACTTGTCACACTTGCCTTTAACAACAGGGACCTTGAACGTGTCATGGAACCCTTCGCCACATCCGGCGCAGGTGTAACGGCCCGAGATACGGATCACCATTTCACCATCTTCGACTTCAAGGCTGATGGCGGCGTTGATCTTCTGCCCGGTTTCCGAAAGTAGCCCATCCAACGCCTCGGCCTGAACCGTGGTGCGAGGAAATCCGTCCAGAATGACGCCCTTGGCGCAGTCCGGTTCAGCTAGGCGATCACGAAGGATCGCAATGACGATGTCGTCGCTGACCAGATCACCAGCCTCCATCACGGCTTTTGCGGCTTTGCCAGCATCGGTTTCGGCCGCAACTGCCGCACGCAGCAGGTCGCCAGTGCTGAGTTGAACCAGCCCGAACTTGTCTTCAAGCATACGGGCCTGTGTTCCCTTCCCGGCACCCGGAGGGCCGAGAAGGATCAGAACAGCGGGTGTGGTGATCGTGGCAGCGTCCATCACATCCTCACTTGTTTGCACGGTTTTCGATCAGGTCTTCGACCACCGACGGATCGGCCAATGTCGAAGTGTCGCCCAATGCGCCAAAGTCGTTCTCGGCGATCTTGCGCAGGATACGGCGCATGATCTTGCCGGAACGGGTCTTGGGCAGACCGGGTGCCCACTGGATCACGTCGGGCGACGCAATCGGGCCGATCTCGGTCCGGACCCAGGTGCGCAGCTCTTTCAGCAGCTCATCCGACGGCTCGCGGTCATTCATCAGAGTGACATAGCAATAGATGCCTTGCCCTTTGATCTCATGGGGGTATCCGACCACGGCGGCCTCGGCCACGGCGGCATGCGCTACAAGCGCGCTTTCAACTTCGGCGGTCCCCATACGGTGGCCCGAGACGTTGATCACATCGTCAACGCGACCGGTGATCCAGTAATCACCATCCTCGTCACGACGGCAGCCGTCACCGGTGAAGTAGTAACCTTTGTAGTCCGAGAAATAGGTCTTTTCGAACCGTTCATGATCACCCCAGACGGTGCGCATTTGGCCGGGCCAGCTGTCCTTGATACACAGAACACCTTCGACGCCGTTGCCGTTGATCTCGATGCCTGATTGCGGGTCCAGCACGACCGGCTGAATGCCGAAGAATGGTTTCATCGCAGCGCCCGGCTTCATCGCGTGAGCGCCGGGCAGGGGGGTCATCAGATGACCACCGGTCTCGGTCTGCCACCATGTATCCACGATGGGGCAATTGCCTTTGCCGACTACCTCATTGTACCAGTTCCAGGCTTCGGGGTTGATCGGTTCGCCCACGGTGCCCAGTAGTTTCAGGTCGCTCAGATCATGCTTCTCGACCCACTCGTTGCCTTGCCCCATCAACGCGCGGATCGCGGTTGGTGCGGTATAGAACTGGTTGACCTTGTGCTTGGCGCATACCTCCCAGAACCGGCCCGCGTCGGGGTAGGTAGGGACACCTTCGAACATCAGAGTAGTCGCGCCGTTGGCCAGCGGGCCATAGACGATATAGCTGTGGCCTGTGACCCAGCCCACGTCAGCAGTGCACCAATACACATCGCCCTCGTGGTAATCGAAAGTGATCTCATGGGTCAGCGATGCGAAAACCAGATAGCCGCCAGTGGTATGTACCACACCCTTGGGTTGTCCGGTCGAGCCGGAGGTGTAGAGGATGAAAAGCGGGTCTTCGGCGCTCATCTCAGCAGGCGCGCAGTAGTCATCGGCCTCAAGCGCCAATTCGTTGTAATCATAGTCGCGGCCGTCGATCCATGTGGTCTGACCACCAGTGCGTTTGACCACCAGGCATTTCACCGTGTCTTTGCAGTGCAACAGGGCGGCGTCCGCATTGGATTTCAGCGCAGTCTTGCGGCCGCCTCGCGGGGCCTCGTCGGCAGTGATGACAACCTTTGCGTCGCAGCCATTGACGCGCGCCGCCAGAGCGTCTGGTGAAAAACCCGCAAAGACGATCGAATGGATCGCGCCAATGCGCGCGCAGGCCAGCATGGCATAGGCGGCCTCGGGGATCATCGGCATATAGATCACGACGCGGTCGCCCTTACGCACGCCCAGCGATTCCAGAATGTTTGCCATCCGGCAGGTCCGGCGGTGCAACTCAGCATAGGTGATGTGCTGCGTTTCGTCTTTTGGATCATCCGGTTCCCAGATGATCGCAGTTTGATCGCCGCGGGTTTTCAGATGGCGGTCCAGGCAGTTGGCCGAAACGTTCAGCGTGCCGTCTGCGTACCAGTTGATTCCGACCGAGCCGAAATCATAGTTTACATCTTTGACTTGTGTGTAGGGCTTGATCCAGTCGATCCGCTTGCCTTGTTCGTCCCAGAACGCGACGGGATCGTTGATCGAAGCCGCATACATCTCAGTGTATTTTTCAGCGTTAACATGCGTGCGGGCCACGGTTTCGGCGGACGGCGGAAAGGTATTGGCTTCTGCCTGGGCAGCGGTTGTCATTCTGAGGCTCCTCCCTCTGGATCATATTGAATCAGACCGATTTTGCCTGCTGAACTGGCGATGTCGATCTGTTTCCTCCTTATGCGCAATAATACGGAGAGCTGAAAACAAGGAAATAAATTACCGATTTATCACGATTAGTTTGTAAATTATTTTTTTGGCTCGAAGTGGTTTTGTAAAGAAAGAGATCATCATTGGGAATAGTGGTGCCTTTACATAGCTTTGGCTGTAATGAAAATTTGTGCAGAAATAAGCCGCCCGATTACAACTAAATTGCATCTGAGACTCACCTTTCGGTTGTTAGCGCTCAACGGTGCCATTCCTTACTGGCCATGAATGCTGACCGGGGGTTGGCACATTCCGATGTTGGCGCTAGCTTTGATCGCAAGCGCCTCGGTAAGGGGGTGCAGCAAAGGGAGAAATCAGTATGAAAAAGATTTTGAGCGGCTCTGCTGTGGCCGCCTTGTGTGTTGCGTTCGTGTCCGAGGCAGCCGCAACTGAATGGAATGCTTCGGTCTGGGGCAAACGTCGTGCGTTCACCGAGCATGTTGAGAAACTGTCTGAGTTGGTCAGCGAAAAGACCAATGGCGATTTCACAATCAATGTCAGCTATGGCGGCCTGTCCAAACCGCGCGAGAATTTGGATGGAATCGAAATCGGCGCATTTGAGATGGCGCAGTTCTGTGCCGGGTATCATCGTGACAAAAACCGCGCGATCACCGTTCTAGAGCTGCCGTTCCTGGGCGTTGACAACTTGGACGAGGAAGTTGCCGTCAGCCACGCGGTTTACGATCACCCAGCCGTCAAGGATGAGATGGCGCAGTGGAACGCGCGTATCATCATGACCTCACCCATGCCGCAGTACAACATTGTTGGAACCGGCGACCCGCGTGACGAACTTGCCGAGTTCGAAGGCATGCGTGTCCGCGCCACAGGTGGTCTGGGCAAGGCATTCGAAGCGGTCGGCGGTGTTCCGACCTCGGTTCCTGCAACCGAGGCCTTTAACGCAATGGAGTCCGGTGTCGTTGACACGGTTGCCTTTGCTCAGCACGCGCACCTGTCTTTTGGCACGATCAACGAAGCGGATTGGTGGACGGCCAACCTAAACCCCGGCACTGTGAATTGCCCGGTTGTGGTCAATATCGATGCCTATGAGGCACTGCCGGCTGAGCATCGCGAGGCGCTGGACAGTTCGATCGACGAAGCGATTGATCACTATCTGGCCAATTATGGATCGCTGCTGGATCAGTGGGACAGTGTTTTGGACGAAAAGGGCGTCGCAAAGGTACAGATCGATGATGCGGTAATCGCAGAGTTCCGCACCAAAGCGGCCGATCCCATCCGGGCACAGTGGATTGAGGATATGTCCGCTCAGGGTATTCCTGCGCAGGACCTGTATGATCTGGTCCAGTCCACGCTGGAACAGCAACGTAGCGGTAACTAAGCACAAAATCCGGATGCCCATCGGGGCATCCGGACACCAATAAAAATACAGGGGAACACCGCAATGGCAGGACAGGCCACGGTGCTTGAAGACAACAGCCTCCTGAGTTCTTTGGACCGTAAGTTGTTGCGGTTAGAGCGGTTTCTGGCTCTGATCAGCGGCCTTGCCGTGTTCAGTCTTATGGTTCTGGCGGTGGTCTCGGTCAGCGGACGCAATGCGATTAACGCACCTTTGCCAGGATATGTCGACTGGATCGAACAGGCGATGCCGCTGATTGCATTTCTGGGCATTTCATATGTTCAGCGCGATGGCGGTCATATACGGATGGACATTGTCATCTCACGCCTGCACGGCCGGGCGCTGTGGCTGTTCGAGCTTATTTCGGTTCTTCTGATCCTGGTGCTGATGCTGGCCTTGGTCTGGGGCAGTTGGTCCCATTTTGACCGCTCGTTCGACTTTGGCGCGCCGATGTGGAGCCGGGACAGTTCAATCGACATCGGTATCCCGCTTTGGCCGGCCAAACTGCTGGCACCTGTGGCGTTCTCGGTGCTTTGCCTACGGCTGCTGCTTCAGGTTTGGGGATATGGTCGCGCGCTGATCGTAGGGGCCGAAAGCCCCGTAGCCGTTCCACTGATACAGGATGCGGCTGCTCAGGCCGCTGCCGAAGCCGAACAATTCGAAGGGCAGGACTAACGCATGGACTCGATAGAGATTGGCCTGTGGGTCACGGGTGGCCTGCTGGTTCTGGTTGTGACCGGAATGCGCGTGGCCTTCGCGGCGGCTCTTGCGGGGCTAGTCGGGTTGGTTTGGATTTTCTGGGCCAAGTTTGGATACGATCCTGATCGCTTCGGCAAAGCATTAACCGTCGCGGTCAAGACGGCGGGGCAGGTGCCCCATTCCAAGGTTGCGGCCCATACACTCAGCCTGATCCCCACCTTTATCCTGATCGGTTATCTGGCCTATTATGCTGGCCTGACGCGCGCGTTGTTCGAGGCCGCTAAACGTTGGGTTGCGTGGGTGCCCGGAGGGCTCGCGGTTTCGACTGTGTTCGCCACAGCCGGGTTCGCGGCCGTTTCTGGCGCGTCGGTGGCGACCTCGGCTGTGTTCGCCCGGATCGCTATCCCCGAGATGCTGAAAGTCGGTTACAACAAGCAATTCGCAGCCGGAGTGGTCGCAGCGGGCGGTACACTGGCCTCATTGATCCCGCCATCTGCGATCCTTGTGATCTATGCCATCATCGTAGAACAGGATGTCGGTAAACTGCTGCTCGCCGGGTTTATCCCCGGTGCATTTTCGGCCGTTGTGTACGGTCTGCTTATCGTCGGCATCGCGGTTGTATTCAAAAACGTTGGTCCACCGGTAACAGGTTTCACCTGGAAACAGCGTTTTGCGTCACTGCCGGGCGCCTTTCCGATTGTCGCTGTAATCCTGATCATCATTTGCTTTGTCTATAACCCGTTTGGAGAAAAGGCTTGGGGCACTCCAACCGAAGGCGGGGCTATCGGTGCCTTCATCGTCTTCTGTTTCGCCCTTTTCCACGGAATGCGGTGGCCCGAACTGAAGTCGGCGCTGCTGGAAACTGCCAAACTAACCGCGATGATCTTCACGATCATCTGGGGGGTGCTGATCTACGTACGGTTTCTGGGGTTTGCCGATCTTCCGGGCGCGTTCTCGGACTGGATCACTTCGTTGGAAATGTCGCCGATGCTGATCCTGATCTGTATCCTGCTCGCCTATGCGGTCTTGGGCATGTTCATGGATGCCATCGGGATGCTGTTGCTGACATTACCGGTCGTCTATCCAGCGGTCATGGCCCTGAACGGGGGGGAGACGGTCAGTGCCGCCGAGAGCGCTTTTGGCATGTCAGGTCCGATGTGTGCGATCTGGTTTGGTATTCTGGTGGTGAAAATGGCCGAGTTTTGCCTGATCACGCCTCCTATTGGCCTGAATTGTTTCGTCGTTGCCGGGGTGCGCCCGGATCTGAGCGTTCAGGACGTGTTCAAGGGCGTAACCCCGTTCTTCATCGCCGATGGCGTGACGATCGCGCTGCTCGTAGCGTTTCCCGGTATCGTACTCTACCTGCCGTCATTGGCTGGGTAGAAAAAGCCCCCGGTGGTGAACCGGGGGCCAGTCGACGTGAAGTGCGGGTTCTTCAGCTCGCCCGCATCAGCATTCCATACAGATCCCGCGGATCATCCGGATCTGCCAACATGTCCAAAGGTTCAAAGAAATCAGTGCCTTTGATGGCAGACTGGACGTAGCACAAGGCCGAGAAATCCTCGATCGCGAAGCCAACGCTATCAAAAAGAGTGATCTGTCGGTCGTCGCGCCGGCCTTTGGCCTGACCGGTCATGACCTGCCACAATTCGGTCACTGGGTGATCCTCGGCCAAGGCCTGAATCTCGCCCTCGATGCGTGTTTGTTCCGGGTATTCGACAAAGATGCCCGAGCGTAGCAGAATATCGCGGTGTAGTTCGGTCTTGCCGGGGCAATCACCGCCAATTGCATTGATGTGGACGCCCGGTCCGACCATGTTGTCGGTCAGGATTGTTGCGTTTTTCTTATCTGCGGTGCAGGTCGTGATGATCTGAGCACCTTCGATGGCGTCCTCGGGTGTTTTGCAAAGCACGACCGTCAGCCCGGAATTCTTGAGGTTTGCCGCGCATTTTTCGGTGGCCGCATGATCGGTATCGTAAAGGCGCACAGTGTCGATCCCGCACATGGCCTTGAACGCCAAGCATTGGAACTCGGACTGAGCCCCATTCCCAATCATCGCCATGACGCGCGATGACTTGGGTGCCAGATAACTGCCGACAAGGGCCGAGGTTGCCGCCGTGCGGAGGGCGGTTAGCATCGTCATCTCGGTCAAAAGCGTAGGGTAGCCGGTATAGACGTCGGCCAGAAGGCCAAAGGCTGTCACGGTCTGCAGGCCCTCGGACGTGTTCTTGGGGTGCCCGTTGACGTATTTAAACCCGTAGGCCTCACCATCCGAGGTTGGCATCAGTTCGATTACGCCATGGGGAGAATGCGCCGGAATGCGAGGGGTCTTGTCAAAGCTCTCCCAGCGTTTGAAGTCGGATTCAATCTGAGCCGCGATCTGAGTGATCATCTTTTCAAGCCCGATATGGTGCACCAGCCGCATCATGTTGTCGACGGATACAAAGGGCACAAGCGCCTTGTCAGAAGGTTGCATCATGGTCTCCTATCGGCGGGAAAGGTGGATACCGGCGATCATGCAACGTACTGATCCTCCGGCTGTTTCAATGGTTGGAACCGACAACGGCAGCAGAGTGGCGCTGTCTTCGATGATGTCGGTCTGTTGGGGCGTCAGCGCATCTTTGGCGCGGCTGGAAAGAGCTAGCACGAGCCCATCACGACCACTAAGCTCGATGGTGTTTCCAGCAAAGTTTGCGATCTGGTCATGGGACAGATCGATTACGGTGCGACCGGATTCTTCCAATCGCGCCTGCACGGTCGCGCGGCGTTCGGCATCGAGTATCATGTCGAGGCAGATCAGTGCGTAATGCGTGCCGATTCCCATCAGGACATTGGTGTGATAAACGTCTCGGCCTGCGTCGTCCCTAGCTTCGAACGCGATGGGTTCGTAGTTGAAGTTCGTGCAGAACCGCTCCAACAAAACGGGATCAGCGCGGTTTGACTTGACCGTGTAAGCGATGCGGCCGACGTGATCGAGAACCATTGCTCCGGTACCTTCCAGTGCGAGATCGTCCTGTTCCAGCCCCGAATAATCGATCACGTCCTGAACGCGGTATTCCTGTTTCAACAACTCGATAACATCTGTGCGGCGTTCGCGTCGACGCGACGGAACAAACATCGGATAGATTGCAATGTGTCCGCCGGGATGCGTCGAGAACCAGTTGTTGGGAAAGACACTGTCCGGCGTGTTTTGTTGGCCGTGATCATCAAATACATGAACTGTGACGCCTGCATCGCGCAGTTGTTCGACTGCACGATCATGTTCATCGCGCGCGGCTGCTGAAGTCGCTTCGGCGGATCGATGTGCCAGTGTCTGAAACGCATTGTCATGGCGAGTCTCTGGGTTCGACACAAACTCATGCGGTCGAACCATGACAACAGCGGAAGGAGATTGAAGGGAATTCATCAGAAACTCCGGGTCGGGCGGTCGAAGATGCGGCGGCCCAACAGGGACGCGGCCAGATCGACCATCAATTTTGCGGTTCGTCCACGTTCATCCAGAAACGGGTTCAGTTCGACCAAATCCAGCGAGCAGACGAGGCCGCTTTCGTGCAGCAGTTCCATCGCCAGATGGGCTTCGCGTTCGGTCGCGCCGCCAGGAACAGTGGTGCCAACGGCGGGCGCAATTGAAGGGTCCAGAAAGTCGACGTCCAGCGAGACGTGCAGGATACCGTTTGCTGCGCGTACTCGGTCGAGGAACGCGATCAAAGGTGCCTTGATACCGTGCTCATCAATGCTGCGCATGTCTGCCAGCATGGCCTGATCCTGTTCCAATCGTGCACGTTCTGCCGGATCCACGGAACGCAAACCAATCATGCCTACTCGATCCGTTGGAATCGGTGCAGCCAGCGCAGGGAATGCGTCAAACCCGGGTTGCCCGGTGAAATAGGCAACCGGTGTGCCGTGCAGGTTGCCGCTGCCGGTGCTGTCAGGTGTATGAAAGTCGCTGTGCGCGTCCAGCCAAAGCACGAACAGGGGGCGACCCATCCTGTCTGCATGTGTTGCCATCCCGGCAACTGTGCCCATGGACAAAGCGTGATCGCCGCCCATAAAAATTGGCAGTCCGTTCGGCGCGGTTTCCTGTGCGGCGCGGCTCAGGGCGCTGGTCCAGCCGATGCACTCGGGCAGCGCCACAAGGTGTGGATGCTCCGGTACATCTGACGGATCGGCGCTGACATTGCCGATATCCGACACTTGGTGCCCGAGGTCAGTCAGAGCTTGTTCCAGACCGGCCACCCGGTAGGCGTCCGGGCCCATGCGGCACCCCTGACGACGCTTACCTGCGTCCATTGGTGCGCCAACCAATATTACATTTTGCGTATCCATATGACTATCTAGACCCTCGTGATGGCTTGCGAAAAGACAGCAAAATGTTCAAAATGGCATTCGGATAAACGAAATGAGAAGCAGTCATGGACGATTTGGATAGCAGGCTGCTCAGCGCCTTGCACCGGGATGCACGGGCGTCCCTGTCCGAACTCGCCGAAACGCTGGGTGTTACGCGCACTACGGTTCGCAGCCGCCTGCAGCGCCTCAAACAGTCCGGTGAAATTGTTGGGTTCACGGTACTCACCCGTCAGGACGTGGCGCAAAGCCCGGTGCGCGGCTTGATGATGCTGGAAATCGAAGGCCGCGGAACCGAGCGCACGATGGCCCGAATTGCCGCTATGCGCCAGGTGCGTGCTGTTCACTCCACAAACGGAAGCTGGGATCTGATCGCCGAAATCTGGACCGAAACACTGGCCGAGCTGGACGAGGTGCTGTTCCAGATTCGCCGTATGGAGGGGATCACTAAGTCCGAGACCAACCTGCTGCTGTCCACCCGCAAAGGTCGGTTGTGACGCCCGTAGTGCTTTGAGCCTGAACGAAAATGTGCAAAAGTCGGCTTGCGCGTTTCGATCGTGCAGAGTGTGATTGAGCCTGAGAGCAGGGACAAAGCATGGCAACTCATGAAAATGTCGAAGAACTCTGGGCTGTACGCCTGGCCGAACGGGTTTCGGGGTTTCTTGAAAAGCCCCTTGTCCGGATCGCGATACCGATTCTGGTCACGCTTATTGCCCTGACCGTCCTGCACGAGCTGTCTTCGCACGTCAAATGGGCTGATGTAAAAACCGACGTCGCGAATACATCGTGGAAATTGATGTTTTTTGCCCTGTGCTGGACGGCAGTCAGCTTTTTGTCACTGTCACTTTACGATGTATTTGCCGTGCAAAGTGTGGCAGATGGCGAGGTCCCTTTGCCTGTCGCAGGCATGGCTGGCGCCTGTGGTTATGCCGTGTCGAATTGCCTTGGGTTTTCCTACATCACCGGCACGGCGATCCGGTATCGGATCTATGCCTCTCTGGGTCTTGATCTGGGTCGGGTCGCGGGGGTGATCGCCACATCCTGGATCGCCTTCTGGTCAGGTTTCATTCTGCTTTTGGGTGGGTTGCTAACCTTTCATCCGGATGGCGTGTCCAAGGTTCTGCCCATAAGTGACACCGTCGAAACCGTGATGGGGCTGTGCCTGCTTGTGGGTTTCGCGACGCTGTTCATTTGGCTTTCCAAGGGTGGACGCAGATTGGCCACCGGCGGTTTGGGCTTCAATTTGCCGGGCGGCAAGTTGCCGGGATTGCTGACGCTGGCGGCTGTGGGCGACCTGTTTGGGGCGTCCATGACGCTGTATGTGTTGATGCCAGATGACCTGGGGGTTGGGTTTCCGTTCTTCTTCACCGTTTACATTGGCGCTATTGCAGTCGGAATCCTCAGCCACGCTCCGGGCGGAATTGGCGCGTTTGAGGCAACTTTAATCGCCGGGCTAGGGGCCTCGGGTCGGTCTGATGTGATCGCCGCCCTTTTGCTGTACCGGTTGATTTATACCTTCTTGCCGTTCGCCATCGCGACGCTGTCCATCGCGGTGGCTTCGGCCCTGACGAACCGACATCACATCAGCGGAGCCGCCACGTGGGTTTACCGCGTGATCCGTCCGATTGTGCCGATGGTCGCGGCCGGTGTCGCAGCTGTGGCGGGTGTCATTCTGCTGGTGTCCGGGGCGTTGCCTGCAGGCAGCGAGAAGCTTAGCGCATTGCGGGACTTTCTGCCTTTGTCCTTCGTTGAAGCTTCGCATCTTGCCGGAAGCGCTGTCGGAGTTCTACTGATCCTTGTTTCACGCGGCCTGTTCCGCAAGCTGTACCGCGCATGGATAGTGGCCATGCTGCTGATGGTTGCCGGGTTCGTCGCATCGCTGACCAAGGGTCTCGATACGCACGAAGCGATCAGCATGTTGGGCACAATCGCCTTACTGGCCACGTTTCGCGGGGCGTTTTACCGCGTCAGCGGGGCATCGATATTCCGCCTGAACATCCCGTGGCTGGTCAGCGTGGTCGCCTTGCTTTTGGTCGTCTTTTGGGTCGGGCTGTTTTCCTATTCGCATGTCGAATATCAGAACGCTTTGTGGTGGGAGTTCGCGTGGAACGGTGACGCCTCACGCTTTTTGCGATCCAGTCTTGTGGTGGCGGTTATTCTTGGCGTGGTGGCCGTGAATTCTTTGTTCGGGCGCGAGGTTCCGGAACCGGTCCGAACGGAGATCCCCGAGGTTGTTGAACGTCTGGTCATGGAAAGCGAAGACACCGAGTCGCAGATTTCACTGACCGGCGACAAGCAATTCCTGATTTCACCGGACGATGACGCATTTCTGGCCTATGCCGACACAGGCAATGCACTGATCACCAAGGGGGAGCCGGTTGGGGATGAAACAGCCGGAAAGCAACTGATCTGGCAATTGCGCGAAATGGCGGACCGTGAGGGCAAGTTGTGCGCTTTCTACAGCGTATCAACTAAGTACCTGCCGACGTTTCTGGATCTGGGCCTGTCTATTCTGAAGATCGGAGAGGTCGCGCGCGTGCCGTTGAAAGATTTCTCGCTGGACGGCAAATCTCGCAAGCGGTTCCGTCAGGCCAAGAACCGGGCCGAACGCGAAGGTTACGTATTCGAGATCATACCGAAGGACAAAGTGGGTCCTGTGTTGCCCGAATTGCGCAAGATTTCAGACGATTGGCTGGAGCATAAGGCTGGTGAGGAGAAGGGGTTCGCCTTGGGCGGGTTTGACGATGAATACCTGTCCTATTTCGATTTCGCGGTGCTGAAGAAGGCAGATACGGGAAAGATCGTCGCCTTCGCCAACCTCTTCCAAGGCGGGAACAAGTCCGAATTGTCGTTGGACCTGATGCGGTATGAGCCGGACGGGTCGAACTTTATCATGGACGCCTTGTTTGCCGAGATGATGACCTGGGGGGCAGAGCAGGGGTTCCATTGGTTCTCGCTAGGAGCGGCACCGTTTTCGGGAATTGAGAACCGGCAACTGGCGTCTTTCTGGAACCGCGTGGGAGGGTTCGTATATGAGCACGGCGAGCAGTTCTATCACTTCGAAGGGCTGCGATCCTTCAAGCAGAAGTTCGATCCGGAATGGAGCCCGAATTACCTCGCCAGCCCCGGTGGTCTGGCAGCACCGCGTATTCTGTACGAGGTGAACATCCTGATTTCAGGCGGTTTGCGCGGGCTGACGAAGTAACACTCAGTTCAGACTGGCGCGGGTTGGGGTTTTCTCCAGCAGATCGCCCCAATCCGTGCGATATGCCATTTCGGCCAGAACGGTTTCTGGTAGGAATTCCTGGTTCTGCCGGATCTGCCAACCGCCACCCAATCCCTTGTAAACCGCAACCAGATTGCTGGAAACCTGCTGGCGGGCCTGAATCAAATTAGCCTGAGACCGCAGCAGGGCCGTTTGTGTGTTCAGGATACGCGAATAGCTGGCAATTCCGTCCCGATACTGGTCGATGGCGATATCAGCCGCTTTGCGCGAAGCCGCGACGCTTTTTTCATAGAAGCCAACTTGCTTGCGAGATTGGGCATAGGCCACCATCGCGCTTTCAACCTCGGAATAGGCGGTCAGGACAGTGTTCTGGTAATTGGCGATCAACGCCTGATAGGCCGCATCCTGCGCGCGGACGTTGTTTTTGATCCGGCCATAGTTCAGCACGTTCCAGACCACACCGGCATTCGCGAGCCCGGTGTTGCTGCCTGCTGAAAACAAATCCTGCCCGCCCGAGGCCTGCAGGCCGATAGCACCCGACAAGATGAATTGCGGATAAAGGTCGGCCAAAGCGATCCCGACCTGCGCTGATTGCGTGGCCGCTGCCAGCTCGGCCGCGCGAACGTCTGGGCGGCGGCGCAGAAGCTCGGCGGGGACACCGACGGACACATTCGTACGCGCCGAGGGGATCCGCCCGGAATTGCCTAGTAGGCTGGTCATGCGGGACGGCGTGGTTCCCAACAGCACGGCCAAAGCATTTTTGGCCTGTTGAAGATCACTTTCAATCTCTGGCACCAAGGCCTTGGTATTGTTCAACAGGGCCGTGGATTCCTGCACGTCCAGCTCGGTTGTCACGCCATTGTCAAACCGCAATTGGGTCAGATCTGCGGATTCCTGTTGCAACCGGATGTTGTCGCGCGCCACGGCCAGCGACTCCTGCAAGGCACGGATGTTGACATATAGCGCCGCAACATCGCCGGTCAGGGTGACAAGCGCGTCATCATAATTGGCCACTTGCAGCGCAAGATTGGATCGCGCGGCCTGAACGCCACGACGTTGCTGGCCCCACACGTCCAGTTCCCATTGGGCATCAAAGCCGACCTGCGAGGTCGAAAACTCGGTGTCCAACGGAATGATCCGGCGGATATCGGAAATCGGTCCGAGGTTGTCGCTGACCTGACGGCGTTCAATGGATGCGCCGATGGCCTGTGATTGCGGATAAAGCTCGCCAAACGCAATGCCCAACTGCGCGCGTGCCTGCAGAACGCGCGCACCGGCAACCTGCAGATCAAGGTTCTGGGCATAGGCTTCGGCTATCAGTTTGTTGAGAGTGGGGTCATTGAAGGTCTGCCACCATTTCACCACCGGAGCGCTGCGCGAGGTCAGACCGCTTTGACCAGTGCTTGGGCTATTGACCTCGATCCATTGCTTCACGACCGGAGAGCTTGGGCGCACGAAATCCGGGCCAACTGGTGCGCAGCCGACCAGCAGCGCGGCGCATAGGGCTGTACCCATCAGTCGGCGGTATAATCTGGCCCGGGTCATCATATGCGTCCTTAGATATCCAGTGGTCGAATGAAGTTGGCGAAGGAATAGAGGCGAATGTTGATCCGCCGCAGGAACTCAAAGCTTTTGCCCTGACCGGTATAAATCGCCACAGCCGCGTGACCACCGGCAGGGAAGGTGTGCCCGTCCGGGATATCGACCGAGATTTGCACGGCAATGCGTCCGGGAAGTTTTGGCAGCTCAAAGCCGGGCAGGCGGCCTGATGGCAGGTATTGTCCTTGTCGGGTTGCCCACCAGATCGCTTCGACTTTGCCGGTCAAAATTTCACCCGGATACAGATCAAGGGCGACTTCAACGGGTTGGCCAACTTCGACAAATTTCAGGTTCTGCTGTCGGTAGGTTGCAAGAATATAAGGGTTGTCCTTGGTGACAAAACTGGCAATGGCGCCCAGGCGGATATCGCCGACGACCAGACCCGGACGCGCCTGTTGGGACACGATCATGCCGTCTTCGGGGGCGTAGATCGTTGTGTTGTCCAGAAAGTACTGGGCCTTGTCTAATTGCGCTTGTGCCTGAAGGATGCCGGTGTTCACGCCGTCAATCTGGGAATCCAGTGCAAGCTGAGCCTTTTCCAGATTTGCCGTGGCCTCTTTGACCTGCGCCTGATCCTCAGTCACCTGTTCGTTCCAGCGATCTAGCTCGTCCTGCCGCGCACCACCTGCGGGTACGAGGTTTTCGTATCGGGCTTGCTGCGTCTGTGCGTAGGCAAGTTGAGCGTTGGCACGCTCAATGGCTTCCCCTGCGGCAATGACGTCCTGTTCAAGGATCTTGGCGTTTTGCTCGGCCGCAACCAGCTGCGCTGTGGCTTCCTCAACCTCAAGCGCGAACACAGTGTCGTCGAACCGATACAGGGGATCGCCCTTTGTGACTTCGGTATTTGGCTCGACCAGTACCTCAGTCAATATCGTCGGTTCGGTCAGCCGTGGGACGATCTGGATGGTTGAGCGGACCACGTGGCTGTCGATGGAAAACGGCTGAAAGAACCGAAGGGCAACCAGAAATATCAGCAGCAGATGCGCGCCCACCCAGAAGGATACGATGCCCCACATGATGTTGAACTTCAGCCACTGGAACTTGAAGAAGATAAGCCAGACAAAAATGATGTAGAACAGCGTAATGCCGAGGGCGACAAACATATTTTGTAGTTTCCTTTGGCGTTAGCTCTTTTGCGTCTCTTCCGGATCCAGCGGGTCGCGGTATTCTTCCGTCAACTCACCACCCAAGCGCTTGATTTCTTTGCGAACCGCCTCACGCTCATCATCGGGCATGCGGCGGATATCGACCACCGTTCCATCGTGGAACGCCCAAATGAATGCATGGACCCAGGGAACGATGGCGAGAAACCCCATCCAGCCCATGATCTTGATAGCTTCGGCATGGGGGTGATTGCGTTTGATCGCAATGCGGCCCGGTAGTCCCATCACGAATAGAAACAGCGCCATGACGGCGGCCAGTAGCAAAATCAACGCAACAAATGTCAGGTAGTCGTAATAGCCCAGTGGCTGCCCAAGTAACCCCATGTTTGTGCCTCTGTTCGGGAAGGTTATCCCATCCTCAGTTGTTGGAGCCCAGTTCGTCAATCACTTTGTAGCTGGTTGGCGGGTCGGCGCAAATGCCAGGACCACATTCAAGCAGTGTCGAACCGGCATTCAGAACAGCCAGACCAAGCATGATGAAGAAGGCAGTTTTGGCCAAGGTGCTTCCACCGAAACGAGGCTGATCCGAAGTGTCGTCAGCGTATTGGCGATCAAACAGCAGCATAACCGCTGTGCCCAGCAGGATCAGAAAAAAACAAATGGCCGCCCACGTGTAATAGTGCAGCCCCAACACGGGCGAGCCGTAATGACCCGTGCCGGGAACGATATGCAGAAGGATCTGGCGCACCGATACGCTGCCGCCATAAAGCGCTGCGATTAACATCAACGCATAGTGCTGCGGCCGCGCGCCGTATAGCAGGTTCAAGCCCAGCCCAACGCCCACGGCGACAAAGCCAACGCGTTGCAGCAGGCAAAGTGGACAGGGCAGCTCGTAAAGCGTCAGTTGGTAAACAAAGGCCAAAAGCAGCACTAGACTGACGGCCAGCATGCCCATGGCGTTCAGGGTTCGGGACAATTCTGGTGTCATCATCGCCCCCTACAACTGAATTGTCAGTTGACTGGTGGCGTGGAATTTCAGCCAGTACACACTCAACGCCAGCGTGAAGAAAAATAGAGCATTGGCTGCCGTTGTTTGTCGAAAATAATTCAGCCCCATGGTGGCTGTAAGTAACGCAAATAAAAGCGCTATCATGGCCCGGTTCTCCCCTTCCGTGCAACGACCGCAATATCGCGATACTGTCAGGCACTGGGAGGTCTGGCAAGAAAACTCTTACCCAGTTCACCTTTTAGGAGAACTACTTAGGGGGTTATTGGCACACGCGAAGGTCGGTCTTCCACGCCTGACACCTCTTGCTTAGGCGGTCCGTCAGAGGCCGGTCGGTGTAGAACGTGTCGATCTCAGCCAATGAGGTGATACGCGCGGGGGCTACACGCTGAAACTTTGAATGATCGGCAACAAGAAAGGTGCGCCGTGTCTGGGCCAGGATCGTCTGGCTCACTTGGACCTCTTGAAAGTCGAAATCCAGTAGGTCGCCATCGGCATCAAGTGCCGAGCAGCCGATAACCGCATAATCGAATTTGAAGTGCCGGATGGTTGAGACCGTCAGATTGCCGACCAGGCCGCCATCCGATCTGCGCAGGACACCACCCGCGACGACGATTTCGCAATCGGCGTTCTCCGCCAATATATTGGCGACATTCATGTTGTTGGTGACGACCATCAGGTTCTTGTGGTTCACCAATTGGCGTGCAACCGCCTCGGTCGAAGTACCGATGTTCATGAAAACCGACGCGCCGTCCGGGATGTCTCGGGCGCAGGCCGACGCAATACGCGCTTTGGCCTCATCGTTCAGGGCGCGGCGATCCTCATAGCCAATATTGGAAACGCCCGAGCGAATTACGGCCCCGCCATGAACCCGGTCCAGCTTCCCCAGATCCGCCAGCTCAGACAAGTCGCGGCGTATAGTCTGAACCGTGACCCCGAACTGAGCGGCCAGGTCATCCACCATCACACGGCCATCCTTTCTGGCGATGTTCAGAATGTCTGACTGACGAAAGGAAAGGGACATGATCGGCTCCGAAACGGTGTGGGTTCGTTTTTGTTCTAGTTTCGAAGGGTTTCCAAGAGATCTGTTTGGCCACACTTTTGAAACACTTCGATTTGTGGTGATAAAACGAAAAAAAACGAAAGTAAACATTGACGAAACGCGCGTTCATCGGGTTAATGACCCCGGTTTTTCAAACAAAGAGAATCATCCGGACATGGAACGGCACACGGACAAGGTCACGGACCTTTTCATCATTGGTGGTGGGATTAACGGGTGCGGAATAGCGCGCGATGCGGCCGGGCGCGGATTGTCCGTGACATTGGCCGAGATGAACGATCTTGCTTCGGCGACGTCATCGGCCTCGACCAAGCTGTTTCATGGCGGCTTGCGGTATCTGGAGTATTTCGAATTCCGTCTGGTGCGCGAGGCGTTGATCGAGCGTGAAACACTACTGCGGGCGATGCCGCATATCAGCTGGCCGATGCGGTTTGTATTGCCGTATCACAAGGATATGCGGTTCGATTCTGAAACGCCGACCTCGCGACTTCTCAGCACAGTAATGCCTTGGATGAAGGGACGGCGCCCGGCGTGGCTGATCCGTCTGGGTCTGTTTATGTATGACCATCTGGGGGGGCGCAAAATCCTGCCGGGGACAAGCTCACTGGATCTGCAAAGCGCGCCGGAAGGCGGGCCGTTGCAGAACAAGTTTCACACAGCCTACGAGTATTCCGATTGCTGGATCGAGGATTCACGGTTGGTTGTGCTGAATGCCCGCGATGCCGAGGCACGCGGGGCGAATATCCTGGTACGGACCGAAGTTCTGGCGGCCAAACGCGTCGATGATCTGTGGGAGATCACCATCCGCGATAAGCAGAGCGGCGAAACGCGGATGGTGCAGGCCAAAATGCTGATCAACGCGGGTGGCCCCTGGGTTGGGGACATCATCCAGACCAAGATCCACATCAACTCTCGTGAAGGTGTGCGGCTGGTGCGCGGCAGCCATATCGTGACGCCAAAGCTCTATGATCACGACAAGTGCTATTTCTTCCAAGGCGAGGACGGGCGCATCATCTTCGCCATTCCGTATGAGCGCGATTTTACGCTGATCGGCACAACGGACCAGGATCACCCAGACCCGGCAGAGCCCCCGATCTGTACGGAGACCGAGCAGGACTATCTGTGCGCATTTGCATCGAAGTATTTCCAGAAACCGGTTACACGCGATGACATCGTGTGGACCTATTCTGGTGTGCGTCCGTTGTATGACGACGGGGCCAGCAGCGCCACTGCGGCGACGCGGGATTATACCCTGAAAGTTGACGCGCAGGGTGGGGCGCCTGTGCTGAATGTGTTTGGTGGCAAGATCACCACCTATCGGCGTCTCGCCGAGAGTGCGATGGACAAAGTGTCCGAGCATTTCCCCGATCTTCCCGGCCCCTGGACTGCAGGCGTTTCGCTTCCGGGCGGTGATTTTCCGGTTGGTGGCGTACCGGATTTGGTCGAGGCACTGTTGGCCGACTACCCGTTTCTGGACCGTGTCTGGGCGCAACGTCTGGTTCGCGCCTATGGCACTGAGGCCAAGACAATTTTGGGCGACGCCAAGTCCGTATCGGATCTGGGCGATGACTTCGGTGCAACGCTAACCGCGCGGGAACTGGCGTGGCTGATGAATAAGGAATATGCGCGCACGGCCGAAGATGCTGTCTGGCGCAGAAACAAGATGGGCCTGCGGTTAAGTGCCGAGCAGATCGCTGACATTCAAGGCTGGATGGATCGCAAAACCGAACCCGTCGCAGTGAACGCCTGACCAAAGAAGTAAAAAGCCCCGCCAGTTTGGCGGGGCTGTTGTTTTGGATCACGCGGCCTCTTCTGATGGGCCCGGATCGTCTTTGGTTCCCTTGATCCATTCCCGCATCCCCTGCAGCAGGGCGTAAAGGACCGGCACTAGGATCACGCCGACCAGAGTAGCTGCCAGCATCCCGCCGAACACGGCGACACCGATGGCTTTCTGGCTGGCGGCACCCGCGCCGCTGGCCGCCAGAAGCGGCACAACACCCAAGAGGAAGGACAGGGCCGTCATCATCACCGCACGGAAACGCTGAAAGGCGGCCTCGGCTGCGGCGTCTTTGACCGACAATCCCTTGGCGCGTTGCTCCATCGCGAATTCAACGATCAGGATGCCGTTCTTCGAGGCCAAACCCACAAGCATGATCATCCCGATCTGCGTATAGAGGTTGATGTCGCTGCCCACGATAGCCACGGCCGCCACCGCCCCGAACAAGGCGACGATCACCGATAGCAGGATCGACACAGGCAAGGTCCAACTCTCGTATTGCCCTACAAGGAAGAGGTATCCGAACAGGATCGCCAGACCGAGGATGATCACTACCAGACCACCGGTCGCCAATTGCTGCTGCGCGGTCCCGGTCCATTCAAAGGCATAGCCCGGGGGCAGGGCAGTCGTGGACTCCTCGGTCATGACATTGATCGCGTCACCAGTGGATAACCCAGGCGCCGGAACCGCCGTTACTGTCGCCGAACGGAACAGGTTGTGACGTTTCAGCAGGACCGGACCCAGTACGTTTTCGACATCAATGAGCGTACCCAGAGGCACCATCTCACCCTTGGTCGAGCGCACATACAGGTTCGAGATATCGTCGACATTATCGCGATAAGAACCGTCGGCCTGAATCATCACGCGATACACGCGCCCGAACAGGTTGAAGTCGTTCACATAGTAGGACCCCAACTGCGCCTGCATCGTCTGGAACACCTCAGCCACCGAGACTTGCAGCGTCTTGGCCTTTTCGCGGTCCAGATCCACGAACAACTGAGGAACGTTGGCCCGGAAGGTGGTATAAGCCTGACCGATTTCTGGTCGTTGGTTGGCCGAATAGACGAATGAACCAACTGCAGACGCCAGATCCTGAGGCGTACCGCCTCCGGTCTGCTGCACTTCCATCTCCACACCGGCCGAGTTGCCCAGGCCTTGAATGGGTGGTGGGTTGAACGCGATTATCGATGCGGCGGTTTCACCATAGGCAATCGCCAGCACTTTCTGCAGGATTGCATCAGCGCTCAGGTCATCCTCTTTCCGTTCGTCCCAGTTGTCGAGGTTCACAAAGATCGCGGCGCCGTTTGTCGTCGTACCGTTCAGGATTGAGAACCCGTTGATCAGAACTGTGCTTGCGACGCCGGGGATCTGTTGGATCTGGGCGTCGACACGTGCAGTGACCGTTTCGGTCCGTTCCAACGTCGCAGCGTCTGGCAGTTGTACATCCACGAACAGATATCCGTTGTCTTCCAGCGGAAGGAAACCACTGGACGTGTTGGACATGATCGTGCCCGTGCCCATGGCCAGCGCGACAATAATCCCCAGACCGATGATCGGAAGGATCAGCAATTTGCGTACGATGGCGACATAGCCACTGCGAACGCTGCCGATGAAGTTTTCGAACACCGCCAACAGCCCTTTCGGCGGGCCGGATCGTGCTTTCAGAACCAAGCCGCACAAGGCAGGCGACAGCGTCAACGCGTTGATCGACGAGATCACAACAGCGGTCGAGATTGTCACGGCGAACTGCGAATAAAGCCGTCCCGAGATGCCGGGCATAAAGGTGACAGGCACGAATACCGCCAACAGAACCAGCGTGGTTGCAATAACCGGACCGGTGATCTGCCCCATGGCCTTGCGCGTTGCCTCAGCCGGTGGAAGCCCTTCGTCGGCGATGATCCGTTCGACGTTTTCGACCACAACGATTGCGTCATCCACCACAATCCCGATGGCCAGTACCAGGGCGAACAAAGAGATCGTGTTCAGCGACATACCGAAAAGCAGCAAGAACGCGAATGTCCCGATCAACGACACGGGGATCGCAACCGCCGGAATGATCGTCGCGCGCCAGCTTCCAAGGAAGACAAACACCACCGAGATCACAAGGATGAAGGTCAGGATCAGGGTCGAGACCACGTCATTCAGCGACTGTTTGACAAAGTCTGTGGTGTTGAAAGGTACGGCGTATTCCACATCCGTCGGGAAGGTTCGGGACAATCGCTCAAGCTCGGCCTCGACACGGTCCGACACGGCCAGCGCATTCGCGCCAGGGGCCTGATAAATGCCGATTACCGTGGCCGGGACACTGTCGAAATAGCCCGAAGCCGCATAATATTCTGCACCCAGCTCGACCCGCGCGATGTCCTTGACCCGTACGATTGAACCGGCATCCCCGGTTCGGATGACAATGTCGCCGAACTCTGCGGCCGAGGTCAGGCGGCCCTTGGTTTTGATCGTGTATTGAAAGGTCTGCCCTTCCGGGACCGGAGGAGCGCCGATGGAACCGGCCGAAACTTCGACGTTTTGTTCCCGAATTGCATTGATCACGTCACCCGGAGTGATGGACAAAGCAGCCATCTGATCCGGGTCCATCCAGATCCGCATGGCGTACTCCAGATTGGTCAGAACGTCGGCTTTACCCACACCCTGAACACGCGCCAGCGCGTCTTTCAGGTTGATCGAAGCATAGTTTGATAGAAAGACACTGTCATAAGTCTCATTCGGCGAGGTCAGCGTCACCAGCAACAGCATGTTGGTGGATGCTTTTTGAGTTACCACACCAGATGAGGTCACTTCGGCAGGCAAGGACGACATGGCCTGAGCCACGCGGTTCTGCACGTTGACTGAGGCGATGTCCGGGTCGGTGCCCACTTCGAATGTGACGTTGAGCGAATAGGATCCGTTATCTGCCGAGGTCGACGTCATGTAGATCATGTCGTCCACACCGTTGACCTGCGCCTCGATCGGTGCGGCGACGGTGTTTTCCACGGTTTCGGCGTTGGCGCCAGTGTAGGTAGTCGTCACGCTGACCACCGGTGGCGTAATGTCCGGGAACTGAGCGACCGGCAGAACCAAATAGCCGATGCCGCCCATGATCGTTAGGACCAGCGAAATAACTAGGGCCAGCTTGGGCCGGCTAATGAACAGGGCTGAGAACATCCGTTATTCTCCCGGCTGTTCAGAGGCGACGACGGCATCTACCGCGACGCCCGGACGAACCCGCTGCAGGCCCTCAACGATCACGCTTTCACCTTCGCGCAGACCATCTGTCACAATAATCGCGGTCCCAACCACGTCGCCCGTCGTGATATAGCGCTGTTCCACCATTTGCTTGTCATTCACCACCAGCACGAACTCACCGCGCTGATCGCGTTGCAATGCGGCCTGAGGGACCAGCACCTGAAGGGTCGGTTCCAATGCCTCGATTTGAACACTCAGGAATTGGCCGTCGATGATAAACCGATCGGCATTGGGGAACTCGGCGCGCATGGTGATCGCGCCCGTCAATGGATCAATGCGGTTGTCCACAAAAACAATCTCACCTGTTTCGTCGAGCTTGGTTCCGTTGGGCAGGGTCAGGTGTACATTCGGGCTTTTGTTGCTTTCAGCCAGTGAAGCTGCGCTCTCTCCAACCTGTTCGAGGACCGAGGTGAACTGCTTTTCGTTCAGCGAGAAATTTACATAAATCGGAGCTTCGCTTACCAGGTTGACGAGCGGAGGGTTTGTCGGTCCGACAACGTCGCCTACGCTTGTTTCCACACGTCCAATCCGCCCGTCAAATGGCGCGTGGATCTCGGTGTAACTCAGGTCCAACTCTGCTTGTTGGATGGCAGCGTGCGCGGCCTTGACCTCGGCCTCGGCGACCAGTTCATTGGCGCGGGCGATGTCACGCTCGGACTCCGGGGTGGCATCGCGTTTGTACAGCTCTTCCTTTCGGGCCAGATCGACCTTGGCAAGCTCCAGATTGGCCTCGGCCCGGTCCAGATCGGCTTTCCGGGCCTCCAGGGTCGCCTCATAAAGATCGGGTTCGATGGTAAACAACAGGTCGTCTTTTTTGATAAGCGCACCGTCTTCCACATCCTGAGTTTCAAGAAAGCCGTTCACGCGGGCGACAATATCCACCTTGTTAATGGCCTCGGCGCGCCCGATGAACACGGCCTCATCGGTAATTTCTTCGGTATAGGCCGCTGCAATCGACACTTTCGGCGGCGGCGCGTCGCTTTGATCCTGCGCCAGCGCCGTGAACGAGGCGCCCAAACTAGTCAGTGCCGCGATGGCCAAGACCGGACCTCTGTGTCGGAAAAAGGAATTCTTTAATGCAAGGGACATGGCGGGCGCCTCATTAGACCTAAGGATATTGCGCCGGGGCGGCTCTGTTGCCTCGACGAGTCGTGCTGATTTCTTGGCAGGATGGCCGTTTTGGAACTTTATCTCAAGCTTCTTGAATGCGTCAGCCGGGTGGTGCGCCCGGAAATTATTCCGGTTTCAAGCGGACTTACGCCAAGATCCTATGGAGTTTTGGCGCCCAAACCCGGTTTTTGCCCCATTTCAAATGAAAACGGAGGCCAAATGGCCTCCGTAACTATGGTGTTGTGATCCAAAATCTCAGTCGCGCTGCCCCGCGAACCTGGATTGCCAGTCTTCGCGTTGTTCGTCCGTGATCTTGGCGAACAGAACGTCCGGCACCGTGAACGCGTGACCGGCGGGCAGGGCGTCCAGCGCGGCCGCAACATCGTCGGGCCAACTGGTGTCCAAAGTGTTCATTGCGCTTAGCATCTTGGCCGAGGCTTCAGGGATGAACGGTGCGCTGAGTACGGCGTAGAGGCGGATCAGATTCAGGCCCAGACGTACCTGAGCGGCGGCCTGTTCAGGGTCTTCCTTGAAGGTCGACCATGGTGCGGCGGCCTGCAGGTATTCATTTCCTGCAACCCAGATCGCACGCAGTTCCTGCGCGGATTTGCGAACCTCCATCGCCTCCATATGCGCTTCATAGGCTCGGACGCGTTTGGACAGCTCATCAATCAGCGCGTGTTCGCGGTCGCCATAAGCACCGCCTTCAGGAACTGCCTCACCAAGCTTAGATCGGCAAAACTTTGTAATGCGGCTGACAAAATTACCCAGAACATCCGCGAGGTCCTTGTTCACCGACTGCTGGAAGTTCTCCCACGTGAATTCGCTGTCGCTGCTTTCTGGTGCATGGCTCAGCAGCCACCAGCGCCAGTAGTCGGCCGGCAGGATTTCCAGCGCCTGATCCATGAACACGCCACGGCCCTGGCTGGTCGAGAACTGACCACCATCGTAGTTCAGGTAGTTGAACGACTTGATATAGTCGACAAGCTTCCAGCGTTCGGATGATCCAGAATCTTCGTTGTATGTGTTGGTGCCCAAAATCGTCGCCGGGAAGGAAAGGGTGTGGAAGGGCACGTTGTCTTTGCCCATGAACTGGACATAGCGGACATCATCCGCACCTTTGTCGGTGCGCCACCAGCGCTCCCAGTCGGCGTCGGTCCTGCCGTTGGCATCCGCCCATTCCTTGGCGCAGGCGATGTATTCGATCGGCGCGTCGAACCAGACGTAAAAGACTTTGCCCTCCATGCCGGGCCAGTCCTGATCGCCCTTCTTGACCGGTACACCCCAGTCCAGATCGCGGGTGATGCCGCGGTCTTGCAGGCCGTCACCGTCATGCAGCCACTTCTTGGCAATCGAGGTGGTCAGGATCGGCCAATCTTTCTTGCTGTCGATCCACGCGTCCAGCTGATCTTTCATCGCCGATTGCCGCAGGTACAAGTGTTTGGTCTCGCGCACCTCCAGATCGGTCGATCCGGATATGGCCGAGCGCGGCTCGATCAGGTCGGTCGGATCCAACTGCTTGGTGCAGTTTTCACACTGGTCGCCCCGCGCACGTTCATAACCGCAATTGGGGCAGGTACCTTCAATGTAGCGGTCAGGAAGAAAGCGGCCATCGGCGTTGGAATAGACCTGTTTTTCGCTGACTTCGCGGATCAGCCCTGCATCGTCCAGCTTCCCGGCAAAATGCTGGGTCAGCGTCTTGTTCTGCTCGCTGGACGAGCGGCCAAAATGATCAAAGCTCATACCAAAACGCTTGGCGATGTCGGCCTGAACCTCATACATATCTGCGCAGTATTCAGCCACCGGCTTGCCCGCTTTCGCTGCGGCCAGCTCGGCAGGTGTGCCGTGTTCGTCCGTGGCGCACAGGAACATGACCTCGTTCCCCCGGCCACGCAGGTAGCGTGCGTACAGATCAGCCGGCAATTGCGAGCCGATCAGGTTACCGAGGTGCTTGATCCCGTTGATGTAAGGGATCGCTGAGGTGATGAGAATCCGAGCCATGTTCCGTTTCCGCGTAACTGTCTGCGCGCCCGTCTACATTATGTAACCGGCCAGCAAAACCCCGGCTTTGGTTCGGACGTCATTTTAGGCACGGGTCGCCGGGAAAATCGGCCTGAGTTGCAGCCTTGGATTGCACCGTATTCACCGCATGCAATACCTCAGAGTTGTAAATTAGAATCACAAACTCTTGAATTTCCGCAATGACTTCCCATCTGTAATGTATACCACAGTATACAATAACGAGGGCAAACAACTGATGTTCGACTTTCTGCTTGAGGGTGCATTTGTACCCTTCACTTTGGCGCTTGCGCTTCTGTTCGGCCTGCTTGTGCTGGAACTGATCGCATTGGTCCTGGGTGGAAGCCTTATGGCGGGCGAGGGCGATGTCGATTTGGATGTTGTGGATGCCCCCGATCTGGATGTCGGTGATTTCGGTCTGGATATTGATGCCGACATGGATCTGGGCGATTTCGAATTGGCCGAGATCGAGGCAGACGCGCCAGGCGCGGTCTCTGCGGGACCTTTGGCGTGGCTGGGGATCGGCAAAGTGCCGTTCATGATCTGGTTGGTGGTTCTGCTGGCAGGCTTCGGTTTGTCCGGTATGGGCCTGCAACTGACGCTGCGCGACCTGCTGGGCTTTGACCTTCCGCCTTGGATGGCTGCGATTCCCGCCGGTGCCTTTGGCCTGTGGTTTGCACGTGGCTTTGGCGGCATCTTTGCTCGTCTGCTGCCCAAGACCGAGACCGAGGCGATGTCGGAACGCCTGCTTGCCCGTCGCCGTGGCGTGATCACCCAAGGTACCGCTTCGCGCGGACGCCCCGCCGAGGTGCGCGTCATGGATCGGTTTGGCAATACCCACTACCTGCGCGCCGAGCCGTTGCAGGACAAAGACACGCTTGAGCAGGGCACCGATGTGCTTGTGCTGCGCGACCGACGGCGCGACCGGTTCGTTCTGGTCGGCATGTCTGAATAACCAAAAATTTCTAACCCCATCACGGAGGATTTTGCATGGAACTTACATTCCTAGCCGTCACAGTTGTGACCATTCTGGCAGTAGTTTTGTTTATCGGCCTTGTGCTTGGCCGTCTTTACCGCCGCGCGACCCGAGAGATCAGCCTGGTGAAAACCGGTGCTGGCGGTAAGAAAGTCATCATGGATGGTGGCGTCATCGTCGTGCCGTTGCTGCACGAAGTCAGCCCCGTCAACATGAAAACCCTGCGCCTTGAAGTTCAGCGCAGCGGTGAGGCCGCTCTGATCACTAAGGACCGGATGCGCGTGGACGTGGGCGTCGAGTTCTACGTTTCTGTCATGGCGACAGAAGAGGGCATCGCACGTGCTGCGCAAACCCTTGGCGACCGTACATTCGACGTCGAACAGCTACGGGAAATGATCGAAGGCAAATTGATCGACGGTCTACGCGCTGTTGCGGCCCAGATGACGATGGACGGTCTGCACGAAAACCGCGCTGACTTTGTGCAGGAAGTGCAGAATGCGGTCTCCGAGGATCTGTTGAAGAACGGCTTGTCCTTGGAATCCGTTTCGTTGACCGCGTTGGACCAGACGCCGTTTGAGGCTCTGGACGAAAACAACGCCTTTAACGCTGTGGGTATGCGCAAGCTGGCCGAGGTCATTGCGACCTCAAAGAAAGAGCGCGCGCAGATTGATGCGGATGCCGAGGTCGAGGTGCGCCGTGCCGCTATGGAAGCTCAGCGTCAGAAGCTGTTGATCGAAAAGGACGAAGAGCAGGCGCGCATCGAGCAAACGCAGCAGATCGAAACGCTGCGCGTGGCGCAAGAGGCCGAGGTTGCAGCCCGGACCGAAGACTCGGTACGTGAAACCGAACGGGCACGGATCGGCCGTGAAGAAGCCATTCGCGCGGCAGACATCGAGCGTGAGCGTAAAATCCGCGAAGCCGAGATCTCGAAAGAGCGTGAACTGGAAGTCGCCGAGCAAGAGCGCCAGATCATCATCGCGCAGAAATCCGAAGAGGAAAGCCGCGCTCGTGCATCTGCCGATCTTGCCCGTGCCGAGGCAACCAAAGCGACCGAAGCCGTGGCGACCGCGCAGAAGGTGGCCGAGGCCGAGCGTATCAAGCAGATCGCACTGATCGAAGCCACACGTGAGGCCGAGCGTCAGGCAACCGCGATCCGACTGGCTGCGCAAGCTGACAAAGAGGCCGCTGCTGACCGCGCCGAAGCCCGCCGTGAAGAGGCGCAGGCCGAAGCGGACGCTCTGAACATTCGGGCTGAGGCCAAGAAAAACGACATGCTGGCCGAAGCCGAAGGTAAGCGTGCGATCGTCGAAGCAGATAACGTACTGTCAGTTGATCAGATCCGCATGAAGGTTGATTTGGCGCGGATCGAAACCATGCCGTCGATCATCGCGGAGATGGTTAAACCAGCTGAGAAGATCGACTCGATCAAGATCCATCAGGTTGGCGGTATCGGTGGCACCAATGGCGGCAGTGCATCGAGCGGTGACAAGCCGGTCGTTAATCAGGCTCTGGACTCGATTATGGGTATGGCCGTGCAGATGCCGGCGCTCAAGAAGCTGGGTGAAGAGCTGGGCCTGTCGATGGAAAACGGTGTCGGGGATGTCGTCAACGGTGCGCTTGAATCGACGGTTGAATCTGCCGAAGAAGGCGGCGTGATCGAAGAAGGATCGCGGACAGAGCACTAATCGAAAGGGGCCGGGGTTTTCCCGGCCCTTTTTTTATTGCTTTTCACGCGACCGTTTCAGCAAACGACCAATCGTAAACGACGTGCGTGGCGCGTAGACATAGTTGGTCCGCTCTTCGGGCGTCGGGCGTGAGCGCATTCGGGCCAGGCCAAAGATGATCAGGAAAACATGGCCGACAGCCACAAATGCAAACAGGGCTCCGGGTCCGAACTGCTGAATCAATGTTGATGAGATATAGGGTGAGGCTATCGCACCCAAAGCGAACCAGAACATCAGTGCCGCGGATAGCTCTACCCGTTCTTCTGCCGTTGCAAAATCGTTTGCATGAGCGGAAGAAACCGAGAAGATCGGGAAGGTTGTCAGGCCAAAGAAAACAGCGGCCAGCATGACGCCTGCCGTCCCCGTTCCGCTGGCCGCCATTGTGACACCGCTGCTGACGACCGCAGCAACGGACAGCCAGATAAGCACCCAACGCCTGTCATATTTGTCGGCCAGCCAGCCAACCGGGTACTGCGCCAGTGCACCACCCAATACGAATGATGCCAGGAAGAATGCGATTTGGTCCACGTCCAACCCAACTTCCTGACCGTAAACTGGGCCGACCATTCGGAAGGATGCAGAGCTGAGCGCAGCGACGATTACCCCTGCAACGGCCAGAGGCGAACTGCGCCAGGCCAATTTGGGTCTCAACCGAGGGGCGTCGGGTGTTTTTGGCTGACTGGCCCGTGTCAACGTCAGCGGCAACAGGGATGCACAACACAAAATAGCCAGCAAGTTGTACGACACGTAAGACGCAGGCGGAAGAACCGCGATGATCAACTGCGCGCACAAAGACGCGCCCATATCCGCGATGCGATATGTCCCCATGGCGCGGCCGCGCGTTTCGTTTGTGACTTTGGCGTTCAGCCATGCCTCGATCACCGTATAGGCCCCGGCGACACAGGTTCCGGATGCGACCCGAAGGGCTGCCCAGATGTACGGGTTTTCGGTCAACGTATGCCCAATAAGACCCATTGCACCCAAGGCCGTGCAGACCGCAAAAGCGCGCGAATGTCCGACACTGCCCATCAGGCGGGGGGACCACCAGCAGCCAATGAAGAAGCCAACAAAATGGGCCGAACCCAACATACCGATTTGTCCGGTCGTGAACTCAAGCGTGATGCCCGAGATCGCATCCAAAGGACCAACGCCGCCCGTCGAGAGCTGCAGAAGAATGACAGAAAGAAACAGGGCGGCAAAAGAAATGATCGTGCGCATAGTGCGCCCAGCATTACCCCATCAGCGAGCGTTGCGCGTGATAATTCGACCTCTGCGCGTCGTTTTTTGTCCTTTGGGTGTCAGGCCTTGCGGGTCAACTCGGCCCGGATGTTCAAAGACACGGTATCGGCGACCAGATCGGGATAGCCAGAGGCGCCGAATTCGTGGCGGTTCAACGCGCCCGACAGTCGAATTGACAATGCGTTCAGGTCATCAGCCTCGGTTCCGGGTTCGCGGTACAGATTGGCTTGCAGGGTCACCGGGCGTATGACCCCGCGTACCGTCAGGTCTCCGGTGATGGTTGCGCCCTCGGAAATGCGGCCTGTAGGGCCAAGCTGTATTCGGGTGGATTTGAACGTAATACTCGGAAATTCCTGCGCGTTTAGCACGCTTTTGCTTAGCATCGGGCCGCGGGCAAAAGGCAAGCGGGTGCGCGCCGCGGCTACATTCAGCACGACAGTGACACGGCTATTTTGCAACTGATCCGTGTCGACTCGAATATCTGCTGATTGGATCGGCATCGTGCCTGACTGCGCAACCCCCGAGAGCATGAAGGAAAATCCGACGGACGTCCCGGCTCGAGACAATTCATATTGGACCAACGCAGCATGAGTTGGCCGTGCCAACGGAAGGCTCGCCAGACCCGCAATCAGAAAGCGCCGCGTCAATGATCTCATGCCAAAACCTCTTGTCTGTGGGCGCGCGAGCGGCTGAGCAGAAACAGCAGAATTCCGATGTTCAGGCCGTTCCATAGAATGCCGTTTACGAAAGCCAGTTGGTAATTGCCGGTAACGTCGTAAATCCAGCCGGACATCCATCCCCCCAGCGCCATGCCCATGATCGTCATCATCATGACAAACCCCACGCGCGCGCCGGCCTCTCGCGGGGGCATATATTCGCGCACAACAAGGGCATAACCGGGAACGATGCCGCCTTGTGACAGGCCAAAAAGCAAGCTGATCAGGTAGAGTGAGACCATCCCGTCATAAGGCAAGAACAGGAACAGTGCGAGGCATTGCAGAACCGAGCCGATCAGAACCGTCAGGACGCCGCCAAGTTGATCAGCGACCATGCCTGATATGACTCGGCTGATCACACCTCCGAACAGCATTAGGGACAACATCTCGGCGCCGACTGTGGGTCCGTAACCCAGCCCGACGCAGTAGGACACGATATGCACCTGAGGCATCGACATCGCGACGCAGCACGAAATACCGGCCAGACCGAGGATGTATTGAAGTGCCCGGGGGGAAATGCCAACGGTGCGCGCCTTGATTTGTGCGGCCGACGCGGCGGTGCTGTGCGCCTCGGCCGGGACCTGTCGGCGCAACAGTAGAGACAGGGGGATCACGACCAGCAGCGTTATGACGGCCAGCGTCAGGTAGACCTGCTGCCAGCCGTCGCGCGCGAGTATGCCGGACAGCAATGTCGGCCAGATAGCCCCAGACAGGTAGTTTCCGCTTGCCACCAGACCCACAGCAATCCCGCGCCGTTTCATGAACCAGTGCGAGATGTCGGCGATCAATGGTCCAAAGCCGATGGATGCCCCGAGGCCCAACAGAAGATGTGCGACCGACAACATCACAATATTGGGCGCCAGTGTCGCCAGCAGATAGCTGGTCGCGCTGAGGATTGCGGCCCCGATCAGGGCTTTGGTCACGCCTAGCCGATCCACCAATTGCCCCATCCAAAAATTGCCAAGGGCGAACCCGATCATGGCCAATGTGTAAGGCATCGCGGCCTCGGCGCGTCCGGCGTTGAATTGGGTTTCGATGGCGGGCATCACAACGATGACGGCCCACATTCCCACATTGGCCACGGTTGCGATGATCAAAGTGATCGCAAGTCGCAGCCAGGAGTATCGGCTATCGTGGATCGCGTGGCTCATCCTGAAACGCTAGGGCTCGGCCTGTGCTTTGGCCAGTCACAAACCCCGTGAGGGGCGCGTGATCACACGGGTGTGTCTTCTGTGGCGATCTGTTGCAGGTGCAGACCGGCGCGCGGTTTGGTCTGCGTGGCATGCCAGCTGACCGGGGGCAGGGCGCGGGCGCGGCGGCGGGTCAGGGTCCAGCGCCGGGCCTCCCCCTGATGGTTTGCGGCCATGTGCCAGCGCGTCTCCACCCCCTGTGCACCACCGTCACCGGGGGTCAGCAGCACCCCAAGCGGAGCCCGCCCCATCGCACCACCCTGTTCTGCGGCCAGATGCATGCGCCGCACTGGCGTCAGCCCCGGCGCGCCCGGCAGATCACCGACAACCAAAGGCATGGCCGCGCTGCGCAGGGCCTCTTCTACGCACCACAGCAGGTCTTCGGACCGGGTCGGGCGCACAAAGATGAACCGGGCGGGATCGGCAAAGGCCATCATGCCATCGGGGTTAAGCTGGCCGGGCTCCCATGCGGGCGCGATCCACAGCACCGGCCCCTGCATCTGTCCCGCCAGCCACATGGCAAAGCTGCGCCGGGCGGGGCCGCAGGCCTCGTGTACGCGGGCCAGTTGCAGTCTGATCTGCGGATGAAGATCTATCCCCGGCACCTCACGTGCGGGTTTGCGGCCAAGAAGATGTGTAGACATGCTGTCAGGCTAGCATGTTCTTAGTTTGTTCTCAATTGTGGAATTGCGGCAATGGATGCCTTAGCGAGACAAAAGCAGGCGGCCATTGGCAAACTGGATATTCGAGAACCGATGCAGGTAATCCATACCCAGCAAGGATTTGTCCAATTCCCCTTCGTTTACCCAGGCCGAGATATTCTGGTCCGTGATTGGCCCCAATGCCAGCGTGTCCAGGCGCACTGGCGCGGTCCGCACAACGCCATTGGCCGTGTTTGCCCGGCCGAAATAATTCAACTGATCGGGATCAATGCCAACACGTTCGGCGTCCCGCGAGCTTAAGACAATCTGGCTTGCGCCGGTGTCCACCAGAAAGGTGATCGGTTCTCCGTTCACATCAATGGGCAGATAATAGTGCCCGTCGGAGGCGCGCGGAACCTCTATGGTCTGGCCGGTGACAGTCATTTGCGGGGCAGGGCCAACAGTGGTGCGGATGTCTTCCCACAGGCCGACAACGGCAATGACACCGATAAAGATAAAGACCCACGCCAAAGCCTGCTGCAGCGTTTTGTTCAGAGACTGGCGGTTTTGTGCGACAAACCACGCCACAACGGCCGTACCAAGCACGGCCAGATATACCAAACGTCCAATGTTGTCGCCGTCCATAGCGCTCCTCACCATATTCTCTGAAAGATATATGGGGTTTTACGACGCAAAACCAAAGGCCTTGAGGCCGTCCAGGATGAATTGAACCGACAACGCCGCCAGCAGCATCCCCAACAGCCGCGTCAATACGTTCAGGCCGGTTTTGCCCAGCAAACGCGCAATCAAGCCGCCGGACAGGAAGAAGGTCAAAACCACAGCCATGACGGCCAGCATGACGATACAGGCCTCGACAATGCCAAGAATGCCCGGGTGCTGTCCGGCCAGCAGGATAATCGTCGCAATTGATCCGGGACCGGCGACCAGCGGAATGGCCAGCGGGAACACGGACGGGTCGTGGTGTTCCTCTTCTTCCTCGACCCGGTCTTCACGGCGTTTGGTGCGGCGTTCGAACAGCATGTCCAATGCTGTAAGGAACAACAACGCGCCCCCGGCGACCTTGAAGGCCTCAATCGAGATACCGACAAAGCCCAGCACAGCTTCGCCAAAGGCGGCAAAGGCAATGAGTATGCCAGAGGCCACGGCACAGGTGCGATAGGCCGTCCGGCGACGGGCGCGGGCGTCCATGTCCTGAGTTAACGCCACAAAAATCGGCGCTGTGCCAAAGGGGTCAATCACCACGAACAGGGTGGTGAAGGCAGTGATGAAAAAGGCGAGGTCGATCATTTGCCGGCACCTTGTTGGAGGTCTAACAGAACGGCCACAGCTTTTTCCGCCAGATTGCTTGGAACATAGACGTGGTCGTGGTGATACCCCGCGACCATGTTTGCCGGAATTCTACTTTGGGCAAGAGCATCGGACACAGCGGCAGTCAAGCCAACGCCTTCTAGTGAGGAATGAATCCGCAGGGTGATGTACTTCATACTGATGGCGCCAGCGGGTGCTGCGTCGATTGGCACGATAAGGGACAGTCCTTCGGCCTCCATGCAACTGGCCCGCGTCCCTTCGGGCCAGGCTTTGTCATGCGGCCAAACGACAAAGGCAAATTCCCCGTCCTGAAGTTCAGGGCGCATGCCTGCGATCATGGCAGTCGTTTCGATTACGGGTTTCGTCATGTCGCTTCGGCCTTTTCCAGGCGTTCGGCCGCGACGACCCAAAGCGCCTCGGCTTTTTGCATGGCTTGGACCACTTCGGCAAATTTCCGGTTCCACGTTGCAAGATCGTTTTTCCTGCCGTCCTCGTAAAGCGCAGGATCTGCCAGCTTGGCCGACAATTTATCGTGCATATCCGTTAGCTTCTCGATCCGGTCCTCGCATTTGCGAAGGTCCGCCCGCAGGTTCAGCACTGCCTCGCGCGAAGGGCGCTTGGGTTTGATCACTTGCGGTTTCTCTTTGGCCGGTTTGTCGCGTCCCAGCAGCATGGTGCGATAGGTCTCAAGGTCTCCCTCTAAGGGTTTGACCGTTCCGTCCGAGACCAGCCACAGATGGTCCGCGACCAGCGACAATAGGTGCATATCGTGGCTGACCAGAACCACCGCACCGGAATAGGCGGTCAACGCCTCGACCAATGCCTCACGGCTTTCGATATCCAGGTGGTTGGTCGGTTCGTCCAGGATCAACATATGCGGCGCGTCGATGGTGGCGATCAGCAGCGACAGGCGTGCCTTCTGGCCGCCCGATAGACGACCAACTTTAGTTTCAGCCTGATCCGCGTTCAGCCCGAACCCGGCCAGACGCGACCGCCACTTGCCCGGCGCCTCGTTCGGGCGCAGGCGTCTCAGATGGTCCAGCGGCGTTTCGTCCACATAAAGCTCATCCACCTGATGCTGCGCAAAATAACCAATCCGCAGCTTGTTGCTGCGGGTCATCTTGCCAGCCATCAAAGGCAGGCGATCGGACAGCAGCTTGGACAGGGTCGACTTGCCCTGACCGTTCTTGCCCAGCAGCGCGATCCGGTCATCCTGGTCAATACGCAGGTTCAAGCGGCGCAGCACCTCGGTTTCACCATAGCCCGTCACGCCGCCTTCAATCTGAATGATCGGCGGGGACAGCTCTTCTGGCTCTGGGAAGGAGAATGCGCGCAGAGCGGCCTCTTGAGGGGTTGAAACCAGCTGAATGCGCTCGATCATTTTCAAGCGTGACTGGGCCTGAACCGCCTTGGATGCCTTGTAGCGGAAGCGATCCACGAAACTCTGCAGATGGGCGATCCGGGCCTTGGCTTTCACGTTCTCGGATTCCGCCTGTGCCAGCCGTTCAGCGCGGCGTTCGGCGAATTTGTCATAAGGAACCGCGTAGTAGGTCAGCTTGCGGTCTTCCAAATGCAGGATCGACCCCACCGCGCGGTTCAGCAACCCGCGGTCGTGACTGATGATGATGACAGTGTGCGGATACTTCGCAAGATAGCTCTCCAGCCACAATGCACCTTCAAGGTCCAGATAGTTGGTCGGTTCGTCCAGCAGCAGCAGATCGGGCTGAGAAAACAGCACCGCCGCCAACGCCACGCGCATCCGCCAGCCGCCCGAGAAATCGGAGCAGGGGCGCAACTGGTCGTCATCATCAAACCCAAGACCTTTGAGGATTGAGGCCGCGCGCGCTTCGGCGGACCAGGCGTCGATATCTACCAGGCGGGTCTGGATTTCGGCGATACGTGTGGGATCGGTCGCGGTGTCGGCCTCGGCCATCAACGCGCTACGCTCGGTATCGGCGGCCAGAACCGTGTTGATCAGTGACACTTCCGAAGAGGGCACCTCTTGCGCCACTCCGCCAATCCGGGCCCGCTTCGGGACATTGATATTGCCTGATTCCAGAGCCAATTCGCCCCGGATCAATCGGAACAGGGTTGTCTTCCCCGTGCCGTTCCGCCCCACAAGGCCTACCTTGTGGCCGTCGGGAATAGTCGCACTGGCCCCATCGAACAGGGGGCGGCCTTCAACCGCGTAGGTTATGTCTTGAATCCGTAGCATGACGCGCTCTTAGCAGAGCCTTCTTGCCGCCGCCAGCAGCTTGATATGTTCAATATCCAGGCAATGTGTTAGCGCTGATCCGGTTGGCATTACTCGACGGTTTTCATCATGCGCGCGGCTCAGACGCCCCCTTCTTTGGTCACTTTGATCTTCGCCACGGCGTTGTCGGTGCTGTCGTTGAACATGTTCCTACCGTCGCTTGCGAGGATGGCCGAGGGCTTTCAGGTCGACTACGGACTGATTAACTTGTCAGTCGCCGGGTATCTGGCGGTGTCCGCCGTGTTGCAATTGATCATGGGGCCGTTGTCCGACCGATATGGTCGCAGACCGATCCTGTTGATTTGTATGGTATTTTTCACAGTGGCCTCCGTTGGCTGCGTATTGGCCGAGTCGATCTGGATATTCCTCGGTTTCCGTCTGCTTCAAGCAGCGGTGGTGGCCGGACCCGTGCTGTCCAGCGCCTCAATCCGGGATCTCTATGCCCCGAACGAGGCCGCCAGCAAACTGGGCTATGTTGCGATGGCAATGGCTTTAGCACCGATGCTTGGCCCAATGCTGGGCGGCGCACTGGATATGCTGTTCGGTTGGCGAGCCGGGTTCATTTTGTACTCGGTCCTGGGGGCGGGGATGCTGGTGCTCTTGTGGGCGGACATGGGTGAGACAAATGCGAACCGATCCGCAACATTCTCGGCTCAGTTAAAGGAATACCCACACCTGTTTCGCGCGCGTCGGTTCTGGGGTTACGCGCTGTGCGCGGCATTCTCGATCGGCGGGTTCTTCAGCTTTATCACCGGTGCGCCACTGGTCGCCGCGGTCTGGTTCGACCTGAGCCCTGCCATGCTGGGTCTGGGGATCGGAATTATTACCGGCGGCTTCATGGTGGGCAATTTCATCACCGGGCGTATCGCAGCACACACGAAGCTGACGACGATGATCCTGATCGGTCGGGTCGTTGCCTCTATTGGGCCTTTCTGCGGGTTGCTGTTGTTCACAGCAGGTCTGGGTTCAGTCTGGGTATTCTTCGGCTCGGCCATTTGCGTGGGGTTTGGTAACGGACTGACGAATGCCAACGCCTCGGCCGGGGTAATGTCCGTGAGACCCAATCTGGCAGGCAGCGCCGCGGGGCTTTCCGGGGCACTAATCGTGGCGTTGGGCGCAGTTCTGACCTTGATGACCGGCGCGTTTGTTAGCCCTGAAAATGGGCCCTTTCTGGTGTTGGGCATGATGTTCGCCAGCAGCTTTGTCGGATTGCTTGCGGTGCTTTACGTTCGCCGGATCGACGCGTCAGAGCCCTTGCCGGACACAATCTGATCGCCAAGACCCACTGGCGCAATCATTCCACTTTTCATGAGGCACATACCGTGTTAGGCGGCGCGCGATGGATTTCGGCGCGTACCTCGCGCCATATAGTAAGGAGAGGCCGATATGGCACTGGAACGCACATTCTCGATCATCAAACCTGATGCAACCCGTCGCAACCTGACTGGCAAGATCAACGCCAAGTTCGAAGACGCTGGCCTGCGCATCGTTGCGCAAAAGCGCATTCACATGACCAAAGCTCAGGCTGGCAAGTTCTACGACGTACACGCCGAGCGTCCGTTCTATGACGAACTGTGCGAATTCATGTCCTCCGAGCCGGTTATCGTTCAGGTTCTGGAAGGCGAAGGCGCCATTGCCAAGAACCGCGAAGTCATGGGCGCAACCAACCCCGCAGACGCAGCACCCGGCACCATCCGCGCGGAGTTCGCTGAATCGGTTGGCGAAAACTCGGTCCACGGTTCGGACGCGCCTGAAACTGCTGCGGTTGAAATCGCATACTTCTTCTCGGGCATCGAACTGGTCGGCTAATCCGCCGTCAGACGAAGTTCAGGGCCGTATCCCATTGGGGGTGCGGCCTTTTTCGTTTCAGACCTCTTTAAGATCTTTCGGTGCAACGCGTATGCCAATTGCATCCAGATCAGAAATCATCTGGGTTTCCGGGGCGGTACTAACGCTGGATTTTATTGCGTCGAACTTTACGCGCAGCGCCTTCTTTTCCTCGCCCTTGCAGTCGTTCCAGGGGCGCCCCTGCAATCCCATCACCAGCACGTAGTATCCGATGAAATGCGGCCGGGTGCCCGCCTGTAATAGCCGTGCATAGGCTTCGTCCGGCCCCAAATCGCGCAATTCCTGCGCAGAATGAATACCCGCGCGTGCGCAGGATTGCTCAAAAGCCGGGCCGAGATTGCGGATCGATGAAACAGGATCAGACATACCCCCGTCTTAGCCAAATGCCCGGACAGAGTCATTCGGTTGTTCGAGCAAAACCAGATGTTCCGGTCATTGCTGTTGATCAACAGAGTTAGTCGTTGATCGGATCGCAGGAATATGAATTCATGATCACGTACTGGATCCTCGGTGAAAGGGACGCTCTTAATGGCTCGGGTCAAAAACTGTTTTGTTATCCCGGGCACATTCGATGAGGCGGGTTTTACAAAATCTTTGAAAGAATTGGCATTGCGGTTCGAGGCCGCTGAATCTGCTGGAAATTTTGATATTCTGGATTGTCATGACCAATCCCTTAGGGCATCTGTCAAGATTTTGATCCAAACTGATGGGTCATTGTTTTTGTTGCGCGGCGGTAGAGCCGAAACTCAGCGATGCAAGGGTAAGGGCAAGTTCGTGCAGGAATTGCCAGACGGACCCGTCAAAGCGGGTCTAGCGGGCTTTCCCAAGTTGCGCGCGTTGATGAGCGTCGGGACGGGCAGAGCCGCGCACCGATCATTTGCCATTCTGGGTGACCTGCAAAAGACACAAGTGCGTGGCACGATGATGTTGATGTCCTCGGATCAGGGGCAGGTAACTGTTGTTACTGTTCAACACATGCGCGGATATGACCGGGCGTATAAGACTGTTTGTGAAAAGCTGACGAAATTGGAGGGTGGTAAAAGCAAGGCTAAGCCATTGTTCGACTGGTTGTTTCCCGACGCGACCATATACAAGGCCAAGCCCGAAATCCGCGTTAGTAAACAAGAGCCATCAATCGAGGTCGCCACCGACATCATTCGCACCTATCTGGCGGTCGCGCGCCAGAATGAGGTGGGCGTGATCGATGATATCGATACTGAATTTCTGCATGACTACCGCGTTTCTCTGCGCCGCGTGCGATCTGTGATCAGCCTGTTCAAGGGGGTGCTCTCGCCCGAACAAACCGCTGCATTAAAGCGCGAGTTTTCCGGTCTGATGGAACCCACTGGTCGCGTACGGGATTTGGACGTCTATCTGTTGGAAAAAGACAGTTACTTCAATCTGATACCGCCGAACCTTCATGAAGGTGCCGTGGCCATGTTTGCGCAATTCGAAAAGGAGCACAGCCAAGCACTTGACCGTCTGTCCCGGCGCTTTCGGACGCAGAGCTATGACAATCAGATGAAAAAGTTGACCGAGCTTTTCGCTGATCCGACAAACCTGCAGCCTGGCCCAAATGCAGATCGGCCTGCCTATGAATACGCGCGCGCCCTGATCTGGAAGCGATATCGCAAGGCCTGCAAACTGGCGCGCGGCATTACGCCAAACACGCCTGACGAAGCTGTGCATAATCTGCGGATCGACTGCAAAAAACTGCGTTATCTAATGGAGTTCTTTGCGCCTTTGTTCGACGCAAAAGCATTTAAAACGATCATCAAGCCATTGAAAAAGCTGCAGGATAATCTAGGCCTGTTCAATGATTTCTCAGTCCAACAAGAGGCGCTTCTGAATTTTGTGAAACAGCACACCAATATGCAAGGCCGCGCTGATGCGCAGTTGGCCTTGTCCGTGGGCGGGCTGATTTCTGTTCTGGATCAGCGCCAATTGGCGGAACGTGACCGTGTCATCGCAAGTTTCAAGCATTTCGACAGCCCGGACATCCGGCACCTGTTCCGCAGTTTGTTTCATCGAAAGGAGGGCTGAGGAATGAAGATCATTGCCTGTTACAGCAACAAGGGCGGAGTGGGTAAAACCGCGACCTCGGTAAATCTGGCCCGTGCCTATGCAGCAGCGGGGCACAAAGTTCTGCTGTGCGATCTGGATCCGCAAGGGGCATCCGGGTTCTATCTGCGCGTCAAACCGTCAAAAAAGCTGACAGATGCAAGGTTCTTTGAGGATGTCGCGCGGTTCACCAAGTCCATTCGCGCCAGTGACTTCGAGGGGCTGGACGTGCTGCCAGCAAACATGACCTTTCGGGATTTTGACGTCTTCCTGTCACGGATGCGGAACACGCGGTCGCGGCTGAAAAAAGCGCTGATCTCGGCGGGCAGCGATTATGAGGTGATCATTCTGGATTGCCCGCCCAACTTTTCGACCCTGTCGGAAAACATCTTCAAAGCGGCCGATCAGATTGTGGTTCCGGTCATCCCGACGACCCTGTCTGAACGGTCTTTCGATCAGTTGGTCGGGTTTTTTGATGCCAACAAGTTGTCGAAGAAAAAGCTGACGGCATTCTTTTCCATGGTGCAACAGCGCAAGACCCTACACCTTGAGACTATGGATGCGATGCGAAGCCTTTATCGCAAGCGTTTCCTGCACAGCTCAATCCCGTTTGCGGCGGATATCGAACGCATGGGGCAAAACCGTGCGCCGGTCAGTGAATTCGCCCCGCGCAGCGTCGCCAGTTTGGCATACCAAAAGCTGTACGATGAGATGGAAAACGGAGTGGTTTTAAAGCGATGAGCACCGAAATTGAACGCAAGTTTCTGGTGGCGGAACTGCCCGACCTGAGCGGCGCGGATAAGGCCGTCGTCCGCCAAGGTTATCTGACTGCACCGAGCGATTCCACGGAACTGCGTCTGCGGCAGAAGAATGACGGGTACTTTTTGACACTCAAAGGCGCGGGTTCCTTGGTGCGGGTGGAACGCGAGGCCAATATCACGGCCGAGCAATTCGAAACCTTCTGGCCGGAAACCGAAGGACGTCGGGTTGAGAAAGAACGCTATACCGGAAAAATGCCAGACGGTCGGGTGTTTGAGCTGGACATCTTTCTGGGAAACCTCGCGCCGCTGCGGCTGGTCGAGGTGGAGTTCGACACAGAGGCCGAGGCACAGGCATACACGCCGCCCGACTGGTTCGGAACAGATGTGACGGCAGATAAACGTTATAAAAACAAAATGATGGCGATCAAGGGTGTGCCAATCTAGGGCTTACGCGCCAGTTTGATTGTTGCCTCAAGACCCGGGTCGCAATTGCGGGCCTCGAATGCGCCCTGATGCATGTGTGAAATCGCTGCCACTAGCGCCAGACCCAAGCCTGAGTTGCGCTCGGTCCTTGCGGGATCGAGCGTCACAAACGGCACCTGCAGGCGTGGCAAATCCTCTTCAGGGACACCAGGGCCCCGGTCACGCACGCTCAGGCAGGTGTAGGATCCGCTTTCTGACAGGGTGATCGTGATCGCCGTCTTTTCCGGGGCATAACGCATGGCATTTTCCAGAAGATTCGACAGTGCTTGAGACAGAAGCGGGCGGTGTCCCTGAACAGTGTGAGCGGTGCCCACAACTTCCAAAGAAATTCCCTGATCGGCCGCAACAGGATCATAAAGTTCGACGACGTCGCCAATCAGTTGCTGCAGGTCCACAGGTTCGAACTGTTCCCGCCCGACACCGGCCTCGGCGCGTGAGATTTCAGTCAACTGTCCCAGAACGCGCAGCACGTGGTCGATCTCGGCCGTAGCGCGGGCCACGTCGACCTCGCGGTCCAGATCACTTTTGGACGGGTCAGACAGCGACTCGATCCTTTGGCGCAGTCGGGACAGGGGGGATCGCAAGTCATGCGCGATTGAATTTGAGGTTGTGCGCAGATTGCTGATCAGTTCCTCAATCCGGTCCAACATACTGTTCAGGGTTCCGGCCACTTGATCCAGCTCATCCCCGGTTCCGCGCAAGGGCATGCGGCGGGACAGATCACCTGACACGATGTTTTCCGCCGTTCCCGCAAATTCGGACAGGCGCGTGAACACCAGCCGGGTGAAAAGCCAGCCGGTCAGAAGGCTTAGCGCCAGTGCAATGGCTAAGGCCAAGCCAACCGCGCGCAACAGCGCCCTGTCGAATTGTTGCCGCGCGAGGGCATCGCGACCAACCAGCAGGCGTTCGCCGCCGGGCAGGCGAACTGAGGCAGCCGAGATCGGCACCAACTGGTCGTTATCGGCGCGGCGAAGATCCAGATCGACCCAACCGCTGCCTGCCGTGACATCCGCAGGCCAGTGCTTGAGGTTACCGGCCAGCTTCACACCGAACCGGTCGGTCAAAAGATACAGCGCATCCCGCTCGGACGCGGTTGGAATCCTGCGTTCAATGGCTTGCAACAGCCCGAACAGACCGCGTCGTTCGTATTCATCTGCCAGGCCTGTCAGTTCGGCGGACACCACCGAGCGGGTCTCACCCTCGATACTGCGATTGGCGGTGAAGTATACAAGCCCCAGCACAATTGCCGTCAGCAACGTGCTGAGGACCATGCTGGCAAGGACGAGGCGGGTACGGGAATTATTGAACGAAAGTCGCAAGTTATCCATCGGATATCATGTAACCCGCACCTCGAACCGTTTCAATCAATGGCGGCCTGTCGCCTTCATCCAGCTGGCGGCGCAGCTTTGATATATGGACGTCGACCACGTTGGTATTCGGGTCGAAATGATAATCCCAGACACCTTCCAGCAGCATTGTGCGCGATACAACGCGGTTCTTGCGGCGCAGAAAGAATTCAAGGATCTGGAACTCACGCGGGGTCAGGGAAATCTCTTGCCCGTCGCGGGTGACCTTGCGGGTCAACAGATCCATCTCAAGATCGCGGCAGGTCAGCGTCGCGGTTTCCTCGGATTCCTGCGGGCGTCGCAACAGGGCTTCGATCCGGGCATGCAGTTCCTGGAACGAAAACGGTTTGACCAGATAGTCATCCGCACCCGAACGTAAGCCCTTGACCCGTTCGTCAACCGCACTCATCGCGGTCAGCATCAGGGTAGGGGTCTTGACCCCGGCCGCCCGCAAAGATCGGATTAGCGAAAGGCCATCAAGACCTGGAAGCATCCGGTCCAGCACAATGGCGTCAAACCCACCATCCGTGGCGTGGTACAGACCCTCGCGCCCGTCTGCGGCCTGCTCGACCACATAACCTTCCTCGCCAAAGCCCTTGGCGATGAACTCACGAGTGTCCTCGTCATCTTCGACGATCAGCAGGCGACGGCTCATATTTTGCGTTCCTTTCTAGCGGGATTTAAACACAGAAATCCGGCAAAGCACATGATTTGCTTAAATTACGTGCCGGGTGCGTTGCAGCGCACCCGGCAGTCCCGGCGGAATGCGGACAATTCAATCCGCCAGGGAGGCGCACGCCAGAAATCCCCATCAAATGGCGTACGCGGACTTCGGGTCAGGCGATTTCCACCGCCACGAAGATCTGGTTTCCGCCTCGGTTGATCAGCACCAGTGCAGGGTCCGTCTTTTCGCTGTCCAGCGCGGCTTTTAGCGCGTCAGGTGATGCGGTTTCCTGGCTGCCCAGTTTCACGATCACGTCGCCGCGTAGCAGGCCGGCCTTGGCAGCAGGGCTGTCTGGCTTCAGATCAGTGACGACCACGCCGTCGACATTCTCAGCAACGCCCATCTGAGCACGGTTGCTGTCGGTCAGCGGTGCGACGGTCACGCCCAATGCAGTGCCCGAGATACCTTCGTCCACGGATTTGTCGATCTCAGCCGAGGCGCTTTGATGCTGACCGATTGTCAGTTCAATCTGCTGTTCCTTGCCATCGCGCAGAACGGTCATGACACTGTCGGTACCAACTTTGGTTGTGCCCACAAGGATCGGCAATTCACTGCTGGAGTCGACGGCTTCGTCGTTGAAGGTCAGGATAACGTCGCCCTGTTCCAACACGCCCTCGGCCGGGCTGCCTGCGACGACATCCGACACCAGCGCGCCGGTTGAGGCGTCGATACCCATCGCTGCTGCGATCTCGGGGCTGACATTCTGGATCGAAACACCCAGCCAGCCGCGGCTGACCTGGCCGTCATCGCGCAGATCGGCCGCGATATGTTCAACGATGTTCGAGGTCACGGCGAAGCCAAGACCAACCGAACCGCCGGTAGGAGAGTAAATGGCCGAGTTAACGCCAATCACTTCGCCTTCCATGTTGAACAGCGGACCGCCCGAATTGCCTTTGTTGATGGCTGCATCGGTTTGAATGAATTCAGCGTAAGGTCCGGCCGAGATGTTGCGGCCCTTGGCCGAAACGATGCCCGTGGTCACGGTCGAATGCAGGCCAAACGGATTGCCGATCGCCACGACATCTTCACCCACGCGGATAACGTCGCTGTCACCGATCTCGACGGCCTGCAACGCTTCGCCAGCGTCGATCTTCAGAACGGCGATATCGGTCAGCGGGTCGGTGCCCACGATCTCGGCCTCGAAACTACGATCGTCGCTCAGACGGACGGTCACGGTCGAGGCATTGTCGACAACATGGTGGTTGGTGATGATGTACCCGGCTTCGTCGAGTACAAACCCCGATCCCAAGCCTTGCGATGGTCCACGCTGCGGTGCCTGAAAGCCCTCAGGCGCGCCGAAGCGCTTGAAGAACTCACCAAAGGGGTGGTCTTCTAAATCAAAATTCTGGCCTTGTCCCGGCGCTTGTACGGGTACGATGTCCTGTTCAGCGATGATGGTCACCACCGACGGCGACACGCCTTCGACCAGATCGGCCAGGGCTTCGTCGGCCAGCGAGGGCAGGGCAGTCGTGGCCAGCAGCGCTGCACCAAGGGCGGATGCGCCAACCAAGCCAGTAGCGCGTGGCAAAAGCAGTGAGGATTTACGGATGCTCATTTTAGTCTCCTGTTTATATCGCGCGATTGCAGGCGCGCGTTAACCGAGGAGATGAGGCATCAGTCTGTGAGTTTCCTGTGCTCAGGATTAAGATATCTTAATTTAGCCACAAACAGGTCGTTGTATATCGACGGTCCGCAGGGAAGCGTAGCGAATCGCTAGTCGCGAATCAGCCATTGTTGCCAATTTGAAAGTCAAATCCTGAATAATCCTGAATTGATTCAGTTTTGGTAACAAAGGGTCACTGGAAGGCCTTGGCGGAAAATCGCTCATCTCTTGGTTGTGGCGCGTTTCTACGACCTGAACAGATCAAAAGCGTATGGTCCCGATAAGGTGTATATATGCTCAATAAAGAATATGCATAACGTCCGATGTGACCTAAGATGTGCAGTTGATTGATCGTCTATAGGTAGATCTCGCTTCGGCGGGATGTTGCGCAAAAACCATTCCGAGACGCCAAAAGTTAACCGTTCTTTCCAATTTTACATTGTTTGGGCGCACCGTTTGGGTGACGATGAACTTGCCCAAGCGAAGGGGGAGCCGAAGGCACTAGGGGGTGCCAACGGCTTGTCACAGTCACTGGAAACGCTGAGCGGCATGTTAACGAGGGGGTCTTGTTTAGGTTCAGCGGCGGAATAGCCAGGGTGCCATAGGCATTTTTGGCAGCGTTTTCAGGATTGGTGAAAAGTGGTAGTCCTGTTTTGGGCAAGCGGCCTGGTCGGTATCGACTGGGCCGTTTCTATTTTGGCAGGCCGGTTATGTGGCCTTCCCGGCCCGCCAGCGTGCCCAATCCTCGGGAGTGTCCAGATCCAACAGGGCGTTTTGACCGGGTAGTGGTTGAAGATGCACTGCATTCTTATGCGCCTGCACAACGGACTGCGCGCCCTCATCGCCTGTAAGTTGCCTGAGCTCTTTGAACAGCGGACGAGCAAACACAACCGGATGGCCGGGCTTTCCTGTGGCCGTCGCCCCACGCCAGATCAAGCAATTTGGATATTCTTGGACAGACTCTGCGACCAGCTTCAGGTCACCAACTGTGATTTCCGGCAAATCTGCCAGTAAAACCATGACAGCCTCGGCATCGGCGGGCACATGCGCAAGAGCACCGCGCAAACTGGCGTTCATGCCCTCATCAGCGTCGGGTATTTCAACTGCAACAACATCCATACCTTTCAAGGCGTCCTGGCGAGGATGCGGAGCAGGCGGAAGCGCAACGATCACCGGGCCTACCTGCAACGCTGTTTGTGCGGATCGCCGTAGCAGTGGCATGCCATCGACGCTTTGCATCAGCTTGTCCGTGCCAGCCATGCGGCGGGATTGCCCGGCGGCCAGAAGGATAATGGGAATGTCTGTCATACCTTCACATAGCCGCCGTAGCCGTCTTTTGTCATCCCCGCATACGTTCACCGTCCGCGTCGAACAGTGGGGTTGAGATCACGCGCGCCTTGCGCATCTGGCCTAGTATCTCAATCTCGACCTCCAAACCGTCACGTATGCGGTCCGAGGGCAGGAAACCTATTGCGATGGATTTGCCGGCATAATGGGAATACCCGCCCGAGGTGCAGAATCCGACGACCGCACCATCCAGCCAGATCGGCTCATAGGCATTCACGTCAGCGTCGTCTGCATCCACTTCGAACGAGACCAGCTTGCGCGCGATCCCCTCGGACCGTTCAAGCTCGGCTGTGGCGCGACCGATAAAGTCGGTGTTCTTCGTGAAGGCAATAAAGCGATCCAGCCCGGTTTCAGCTGCGGTGTAATCGGGGGAAAACTCGCGCATCCACGAGCCAAAGAACTTGTCCAACCGCAGGCTCATCATCGCGCGCATGCCAAAGGGCACCATGCCGTGGGGCTGGCCAGCCTGCCAAAGGGTCCACCACAATTGCCGTTGGGCCATCGGATCACAGTAGATTTCGTACCCCAGATCGCCCGTGTAGCTGACCCTTTGAACGGTGCAGTCGGTCATACCGATGGTCATGCGACGAACATCAAGGAACCTGAGGTCCGAGATGTCCGTACGGGTACAGGCGGCCAGAACCTCAGTCGCCTTTGGGCCTGCGATCTGAAAACCGTTTAGACGATCGCTGACGTTTTCAATTGTAACGCCGTCGTCCTGATGCTGCAGGAACCACCGCATATGGAAGGCCTGGCTGCCATATGACGCCGTTAGTTGGAATTCGGTTTCGGCCAGACAGGAAACGGTGAAATCCCCGATCAACTTGCCTTTGGGAGACAGCATCGGCGTCAGCGATAGCCGCCCCGGCTTTGGGATGCGCCCAGCCATGATGCGGTCCAGCCAGTCGCGCGCACCCGGGCCGGTGATGCGATACTTGCCGAAATTGTGGACCTCGTTGATGCCGACACCATTGCGCACAGCGCGCACCTCGCGCCCAGTCGCCTCGAAGGCATCCGAGCGTCGGAACGAGGGCGTTTCGTAGCCCGGTTCGTTACCCTGCGCAAAATAGTTCGCAACCTCCAGCCCGTATTGCTGACCCCAAACCGCGCCCAGATCGCTGAATATGTCGTACATCGGGGTGGTCCGGTTCGGACGCGCGGCCGGCAGTTCTTCGTTGGGGTAGGCGACACTAAAGCGTTTCTGATAGTTCTCGATCACCTTCGGGCGCGTATAGCCAGGCCCGATCCAGTCGCCGAAGCGGGCGACATCCATGGCGAACACATCGCGTTCGGGCTCTCCTTCGATCATCCATTGCGCCAGCGTCAGGCCAACACCGCCACCCTGACTGAACCCGGCCATCACGCCACAGGCGGACCAGTAGTTGCGCATGCCCGGCACCGGCCCGACGAGCGGGTTGCCATCGGGCGCAAAGGTAAACGGTCCATGGATCACCGATTTGACGCCAGCCTCGGCCAGAACGGGGAAGCGTTTGTAGGCAAATTCGATACTGTCGGTGATCTTGTCATAATCGTCGGGCAGCAGTTCGTGGCCGAACTGCCACGGTGTGCCATCGACAGCCCAGGGTTTGCAGGGCTGTTCATAGAACCCAATACACAACCCGCGCCCTTCCTGCCGCAGATAGCTTTCGCCAGCAGGGTCCATTACATGCGGATGCTCGCCGCCAGCGTCGATGATCGCCTCGATCTGAGGGATCGAGTCTGTCACCAGATACTGGTGTTCCATCGGGTGTAGGGGGAAATAGACGCCCGCCATCGCGCCAACCTCGCGCGCCCAAAGGCCACCGGCATTGACGATGTGTTCGGCATGGATCGTACCCTTGTCGGTGACCACATCCCATGTTCCATCGGTGCGCTGGATGGTTTCGCGCACCATGCAGTGCGTTTCGATCGTAGCGCCTCCCATCCGGGCCGCTTTGGCGTAGGCATGGGTGGTCCCCGACGGATCAAGATGACCGTCCAGCGGATCATAAAGCGCGCCGATGATCCCGTCGGTGTTGGTGATAGGAGCGATCTTTTTGATCTCCTCCGGACCAACGATTTCCGTCTCCAACCCCATGAACCGATGCTTGGCGCGTTCCGCCAGCAACATGTCGAACCGATCCTGATTATCTGCCAGCGTCACTCCGCCCACATGATGCAGACCGCAGGACATGCCGGTAATCTCTTCCAGCTCTTTATACAGCCGGATCGTATATCCCTGCAGCGCCGCCATGTTGGTGTCGCCGTTCAGGGTGTGAAACCCGCCCGCCGCGTGCCAGGTCGACCCGCTGGTCAGCTCGGAGCGTTCCAACAGCATCACGTCCGTCCACCCCAGCTTGGTCAGGTGATAGAGTACGGAGCATCCAACGACTCCGCCGCCGATGACTGCAACTTGGGTTGTGAGTTTCATGCACGTCTCCTGATGCCTATGCCGTCAGTCTCAATAGGAAAGCTGCCTTTGCAATAGCTTCAGCGACGGAAAGTGTCGCGGAAGGCGATCCGGGTTCACCGCTTTCTGGCGACCCCAAACAGGAAGGGTACGGTGGTTGTCCAAAAGAAAACCGGCGTTCGGATCAGAACGCCGGTGGATTCTTGCAGTTTTTTGGGTTGTTCTCAGAGAGGTCGAACCTTCAATTCGGTGATCCGGTTGCCTTGACGTTTTGTCACCTCAAAGCGGAAGCCGTGAAAGGAAAAGACCTGACCGACGGTTGGGATCATCTGCGCTTCGTGAATGACCAGACCGGCAATGGTATTTGCCTCAACGTCGGGCAGGGACCAATCCATCGCGCGGTTGGCGTCGCGGATCGTGGTGGCCCCTTCGACCAGAAACTGCCCATCTTCGGTTCGGGTCACGGATACGTCTTCGTCGATGTCGAACTCGTCCGCGATCTCGCCCACGATTTCCTCGAGGATATCCTCAAGCGTGATCAGCCCGCGCAGCGAACCGTATTCATCCACCACCAGCGCAAAGTGGCTGTGCATCCGCAGGAATTCGCGCATCTGATCGTCCAGAGTGGTGGTTTCCGGAACAAAATAGGGGTCGTTCGCGACCTTGAGGATGTCGAATTCTTTCAGTCGGTTATCAGCGTTCTCACTGCCGTCGGCATGGGCGTACATCGCACGGAACAGGTCCTTGGCGTGGACGACACCAACGATGTTTTCCTGTTCGTCGCGAAACACGGGCAGGCGGGTGTGGCTGCTTTTCAGACATTGCTGAAGGATGGCCTCGGGCGAGGCGTCTGCATCGATCATCTCGATATTCGAGCGGTGCAACATGATCTCTTCAACCGTACGATCGCCCAGATCCAGCGCGCCAAGGATACGGTCGCGGTCTTCCTTTTCGACCACGCCTTCGGAATGTCCAAGCTGCAACGCTCCGGCGATTTCCTCGCGCACGGCCAGAATGTTGCTGTCCGGGTCGATCTGGACGCCGAACAGGCGCAGAACACCGCGTACCAGCAGGCGCACGGCTGCAACGATGGGTGAAAACACCGTCACGACGACACCGATGATCGGTGCCACGGCAGCGGCCGCCTTTTCCGAATTGGTGATCGCGTAGGTCTTGGGAAGAACCTCGGCAAAGATCAGGACCAGTAGGGTCATCACCAGCGTTGCCAGCGCAACGCCGCTTTCACCGAACAGCCGGGTGAACAACGCAGTCGCCAGCGACGCGGCAAGGATGTTGACAAGGTTGTTGCCCAACAGGACCGAGCCGATCAGCCGTTCGTTGTCGTCCGTGATTTCCAGCGCCTTTTGCGCGCCGCGTGAACCCTTGTCAGCCTGTACACGCAGCTTTCCGCGCGATGATGCGGTCAATGCCGTTTCAGAACCCGAGAAAAAGCCCGACAGGATAAGCAAAAGCAGGATGGCGCCTGTGGTAAACCAGAATGCGCCGTCGATCAGAGAAGCAGAAGAGGGTTCCATCGGTCCTTGGTTGTTCGTGATACTGCATCCGTTATGGGGGTGCGTATGCTGTGGATCAAGGGGTTAGCCGTCGTCATCGCCGTCTTTCGCCAGCGGGTGATGCTGCAACACAAGCTCTGACAGGCGTTCGTCCAAGACATGGGTGTAGATTTCCGTGGTCGCCACGTCGGCATGGCCCAGCAGGGTCTGGATCGACCTCAGATCAGCGCCATTGGCAAGAAGATGCGTGGCAAAGGCATGGCGCAGGGTGTGTGGTGTCACTTTTTCCGGCGAAACGCCACCTTCTACGGCCAGTTCCTTGACCAGCAGAAAAAACCTGTGCCGGGTCAGAAAGCCGGATTTGCCGCGAGACGGAAACAGGAACTTGGAACGCTGAGCACCGTCTGCAACCTGCTTGTCCTCGGTCTCGTCCCTGACAAGCAACCACGCCGCCAACGCATCGCGCGCCGGAGGGGACAGAGGCACCATCCGTTCCTTGCCACCTTTGCCCAGCACAAGCAGCATCCGGGGGTCACCTCTGGCCGAGGAGACCGGCAGCGAAACCAATTCAGTTACCCGCATTCCCGTGGCGTACAGAACCTCCATCAGGCAGGTGTTGCGCACCCGTTCTGCATCCTTGCGACCGGTGCGGCGCGCGGCCTCAAGCAAACGATCGACTTCGGCGACATCCAATGTTTTGGGCAGCCGTTTTTGCCGACCGGGGCCTTTGATCTGAATGGCGGGGTTAGCTTCAAGCCAACCTTCTTCAAAGGCGAACCGAAACAGTTGCTTGATCGCTGACAACCGACGTGCGCGCGTGGAACGGGACAGGCCCTGTGCGTCGCAGTCTATCAGGTAATGTTCGATTTGTTCTCTTTGTGTGTCGGGAAAACCCGTCTTTCGACGTTCCAGCCAGGCCGAGAATTCTTTCAGATCGCGGCCATAGGCTAGCAGCGTATTGGTCGCGGCCCCCAATTCGGCGGCCTGAGCTTGCAAAAAGGTGGAAATCCACAAGTCCTGCGTCGCCGGGGCCGCCACGATCAGCGGTCCTGCAGGATCAGCAAGTTCAGTGCGGCGCGGCGGGCGGTGTCCTCAAGACCCACCCGGCGCAGCGTCGCAATGGCTGCTGTCAGATCGACTAGGTTGCCGCGTGCCCCGTGTGCAAACCGCTGCATGGTCTCCAAGATCGCTTCACCCAGCTGATCATTGTTTAGCATCGTTTCGATATTCGACGGGACCGGAGCAGCCCATGCAAACCCTTGCGCAACCGCATCCGCCAGAGGCGAAGGAGAGCGCGCGCGCCCCGGATCGCCTTGCGCTAACGCCGCCAGAAAGTGATTTTCGTCGGATTGACCGGGCACAGAAAGGGCCGCTGTTTCATACAGTTCGGACAACAGCAGGATACGCCAGCGCAGCTGTTCCGCCGACGGATCCGTCAGCTCTATCTGCGACAGGCGTTCTGCGAACAATTCTGCAAAGGGTACCTCTAATCCGATCAGGCGCATTTGCGTCCACACAGTATTTAAAGCTCGGGCGATTTTGTCGGGATTGCGCGAATCCAGTGCAGACTCGAACCGTTGCACGGACGAGACCCTGTCCCAAACTGCGCCGGACGCGGCCGGAGAGCGCTCGGTATACAGACCCAGCAACTGGTTGGGGGTCAGCGCGCCAATGCGGGTCAGCCGCTCAGCCGCTTCGATCTGCGCTTTCCACCCGGCTACGTCCCGCAGGTCGGCATTCGCAAAGGCACGGGGCAGAGGGGCCGATGGCAGGCGTTCCCCGATCGCCTCAAACAGGCGAAAGGTCAGTGGGCTGGGATCATCTGGTTGCGGAAGGTATTCGGCTTCTTCAAACAACTCGGGGCTGAGAAAGCGATCCAGCACATCCAGCTCATCTGGTGGCAATATCTGCAATGCGTGCGCCGCTTCCAGCGTTAGGGCGGCTGATGGCCAGTCTCCGCGTCGGGCCTTGCAGAAAATCTGTGCGGCGTAGTCCTGTGACAGGTGTGGCTTCGCGATCAGCGACGTACAGCTGCGATCCTCGTCCCCGGTGAGCAGGGTGGCGTCAAACCAGCGCTGGAACCTTTCGCGTGTGTCGGTCGGACCGGCCAATTGGACCAGCGATTGCGCCGGGTCGGCTGCACCAAGTTGCATCAACCGGTCGATGCGGGCGAGCAGCAGGGTTTCTTCAGCACCCGAACCAGCTGGTGCGCGAGCCTCTGACAGGATCAGAGTAAACAGTAATCGCTGCATCGCGGGGTTATAGCGAACCGGCACATCGGTGATCAGCTCAGCCAGCCGGTCGGCATCACTATTCTGCCAAAGGTGCACCGGCAGGCCGGTCACCGACGACGACACAAGCCCCAACGGCTGTGACAGCGCCTCAAGCGGAGAGACTTGGATATCCGGCTGAATGCCCGTCTCCGTGACCGGTGGTTCCAACAGGACAGTCCCTGGCAGGTTTTCCGGAGGGTCCGTCAGCCAATCGATGACAGAAAGAGGAGCCTGCTGCGCCTGCGCTGATCCAGCCAGCAATAAGGCAGCCAGTGCGGCTTTATTCAACATTCAGGATTACCGGCTCTCGGATCTCGTCTTGCGGGGCCGAGAAATCCACCCCGAATATCGGACCCAAATACGCATATCCCACCAGCCCGACAAAACACAGGCAAACAATATATATCAGGAACTTGATCAGACGGCCCATTGCTCAACGCTGCCCCAATTTTGTCTTTTGCCATAGTTATAGCTGGCATTTTTCGTAAGATCACGTCATTCACGTTGAAATGAGCGAAATTAAGCATAACGCCCACACAGAAGGTACTGATGCGGTCTTTGAACTGCACAAAACCGTCGTTCTTGTTGGCATGATGGGGGCCGGAAAGACGGCTGTGGGCCGTGCTTTGGCCGCAAGGCTGGGTGTTCCCTTCCTCGACAGCGACGCCGAGATCGAATCGGCTGCCAATATGACCATCCCCGAGATATTTGAGCGTGATGGTGAACCGTTCTTTCGCGCCAAGGAAAGTCAGGTCATCGGACGTCTGCTGGACGAGGAAAAAGGCATCCTGTCCACCGGCGGGGGCGCTTTTCTTTCCGATCATAACCGCCAGATGATCACTGAACGCGGGGTTTCGGTCTGGCTGCGGGCTGACTTGAAGGTGTTGTGGAACAGGGTCAAACATAAGGACACACGGCCTTTGCTGCGCACGGCTGACCCTTATGCGACCTTGCGCGCCTTGTATGAAGCCCGCGTCCCGGTTTATGCGCAGTCAGGTCTGACGGTTGAGTCCGATGGCGAAACCTCGATTGAAAATATGGTGGACCGGGTGGTGGAGTCGATGTTGACGCGCCCCGACGTATTGGAACGGAAGTAAATGCACCAAACCGTACATGTAGAGCTGGGCGAACGCTCGTATGACGTGGAAATCGGGCCCGACCTGCTGGCACAATCCGGCACGATGATTGCACCCTTGTTGCACCGGCCCAAGGTCGCCGTTCTGACGGATGAGAACGTGGCCGGGTTACATCTGAATGCGTTGCGGGATGGCCTGGCAACAGCTGGAATCGAGATGACCTCGCTGGCCTTGCCCGCAGGAGAATCCACCAAAAGCTGGCCGCATTTCGAGCGCGCGGTTGAATGGCTTTTGTCGGAAAAGGTAGAACGCCGCGATGTGGTGATTGCCTTGGGTGGCGGGGTCATCGGTGATCTTGCGGGATTTGCTGCGGCCGTTTTGCGGCGCGGTGTCCGTTTTGTCCAGATACCGACCTCGTTGCTGGCACAGGTGGACAGTTCTGTTGGCGGAAAAACCGGCATCAACGCTCCACAGGGCAAAAACCTGATTGGGGCATTCCATCAGCCGTCTCTGGTTCTGGCGGACACCTCGGTTCTAGGCACCATGACTCAGCGGGATTTCCTGTCGGGCTATGGCGAGGTGGTCAAGTACGGCCTGCTGGGCGATGCAGAGTTCTTTGAATGGCTCGAAGCAAACGGTCCCGACGTTTCGGGTGGCGATATGGCTGCGCGCGTGCGGGCGGTGACACGCTCGGTTCAGATGAAGGCCGATATCGTAGCCCGCGACGAGACTGAGCAGGGCGACCGTGCGCTGCTGAACCTTGGGCACACTTTCTGTCACGCGCTTGAAGCGGCCACCGGCTATTCTGATCGCCTGTTGCACGGCGAGGGTGTAGCTATCGGTTGTGCACTGGCGTTTGAGCTGTCCTCTCGTCTTGGGCTGTGCTCACAGGAGGAACCGAGCCGTGTTCGGGCACACTTGCGCGCGATGGGAATGAAAACCGATCTGGCGGACATTCCCGGAGATCTGCCGGATGCCGAAGCGCTGGTTGACCTGATGGCGCAGGATAAAAAGGTCATCGACGGGCAGTTGCGGTTTATTCTTGCCCGCGCGATCGGCCAGGCTTTTGTCACTTCGGATGTCCCACGCGACGCTGTGCTGACAGTGCTGGAAGACGCCTTGGCGACGATCTGATCACCGTCCGCGGATCACCATCAGTTCACCGATGTTTTCGCGGGTGATGTAGCCGACCATTGTCCCGGCCTGCGTGCAAACTGCGACGGCGGGAGCACCCTTGTGTAGTTTCCCCAGCACGGTTTCCAGGCCTGTGGTCAATTCAACGCGCGGGATCTCAGTTTCCATGATCGAAGTTGCCAGATCGGACCGAGGTGCCTCTTGCGCCATGGCAGTGAACAGCGTGCCGCGTGCTATAAAGCCCAGCAGGTCTCCATTCGGACCCAACACGGGGAATTCGTGTTGCGTGGTGTGAATGACGGCCTGTGCGGCAGTTCCAAGCGTGTCGTTGGGCGATAGGGCGTGAAACTCGGTAATCATCGCGTCGCGGGCCAGCACCCGCCGCGCGACTGAGCGCATGGCCACATCGTGGCTCTCCGCATTGGCCGCGACGAACACGAAGACGGCAATCAAAACCAGCAGAGGGTTACCTGTGCTTAGACCGAGAAAACCAAACGCCACCGCCACGACCTGACCCGCCACAGCGGCGATACGTGTGGCTTTTACCCGGTCCATCTTCAGACATAAAAGCGCGCGGAATACCCGGCCGCCATCCATGGGGAAGGCCGGTATCATGTTAAATACGGCCAGCAACAAATTCACATAGGCCAGCCGGTTCAACAGTCCGGCACTGGTCGAATCGATCCGGGTTAGAGAGTCCAGCGTCATTCCGGCCCCCATGGCCATCAAAACGATCCAGATTACAATATTCACTGCCGGCCCGGCTAGAGCGACCCAGACTTCTTCCATAGGCTTCTCGGGCATCCGTTCGAGCCGGGCAAGCCCGCCGATAGGCAGCAAGGTGATGTCAGGGGTTTTGATGCCGTAGCGCCGCGCCATCAGCGCGTGGCCGAACTCATGCGCGACAACGCAGGCAAACAGCGCCAGAACAAAGATCAGGTTGTCGATCGCGGCAGGCACCCCGCCTTGGGAATAGGCCGCAAAGGCGACCCAGCCCAGTAACAGAAAAAAGGTGACATGGACCCTCAGTTCCGACCCCAGTACCCGGCCGAGTGAGAAGGACCATGTCATGTTTCGTCTCCGTTTGCCTTAGAACGGAATCTCGTCGTCGTCGATTCCGCCGGATGCAGGTGCAGGGGCAGGGGCGCTGGACTGTCCGCCATAGGGGTCGCCATAGCCGCCGCCCGCCTGACCACCGCCATAGCTGCCTGACTGCCCGCCGCCATAACCGCCGCCGCCTCCGCCTTCGCCGCGTGCATCCAGCATCACAAGGGTCGAGCCGAACCCCTGAAGAACAACCTCAGTCGAATAACGGTCCTGACCAGATTGGTCCTGCCATTTGCGGGTCTGCAATTGCCCTTCGAGATAGACCTTCGAGCCTTTGCGCAGATATTGCTCCGCTACGCGGACAAGCCCTTCGTTGAAGATCGCGACCGAGTGCCACTCGGTGCGCTCACGACGCTCGCCAGTATTGCGGTCTTTCCAGGTTTCGGATGTGGCGATGCGCAGGTTGCATACTTTGCCCCCGTTTTGGAAATTCCTAACTTCAGGATCGCGGCCAAGATTGCCGATAAGAATGACCTTGTTGACTGAACCTGCCATATATTTCCCCGTTCTTGTCTGTGTCGAGAGCGCCCGAATCTGGCGCAAAGTTTCTAGGCGACCCTATACGGCCTACGTCGTGGTTAAAACACAGTTGATCTGTGCAACGGTCGGCAAGAAATCCCGAAGGTTCTATTTACCATGCTTTCATTTTTGCCTGAAATACCTATACTCGTTAGGGTTCGAGAGCGAGCGGGATTGGCATAAATGCGTTTTCTAGTTGGTTGTTTTTCTGTTCTGTGCCTTGCGCTGGTTTCGGTTCCGGCTGCGGCAGAAACCCTGTCCACCAAAAACCGTAAGGATATTTTCCTCAAACAATCCAAGATTTTAGACTCGCGCGCTGCCACCCAATACCGCGGCTCTGAACGGCTGAAGCCAAAAACAGCGCAGCCAACTCAAGTCATCAAGCGATATAATGGTAAGTATCGCGGCCAATACCTGGCTTTGGCGCGGCAAGCAGCCCGGAAACACAGTGTCCCGGAAGAGTTGTTCCTGCGATTGGTGCAACAAGAAAGCGGATGGAACCCGCACGCGGTGTCTCACAAAGGGGCACTGGGTTTGGCGCAGCTGATGCCTGGAACCGCGCGTCTTTTGGGTGTGAACCCGCATGATCCGAAGCAAAATCTGGAAGGCGGGGCCCGTTATTTGTCGTGGCAGTATCGCAAGTTCAAATCCTGGCGGCTGGCGCTGGCGGCTTATAACGCCGGTCCGAAAGCCGTGGAAAAGCACGGCGGCGTGCCACCTTACAAAGAAACCCAGAACTATGTGAAAGTGATCTGGGGCGGCTGATAAACTACCAACCCAAGTCAGAAAAGAACCGGCGCTGTGGCCGGTTCTTTGCGTTTGGGCCGTTACTCGGCCGCGATTTTGATGACCGGCTCCATGCGAGCCAAAACTTCTTCGGACAGATGGCATTTGACCTGATGTCCGTCCGCCAGGGTTTTTACCGGCGGCACATCTTTCTCGCACAGCCCGCCCGGCACTTCGGATTTCCAGCGACAGCGCGTCTGGAAAGGGCACCCCGGGGGCGGGTTCATGGCCGAGGGGATATCACCATCCAGAACGATATGCGCTTTTTCAACCGACGTATCCGCGATGGGAACAGCACTCAGCAGAGCCTCGGTGTAGGGGTGATAGGGCGGCGAGAACACCTGGTCGGTGGTCCCCAGTTCGACCACATGGCCCAGATACATCACCATCACCCGGTCGCTGAGATAGCGCACAATCGACAGGTCGTGACTGATGAACAGTAAGGTTGTCTTGTGTTCGCGCTGAATCTCCATCAACAGGTCGGTCACCGCCGCTTGTACAGACACATCCAAAGCCGACACAGGTTCGTCTGCAACTACGATCCGCGCATCGCCTGCAAAGGCGCGCGCGATACCGACGCGCTGTTTCTGTCCACCGGACAACTGACGCGGCATCCGATCGGCAAAGGCGCGCGGTAGCTTCACCAGGTCCAACAATTCCAGCATGCGTTGTTTTCGCTCAGCCTCGGAATTGCCGATGCCAAAAATTTCCAGCGCGCGGATGATCTGCCGCCCAACGGTCATCGAGGGGTTCAGAGTGTCAAACGGGTTCTGGAACACCATTTGAACTTCGCCCACGGTTTTGGCATCCCGCTCTTCGATCGGCACATCTTCGATGTTGCGGTTGTCTAGCAGGATTTGTCCATCCGTGGCCGTTTCAAGCCCCATTAGAACTTTGGCAAAGGTGGATTTACCGCAACCGGATTCGCCCACAATCGCCAGCGTCTCAGATTCATGTGCCTCAAAGCTAAGTGTTTCGTTGGCCTTGACCACCTTCTTCTCACCGCCCCCGAACAACGCATTGGCGGCTACTTCATAGTATTTCTTGAGGTTGTCCATTTTCAGGACAACGCGGCCGATTTCACCTTTTTCTTTCTTGTCGGCCAAAGTGATCGGGGCGTTCCAGTCAATCTCCTTGTACTTCAAGCAGCGTGTGTGGTGCCGGTCATTGCCGGGTACAGGCTCCATCAGAATATTCTGCGCGTCGCAGCGGCCTTCTTCGAAATAGTCGCAGCGTGGGCCAAAGTTACAGCCTGACGGGCGTTCGTGGGGCAGGGGAAAGTTCCCGGGAATGGCCACTAGTGGGCGGGCGTTCTTGTCTGCCCCCGGCAACGGGATCGAGCGGAACAGCGCCTGCGTATAGGGGTGCTGCATCTCGTCGAACACATCGTGTATCGAGCCGCGCTCAACCGCCTCACCCGAATACATCACGCAAAGCCGGTCACAGGTTTCCAGAACCAGACCAAGGTTGTGCGAGATGAACAGCATCGAGGTGCCGTATTTCTTACCCAAATCCCTGACCAGCTCGACTACGGCGGCCTCAACCGTCACATCCAGTGCGGTTGTCGGTTCATCCAGAATCAACAGCGCCGGCTTCGACATCAGCGCCATTGCGATCACGATACGCTGCTGCTGCCCCCCTGAAAGCTGATGGGGGAAAGAATTCAGCATCCGCTCGGGGTCGGGCAGGCGTACGTCCGTTACCACTTCCAATGCACGGGCATAGGCCTCTTCCTTGCCGACTCCCTCGTGGATCATCGGCACTTCCATCAATTGCTTGCCGATCTTCATCGCCGGGTTCAGCGAGGCCATCGGTTCCTGATAGATCATCGCGATCTCATTGCCGCGAATATCGCGCAATTCATCCGCGCTCATCTCGGCCAGATCGCGCCCTTTGAACTTGATCGAACCGCCTACAACCCGCCCGTTCTTGCCGAGGTCCTGCATGACCCCAAGTGCCACAGTGGACTTGCCACAACCGGATTCCCCTACCAGTCCAACAGCCTCGCCGGGCTGTACGCTGACCGAAAAATCCATCACGGCGGGAATTTCCCGAAGGCGGGTGAAGAAAGAAATCGAAAGTTTGTCGATCTCAAGAATTGGGCCGTCATATTCCGCCAATTTGTTCATCTTGTATCTCCTCGCGAGAGTCCGGGGATCCCCTTCATCTGGCTAAAAATATCCTGGGGGTCCGGGGGCAAAGCCCCCGGTCGCTCTCACATCAGTCCTTCAGGCTTTCTTCGCGCAGGCCATCTGCCAGCAGGTTCAGACCAAGAACCAGCGACAGCAAGGCAAAGGCAGGCGGAAGGGCAGGGTGTAGATAGATCGACAACAGCTTGCGCCCTTCGTTGATCGTAGAGCCCCAATCCGGGCTTTCCGGCGGCAGTCCCAATCCAAAGAAACCCAAGGTTCCCAACAGGATCGTGGTATAGCCGATACGCAGACAGAAATCGACGATCAGCGGACCACGTGCATTGGGCAGGATTTCCCACAGCATGATGTACCAGGGGCCTTCGCCACGGGTCTGTGCCGCAGCCACGTAATCCCGTGTTTTGATGTCCAGCGCGAGACCGCGCACGATGCGGAACACGGTGGGTGAGTTCACGAAGACAACCGAAACAAACACCACGAGGATACCGCCAGGGATATCGAACAGGTCCAGATAGGTCGGCAAGCCCCAAATGCCGTAATCATCGGTGTTGATGATGTAGCCATCGGTCGAAATCAGCGACAGATACAGCCACAGCGCGATACCCAGAACCCCGATCAACAGCGGAGTGCGGAAATTCGGGCGGGTGTAATACCGCGAGTTCAGCAGAACGCCGATGAACAAGATCGGGAATATGAACAAAACGGCCGCCATATAGTTCGGCACGCCTGTCGCCACGATTTCGGGTGTGACCAGCAGGTAGAACAACAGGATTACCGGGAAAGCCAGGATCAGGTTGGCAAGGAAGGACAGGAACGTGTCCAGACGTCCTCCGTAGTACCCTGCTGGAAGACCCAGAGTGATCCCGACCATAAATGCGAACATGGTCGCAAGCGGTGCGATCTGCACCACGATCCATGCGCCTTTGACCATGCGACTAAAGACGTCGCGGGCAAGGTTGTCGCCGCCCAGAAGGTACCAGGCATACTCGCCGTCTTCAGGGTTTTGCAGGGGCGTTCCGGGCACTTTGTTCTTCATGCCAGAGACCTGACTCAGCGGGTCATGTGTGATGATCAGATCCAGCGCACCGAAGATCCCGGTAAAGACCCAGAACATCACAAGACCAAAGCCGATCATGCCGATGGGGCTGTCGAACAGTTTTCCGTACAGCCCGAGGCGTCGTTTGAAGGCGATCGACATTGCAAACAGGATGATCAGCGACAACCACACAGGCAGAAATTGCTGTGAGATCGCGCCGACGATCCCGGCACTGGTACCCATGAGGATGCCAAGAACGATATACGCCAGCGCAAGGACGACACAGGCGAAAAAGCTGTATCTCAAGGCTGATTGGGTCAATCCCCGCAGTCCTGTGCCTGAGCTGAGCGTGCCGTCCGCATTCAAGCTCAACGGGGCTTCGGGTAGGACGATGCTGCCGATGATCCAGACGACGATAGATACGACCAACGCAGCCAGCGCGATCATCAGGATAGGGTTTAGAATGGCGATAGAGCCGGTCCAGCTAAGAGGTTCCATGATCTATCTCCCTTACGAAATACGGATGCGCGGGTTGAGGTAGACATAGCCGATATCGGATATCAGCTGCGTCACCAGCACCACAAAGACCGACACGACCGAAATCGCCAGCAAGAGCTGAATGTCGTTGTTGCCCGCCGCCTGTACCAGTGCCCAGCCGAAACCCTTGTAGTTGAATAGGGTTTCAACAATTACCACGCCATTCAGCAGCCATGGGAACTGCAGCATGATGACAGTAAAGGGGGCGATCAGAGCGTTGCGCAGCGCGTGCTTCATAACGATGTTGCCAAAGGAAACACCCTTGAGACGCGCGGTACGGATGTATTGTGCGGTCATCACCTCGGTCATCGAAGCGCGGGTCATCCGGGCGATATAGCCCATCCCGTAAAGCGCAATGGTCAGAACCGGCAGAAAGAAGTTCTCAAAGGTCGGATTGTCCATCGCTTGCGTTGCAGTGCCCTTGAACCATTTCAGGCCCACGGTGGACGAGGTGAAGATCGCGATGAAGATCACGCCTGATACGTATTCCGGCGTCGCCGTCGTGATGATCGAGAAGGTGGAGAGGGACCGGTCAAGCGCTGATCCTTCGCGCATCCCGGCCAATACTCCGACCAGTAGCGCGGATGGCACCATCAGGACCAAAACCCAAAACATCAGATAGCCGGTGTTGCCCAGGCGTTTGCCAACAATGGTGCCGACCTCGTCTTTGAACACGCTGGAATAGCCCCAGTCGCCTTGCAAAACACCGCAATATCTGGAGGTCGTTTCCTCGGTCGACCCCGGTCTGGTACACGTTCCAAGGAACGTGCCGTCATCAAGTGTCTTGGTATAGCCTGGCAAAACCCCCAGCCATTGACCGTATTTGACCAGCGTTGGTTGCAGATAACCGCGATTGTCCAACCAGGTCTCAACCTGTTCGTCGGACATCCGCTGGTTGCCCTGCGTTTTCGCAAGCTTTTCCAGGTTCGGGTAGAGGTTGGTCAGAAAGAAGACCACGAAAGTCAGGCACAATGCAGTAAGAAGCATGACGCCGAACCGTCGGAGGATGAATAGTCCCATGATGGCCCCTGTTGTTCGGGTGTTCCGCAGATCATTGGACCATTGTCTGGCCTCGGACATCCGACCCCGTGTCGGCCTGTCTGCGGCTGGAAAGGGGCGCCCTGTTCAGGCGCCCCCATTAACGTCTGGCAGGTTTTAGGCCGCCCAACCCCACTTATAGTGGTGGTGCTCGAAGGACACGTGCATGTCGGTGCCGACAAGACCGTCCTTCATGTGGCGATACAGCGAACGCCAGTAAGGCTGAATGGTGACGCCTTCTTCCTGGATCATCGCCTCGCCCTTGGCGACCACTTCACGGCGCTTGTCGGCATCCGCGATGGCCAGCGCTTCGGTCAGAAGCGCGTCAAACTCGGCATTTGCCCAGCCGAATTCGTTCCAGGCTTCACCGGTACGATAGGCCAGAGCCCAGATTTGCACGCCCAGTGGACGGTGGTTCCAGTTGGTCGAGCTGTAGGGGTATTTCGCCCAGTCGTTCCAGAACGTGTTGCCCGGCAGAACGGTCCGCTTGACCTTGATACCCGCGTCACGCAGCTGCGCTGCAACCGCGTCGGTGGTGTTCCGGCGCCAGTCATCGTCGATCGAGATCAGCTCGTGCTCGAAATCGATCATTCCGGCTTCTTCCATCAGCGCGCGCGCGCCTTCCGGGTCAACCTTCTGTGGCGGCAGTTCGTAATAGTCCGGGTGGATTGGACCAACATGGTGGTTTTCCGCAGGCGAACCGCGACCGCCGTAACCCAATTCCAGACAGATCGAGTTATCAACCGCCATTTGCAGAGCCTGACGCACACGCTTGTCTTCGTAAGGCTTCTTGCCGTCAATCTCGGCCAACTGGTTCGGGCGAACGACGATGGTGTTCATGGTTACAACTTCGGACTTCACATAGCCGAGGCTGTCCATCACGTCGATGAATTCACCAACCGATTCATACAACATGTCGACTTCATCGGATTCCAGCGCGGCCAGCCATGCGGACGGGTCGGTGCCATAGTCAATGTAGACGATGCTGTCCAGCGCCGGGCGACCAAAGATCTCTTCGCCCCACCAGGTGTGGTTCTCGTTGCGAACGAGGGTGGCTTTCACGCCGACTTCCAATTCCTGCACCAGATATGCGCCGGTGCCCACATTGTTAAGCAGATCGGTTTCACTGAACGAGCTGTGTACGATAGCTGCCGGATAGTCCGCCATGCCTGCGATCAGCGAGATATCAGAGGCCGGCAGGTTCAGTTTGACGGTGTTGGCATCGACAACTTCGATTGCGCCGTCAATGGCCTGACCAGATTCAGGATCGATCAGTGTCGCAAAGCGACCCGCCATCGAGTTGGTTTCCGAGCTCTTGTCACACCAGCGCCCGATGTTGCGGGCCACATCTTCCGCGGTGAAGTCGTCACCGTTGTTCCATTTGACGCCCGGGCGGACTTTCAGAGTGTAAACGGTTGCGTCGTCGTTGACTTCCCAGCCCTCCAGCAACATGCCGCGGAACGTACCGTCCGAGTTGTACTCGACCAGATACTCGAGCGTGCCGCGGGTGACGTTCGCGATCTGCGACCAGTCATAGGTGCGTGGGTCCTTCAGGGCGCGCACTTCCTGCTGAACGCGAAGGGTGCCGCCTTCTTTCTTTGCATCTTCTCCGGCCGCACGCGCTGGGGCGGCCAGTCCGATCATGCCATAGGCTGCGGCGGCGGTGACCCCAAGACCCGTGGTGCGGGTCAAAAACTCGCGTCGGTTCAGTTTGCCGTCCCGATATTCCTGTGCGTGCATTTCTGCCGCCCAGTGCGTCGGTGCTCCGGTCATTGTCTGATTATTCATTAACGTTACTCCCTGTGAGTCAGTATTTTTTTGGATGAAGTGTCGAACCGCTCAGGCCGGAATGCTCCGGACGGCAGGTTCTTGGATATTCTGATCTCGGATTCTGGACATCCCCATGGCCGACATTCGGCACCAGAATTTGGGTGAGGTCAATGTTCGAAATCGTCATTAATGATACAAAAACGACATCGGCGGGCCGAGTTTACCGTTGTCAGCTTTGTCAGCCCCAAGAGAATCCTCCAGCAAACTTAGTTTTAAGACTGCGGATTCGCCGCGAATTTATTGCACGTGCAGTAGCGATGGCAGCGACTTCAATCGCGGAAGGTATCACTTTGATAAGTCGACCCGATTCCAACTTTTCATTCGGGCGCGAAACCAGGTGCGCTGTCGTTTGGCAAATTGGCGGGTCGAAATCGTGGCCCGTTCGCGGGCTTCATCCAACGTCATGGTGCCGTCGACATAGGCCATCAACTCGGGTACACCGATGGCCTTGAATGCCGGAAGCGACGGATCATAGCGGTCCCGCATCCTTTCAACCTCGGTCAATGCACCAGTGTCCAACATCAGGTCAAAGCGGCGCGTGATGCGATCCAAAAGCCATTGTTTATCTACGTCAAAAACGATGGGCACTGTGTTCTTCACGTCCAGAACCGGGGGTGGTGTAGCGTCTTGCCAGTCACTGAGGTTTCGACCGGTGGCTTTCTGCACTTCCCATGCCCGCTGAACACGGGCGCGGTTTTGTGTGTCGATCCGGGCCAGTGTCTGCGCATCCACACCCGAGATCAGAGTCTGCAAGGTCAGCTTGTCCGCCTCGGCCCGGATTTCGGATGGTGTAGGTGGAATATCGGCCATACCTTCGGTCAGCGCAGAAAAATACAGGCCGGTGCCCCCGACAATGATGGGGCGCGCGCCGCCGGTCAGCAGCGGTTTCACCTCGCGCAGCCAATGGCCGGTGGAATAGTCCTGATCATATGAGACATGGCCATACAGAAGATGCGGCGCGCGGGCTTCCTCCTCAGCAGACGGGCGGGCGGAAATCACGCGCCAGCAATCGTAGACCTGGCTGGCATCGGCGTTCACGATGACGCCACCGAACTGCTCGGCGATCAACAGGGCAAGGGCGGACTTTCCAGATGCAGTGGGGCCTGCAATCAACACAGGTTTCCCATCAGGAATGGGGGGCAGGCGGTCCAATATCTGCGATCTTGCGGGTTCGGTCATCTCGGACTGCCTCATTCCTTACCAATCGCATTGAACCTGCGGAGGTTTTGCTTCATTTTGCGCCTGAAAATAAACCCGTGCCAGCCCGGAGCGCAACATGACCATTTCCCCGACCACCGACACCGCCGAAATCACAAAGGCAAGGTATGATCGCGTAATGCTGAAAATCTCGGGCGAGGCGCTTATGGGCGATCAGGGGTTCGGCCTGCATCCGCCCACAGTTCAGCGCATCGCGCAAGAGATCAAATCGGTGCACGATTTGGGTGTCGAGATCTGCATGGTGATTGGCGGCGGCAATATCTTCCGCGGTCTCAGCGGATCGGCACAGGGGATGGAACGGACTACGGCTGATTACATGGGCATGCTGGCAACGGTCATGAACGCGCTGGGGATGCAGTCCGCGTTGGAAGAAATCGGCGTTTTCACCCGGGTAATCTCAGCCATCCGCATGGACGAGGTGTGCGAGCCCTACATTCGCCGCCGTGCCGTGCGCCACCTTGAGAAAAAGCGGGTCTGCATCTTTGCCGCCGGAACCGGAAACCCGTATTTTACCACCGACACTGCCGCGACCCTGCGCGCCAATGAAATGGCATGTCAGGCGATCTTCATGGGTAAGAACGGCGTCGATGGTGTTTATGATAAGGACCCCAAGGAACACGCGGATGCCGTGCGGTACGACACCGTCAGCTATGATGATGTTCTGGCCAAACGCCTGCGGGTCATGGACGCGTCGGCCATTGCACTGGCGCGCGACAACAATCTGCCGTTGATTGTCTTCGGGCTGGACGAACCGGGCGGGTTCCGGGGCATTTTGGCCGGTGAGGGGACCTACACCAAAGTTCAGGGCTAAACCGCTTTACAGTTTGCTTAAAAGCCGGGTTTGGATGCCCGGCTTTTTTGTGCGCGTTTAGCAAACCTGAACGCTTGACGAACCATCTCAGTCCTTGCAATTTGACCGCGTTCCCGCGCCGGACCGGTAGCGGGGGCTGTCTGCGCCTATCGCGCGGACTGGGCTGGAAGACCTGCCATGATTTCTGAGGGTTTCGAAATCATGCTCGGACACCTCTTGAATGAACGCGCATGATCAAGGAGAGACGTGCCATGAGCACTCTGGATATCAATTTTGTCCGGTCACAGTTTCCGGCCTTTTCCGAGCCCAGCCTGCAAGGGCAGGCATTCTTCGAAAACGCTGGTGGGTCATACACTTGCAAGCCGGTTCTCGACCGCCTGACGCGGTATTATACCCAGCGCAAAGTGCAACCCTATGCACCCTATGAGGCCAGCCGTCTTGCCGGCGAGGAAATGGACGAAGCCCGGGCACGCATGGCAGCAATATTGGGCGTCGAGACGGATGAGTTGAGCTTTGGCCCTTCGACCACGCAGAATACCTATGTCCTGGCGCAAGCATTCCGACAATGGATGCAACCGGGTGAGGCCATCATTGTCACCAATCAGGATCATGAGGCGAATTCAGGTCCGTGGCGGCGGCTAGCGGACGAGGGAATCGAAATCCGTGAATGGCAGATTGATCCCGAAACCGGGTCGTTGAATCCGATGGATCTGGAGAACCTGCTGGACGAAAACGTGCGTCTGGTGTGTTTTCCCCATTGCTCGAACGTGATCGGAGAGATCAACCCGGTTACCGAGATTACCGCGATTGCCCATGCGGCGGGGGCATTTGTATGCGTTGACGGCGTATCCTACGCACCACACGGGTTTCCGAATGTGGGTGATCTGGGGCCGGATATCTATCTGTTTTCGGCCTACAAAACATATGGGCCGCATCAGGGTTGTATGGTCATCCGGCGTACGCTGGGCGAGATGCTGCCGAACCAGGGGCACTATTTCAACGGCGACGTGCTGTACCAACGGTTTACTCCCGCGGGACCGGACCATGCCCAGATTGCGGCCAGCGCGGGCATGGCGGATTATATTGATCTGCTGTGCGACCATCATAGCGGGCCAACCGGCGAAGCGGCCGAGCGTGGTTCATTCGCCCATGATCTGATGCGCTCGCACGAGGTCGCATTGCTGCAACCGGTTCTGGATGCGGTCAAAGACCGCAACGCCGTTCGCCTGATCGGAACATCCGATGCCAGCCGCCGCGCGCCGACTGTGGCCCTGGCGTTGAACCGCAATGCCGAAGCGGTTGCCGCCGATCTAACTGGATATGGAATCATGGCCGGCGGAGGTGATTTCTATGCCGTGCGCCCGTTGACCGCGATGGGGGTTGATCCGGATCAGGGCGTGCTGCGGGTCAGTTTCACGCACTATACGTCTCAACAGGAAATTGATCAGCTTTTGAATGCACTAGACGACATTTTGTGATCCAATTCCCCTGCTGCTTCGTAACCGAAGAAAGAAGAAAAAAGCAGGGCGGACATGGAACAGCAGCGGTCACCGATCATAATGTGGTTCCGACGGGATTTGCGCCTGTCGGATCACCCTGCACTGAGCGCCGCGCTTGAGAGCGGGCGACCGATCATACCAGTTTTCATTCTGGACCACACGGACCAGGCTTTGGGCGCAGCGCCGAAATGGCGTCTTGGATTGGGCCTAAAGGCTTTTGCCCAGGCGCTAGAACAGGCTGGCAGCCGCCTGATCCTGCGGCATGGGGATGCGCTGACCGTTCTGCGGCAGCTTGTCGTCGAAACCGGCGCAAGCGATGTGTTTTGGACCCGCGCATATGACCCGGACGCCATTGCCAGAGATACGAAGATCAAGATGGCTCTGACCGATCAAAGTGTCACGGTTAAATCCTTCGCCGGCCATCTTTTGTTCGAACCTTGGACAGTGGCGACGAAAACAGGGCAGCCGTTCCGTGTGTTCACTCCAATGTGGCGTTCAGTGCGCAGCCGGGATGTTCCGGCCCCAAACAACGCTGTGTCTCATCTCAAAACGCCCGCGATGTGGCCCGTTTCTGAAAACCTTGAGGATTGGCATCTGGGCGCGCAGATGCGCCGCGGAGCATCCGTGGTCACACCCCATGTCCGACCGGGCGAGACCGCAGCTTTTGAGGCGTTGCATCAATTTCTGGACCGCATCGCCGACTATTCAGATCACCGGGATCGTATGGACTTGGACGGAACATCTAACCTGTCCGAGTATCTGTCTTTAGGTGAAATAGGCCCGCGCAGTGTCTGGCACGCAGTTCAGCGGGCCGGGATGACGGGCGTTCAGGGGGGTGAACCCTATTTGCGCCAATTGGTCTGGCGCGAGTTTGCTTATCATCTGATGTATCACACTCCATCCTTGCTCAGCGGTAACTGGAAGCCGGAGTGGGATAGATTTCCCTGGAATACTGATGCGGAGCAGCCCGAAGTTCTCGCGTGGAAGCAGGCGAAAACCGGCGTTCCGGGCGTCGATGCGGGGTTACGGCAGATGTATGTGACAGGGCGGATGCACAATCGGGCCCGGATGATCGTGGCGAGCTACCTGACCAAGCATCTAATGACCCATTGGAAAATTGGCATGGATTGGTTCGCGGATTGTCTGGTCGACTGGGATCCGGCGGCAAACGCGATGGGCTGGCAATGGGTTGCAGGGTCGGGGCCGGATGCCTCGCCATTCTTTCGCATCTTCAATCCGCAAACCCAGCAGGAAAAATTCGATCCGGAATCGGACTTTGTTCGGCATTGGATTGCCGAGGGGCAGAGCAATCCACCAGCAACAGCACTGGCGTATTTTGATGCGGTTCCGAAGTCATGGAACCTCAGCCCACAGGACCCATACCCGCAACCCGTTGTCACTTTGGCAGCCGGTCGGACGCGTGCATTGGCGGCCTATGAGGGCCGAAAAAACCAGTAACGAATTGAAAACTTGCCACAAACACAAACTCGGCCTAGCCTGTTTGCGCGGCCGCACAGAGGAGAGCGGATGACTTTGATGACCACCGAGGGGCAGAAAGACCTGCCCAGATACTTTGTGCAAGTATTCAAAATGGTTAGCCGGATGCAGTCTGGCCGATTGGACATCGGACTGCCGGATGGTCGTGTCTTCCGAACCGAAGGCACGAAACCCGGGCCAGTTGCGCGTGTGGATATCCACAATCCAGACGTTTTTGCCCGATTGGTCCGTGAAGGTGAACTTGGTTTTTCCGACGCATACCTGGAAGGTGACTGGAGCACGCCGGACCTGCGATCCTTTATGGACCTGGTGCATATGGGTAATGAAACGGTCTACGACGATTTCACCGGAAAAGTCCTTGTGCAGATGTATGAGCGGCTGCGGTTCTGGTTGCACCGCAATAACCGGGCACAGGCCAAAAAGAACATCTCGTACCATTATGATCTGGGCAATGATTTCTATGGTTTGTGGCTTGATGACACGATGACCTATTCCAGCGCACTGTTCGAAACAGGGCAGGAAAGTCTGGAAAAGGCGCAAACCGCAAAATACGCCAGCATGGTCGATGAAATGGGTGCAAAACCCGGAGATCACATTCTTGAGATTGGCTGTGGCTGGGGCGGCTTTGCTGAATACGCTGCAAAAGAGCGTGGCCTGCGGGTCACAGGTCTGACGATCAGTCAAGAGCAGTTGAAGTTTGCCAGGCAGCGTATTGAAAATGCTGGTCTTTCAAATTTGGTTGAATTCAAATTGCAGGATTACCGGGATGAGCGTGGCCAGTACGACGGAATCGCATCGATCGAGATGTTCGAAGCGGTAGGTCAAAAGTACTGGCCTGTGTATTTCGACACTGTGCGTGAGCGATTAAAACCCGGGGCGCAAGCGACGTTGCAAATTATCACTGTCGCGGATCATCGATGGGAAGTTTATCGTAACGGCATTGATTTCATTCAGAAATATATTTTCCCGGGCGGCATGCTTCCGGCGCCTTCCATTTTGAAGGAACAAGTTGCTCAGGCGGGGTTGAAAGTCGTCAAATCGAAAGAATTTGGTAAAAGCTATGACCTGACCCTGCGCCGCTGGTATGACACGTTCAACGGCAAGTGGGACGAAATCTCGGAAATGGGCTTTGATGAGCGTTTTCGCCGCATGTGGAATTATTATTTGACCGCCTGCGGAGCAGCCTTTGACACCGGTAATTGCGATGTGACACAGATCACTATAGCGAAACCGAGTTAAGGAACGGACTTCAGAAATGCCCACTGCACCCAAGCTTGTTTCTGGCTTATGCCTTTTGATCGTGGCGTTCTTGGTTTCGAGTATGGTCATCGAAAACGGTGATGAAGGTAAGAACTACGGCATGTTTACTTACGTAAACATGGCTTTGGGCGTGATTTGCGGTTGGTGGATCATGGGCAAGCGTGCTGGCCGGGGCTGGACTGCCGCAATCAACAACGGCTTGACCGGAATGGCGGCGCTGGTGTTCTGGGGCCTGTTTGTTCAGGGTGTCAACGAAATGCTCCGCTTGGCAATGCGCCATCGGTATGACGGCCCGTTCGAGGCGCTGATCTCCATCTTTAAAATCGGTGTTGAATATGGTCAGCAACTTGTGGTGCCCGAAATCCTGTGGACTTTGATCATTGGGGCTCTGATCACTGGGCTGGTCACCGAGGAAGCAGCCCGCCGGTGGCGGTGAGCTAACAACTTAAAGTACGAAAGAATCCAACAGTGTCAGATCTGTTCTTTTATGGCACGCTGCGGCACTTGCCATTGCTGGAGCTTGTCTTGGGACGTCCAGCGTCCAAACTTGAATTTGCCCAAGCCACTCTGAAAGATCATGCAGTCCATAGCGTGCAGGATCAGGCCTTTCCCATGATTGTTCATGAGGAAGGCAGCCTGGCCAAAGGGTTATTGCTCCGGGGACTGAGTGAGGAAGATCAGAACCGTTTGGTCTTCTACGAGGGTGGCTTTGATTACGACCTGCGGGAGCAGACAGTTGATCTGGCCGACGGGTCGATATCGCAAGCCCTTGTGTTCTACCCTGAGCCGGGGCTTTGGAACCGCGGCGTTCTCTGGTCGCTGCAGGGCTGGTTGGATGAGTGGGGCGCGATGACGATGCTCGCCGCGCAAGAGGTTATGGGTTTTTACGGCAAGGTTGATGCGGAACAAATTGCGCGAAGCTTTCCGTCGATCCGGACGCGAGCATGGGCAAAGCTGGCTGCCCGTCAACGTGCGACAGGTGATGCACGAGACACTGCCAAAGACGTCATCATGCACGATCGTAAACCGGCCTATGTCAATTATTTCGGGATGGAAGAAGTCGCGTTGCAGCATCGCCAATACGATGGCTCGATGGGCAAAGTTCTGAACCGCAGCAGCCTGATGCAGGGCAGCGCCGTGATCGTCCTGCCATATGATCCCGTGCGCGACACGGTATTGTTGGTCGAACAATTCAGGGCACCGATCTTTCTGGCTGAGGATCCTGAACCCTGGATGTGGGAGCCGGTCGCCGGGATGATCGACCCAGGCGAAACGCCGGCACAGACGGCCCTGCGCGAGGCCGAAGAAGAAGCCCAGATTGCGCTGAACCGGCTGGAATATGCAGGCGGCGCGTATTCCTCCAGCGGGTCATCGACTGAGTATCTATACCTTTATGTCGGGCTGGCTGATCTGACCAAGACCATCGAAGATGGTGGGTTGGCAACGGAGGGTGAGGATATCCGAACCCAGATTCTGCCTTTCAGTGAATTCATGGACAGGGTCGACAGTCATGGGTTCAAGGATTTGCCGCTTTTGGCGGTGGCCCATTGGCTTGCACGTCACCGTGGGCGCCTGCGCGGATGATTTTCGCCGCTTGTGGTCGTCGCGCACCACAGGTAAATCTGCGTTGATCCGAAATGAAATGAGGGCGCCATGCGCATTGCACGAGACCTTGCCGACGCAGTCGGAAAAACCCCGCTGATCCGCCTGCGTCGCATCAGCGAAGAGACCGGGTGCGAGATTCTCGGCAAGGCCGAATTCATGAATCCCGGCCAGTCGGTCAAGGATCGTGCGGCGCTCTACATCATCCGCGATGCCATAGCGCGTGGCGACCTGAAACCGGGCGGCACCATTGTCGAAGGTACGGCGGGTAACACCGGGATCGGTCTGGCGCTTGTTGGTGCGTCGATGGGTTTCAAGACCGTCATCGTCATCCCGGAAACACAGTCCGAAGAGAAAAAGGACATGCTGCGACTAGCTGGTGCTCAGCTGGTTCAGGTTCCGGCCGCACCGTATCGCAACCCCAACAATTTCGTACACTATTCCCGTCGTCTGGCCGAAGAACTGGCGCAGACCGAGCCCAATGGCGCGATCTGGGCCAACCAGTTCGACAATGTGGCGAACCGTCAGGCGCATGTGGAAACGACCGGTCCCGAAATCTGGGAACAGACCGATGGCAAAGTTGACGGGTTCGTCTGTGCCGTGGGCTCGGGCGGTACATTGGCGGGCGTAGCGGACGCGTTGCAGCCCAAAGGCGTCAAGATCGGTCTGGTCGATCCGATGGGGGCTGGGCTGTATTCGTATTACACCACCGGCGAAATCGCGATGGAGGGCGGCTCGATCGCCGAGGGCATCGGTCAGGTGCGTATCACCAAGAACCTTGAGGGGTTCAAACCTGACTTTGCTTATCAGATGACGGATAACGAGGCGCTGCCTTACATCTTTGATCTGCTGCGCGACGAAGGCCTGGTCATGGGCGGTTCAACCGCCATTAACATGGCTGGTGCGGTACGTCTGGCCAAAGATCTGGGTCCGGGCCACACCATCGTGACCATCCTGTGTGACTATGGAACTCGCTATCAGTCCAAGCTGTTCAACCCGGATTTCCTGCGTGAAAAGGAATTGCCTGTCCCGGAGTGGATGACCGAAGCTCCACGCAGTATCCCCGGCGTTTTTGAGGACGTGTGATGCTGCGGCGTGTTCGCCTGTTCCTGACCCTTGTTGCGGTATGTTTTGCGATAGTTTGCGGCCCCGCTGCCGCGCAGCTTACAGATCGTCAAAGCGAATACTATCAAGGCTGGGTCAAAACAGCGGACCGTGCCGAGACGGTGATCGAGGACAATCGCGCGTCGAACGCTTCGCTCGAAAACCTGCGCTCAGAGATCAACGGCTATAGAGATGATTTCAATCGGGCACGCGGTGCAAACACCGAACGCATCCAGACGCTGGAAAATCAGATCAAGGCTCTTGGTGCTGCGCCCGAAGGCGACGCGACTGAACCGGAAGATATTGCCACACTACGAACGCATCTAGACGAGCAGTTGAACAGTTTGCGCGTCCCGCAGATCATCTCAGAAGAGGCATTCAGCCGGGCCAATGGTCTGATATCTGAGGTAGACAAACTATTGCGGGACCGTCAGGCGAAAGAACTTTTGGAGCGCGGACCGTCGCCCCTGAACCCCACCCACTGGCGGCCGGCCTGGGTTGATGTGAATGAGGCTGCGCAAGCGTTGTTCAACGAAGCGCGGCGGAACCTGAGTACTGACGTAGTACATGAACGTTTGCGTGCACGTGGGCTGGGAATTCTGGCCTTGGTTTTCGTCGCCGGCGTGCTGCTGTTTTACGGTAAGCGCTGGTCGGAAGCCGCTGGTGCGCGTCTGCGAGCCCTAGGGGGGCAGGGAAGTGGCGTATGGACGTTCCTGACCTCGTTGCTGCGTATTATCCTCCCCTGGTTCGGCGTCTGGCTTCTGGTTCAGGCGGTTGTGATGACAGGTGTCCTGGGGCTGCGCGGGACGCTGTTGATGGAAAACGTGCCCTATTGGGCGGCGATCATCCTCTATTATGACTGGATTGGCCGACAGGTTTACGTGCTGCAAGCGGCGCAGGGGTTCAAAAAACTGTCCCGCCAGAAAGTCACTGAGTTACGCGTCTACCTCGATTTTCTTGCCGGGCTCCTGATCCTGCATGAACTGGTGAACCTGTTCGATCAGATCGAAAATATCTCGGATGCGACGCGCGCCGTCGTCGCCTTTCCGGTCATCGTCGCAACAGCTTTGCTTCTTCTTCGCGTCCGTCGCGTCCGCAGTGTTGATGTCCCGGTCGATGCAGGTGAGCCGTCCGAAACGGCCCGCGCTGCCGGGTTCAGCCAACTGGTCGAGTTCATTCGACGCGCTTTGTTCTTCCTGGGGATCGCCAGCCCGATTTTAGCGATGCTGGGGTATACGAATGCGGCTGAGGCAATCGTTTTCCCGGCCGTGCGTTCATTGGTTCTTATTGCAGCGCTGGTCATCGTCCAACGCTTCCTGACGTCTGTTTACGGCTGGCTTGGCGGGCAGGGCGATAAGGCCAAGGACTCGCTGTTTTCGGTTCTCATCGGCTTTGCAATGGCCATTGTGGCTATGCCCGTGCTCGCGCTGTATTGGGGTGCGCGTCAAACCGACCTGCAGGAAGTCTGGTCGCGCCTGCTGCAGGGGTTTGACATTGGCGGGGTAACCATCTCGCCCAGCAACTTCTTTACGTTCCTTGTCATATTTGCCATCGGCTATGGCCTGACGCGGATGCTGCAAAGCGGGTTGCGCAATTCTCTGTTGCCAAAGACCAGCATTGATCCAGGCGGGCAAAACGCGATTGTTTCGGGCACCGGGTATGTCGGTATTTTCCTGGCCGCGCTGGTTGCGATTACGATTGCCGGGTTCAACCTGTCATCGCTGGCTATTGTTGCCGGTGCGTTGTCAGTCGGGATCGGTTTTGGTCTGCAAACTATCGTGTCGAACTTTGTTTCGGGCATTATCCTGTTGGTCGAACGCCCAATCTCGAAAGGGGATTGGATAGACGTGAATGGGATGATGGGGTACGTCCGTGATATTTCCGTCCGGTCCACGCGGATCGAGACGTTTGACCGCACGGATGTGATCGTTCCGAACTCGGATCTGATCAGCGGCGTTGTCACGAACTATACACGCGGCAATACGATCGGGCGGGTGATTGTACCGGTCGGTGTCGCCTATGGGACTGATACCCGAATGGTGGAGAATATTCTGGGCGAAATCGCGAATTCACACCCGATGGTTCTGGCGAATCCAGCCCCAAGTGTGGTGTTCCAGGGGTTTGGCGCAGATTCGCTGGACTTTGAAATCCGGGCCATCCTGCGCGATGTGAACTGGGTGCTGTCAGTCAAATCCGACATGAACCACGAGATCAACCGGCGCTTTGTCGAAGAGGGGATCGAAATCCCGTTTGCACAGCGCGATCTCTGGTTGCGTAACCCCGAGGCGTTGCAGGGCAGCGAAGCCCAACCCAGCAAGAACACCAACGAAATACCGTCCGCAAAGCCATCCACAAATCCCGTCGATATGACCGAGGGCGATTTGGCTGATGGTGACGGCGACGAGATTTAAACGCCTTTGCAAGGCTTTCGATTTCAGGTGAAATTTCACTTCAATGGGGCCTTGCAAATCCCTCGGCGATAGTTCAAGTAACGCCGGCACGGAGAGGTGGCCGAGTGGTCGAAGGCGCACGCCTGGAAAGTGTGTAGGCGGGAGACCGTCTCCAGGGTTCGAATCCCTGTCTCTCCGCCACAATCCCCTATCAACATTCATCCAGCCGCGTTTGGACGTGAATCCGTCAATCCCTGGATTTCGACCAGCGCAGAAGTAGGTTGGCCGCGATTGGCGCGCCGATGATCACGACGACAATGCGCGCCAGGTGGTGTGTGACCACATACCCAAGATCCGCCCCCGATACGATGGCCAGCACCGTCATCTCTGCCTGACCGCCCGGTGCAAAAGCTAGAAAGGCTTCGACCGGACGGCCCAGCCCCAGCGTGGTGACCACTGCCGTGAAAGCAGCGGCCAGAACGGCCAGCAAGATCACATAGGTGAAGCCAGCCGCCACGACGCGTCTAAGTTCCGACCAGGTGACACCGACGAACTTGACGCCGATCCCACAGCCGATGAAGAACTGGGCGAACAGGATCGCCTCGCGCGGGGGGCGGGTGTGGATTAAATCCCCAAGCGACAAGGCCGCTGTCAGGATTAATGGCCCAAGAATTGAAGCACCGAAAAGCCCGATCTTCTCTCCGCCTTTCCAGCCGACAAAAGCTGCGACCGCCATGAGTATCAGTTCATGCAAGGGTAGAGCCGAGGCAGGTTCGCCCAACGGGTTGGTCAGCTCGGCACCGTAAAACAAAGTCAGGAACAAAGGGGCGAGGGTGACGATAATCAATACGCGCGTCCCGTGGATCAGAGACAGGGTTCGCGGATTGGCACCGGCCTCGGCTCCAAAGATAACCATGTCCTGAAAGCCGCCCGGCATGGCGGCAAAAAACGCAGTTTTTTCGTCAAAGCCCCAGAATTTTCGAAAGAACGGCACGCCAACCATTGCAATCAGAAGGATAAATACCGGTATCAGCAGAAGGGACGCAGCCATCTTTGGAAGTTCGGCGAACAGGCTGGGTGTGATCGACGCCCCGACCGCGACGCCAAGAATGGTTCTGGACCCGACCGAGATTTGCCCGAAATCCCGCATGGGTGCGTGTGCCAAAGCTGCAATCAAACACGCTGACATCGGCCCGAACAGAAAGGGCAGCGGCAGGTTCAACGCCCAAAAAACTGCAGTTCCCAACATAGCCAATATCAGCGTGACTGACCGTTGCATCAGCGGCGAAAAATGAAGGCTTGAGGCGGTCAAAGATAGTGTCCGATTTCGTTGACTAAGGCATGTATCCAAGTGTATACAAAGAAATCCAATATGCAAGATTGAGAACGATGAAAACTCAAGAAGATCCTAATCAGACCATCCCGCAGGGGAATTCCGCTTATCAGCGCTTGCTGGATGAAATTCGCGAGGGTGTTTTGTTACCTGGTGAACGGCTGAGAGAGATCGAGCTGTCCGAAAGACTGGGTGTCAGCCGAACACCTGTGCGTGAAGCGATACGGCAACTCGAAACGGATGGGTTGGTGACGCATGTCCCTAGGTTGGGCGCAACGGTTCGCAGCCTGAGCTATTCGGAAGTTATGGAACTGTATGAAATGCGCGCCGTACTTGAAGGCACGGCGGCACGGTTGGCGGCACGCGCGGCTTCGGATGTGGAACTGGACGAACTGAATGTCCTGAACGATCGCCTTGCCGAGGCTGGCACCGGTCCGGTGGCCGCCCAGTTGAACCGTATTTTCCACGCCACGCTATTGGATGCCGCCAAAAACCGCTTTCTCACAAAGTCGATGCTATCGCTGCAAAAGGCGCTGTTGATATTGGGTCCATCCCAAATGCTGGATGGTCAGCGCGCAGACGATGCCGCGGGTGAACATCGCCGTGTGATGGAAGCCTTGCAGGCCCGCGACGGCGACGCAGCCGAGCTGGCGATGCGCGCCCATGTTCATGCGGCCCAGCGGATGCGTATCCGCGCGTTGCAGAAACGGGACCGCGCAATTGATCAGGCCTGACCTGAGGAGCTGATTGTTCTACCTCTTGGTCTTTGGTTTCTTCGCCAAACCAGCCCTCCAATCCGCAGAGGTCGACGGAAATCCTGGCCGTTGTGAGGGCGTTGTTAATGCTCTTTCGGAACAGATACTTAACTTACCGCTTTCAAAGGGTTGGCGCCTTCAACCTCGCGGCGGATCTCTTGTACCAGCGCCATCGCGGCAGGGTTTCGGCGCTTAACGTGCATACGCGCGACAAAAACGATGGCCGGGGGATCGGGGAACACACCTTTGATCACCTCTATGTCCGGTGTGACATGCATTCCATTCAACAGGGCGACGCCCAAACCGGACCGCACAGCCGACTGAATGCCAGTGGCGCTTGGGCATTCTAATACGTTGTCGAAGATGTGCCCTTGCTGCTGCCCATCTCCGAAGCCCCATTTGCGATAGAAACATTGGCTGTCGAAGGACAGAAAGGGAACAGGTGCTGTCGTATCCAGTTGGAAATCCGGTGATTTTACCCAGTGCAGAGTGTCCTCGAACAAGATCAGGTCATCTGGCCGCGTATCGTGCCGAAAGATTTGCATGACGGCGACATCCAACTCTCCGGCCTTCAACCACTCTTGCACGTTCAGACTTTGACTGGTGCGTGTTCGGACCTGAACGTCCGGGTAAAGCCGTGTGAAACGACCCAATATGCGGGCGATGTCGCTGGTTGCCGTGTCTTCGGTCATGCCCAGCCGGAGTGCGCCGGCCAAGGGTTTCTTGCCCAAACTGGCAAGCGCCTCATCGTGCAGGGCACATATTCGGCGGGCATAGTCGCACAGGCGAAGACCTGTTTCCGTGAACAGAGGGCCACCGGGTCGGCGCGCCAGCAGATCGCAGTCCAGGGCTTGCTCTAACCGTCTGATTTTGTGGCTGACTGCTGATTGCGACAGCGCCAGATGCTCGGCCGCGCGCGTCACGCCGCCATGGGTTGCGATAGCCAGAAGGGCGCGCAGGGCGTCAATTTCCAATCGGTCGGTCATTTGTGAAGCCATGACATATTTTAATTGAGCCATGAATATCATTCATTTGTGTCACGCGCCAGTATTGAACTACTGGTCAGGAAATCCAAAGCTCAGGAGCATTCGCATGCCGCATCTCGTCCCGGATCACACAGTGATCAAAACCCCGCGGATAGTCCCCGGAACCCATGGGGAAGACGATCCGGTGGTTTTGATCCACAGCACATTTTCTTACATCCGGCGCGACGTGCTGCCTGTACGGGCTGCGGCGGGCAAGAGGGTACGCTTATTCGATCTGGCGCGTCTTGGTCAGTCTGAACGACCTTGGGATCCGGCGCTTAATGGGTCGGTTACCGATCAAGTTCCCGTCGTTCACAAGTTGCCGAAAAACTGCGGTCAATCCCCGATAAATGATCAGCCCAAACAGACACCCGCGCCGCTGATCAATCTCCTGAAGCGAAAGGGCTGAGCTATGACGGATCAAATCAAAACCCGTGACCGGCGCGGTCTGACGACGGTATTCGAAATCACTGGATCGGTTCTGGCCATGGCCTATGCCTTGTTGATCGCGTCTAATACAGGGGCCGAGCTGTTCGGGTTTGCCCTGTTGTTACTGTCCTCGGGCCTGTTTGCGGCCTGGGCCGTGATTGATCGCCGCTGGACGTTCCTGTTGTTGCAGGGGTTCTATGCGGCCTCGGCGATCATCGGCTTGATCCGGTGGGCATGAACTTCGCATAGGGCAGTTGCGGAAATCTTGTTAGAACAGCCTTATGCGCAATGAAGACAGAATCAAAATCGGCTTTTTGCTGTTCGACGGCTTTCCCATGGCTTGCCTGACCTCGGTGATCGAGCCGTTGCGGGCGGCCAATGAAATCGCCGGGCAAGAGGCGTTCTGCTGGTCCCTGCTGTCCGAGCGTCAACAGAAAGTACAATCCAGCGCAGGTGTCCGGTTCGAGGCCGAGAGGTCTTTGGCCGACTGCAAGGATATCGACATTTTGTTCCTTCTCAGCAGCCCAACGTCCGGCTTTGACAACACAACCGTTGGCAACGGTGCTCTGCGCAGTCTCGGACGGCATGGCACCGTTTTGGGCGGGATTAGCGGTGGGGTTTTCCCATTGGTCCGGTCCGGGGTGATGGGGGGGCAACCTGTTTCCGTCCATTGGTGCTATGAGGCCGCATTTCTGGCTGAGTTTCCCGAAGTCGACTCGCGTAGCGAGGTGATCGTGAAAACGGCCACGCGCTACACCGCAGCCGGTGCTGCTGCCGGGTTCGATCTGGCCCTGCATCTGATCGAGGATCGGCTGGGCGGCGACGTCGCGCATGAGGTCGCCTGCTGGTTTCAACATCCCATGATGCGCGGGGCAGGTGTGCGGCAACAGGTTCCCACCACGACTGCGCCGGAAACTGGCGACAGCCTTCCGCCGTTGGTGTCGCGCTGCGTCGACCTGTTCGCCGGTCATATGAGCGATCCGATTTCCATCGCAGAGGCCGCACAGCAAATCGGGGTCACGCCACGCCAGGTGGAACGCGCCTTTAAGCAGGCGACAGGCCAAAGCCCCAGCCACTATTATCGCGCCATGCGCATGAAGGCGGCGCGGCAGATGGTGGTCTATACCAAGGACCCGATCGCAGATATCGCGGCTGCAATCGGGTATGGATCAGTGGCGCCGCTTGTGACGCATTATCGGTCGGCCTTTGGGCTAAGCCCCAGCGAAGACCGTCGCAGAATCAACCGCTTCCGTGTCGAAGGTAACGCGCCGCTGCCGTCAGTCTGACGTGGCCTTACAACGCCGACCGCATTGCAGTGACGATGGCATGATGCAACGACCCGGCGGATGAGCGGGGGCCATAAATGCTGAACGCTTCATCTGACCGACAGAGAACAAAGCAGCCAATGTGGTGAATTGAGCAACGGGCGACGCTGCCCGCATCGATATTGCGCAGGTCCAGCATAGATAACAGTTCCAACACAGCCGGAATCTGATCACCGTTCAGGTCGAACCGTGTCCACCCGTCAGTCTGTTCTGTCACCGACGCGGTACCGCCCAAAGCGGACTTCACCTGATCAGCAAGCTCTTCGTGCGAGTCAAAAGGCGCCTCGATCATCCACTGATCCAGACCGGCCCAAAAGGCAGTGACAGTGTCACCGGCATATTGGCCGATACCAGGTGCAGGGGCCCCGATCAGTTTCGCTAGGGCTTTGCTAGCTTTGTTTTCCTGTCCCATCCGCGCGGCGACGGATGCCAGCGCGACGCCCGGAACTTCCCGGCACGTAACCCCACCAACAGTGTCGACCTGCGGTTCGGACCCGCCCAATGCGGTTATTGCAACTAGATCATGCACGCAGACGCTCTCCTTCGGGGTCAACGAAATGGGCCGATACGATTTCGACCTCGACGGTCAGGTCGGTCAATGGGGACACAAGGCGCATTTTCTCGCCCATTCGGTTGGCACCGTCCTTCAAAAGACCCAGCCCGATATTGCTGTTCAGAATGGGCGAATACGCAGCCGAAGTGACATAGCCCTGATCGTGCGCGGCATCCACCGGGCCGGTCGTGTTCATCAAATGGCCACCAGCGGTGACTTTCTCTTCGGGCGATACCGGTTTGATCCCGACCAGCCGCAGAACATCCGGTTCTACCAAGGCCTCTCGTTCGGACAGGGTCGATCCGATGCTGTCTTTCTTTTTCGACACCATCTTACCCAATCCAAGATTCAATGCCGTTGTGGTGCCATTCAACTCGTTGCCGGCCGCGTGGCCCTTTTCGATCCGCATGACGCCCAGCGCTTCGGTGCCGTAGGGGACTACGTCAAACTCTTCGCCGTCGGCCATCAAACGTCGCATAAGGGCGTCGCCATAGCGCGAAGGCACCGCGATTTCGAAGGCCAACTCTCCCGAAAATGAGATCCGGAACAGCCGCGCCCGCAACCCGCCGCAGACCGTAATGTTGCCACAGCCCATGAACGGGAGCGCGTCGTTCGAGATGTCGAATTCAGGGTCGACAATCTTTTGCAGCAGCTTGCGCGAATTGGGACCAGCGACAGCATATTGCGCCCAGGATTCGGTGGTCGAGATCAGCTGCACATCCATATCCGGGAACAGGCATTGGCGCACAAATTCCATGTGACGATAGACATTTACCGCGTTGGCCGTGGTCGTTGTGACGACAAAATGATCCTCGGCCAGACGCGCGGCTGTGCCATCATCCATCACCATGCCGTCTTCGCGAAGCATCAGGCCATAGCGGGTTTTTCCCACGGGAAGCTTGGCGAAACCGTTCGCGTAGACGCGGTTCAGGAAATCAGCCGCGTCCGCGCCCTGCACGTCGATTTTTCCAAGTGTCGTACAGTCGCACACCCCGACGGACGCGCGGGTCTGGCGCACTTCACGGTCCACTGATTCACGCCAATGAACCTCACCGGGCAGGGGAAACCACTGCGCGCGCAGCCAGTTGCCGACCTCGACAAATACAGCGCCCCGTTCCTTGGCCCAGTAGTGTGAAGGTGTCAGGCGGGTGGGGTGAAACTCTTGTCCCTTCATCCGACCCGCGAAGGTGCTGATCGGAACAGGCGTGTAAGGCGGGCGGAAAATGGTTGTCCCTGTTTCGGGGATCGTCTTTCCGGCCACCTCGGCCATGATCGCCAAAGCGCTGATGTTCGATGTCTTGCCCTGATCGGTCGCCATGCCAAGCGTGGTATAGCGTTTCAGGTGTTCAACTGACCGGAACCCTTCCTGATAGCTGAGTTTGACGTCCTTGACGGTCACGTCATTTTGCTGGTCCAGCCAAGCGCGTTTGCAGCCTTCGACATACCAGAACGGTTTCTGCGCGATCGGAGTATCCTCGGCCTCGGGCAAGACAGGCTGAGCAACGCTCAGCTCCAGCGCTGCCGCGGCAGCCTCGGCACCGGATTGCAATGCACCTTGCGTAGACATCACTCCGTTCGCTGCGCCCGCGACAGTCAATCCGACGGGCAGATTTGAACCGGGCACAAAGGCGGCCAGATCGTTGTTCCAGACCGGACGCCCGCGCTGATGGCAGGTCAGGTGCACATTCGGATTCCAACCCCCCGAAACGCCCAGTGCGCCGCATTCCAGCGTGCGGGTCGAGCCGTCGGGCAGGACAACTTCGACAAAGGTCAGACCAAGACGCCCCTTGGTATTCACAACCTGAGCGCCGCTCAGGACTTCGTAATCGTAGTTGACCGGAGCATCCTCACGCACATCGATAACGGCACAAATGTGAACGCCCTTGGCATGCAGATCGGCAGCGGTGCGGTGACCGTCGTCATTGTTGGTAAAGATCGCTACGCGTTGAGAGGCCGTGGCCGCGAACCGATTGGCATAGGTTCGCAAGGCGCTGGCCATCATGATGCCGGGGCGGTCGTTGTTTTCGAACGCGATGGGCCGTTCAGTCGCCCCCGCACACAGCAAGGCCTTCTTGGTGTAAATGCGCCATAGGATTTGGCGCGGCTTACCGGCGGGCAGGGTGGCCACGTGATCTCCGGTGCGTTCAACAGCACCATAAATGCCATGGTCGAAGGCGCCGATGACGGTTGTTCTGGCCATCAAGCGGACGTTGGGCATTGATGACAGTTCCGCGACGGCGTGCGCGGCCCAATCGCTACTGCTTTGATCGCCAACCGAAAATGTCTCGCTATTCAGACGCCCGCCGAACCGAAAATCCTCATCAGCCAGAATAACGTCCGCACCCGCGCGTCCTGCGGTCAGGGCTGCCATCAAGCCCGATGGACCCGCGCCGATGATCAGCAGGTCGCAGTGGCGGAACCCTTTGTCATATTCGTCGGGATCAGCCTCCATTGAGAGCGATCCAAGGCCAGCGGCGCGACGGATGATCGGCTCATAGACTTTTTCCCAAAAAGCAGCCGGCCACATGAAGGTTTTGTAGTAAAACCCGGCGGACAGGAAATTCGAGAACAGGTCGTTCACGCCAAGCGCATCAAATTTCAGGCTGGGCCAACGGTTCTGCGATTGCGCCTCAAGTCCGTCAAACATCTCGGTCGTTGTGGCCCGTGTGTTGGGTTCCTGCCGGTTGCCGGAGCGCAGCTCGACGATGCCATTGGGTTCCTCGGATCCGGCAGTCAGTAGGCCGCGCGGGCGGTGATACTTGAACGAGCGTCCGACCAACCGCACGTCATTGGCCAGCAAAGCCGAAGCCAGCGTATCGCCGGGATGGGCGGTATAGTTGCGGTTGTCGAACCGGAAGTTCACTGTGGTGTTGCGATCGATCTGGCCACCGCTCAGCCTGTTGGATTGCGTCATTTGGATCGCCCCCGCGCGCGGGCCACATCGCGGGCCAGTTCTACCTTGGAAATCTCATGTGTGGTGGTGTCGCGGGTCACGACCAGCCACGACCGGTCGCCAGCCTCATGATACCACAGTTCTTGATGCTCGCCTGCGGGATTGTCGCGCAGATAGCCGTATTCATAAAACGCGTCCGCCGCGTCTTCGGCCTGCCAGTCCGGGCGGTTGATCAGTGACGCGTCACCCAGATAGGTGAATTCAGATGCGTCACGCGGACCCAGAAGGGGATGGTTGATAATCATTCTCGTGCTCCCCTCAATGCAGGTTGGGCTGGTTGCCCACGCCCTTTTCGTCGATCATCCGGCCCGTGCGGAACCGGTCGAAGCGATAGGCCGTGGCGGTAGAGTGCGGTTCGTCCTTCGCCAACAGATGCGCAAAACAGTAACCGGATGCCGGGGTCGCCTTGAACCCGCCATAGCACCAGCCACCATTGAAATAGAGACCCTCAACCGGAGTGCGGTCGATGATGGGTGAGCCATCCATCGACATGTCCATAACACCGCCCCACATACGCAGCAGGCGGGCGCGCCCGATCATCGGCATCAATGAGACGCCGCCTTCGCAGACATCCTCGACCACCGGCAGATTCCCGCGTTGCGCATAGGTGTTGTAACCGTCGATGTCGCCGCCAAAGACGAGCCCGCCTTTGTCGGATTGGCTGACATAGAAATGTCCGGCCCCATAGGTGATGACGCTGGGCAGAACCGGCTTCAGACCCTCGGACACAAACGCCTGCAACACGTGGCTTTCGATCGGTAGGCGCATGCCCGCCATGCCCATCACCCGGCCCGAGTTTCCGGCAACAGCGCAGCCGACTTTGTTAGCCCCGATAAAGCCCTTTGAGGTCTCGACGCCCAGGCATTTGCCGTTCTCGATACGCAGCCCAGTGACTTCGCAATTCTGGATGATGTCGACACCGTGGCTGTCCGCGGATCGGGCAAAGCCCCAGGCCACCGCATCATGGCGCGCGGTGCCGCCCCGCCGCTGGGCCAAACCGCCTTTGATCGGGAAACGCGCGTCGTCGAAATTCAGATAGGGGTGTTCTTTGCGTACCTGATCGGCATCCAGCAATTCGGCATCTGCACCGTGCAGGATCATCGCATTGCCGCGCCGCGTATAAGCGTCGCGCTGACCATCCGTGTGGAACAGGTTGAGTATTCCGCGCTGGCTCATCATGGCGTTGTAGTTCAGGTCTTGTTCAAGCCCTTCCCACAGTTTCATCGAGAATTCATAGAACGGCTCATTCCCGTCCAGCATGTAGTTCGAGCGAACGATTGTCGTGTTCCGCCCGACATTGCCGCCGCCGATCCAGCCCTTTTCGACAACCGCGACATTGCGATGACCGTAGACCTTGGACAGATAATGGGCGGTTGCCAGCCCATGACCACCACCGCCTATGACGATAATGTCGTAATGAGCTTTGGGTTCGGGGTCACGCCAGACCGGTTTCCACCCTTTGTGGCCGGTAAGCGCCTCTTTGATGACTCGAAAGCCTGAATATCGCATGAATCGGACCTTTTTTACCAGAATTCACTATTTTCCTGCTCAGTAATATCCTCAGATGCGACATTGGTGTGTCTGAATCAGACCCTTTGGTGTGCCGGGCCGGGAACTAATTGTGAAAACCATGATACAAAGGCGTCAACCTCGGGTGATGCGCGCTGCACGGCCAGAAAGTACCCTTCGGCCGCTGGAGCAGTCTCATCGAAAGCACGCGCGACCTGTCCGGTTTGCAGAGCGTGATCGGCGATAAGTGCATTCACCAAGGCCACGCCGTTCCCGGAAGCCGCCAATTGCAAGGCAAGCCCGTAAGAATCGACATAATAGGCCGGGGTATGGATTTTATGACCGGTGACTTCCGCCCATGTGGACCAGTTGTTTGACGTTCCCACGGCCTCGATCAGGGGCAAGTCCTGAAAAGCGCCAACCAAGCCAGGCGCTTTTACTGCGATCAGGTCATTCGGCAGTAACGGTTTTGCATCCCGCCCGACTTGTTTTTCCGACCCGAACCGGATTTCAACATCGGCGCGCAGGGCCGAGTATTCATCGGGCCAGATCGTGCTGACAAAGCGAATGGACGTATCTGGGTTTTGGTCGCGAAACTGGGGCAGGGCAGGGGAAATCAACCATTCGATGATGCTGATCGACGCCGCCACAGTGACGTGTCTGGCCCGTTCCTCTGCCAAATACGGAGAGGCGGCGGATTGCAGCAATTGCAGTGCGGCTTCGACCTGCGGCAGCAGCTTTCGCCCTTCATCCGTCAAAGAAAGACCGCGCGGATGCCGATGAAACAGGACGACGCCAAGCCGAGATTCCAGCGACCTGATTTGCTGGCTTACGGCGGATTGGGTCAATCCGATTTCATCCGCCGCAGCTGTTGAGCTCAACCTTCGGGCCGCGGCCTCGAACGACCTGAACCATGTAAGGGGGGGCAGTGTTTTGGGCATGTGCAACCGACCTAGTAGCTTTGTTAATACCTAAGACCCAACTTCTTTCGTTTGTCAAAGTGCCGGCCAATCAAAGATATTTCTCGTACTCAAGATTGGGGGATATCGTGCAGCCGGAAATTCGTAAAATAGTGACCTTCGACGAAGAAGTTCGGATCGAAGGATATCGCAAAGCCGAACGGCCGTGGCGCATGTTTGCTGTAGCAGCGGTTGTTACCAACCCTTGGGCCGGGCGATTCGTCGAAGATCTGCGGCCCGAAATTTTGGCCTATGGCCCAATCCTGGGCCAAGAGTTGACCGACAGGATGATCGCGCTGGCCGGAAGCGGCGAGGCGATTGAGGCTTATGGCAAGGCCGCGGTTGTGGGGCTGGACGGAGAGGTTGAGCATGCCTCGGGCCTGATCCACACGCTGCATTTCGGGAACATCTTCCGGCAGGCGGTTGACGCCAAGTCCTATCTTTCATTCACCAACACCCGGGGCCCGGCGAACACACCGATCATGGTGCCTCTGATGGACAAGAATGATGCGGGCCGCCGGTCACACTATCTGACGCTGCAATTCGCCATCCCCGACGCGCCCCGTGCGGATGAGATCGTCGTGGTTTTGGGCGGAGCAACCTCGGGCCGTCCGCATCATCGCATCGGCGACCGTTATCAGGACTTGAAGGATCTGGGCCATGACGTGGACAACCCGGCCTCGGTCTGACATCGGCGGGCTCGCCGCGATAGACGAAGGTGAAGGCCCGCTTGTGGTTCTGCTCCATGGCGTTGGCCTGCGGGCCGAAGCCTGGGGCGCGCAAATCGATGCGCTGTCTGCCGCCGGGTATCGTGTTCTGTGTCCGGATATGCCCGGGCACGGAAAAACCCAGTTTCAAGGTGCTATGGGGCTGGATGGGTACGCCAACCCGATCGCGGCCCAATTGACCGAGCCTGCCGTTCTGATTGGGCATTCCATGGGAGCTTTGATCGCTTTGGACATTGCGGCATCGGGGCATGATCAGGTGAGAGGCGTTGCCGCGTTGAACGCAATTTACCGCCGAACCCCCGAAGCGTGTGCGGCTGTCACGGCCCGCGCGGCGGCACTGGATGCTGCGGCTATGAACGATCCTACCGTGACCTTGCAGCGTTGGTTCGGCGATCAGGTTTCAGAAGAAGGCGAAGCCTGTTCGCGTTGGCTGAAAGATGTCCACCCGGGCGCATACAAAGCGGCCTATACCATCTTCGCCGAAAGCGATGGCCCGACTGACGCACAACTGGGGCAAATCAATTGCCCGGCACTGTTTATGACGGGCGGGGATGAGCCAAATTCCACACCCGGCATGTCGCAGGGCATGGCGCAGCAAGTGACAAATGGCCGGGTAAAGATAATCCCAAATGCTGCCCACATGATGCCCATGACGCACCCGGTTGACGTTAACGCCAAATTGCTTGAGTTCGTTCGGAGGTGCCTGCCATGACCGAGATTGACACCCGCGCCCTGCGTGATGCATTTGGCAACTTCATGACCGGTGTAACGGTTGTGACGACCCGCGACACCTCTGGAAACCCGGTCGGGTTCACGGCGAATTCCTTCACGTCCGTGTCGCTTGATCCGCCTTTGCTGTTGGTCTGCCCCGGCAAGTTTCTGTCCAGCCACGATACCTTTGCCGGATGCTCGCATTTTGCGGTGAATGTTCTGGCAGATGGGCAGCAGGGCGTCTCGAATACCTTCGCAAGTTTCAAGGGCGACCGATTTGGTCGGGTGGCGCATCGCGACGGAGCCAATGGCTTGCCGCTGATCGACGGAGCGCTGGCGCAGTTCAGTTGTGAAACGCATCAGGCGCTGCCCGCAGGCGACCACACGGTTCTGATTGGTCGTGTCACAGAGTTCAACCATATCGGTGGAAACGGTCTGGGTTATGTGAACGGGTCGTATTTCAGTCTTGGACTTGAGCGTGAGATGGACGCGCAGGTTCCGACAATCTGCGGTGCGATTGTTGCGGCAAATGGCAAAGTTATTCTGGAACGCTACGAAGGCGCATTTCGCCCGGTTCAAATCGCCGGTGCGGAACCCGGGGGGCAACGCAACAGGCTGGCACAGGGCCTTTCCGATCGGGGCATTCAGGCGCAGATCGAACAGGTCTATTCTTCGTTCAACGATGCCGAAACGAACCTGCACTACACGTTCTTTCTGGCGTCTTGCGTTCAGAACATCCCGGTGGAAAATGCCGAATGGGTAGATATCGGCGATCTGGCTGATCTGACTTACGCCAGCAATAGCTTGCACCACATGATGACCCGCTACGCCCTTGAAGCCCGCGAAGGCGTTTTCGGGCTGTATCTCGGTGACGCCGAACGCGGCGAAATTCACAGTTTCGGTAAAGGAGCCATTTGATGGAGTTTTCACTGTTTGCCCACGTGGAACGTCTGACCCCGGATCAGCCTCACGATGTTCTGTATGATGAATTCGTGAGCCTGGTGAAGATGGCTGATGACGGGGGCATGCGGGCAGTTTGGACAGGTGAACATCATGGGATGGAGTTCACCATTGCCCCCAACCCGTTTCTGTCGCTGGTCGATCTGGCGCATCACACGCGCAATGTGCGGTTGGGCACCGGAACGGTAATTGCGCCGTTCTGGCATCCGATCAAACTGGCAGGTGAGGCAGCCGCAGCGGATCAGATGACGAAAGGGCGTATCGAGTTGGGGATCGCGCGCGGTGCGTATTCCTATGAATACGAACGTCTGATGCCGGGAATGGACGCTTGGGAGGCGGGGCAGCGCATGCGCGAGTCCACCCCGCTGTTGCCTCAGATCTGGAAGGGCGATTGTGCCCATGAAGGCGAGTTCTATGAGTTTCCGGCGGCAACTTCGGCACCGAAGCCATATCAGGAGGACGGCCCGCCAATCTGGATCGCAGCGCGGGATCCTAACAGCCACGAATTCGGCGTTCACAACGGATTCAATATTCAGGTCACCCCGCTGTGGCAGGGCATGGAAGAGATCGAGACCCTGATGGGGCGGTTCAACGATGCCTGTGACAGCTACGCGGGGCCGCGCCCCAAGATCATGCTGTTGCACCACACCTATGTCGGTAAAGATGACGACGATGTTGCGCAGGGCGTGCAAAATCTGCGCCGGTACTACAATTACTTTGGTGCATGGTTCATGAACAAACGGCCAGTTGAACAGGGCTTGATCAAGCCGATTACCGAAGCCGAGATGGACGCGAACCCGATGTATACCAAAGAAAATTTGGGCCGTGATCTGACAGTTGGGACTGCCCAACAGGTGATCGATCGGATCAAGCGCTATGAAGATCTGGGTTATGACGAGTTTTCGTTCTGGGTCGACAGCGGCATGACCAACGAACGTAAGCGTGCCTCTTTGGCGCGATTCATCGACGACGTGATGCCGGCATTTCAGTGAGGACCACCATGGGAAACCTACCGCATTTTCAGCTGTTCATTGACGGCGTCTGGACCGAAGGATCAGCCACGCAGGTGATGACGTCACAGAACCCGGCCACGGGCCAGGGGTGGGCCACATTCGCGTGCGCCGCGCCCAGTGATGTTGAACTCGCCATCGCCGCCGCCAAACGGGTTCTGGATGACCCGGAATGGCGGGATATGACACAGACGCAGCGGGGCAAGCTGCTGTATCGTCTTGCCGATCTGGTGGCAGAAAACGCCAAGCGCCTGGGTGAGTTGGAGACGACCGACAGCGGAAAGCTGTTGGCGGAAACCTCGGCGCAAACCGGATATGTTGCCGATTACTACCGCTACTATGCGGGTCTGGCAGACAAGATCGAAGGCACGGTCCTGCCCATCGACAAGCCTGACATGCATGTCTTTACCTCACGAGAACCGATTGGAGTCGTGGCCGCGATCGTGCCGTGGAATGCGCAGATGTTCCTGACCGCGACCAAACTGGGCCCGGCGTTGGCTGCCGGGTGTTCCGTCGTGCTGAAAGCATCGGAAATCGCGCCCGCACCCATGCTGGAGTTTGCCAATCTGATTCAACAGGCCGGATTCCCGCCCGGCGTTGTGTCGGTCATCACCGGTGACGCCGAAAACTGTGCAATTCCACTGACCCGCCATCCTGATGTCGACCGAATTGCCTTTACCGGCGGGCCTGAGACCGCCCGCCATGTGGTGCGAAACTCGGCCGAGAACTTTGCGGTCACGTCATTGGAATTGGGTGGGAAATCCCCGATCCTCGTGTTTGAGGACGCCGATATGGACGGTGCAGCAAACGGTCTGATCGCTGGTAACTTCGGCGCATCCGGTCAGAGTTGTGTGGCGGGAACGCGCGGACTGGTGCATCGGTCAATCCTTGGGCCTCTGGTCGAGCGGATCGCCGAAAAAGCCAGCGCCATACGGTTGGGTGATCCTTTGCAGCCGGAAACGCATGTTGGTCCGCTTTGCACGGCGGCACAGGTGCGCAAGATCGAAGAGACCTTGAGTAAAGCGCGAGGGCAGGGCGCGACGATCCACTTCGGGGGAAATGCTGCCGACCGTCCCGGCAACTACATGAACCCCACCTTGGTAGAATGCGCGTCACCCGCAACCGAAACGTTGAAAATCGAAATGTTCGGGCCGGTGATGTCCTTGCTGCCATTCGATACCGAAGAAGAGGCTATCGCGCTGGCAAACAGCACCCCTTACGGGTTGGGCTCGGGCGTGTTCACGCAGAACCTTGCGCGCGCGCACCGTGTGTCAAAACGGGTCCGGGCCGGTATCTGCTGGGTGAACACCTATCGCGCGATCTCACCCATTGCGCCGTTCGGCGGGTTCAATCAGTCGGGATATGGTCGCGAGGCGGGTGTTGAGGCAATACTGGATTACACCAGAACCAAGACAACCTGGATCAGCACCGCGCAAGAGCCGATGGCGAACCCCTTTATAATGCGTTAAAGATTCGGCAAAGCAGGGATTTCCGGAGGGAAGTGAGGGGCGCATGAAACTGACAAAACCGAACTTCCCACCACCGGCCGATGCCGCCGACCGCAAGGCCATTGCCCCAGTAATCTGCTACCCGCCGGACTCGTTGCAGCAGCCTGATCTGATTGGTTTGGGCCAACTGCGCGAAGGTGCCGTAAAGGTGGCCGAGGCCACTGCTGCCCCGCGTGACGCGACTTGCATTGATGTTCCTGCTGGCGCTTTTGTCAGGGTGGTTTCGGTCGATGGTCCTCAGGTTGGCGACCTGAACATGTGGAATAAGCATGACCTGACCGAGCGGTTCTATTCCGGCAAAACCCGCGCGCTGCACGGCACGCATCTGTCGACCGGAGACCGGATGTGGTCGAGTTTTCCAAACATGCGACCGATGGCGACGATCGTTGCCGATACTCTGGACTGGTACGGGTTCGATACCTATGGCGGATCGGTCCATGACGTGATCGGCACGCGGTGTGATCCGTATACCGGGCGTTTGCTTTCGGGGGATGACTATCACTATTGCTGTCATTCGAACCTGACTCGCGCGCTGGCCAGCCATTGCGATCTGCCGCTGCATGAGGCCGAAATGCTGGTGCATGACGTACTGAACGTGTTCATGTGCACCGGATTTACTCGCGACACGGGCCAGTATTTCATGAAGGCAAGCCCGGTTCGGCCTGGCGATTATCTCGAGTTCTATGCCGAGATTGACCTGATCGTCGGCCTGTCTGCTTGCCCCGGCGGGGATTGTTCGTCGGAACATTCCTCGGATACCGCTGCTTGCTATCCGTTGGTAATGGAGGTCTATGACCCCGGCGAGGAAGCACGCGAGGCGCATATCCAACCGGGTCGATCAAAATACGACCGCACGCACGGTACCGGTTAACGGGTCAGGCGCTGACCCAATCGGGTCAGCATTCTGCAGCACAGGTCCAGCTGTTCGATTTCAAGGAACTCGTCTGCCTTGTGGGCCTGTGCGATTGAACCCGGCCCGCAGACAATTGCGTGAACGCCAAGCTTCTGAAACAACCCGGCCTCGGTCGCAAAGGCGACAACACCTGTACCGTTGGCCCCGGTCAGTTCGGCGACCAGATCACGGGCTGCGTTTTCTTCCATCGGCTCAAGGCCTTCGACCTCGGCGATAGCCTCTTGCGTGATGTTCGAGTCACTGTGGACCGCTTGCATCTCCGGTAACAAGGAATGCTCCACGTAGTCCGCAAGGGTCTTTTTGACGAGGTCGGCGTCACTTGCCTGCACGGGTCGCATCTCCCACAAAACCTCAGCCTTGCTAGCTATGACGTTATGGGCAACGCCCCCAGAGATTTGGCCGATATTGACCGTCGTCCAAGGCGGCTCGAACCGGCTGTCGGCGGGTGCGCGGGACTTGAGAATGTGGCGCAACTCCAGCAGTTTGCCGATATATCGTGCAGCATATTCCGCAGCATTCACCCCGTCATCGGGGGCAGAGCTGTGTCCTTCTAGTCCCGAGAAGCGGGTGGTATATTCAAAGCAGCCCTTGTGCCCCTCTATCACGCGCATTTCGGTCGGCTCGCCGATGATGGCGATGTCCGGAACGATGCCACGTTCAGACAGGTCATCGACCAGAGTTTGCGCACCAAGGCAGCCGACTTCTTCGTCGTAGGTAAAGGCAAAGTGCAGCGGTTGGGTCAGCTTGCCCGCATCCAGCGTTTTGCCGAAAGCCACCGCCGCAGCGATGAAGCCCTTCATGTCACATGTTCCGCGACCGTAGAGCTTGCCGTCATTTTCAGCCATCTGGAACGGATCGGTTGTCCAATCCTGATCGGCCACTGGCACCACGTCCGTATGGCCTGACAAAAGGATGCCGCCGGGTTGATCGGGGCCGAGGGTGGCAAACACGTTCGCCTTTGCACCGGTTTTGTCCCGCGTCTCGATACACCGTGCACCCAATGCCTCGAGCCGTTCGGTCAGATAGCTGATCATTTCCAGATTCGAGTCCGCAGACACCGTCTCAAAAGCGATCAGGTCGGCTAGTATTTCCATGGTTCTGGGTAAAGTCATGGCTTCACAAACAGCTTTCTGGGGCGGTTGCAGAAACATTCGGCGGGACCCGACTCAGTGATGAGGATCGGCTCAGTGATCTCCAACCCCCAATCATCCATCCAGAGGCCGGGCATGAAGTGAAAGGTCATGCCCGGTTCCAATACGGTCTCATCCTCGGGGCGGAGAGAGATCGTGCGTTCGCCCCAATCGGGTGGATAGCTGAGGCCAATCGGATAACCGCATCGCGCGCCGCGCTCGATACCCGCCCGTTCCAGCGGGGCAGCCAGAGCCAACGCGATATCACGCGCCTGATTGCCGGCCCGCGCGGCCTCTAGTCCCGCTTCAAGACCCTCTACCAGCGCGGCTTCAGCACGAAGCAAATAGTCGGGTGGCTTACCCAAAAAGACCGAGCGGCAGAAGGGCGCGTGGTAACGGCGATAGCAGCCTGACAGTTCGAAAAATGTACACTCTCCGGATTTGAATGGTTCACCATCCCAAGTCAGGTGCGGTGCAGCGGCATCCGGGCCGGACGGGAGCAGCGGCACAATGGCCGCGTAATCGCCCCAATCCTCGCCAACTCCGGTGACTGCGTCATGGTAGATTTGCGCGACGAGGTCGTTCTTTCGCATACCCGGTTCGATGCGCTCCAATACGCCGTCGGTCACATGCTCGGATATCCGCGCAGCTTTTCGCATTAGCGCAATTTCCTCATCGGATTTCACGGCACGCTGCCAGTTCACCAATGTGTTTGCGTCGACCAGCTCTGCGTCGGGCAACTCCGCCAGCAAAGTCAGGTGCGCTTTGGCTGAATAATAATAATTGTCCAACTCGACACCGATCCGCCCCTTCGCGATACCAGTATCCGCAATCAGCGCTGCCAGATCCTGCATGGGGTGACGCACGGTGGATTGTACGTATTCGTCCGCATAGCCGTGGATCCGGTCATTGGACATCCAAACAGTTTTACGCGCGCCGTTGGCATCCTGATTTCGGCCCCACCAGATCGGGTCGGCATCCTGAAGCACAAGTACCCCTTGATGCACATAGAACGACCAGCCCTCATAGCCCGTCAGCCATGCCATGTTTGAAGGATCTTCGACAAACAAAGCATCCAACCCGGCGGCTGCCATGGCGGCGCGGGTCTTTGCCAATCTGCGGTCGTACTCGGCGCGGCTGAAGGCCGGATCTGAATGGGGCATTTTAGGCTCCTGCCTTGGGCGAGTTTTGTTGACAGAACTTGACGAATGCGATCACGTCAATGGGCATCACGGGAAAGACACCAAATTGAGAATCTCACCTACCCCCCATCGCGGCGGCCAAAAGCTGATCAATGGCACTTGCTTGAGAATTGACGCAGACGCGCAGGTTATCCGCTTTTTCTCTGAGGTCACGGAATGAGGGGGTTTGACACATCTGAGTTCGCAGCACGAACGGAACGCGCGCAAAACAAGATGCAAGCCTCTGGTCTGTCGGCCCTGTTGCTGACGACGGAACCTGAGGTCCGATATTTTACCGGCTACCTGACGCGGTTTTGGGAAAGCCCAACACGGCCCTGGTTTCTGATTGTACCTGCCAGTGGCAAGCCGATTGCGGTGATCCCTTCGATCGGGGCCGCGCTTATGGCCGAGACATGGCTCGACGATATCCGAACCTGGGCTGCGCCGGATCTGGCCGACGATGGCATTAGCCTTTTGGCTGATACACTTCGCGAGGTGACGCCCGACGACGCAAAGATCGGACTACCAGATGGGCATGAAACGCATGTCAGGATGCCGTTGGCAGACCTTCGACGTCTGCAACAGACAGTCGGTCAGCGAGACCTTTGCGGCGATGAAGGGATCGTACGCGCGCTGCGGATGGTGAAATCATCAGCGGAGATTGCAAAGATTGAAACGGCATGCGCCATCGCTGGGCGTGCCTTTCAGCGGGTGCCCGAAATCGCCAAAGAAGGCGTGGCGCTGGATGCTGTGTTTCGCGGGTTTCAAATGCTGTGCCTGGACGAGGGGGCCGATTGGGTTCCATACCTCGCGGGCGGTGCGGAACAGGGCGGTTACACTGACGTGATTTCCCCGGCATCTGATACGCTGCTGCAGCAAGGCGATGTCCTGATGCTGGACACCGGCCTGGTTTGGGATGGGTATTTCAGTGATTACGACCGCAACTGGTCGATAGGGTCCGCGAACGCGCAGGTTAAGTCAGCCTATAGTGCATTGATTGAAGCGTCGGATGCGGCATTTGAGATTGCGCGCCCGGGCGCCACGGCGGCTAACTTATTTCAGGCGATGAACTCTGTGCTGTCGCGCCACGATGCCGATACGGGGGCAGGGCGTTTGGGGCATGGTTTGGGTATGTCTCTGACGGAATGGCCATCTCTCATTCCAACCGACCACACAGTTTTGAAACCAGGCATGGTCCTGACGCTTGAGCCGGGCATTGCCGTGGGCGGAAAGATCCTTGTTCATGAAGAGAACATCGTCATAACCGAAGACGAGCCCCGCTTTCTTAGCCCTCGCGCTGGTATGGAGTTGCCCGAGATATGACCCGTTTACCTTATACAGTTGATGCAGATGATCCCGCCATGCCCCCAATGGGTCTGATCGTCTTGCAGACAGACGAGACCCTTGAGCCGGAATTCAACGCGTATTTTTCCGACCGTAGCTGTCCCATTTACGTCTCCAGAATTCCCAGCGGCAAAGAGGTGACGACAGATACTCTGGCGGAAATGGAAACCGCCTTACCTGCCGCTGCCGATTTGTTGCCCAAGACCCGACCATATCGTGTGGTTGGTTATGGCTGCACCTCTGCCAGCTCGGTTATCGGCTCGGATCAGGTCGAACAAATGGTTCAAAAAACTTGCGAGGCAGAGGTTGTTACAAACCCATTGCGCGCGGCCTCGGCCTGCGCCCACGAACTTGGTGTAGCAAAGTTCGCACTTTTGTCGCCATATATCGAAGAAGTGAACGATCCCTTACGCAACGCATTTGCGCAAAATGGCATTTCGATGGATGTTTTTGGCACATTCGGCGAAGCCGAAGAGGCCAAAGTCGCGCGGATTTCACGGAAGTCTCTGATTGAGGCTGCAGTGAGTCTTGGGCAGGATGATTCAGTTGAAGCTGTTTTTCTAAGCTGCACGAATCTAAGAACTTTTGATGTTATTCCGATTGTGCAAGAACGCCTGAAAAAACCGGTGCTTTCCAGCAATCAAAGCCTTGCATGGCACATGCGCAAGTTGAATTCTGCCTGAAAACTCTGCTGCTTATTTTTTAATCGTTACCCACGTGTCATATTTTGGTTGCGTGCCGCACCCTGCATGTCCTTAAATGGCCTCGACAGGTCTTTGAGATCCGGATGAACCGGGCAGGCAAGGACTGCACAGGGGAGACTAATCGGTAAATGTCTAATGACGCAGCGTTCGTCGAGTTTCAGCATGTCCAAAAATCTTATGATGGCGAGATCCTTGTTGTAAAAGACCTTAACCTTTCCATGCCGAAAGGTGAGTTTCTTACAATGCTTGGGCCCTCGGGTTCTGGCAAGACAACTTGCCTGATGATGCTGGCAGGGTTTGAAACAGCCACTCATGGCGAGATTATGTTGGACGGGCGACCGATCAACAACATCCCACCGCATAAGCGCGGTATTGGCATGGTTTTCCAAAATTACGCTCTTTTTCCGCATATGACGGTGGCAGAAAATCTGTCGTTCCCTCTGGAAGTGCGGAAAATTGGCAAGGACGCAAGGGAAGAAAAGGTCCGGCGGGCGCTTGATATGGTCCAGATGGGGGCCTTTGGCAGCCGTCGACCGGCGCAATTGTCCGGGGGCCAGCAGCAGCGGATCGCCCTTGCACGCGCGCTGGTGTTCGAGCCCGAGCTGGTTCTGATGGATGAACCGCTGGGCGCGCTCGACAAACAGCTGCGCGAGCATATGCAGTTTGAAATCACGCGTCTGGCCCATGAACTTGGGATTACGACCGTCTATGTGACCCACGACCAGACCGAAGCGCTGACAATGTCAGATCGCGTTGCGGTATTCGACGATGGACGCATTCAACAGCTTGCGCCGCCAGATCTGCTGTACGAAGAGCCTGAAAACAGTTTTGTTGCCCAGTTCATTGGTGAAAACAACACATTGGAAGGCGTTATTAAGTCAATCAACGGCGACGAATGTGTTGTGGCGCTGGATGACGGATCTGAAATTGACGCCAAGCCGGTCAATGTCCATGCGGCAGGTGATCGGACAAAAGTGTCAATCCGGCCTGAGCGGGTGGAATTCAACAAGGATCGCCTGCACGCCGATGCGCACACTCTGAAAGCAACGGTGAAAGAGTTCATCTACATGGGCGATGTCTTCCGCTTCCGTCTGTCGGTTGCCGGGAATGACGACTTCATCATCAAGACGCGAAACGCCCCGGACGCTATCAGACTGTCGCCGGGCCAGGAAGTCGAAATCGGCTGGCTTGCGCGTGACTGTCGGGCGTTGGACGCCTGATCAGGGAACAACCCGTTCACGACACCAAAGTGCGCGGGGAAAGGCATGGGTGGGTTACCCCGTGGCCCAACCAAAAAGATCAAAATTAACGGGAATAACAGGGAGTTAACGATGAAAGTAACAAAAACCACTCTTATGGCAGGTGCTATCGTGGCAGTTGCCGGCGCTGCATCAGCCGAAGAAATGACAATTGTCTCTTGGGGCGGCGCATACTCCAAGTCGCAGCTGAAAGCATATCACGAGCCCTATTCCGAGAAGTCCGGCGTCACGATCCTGAACGACGACAGCTCGGCCGAGGCGGTTGCTAAACTGCGTGCGATGAACGAAGCAGGCAACATCACCTGGGACGTGGTCGACGTTGTGGCGGCAGACGCAATTCGTCTGTGTGACGAAGGCCTGGCGTTGGAAATCGATCCGGACACCATGTTGGCACCGGCACCCGACGGAACCTCGGCTGCTGATGATTTCGGTGACTTGCTTGTCAGCGAGTGTTTCATTCCGCAAATCGTTTACTCGACTACATTCGGGTATCGTACGGATCTGGTGGGTGACACACCGCCGTCGGATGTTTGCGCAGTCTTCGATCTGGAAGCCTATCCAGGCAAGCGTTCACTTGAAAAGCGTGCCATCAACAACATGGAATGGGCTCTGATTTGTGACGGCGTGGCAAAAGACGACGTCTATGACGTGCTGGCGACTCCGGAAGGGCAGGATCAGGCCCTGGCCAAGCTAGGCACCATCAAAGACAACGTTGTCTGGTGGTCTGCAGGCGCGGACACGCCGCAGTTGCTGGCGGACGGCGAGATCATCATGGGTTCGACCTATAACGGTCGCCTGTTCAGCGTGATCGAAGAGCAGAAGCAACCCGTTGCAATGCTGTGGGATGCTCAGATATTTGATCTGGACGGCTGGATTATTCCTGCTGGTCTGAGCGAAGAGCGTCAGAAGCGCGCGCTGGACTACATTATGTTCGCAACCGATACGCAGCGCCTGGCGGATCAGGCCAAGTACATCTCGTACGGTCCGGCACGTGCATCTTCGGCGCCGCTGGTGGGTCAGCACGCGGACCTGGGCATCGACATGGCACCTCACATGCCGACCGATCCCGAGAACGCCAAGAACACGTTCCTTTACAACTACGAGTTCTGGGCTGACTATCGTGATGATATCGAAGCAAAGTTCCAGGCTTGGCTGGCGAAGTAATCGCTGATTGATCCAAAAAACCAGCCGGGGCCAAGTTAGGCCCCGGCGTCAAAAAATCAGGGAACGCAGATGAGCGACGCAACTCAATCAGGTCCGATGTTGGCGGCAGATGGTACGCCGCTGAAGAAATCACTGGCGCGTTCATTGCGTCGGCGTAAATTGCGGGCGTTGGCTCTAGTTGCGCCACTTTTGCTATTTGTACTGCTATCATTCGTCATACCTATCATTTCCATGCTATTCCGATCGGTCGAAAACGGGATTGTCTCAGAGACACTTCCTTTGACAGTCGTTGAGTTACAGAAATGGGACGCCGAGAGCGGGGAATTGCCGGACGAAGCTTTGTATGAAGCATTTATTCGCGACATGGTTGTTGCCGTTGACGCCAAGCAACACACAAGACTAGGTACCCGCTTGAATTACGAACAGACGGGAATGTCGTCGATGTTCCGAAAATCTGGACGCCAGATCAAGCGGTTGGATCCGGAAGCTGACGCCCCGTTCAAGGAAAAATTGATCGAAATTCACGATGGCTGGGGGGACGTGGACACGTGGCGCGTGATCAAGACGCACGCGGTGCCGATCACCAATGGATACTTTCTGAACGCTATTGATATGCAGCGCACACCCGAAGGGGCGCAAGCGCAACCCGAAGATAAGCGCATCCTCATCAAGCTGTTCGGCCGGACATTGTTCATGTCGCTGATCATTACCGGGGCCTGTATTCTGCTGGCCTATCCAGTTTCTTACCTGCTCGCCAATCTGCCGATGCGGGCTTCAAACATGCTGATGATTTTGGTGCTGTTGCCATTCTGGACCTCGCTGCTTGTGCGCACCTCCGCCTGGAAAGTGATGTTGCAGCAGCAGGGTGTGATCAACGAAACGCTGGTCTGGCTGGGCTTTGTTGCCGATGATGCGAGGCTGGTGATCATCAACAATCAATTCGGCACGATCATTGCGATGACGCATATCCTGCTGCCGTTCATGATCCTGCCGATGTATTCGGTCATGCAGACGATTCCGCCGTACTATACCCGTGCGGCCAAATCCATGGGCGCCACCAACTGGACCACCTTCTGGCGGATTTACTTCCCGCAATCGATACCGGGTATCGGCGCGGGTTCGATCCTCGTGTTCATTCTTGCCATCGGGTACTACATCACGCCCGAGATCGTTGGCGGCACCAAAGGTGTCTTCATTTCGAACCGGATTGCGTACCACATCTCATCCTCTCTGAACTGGGGACTGGCTGCGGCGCTGGGGACGATCCTGCTGGCGGTCGTTCTTCTACTCTACTGGTGCTACGACAAGATCGTCGGCATTGATAACGTCAAGCTGGGATAAAGAATATGGCTGCACTTACACCAATATCCCGCAAACCGTTGTCGGTGGTTCTGCCGGCTGTCGCAATCGCCGGAGGATTTCTGGGCATGTTCGTCGGAGCCGGGCAGGACAACGTTCTGCTGGGCATCCTGATCGGCGCTGCTTTGATGGCAGGTCTGGCATGGCTGTATATCAACGTGCTGGACAACGAACGCGTTGCGCGCTGGATTACGATACTGGGTCTTGCTGCAATTGGATTTTTCTTCGCAGGCATTACAGGCTTGATCGTCGGGCTGCTGGCGGGGTGGTTCTTTGCCTTCTTCATCTTCTGGCTCTACGAGGGGCGTTATCGGCAAAAATTGCTTCCTTACATGACGGCTGGTCAGGTGTTGTGGCATTTCACTTTCCGGGTGATCTGCGGGGCAATCTTCGTTTTCCTGATCACGCCGATCCTTGTGGTACTACCGCTGTCTTTCAATGCGCAGGACTTTTTCACCTTTACGCCCGAAATGCTGCGTCTGGACCCTGAAGGGTATTCGCTGAAGCATTACCGCGATTTCTTCACCAACAATGAATGGCAGCGTAGCTTCAAGAACTCGCTGATCATCGCACCAATTGCGACCATCATTTCGGTATCGCTGGGCACTCTGGCGGCGATAGGTCTCAGCCAGTCGCATGTTCCGGGGCGTCGGGCCATTATGGGCATTTTGATCTCGCCAATGATCGTTCCGCTGATCATCTCGGCCACGGGTATGTTCTTTTTCTACAGCGACATCGGCCGCTTTTTGGAAGGTACGCTGGGCATGAACAAGAACTTCGTCGGCTATGTGAAAGTCGTGCTGGCCCACGCGGTTCTGGGGATTCCCTTCGTCATCATCACGGTGACCGCAACGCTGGTCGGGTTTGACCAATCCCTGACGCGGGCTGCTGCGAATATGGGTGCAGGTCCGGTGCGGACGTTCTTCAAGATCCAGATGCCGCTGATTTTGCCGGGTGTAATCTCGGGCGGATTGTTTGCCTTCATCACTTCGTTTGACGAAGTTGTGGTGGTTCTCTTTGTCGGATCAGCCAGCCAAAAGACATTGCCTTGGCAGATGTTCACAGGCCTGCGTGAACAGATCAGCCCGACCATTCTGGCCGTTGCGACCATCCTTGTCGTGATCTCGATCGCGCTGCTGACCACGGTCGAACTGCTGCGGCGGCGGTCTGAACGCCTGCGGGGTCTCACCCCGGCTTGACGCGACTCAAAAGCTGATTTAGCGATTTCACCATGCACCCCGGTCACGATGGCGTCGTGACAGAACGCGGGGTGCATGGCTCTCGGATCCCGAGGCCGCTCGTCCTGAACGCCGGGACTTGTGGCCGGGCGATGCCAGTCCGGCGTTGAGGAGAGTCAAAGATGAATGACCTGAACAATCGCCCTGAGTTTTTCACCAGCCATAACGGCGACAAGGCACCTTTGCCTTTTAGCCGCGCGGAATACGATCGCCGCCTTGCCAGTCTGCGCGCGATGATGGCGGCACGTGATATCCCTGCAGTTTTGCTGACGTCGATGCACAACATCGCCTACTACTCGGGATTCCTCTACTGCTCGTTTGGCCGGCCTTACGGCTGCGTCGTTACGCAGGATGCGTGCACCACGGTTTCGGCCAATATCGACGCCGGGCAGCCGTGGCGGCGGTCGGTAGACGAGAACGTGATCTACACCGACTGGAAGCGGAACAACTACTGGCGCGCTGTGTCGAAACTGATCGGGTCCGCTCGTCGGATTGGCATCGAAGGCGATCATCTAACCTTGGCCATGCGCGACACGGCCCTGGACATGTTGGGTGGGCCGGAACTGGTCGATATCGCGCCTGATACGATGGCTGCAAGGATGGTGAAGTCAGCCGAAGAGATCGAATTGATCAAAGGCGGCGCGCGTACTGCGGATGTTGGTGGCGCGGCTATCCACGCCGCGATCCGTGAAGGCGCGACCGAGATCGAGATCGCCATGGCCGGACGTGACGCGATGGAGGCTGAGATTGCCCGCGCCTATCCGGATGCCGAATACCGCGACACATGGGTTTGGTTTCAGTCAGGCCTGAACACGGATGGTGCACATAACCCGGTCACCAAGCGTGCGTTGGAAAAGGGTGATATCCTATCCCTGAACACTTTCCCGATGATTTCAGGTTATTACACAGCGCTGGAGCGCACTCTGTTCCTAGGCGAACCCGACGCCGATAGCCTGCGCATCTGGAAAGCCAACGTTGCCGCGCATGAGCTGGGTCTGAGCCTGATTAAACCCAGCGCGACCTGCTCGGGGATCTGCGAAGAGATCAACCGCTTTTTCGCTGACGAAGGTCTGCTGCAGTACCGGTCCTTCGGGTATGGCCACTCTTTCGGGATCCTCAGCCACTATTACGGGCGCGAGGCGGGGCTGGAGCTGCGCGAGGATATCGATACGGTTTTGGAACCGGGCATGGTCGTTTCAATTGAACCGATGCTGTGGATTCCAGAAGGTCAGAAGGGTGCAGGCGGATACCGTGAACACGACATTCTGGTGGTCGAGGAAACCGGTGCCGAAAACATTACCGGCTTCCCCTATGGCCCTGAACACAACACGATCAGTGCATGATCTATGCGGCAGGAAGGGCGATCAGCCCTTCTTGCCACGTTCGTGAAAGATGAACCCGATGAAGTTCAACAGAACCTGCGCTGCCAGAATCTGCGTGCTCTCGGTTGGGTCGTAGTTCGGAGCTACTTCGACAAGGTCAATTCCAACCACATCTCCGCGTTTCGCAAGCCCCTGAATGATCTCTAGGACATCATAGTACTGGAACCCGCCGTGGCTGGGCGTTCCAGTGCCAGAGGCGATGGACGGGCAGAATGCGTCGATATCAATCGTGACATAATACCGGGCGCCTTCTGGGATGCGCGCCAACACGCCATCTGTACCGAGCTTGCGCACTTGCCGAACAGACAAAATGTCCGACCCACGGGCGCGGGCGTCCTCATATCCTTCTTTGGCGGTTGACGACACGTTCCGGATGCCCAGTTGCGTCATGCCCGAAACATACGGTTTTTCAATTGCACGCCGCATGGGGTTGCCGTGTCCGGCGGTCACGCCATGCCGTTCGTCCACGAAATCCAGATGCGCATCAATTTGCACGACGTGGATAGGCCCGTTTTTCTCGCAATCGTTTTCGAAGGCGTTGATGCAGGGAATATTGACCGAGTGATCGCCGCCGATGGTGACGGGCAGGGCGCCTGCGTTCAGCATCTTTTCAACACCGAACTGGATGTTGGCGTGGCTTTCCTCGGTTTTGGTGTGGATGATATCCGCGTCGCCGATATCGACCATCCGGACCGAGCCATCCAAGTAAGTGGCATCATCCTCGTGGTCATATGCGCCGGCATGGCCGAAGCTGAACAGAGTTGACGCTTCGCGCACCGCACGCGGTCCAAACCGAGCGCCGGATCGCCACTGAGTTCCGAAATCAAAAGGCGCACCCATGACGGCGACGTCAGCATCGATTTGATCCCAATCCTCGACGTACGGAGCTTTGCCAAAGGTCGATATGCCCACAAACGGCAGGTTCAGGCGACCGCCGGAATATCCATGAGACGTCATTGCAAGAATCCTGTTTATTGTTTTCCCAGCGCAGCTTAATCGGGACTTCTAAATCAGGATAGGCGAAACCGGATACATATTGCTCAAGCGCAGACTTGATTGTCCGCCTTGCCAGTGTGTATCTGGCGTAACCGCTTGAAAGGAAACACCGTGGGACGTCACGAACTGCCACCAGAGACGGGTGCCTTTTTTATCAATCTAGATCGGGTCCCAGTGCGCCGTGACTTCATGGAAGCGCAGTTCAATCATGCAGGCTTGGTGGGTGCCACCCGGTTTGGCGCGACGGATGCCCAGAAACCCGGAGTTGTGGACGCCAGTGGCTATGTTGCTGGAACGGGCAGTCGCTGGGGTTTGACGCAAAGCGAAATCGCCTGTTTTGAAAGCCATCGCGCGGTTTGGCAGGCGGTCGTGGATCAAAACCTGCAAGCGGTGGCCATTTTTGAAGATGACGTCGAAATGTCCATTCAGGCAGGATCTGTGATTTCAGCGCTGATGGCGGCCCCAGATGCCTTTGACATGGTGAAGCTGGACTATTCCCCTAAATCTCTTCGTTTTGGGCCAGAGACCCGTATCGCAGGCGTCACCGTCCGGCCCATGCTGGAAATGGCCCCGAGTGCGGCCGCCTATGTGCTTTCTCAGCGGGCCTGCCAGAAACTGCTGAATTGGTCCGAAAAGTATTCGGATCACCTGGATGATTTCGTCTCCATCCCACGGTCGGATTGGCGGATGTATCAGTGCTTTCCGGCTGTTGGGGTGCAGATGATCTGGTCGAAACAGCAAGATCACACGGTCGAAGAGGTGAAGGTCAGCGAACGATCCCTAGACCAGGAAACCAACAGCGGGCTGGATAAGGGGCCGCTTTGGTTCCGCCTTCGGCGGGAATTGGTCGCGGCGCGGCGCAAGCTGTATTGGCGCGTGGGGGGCCAGACGCGATTGCTGGAACAGGGGGGATACGTCGGGTTCATCCCCTGCGCCGACGATCTGAGCGTGTGAATTCAAGTCTCACCACGCCACCAAAATGGTCGTCCCGCGGTGCATCAGCGTCATTTGCGTTAACAAAACTGTCAATATGATATAACCTCGTGACGTTAGTGGTGAATAACGTTTGGGTTATGTGTCGTGGGGCAGACAATTTACGAAAGATACGGTGGCTTCAAAACGATCTCGCGGATCGTGATGACCTTTTACGAAATGGCGTTGGAGTCCGATCAGATCGGCGGTCATTTCGAAGACATTGATATGCCCCGGTTGATTGATCATCAGACCAAGTTTGTTTCGTCCTTGGTTGGTGGACCTGCATCCTTTAGCGATGACAGGATCGAGGCGGTTCATCGTCACCTGAACATCTCTCACGCCGATTTTGACGAGATGGCCGCGCTTTTCAGCGAGGCCCTGTCGGTGCATGGAATGGAAGACGCGCATATAAAAGTTGCCCTTGATGCCATCGAGTCAAAACGGGCCATCATCGTGGCTCGCGACGCCGCATGAGTATTCTGGCAATAAATGAACAGCTGCTCCGCGCGATCGGTGTTGGCGTCGCTGTTGTGCGGGCTTCGGATTTGGGTTTCGTGTTTCACAACGGTCCATTTACCGAGTGGTTTGGGGCACCGGCCGAAGGTCAGACCCTGTTGGATTATTTTCCCGACCTTGATCCAAAAGAGCTCGAAGACGTCAAGCAATCCGGCTTGCGCTATTCGGCCGAGCTGCAGGTCAAGCCCAAGCGCCGGACGCTGATATTCGCGGTCGCGGTGTCCTTGGCCAACGGCCTTTCCGAACAGGTGCTGGTGGTCGAATTTCAGAACATCACGCGCATTCGCGAGCTTGAGAGCATGATCGACAGTTATTCGACCATGGTCGAACGTAATACGCGCGAATTGGAACGCGAGAAAGAGCGGGTCGAACGGTTGCTGTTGAACCTCATGCCCCGCGCTGTGTACGAAGAGTTCAAGACCTTTGGTGTCGTTACGCCGCAGCTCTACGATCAGGTCTCGGTCGTGATGCTGGATTTTGTGGGCTTTACGGATTTTGCGGCAAAGACCGACCCGACTGTGACACTCAGCGAGTTGAACGATGTTTTCACGGCCTTCGACAGGATCGTCGAACAATATGGGTGCGAACGGATCAAGACTATCGGGGACGCTTATCTGGCGGTTTCCGGTATGCCGGACGCAACGCCGGATCATGCGACGGCCGTGGCCCATTGTGCGGTCCGGTTCTTGCGATATCTCGAACGGCGCAACGAAAGCCATCCGCATAAATGGCAGGCTCGGATCGGTCTGGGAATGGGGCCGGCTGTCGGCTCGGTCGTGGGTATTCAGAAATACGTCTACGATGTGTTTGGTCCAGCCGTGAACATTGCTTCACGCCTGCAAGTCTTTGCAAACCCAATGAATATTGTCGCCCCGGAAGAGATGAAATACGCGTTGATTGACGAGTTCCAGGTCTCGGATATTGGGCCGGTGGATATCAAGGGCATGGGGCAGATGGATCTGATTAACGTCACCTCGGGCCTTAGTGTTCCGGCACCAAGGCCCAGGTTCTAGCTCGAACCTCAATCGTCCTGCGGAACCAGACCTAAACCCCGCAAATATATTCCAATGCCACTTTCCAACAGATCCTCTGGCGGGAATGGAGAGCTGGCACCTGTGTTTCGGGCATAAAGCTCAACAACGCCATGGCTCATGGCCCAGATATGAGCACTGAACATTGACGCAGGTGGCCGTTTTTCTGGCGGGATGTGTTGCGAAAGATCTGCGGCTGCTTTTTCCAGCACGCTCTTGGCCCGGTTGGCGGCCAGCGCCAATTCAGGCGTTCGGTTAACGGAAATCCCGCTTTCGAACATGGCGATGTAGTGACCAGGGTGCTTGCGGGCAAAAGCCAGATAGGCCCGACCGGTTGCCTCAAACGCAGCAAGGGCCGAGGGTTGGCCCGTGTCGTAGGCGTACTGCATCAGGTCGGCGAACATTTCAAAGCCCTGACGGGCGGCCTCGGCGATCAAGTCCTCGCGCCCCTGAAAGTGCCTGTATACCGCCGCAGGTGTTACGCCTGCGGTCTTCGCGGCCTCGGACAGGGTAAAACCGGTCGGTCCCTTTTCTTCGATCAGCGACAGGGCGGCCTCGATCAGGGCTTGCTTGAGATTGCCGTGGTGATACCCGCGTTTCGCCATGCCTGTGTCACGAGCCTTTTTGTTTAAGTTCTGGGGAACCAAGACATAATCCACGCCTGCCGGTTCGTCCAACCCTTGCCAGCAATGGAACGCGAAAATGTCATCACGCGTCCAACACCTCGGGCCCGCCGCAAATCAGTGGATCGATCTTGCCAATAGCCTTCTTGCCTTTTTCATCATAGTCCAGCGCGTGCAAAACAGTTCGTATTGCCGCAATACGAGCGCGTTTCTTGTCGTCCGATCGAATGATGGTCCAAGGGCAAAGATCTGAGTGACTGCGGGTCAGAGTCTCCGAGATCGATTGCGTGTACTCGTCCCACTTGCTAAGGCCCGCGATATCGATTGGGCTGAGTTTCCATTGCTTTAGCGGATCTGTCTCACGTGCCAGAAAGCGGTTCAGTTGCTCCGCGCGCCCGACGTTAAGCCAGAATTTGAACAGTTTGATCCCGTCATTCACCAGTCCGGTTTCAAGCGGCAGAACTTGCCTGAAAAAACGTTCGCGTTCTTCGGGTTCGCAAAAACCAAAGACGTTTTCGACCACACCGCGATTGTACCAGCTGCGGTCAAAGAACACGATTTCGCCTGCCGCAGGCAGGTGTTGAACGTAACGTTGGAAGTACCATTGGCTGCGTTCGGTATCAGAGGGTTTGCTGAGCGCCACGTTGCGGGCGCCGCGTGGATTTAAGTTCTCGCGAAAACGTTTGATCGTACCACCTTTTCCGGCGGCATCGCGGCCTTCGAAAATGATCGCAACGCGATTGTCTGTTTCCCTGACCCAGGATTGCATTTTGACCAGTTCGATCTGCAGCAAATCCATCTCTTTGTCGTAATCCTTACGCTTCATTCGTTCTTCGTAAGGATATGTCGGGTTTAGAATGTCGTCTTTCTTTGCATTTTCAATAGCTGATCGCACCTCTTTCGGGGCGTCCTTGCGGAAATACTTTTCAATGGAACCTTTTTCCGAACGGGCCATTAGCTACCTCGCCATAAAATCCATATCCTACTATGGATTAGCTGGCGGTTTAACGCAAACCCGCTCGCTCGGCCGCGCGGTCGATAGCTGATGCGACCTCGGGGGCAGCCACAACCTGCGGCATGTGACCAATACCCGGAAGCTCGATCAGTTCCGCGTCAGGGATTTGGTCGACCAGTTGTTCTGCATGCCAGGCAAACTTGACAGTGGTGTCAGCCGTTCCGTGAACAACTTCGGTCGGTACGGAAATTTCCCCATAGCGGGGTTGCAGGGCGCGAACTTCGTCCAGCAGGTTGGCCCGTTGCTTGGCATTCGCATGCATCGAGGCGCGTCGCATCGTCAGGCCGGGGCCGAAATGCTGAGCATACCCTGCGGGTGCCGTCTGCGGGGCAAAGACTTTGTCCAGCGCTTGTTCCACGTACCATTCAGGGACAAACGCGGTGATCAGGGGCAGGGCCAGCGTATTGCCCGCTTCAGTCGACGCCAGTTTGTTGAAACCGTCCAGCGGCGTCTCCCACGGGATCGCAGCCGGTGCGATCAAAACAAGGGCAGAAATGTTGTCGGGCCGGGTGACCGCCCAAGCCAGCGATACGGACCCGCCATAGCTTTGCCCCGCTACAATGGGCTTTTCCGCGCCCAATTTGGCAGTGGCCTTTTGCAGGATTAACGCTTGTTCCTCAATGGGTTCTCCGTTCGGATTGAAGCTGTCGCTATAGCCCAATCCGGGTCGGTCGAACACAATCACACGGAAGTTCTCGGCCAGGATCGGTGCAAGAGCAAAAGTCATGTCACGGGTGTTACCGCTGGACCCGTGGATCAAAACCACATCGGGGCCGTCGCCCATGACCACCGCATGGACGGCGATACCGTCGACCATCACCATTTTACCCTCAGGAGGGAAACGAGCCTCAGCCGCAGCTTCGTTCTGTGCTGCGCGCCAGACGGTCAGCAGGATCAGACCCGATAGAACGAGGCCAAGGAATATCAGAACTTTAATGACCAACGTCTTCCATGTTGAACGGTGTGGACTGGTAAATCTCGTTAATCCAATTGCCGTACAGCAGATGTGCGTGGCTGCGCCATCGGTTTTGCGGCGGTTGTGATGGATCGTCGTCTGGATAGTAGTTCATCGGCACGTTGATGGGTGTCCCGTTCGAGACATCGCGATCATATTCCTGCTTCAACGTATCACTGTCATATTCGAAATGGTTAAAGATATAGATCGCACGATGCGAGGGGTCCTCGACCAGACAGGGGCCGACTTCATCGCTGCCCAACAATGTCGTCAGGCCGGGCGCGCTGTTGATCTCAGATTGGTTCATAGTGGTCCAGCGGCTGACAGGGATCACGCAATCATCAGAAAAACCGCGTAAAAACGGGGAAGAAGGAGCCAGATTCTGGTGCCGATAGCAACCAAACGCCTTGGCATCGAGCGCCTGTTTGTCGATGCCGTGGAAATGGTTGATCATCGCCATTCCACCCCAGCAAACGCCAAAGGTGGAATGGACGTTCGTCTGAGTCCATTCGAATACTTCGGTCATCTCGTCCCAATAAGTGACGTCATCGAACTCCAGATGCTCGATCGGCGCGCCCGTGATGATCAGGCCGTCGAATTTCTGATCCTTTACCTCTTGGAACGGTTGGTAGAACTCGGCCATGTGATCGGCGGCGGTGTTCCTGGTGCGATGTTCGGTCATGCGGATCAGCGACAGGTCGATCTGCAGAGGCGTGGCTCCGATCAGACGCGCGAACTGGTTTTCTGTCTGAATTTTCTTGGGCATCAGATTCAGCAATCCGATCCGCAAGGGACGGATGTCCTGACGCATTGCCTGATCTGCGGCCATGACCATGACGCCCTCTTTGGTGAGAACGTCGTAAGCGGGCAGGTCGGAAGGGATCTTGATCGGCATCAGGTGCAAGCCTTTGGAGTTATTGTGTAGAGGCGGTAATTAAGCCCGGTTTGTCCGGGTCTCAAGGGTGCGTTCGATCAACTCATCGAAATCACCTGCATCGCGGACCTTGTGCATGTCATCAGCGGTGACTGTGACACCCCAATTGTCCGCCATGGCCTGATAGCGCGGTTGGCGGTGCGCCAAGGCACGGGCATAGGTCCAGCGGATAAAGGCGTCCGGGTCGACGTCCTCGGGTGCGTAACCATGTTCAGTGAGGTATTCGCCCCACACCCGGGTCAGAAACTCTGCCTGATAAGACATCGGCTTTGGTGCCTTGTCGAAACGGCGGATCAGCTCGGCTGTGTGATCCTCATCGCCTTTAATCCAGATCATCAGGGTTTGCCGGGACAGCTCGGACAGGACGTGATCTGCAGGGTCCTCCGGGTCGACCCACTCGCAGATAGACCCACCGGTATCGCAAATGAAGTTTGGATACTGATAAAGGCGTTTGGCGCGGTCGATGAAATACTCGGTGTCCAGCAGGGCGTGGATCTCAGCCAGGCGAAACTGCTCTTGCCGGCGGCGATATTCCGTCAGTTCAAGCCCGCCCAGTTCGGGGTTGCCCGGTTTGCCCAGATAAGTCGCAACCGGTGTCAGGTTTTCGAACGAGATATTTGAGCCGATATAGATCGAATCCGACAGCAACAGGTCGCGCAGGAATGGAACTTTCATCGCCTCGGCTTTGGCGTTGTCGATGATGTATTCGCCCATGTACCGGGTGCCGATGCGGTAGTCGATCGAGTAGTGGAACCAGTCCCCGGAATCGCGCAGCACGTTCGACACATAGGTCTTACCCAGCCCAGACATGCCGAAGAACAGCACTTTTTTCCGGGCCGCTTCGCGCCAGTCCTTTGCCGAGCTGTAGATCATTGTCCGCTGTCCCTTTTTCTGACCTAGCTAAAACGGGCAGGGGGCGGCGTCAATCACGTGAGCGGGACCAGTTCAGAATCAACAACCCGATCGCCAGCACGGCAAAGCCCAAAAAGGCCTGCGGCGGTAAGGTTTCGTCGCGCACCAGTGTGCCTAAAACGATGGCGACTGGCGGTATGACAAGCGTTACTAACATCAGGTTTCCGGCCCCGGCCATGGCAAGAACGCGGTAGTACAGCAAGTACGCTCCGGCTGTTGCGATCAGGGCGTAATAGGCAATGGCCGCCCACGTGATCGCCGGCAAGTTCAAAACGGGAAGCCCGTCGACCACGAGGGAAACAGGCAAAATCAGAATGGTTGAGCCGGTCAGCATGCCAGCTGCGGCAACTATGGGAGACAAGCCAGACAACTTGATTCTGGCCCAGGCGCTGGCCAACGCGTAAGAAACTGTTCCTGCGATGATTGCCAGTTGGGCAACGCTTTGAAGGTTGAAAGTCGCGAAATTCTTGAGGCCAATTGCAATTGCTACACCCAGAAACCCCAGACCGACGCCCACACCACGAGCAAGGGTCAACCTCTCGTCCTTGAAAAACATAGCGGCGATCAGGACGCCGAAGACGGCGGTTGCTGCATTCAGGATCGAGGTCAGGCCAGTTTCGATGTAAAGCTGCCCCCAAGCCATAAGCGAGAATGGGATGGCATTGTTCAACAACCCCATCATCAGGAATGCGCCCCAGATGCGCGGACTGGTGGGAACACTCAGCTTTTTAACCCAGACAACGATCCACAACGCCAGCATCGCCCAGAATACGCGGTGCAGAACCGAGGTCATGACGGGGATCGTGTCCAATGCGACGCGGATCGAGATAAAGGATGCGCCCCAGATCACGCCCAGAAGCAACAGTTCGGCCCAAGCCCTTGGAGACAGGTGTTTTTGAGGTTCCATAGCCCGTTCTCGCATTCCCCAAGGCGATGTTCGACCCGAAACTTGCGCAAAGAAAAACCCCGCCGAAAGTGGCGGGGTTTTTGTAGTTGGTTCGGTGGGCGGGATCAGTTCAGCGTGTAAGTGAGCTGAAGGCCGACGCTCCATGCCGAGTTGCCCGAGAATTCGCCACCTGTTGTGGTGGTCGCGTCTCCGATGTCGGTATAGCGGATGCCGCCAGAAATCTGAGCCTGCTCGAAGGAGTATGTACCACCTACGCCAAGGCTCCAGAAACCGTCGGTGGGGCCGAGGTTCGAAACAGCAGAACCCGAGGACGTTTCATAGCCCGCAGAGATCGCGCCAGAAAACTCTTCGGTGAACTTGTAGCCAAGACCCAGTGTGTAGGTGAAGGTGTCGTCCGCGTAATCAACCAGGTTCTGTTGCGCAGCGGCAGTATAAACCGGCGGTGCCAGAACTGTCTGCGGCCAGTCAACCCAGCGGATCGAGCCGAACAGCAGCGTTTTAGGTGCCACACCGGTCTGGAAGTCCAGATTTACCGATTGAGGCGTCACAACTTCGGTTTCGGTCTGTGCGGTCACAAGCGGTGCGGGGACGGGCGGTGGTCTTCGGTTGATGGACTCCGTCGAGTCGAAATCGTGCGTGATTTTAGAGTTGTAGGTCAGTGCGACACGTGCCGCGATTTCGGGACGTTCCCATGCGACGCCTACGACGTAACCGAAGTCAACCTCAGAGCCGGATTCAAATTCGTAACCGGCAACAACCGGGACAGCAACCGTTGCCTTGGCTCGCTGTGCGCGAATACCGCCGATTGCGCTGAAGCCGCCATCGAACTTGTAACGCACCAGGGCAGTAATCGCATCAACATCCGCTTTAGCGCGCAAAACGTCGGTGCGACCACCAAAAGCGGCCAAGGGGTTCTGCGACAAAGGATAGTTCGACGGGTACTCGACATCGGCACCGTACGGTTCATCATAGATGAGAGCAAAGTCCAACTGATCGGTAAACGAATGCTTGTATGCTAGGTGTGGTGTCCAGAAGCTTTTGGCGATGTTTCCGGAATCAACACCGTTCTGCTCACCGCTCACGTCGGGGTTTGCATAACCCAAACGGAACTGCACGACAGAACCTTCCTCAAACAGAATGTTGACGCCCTGGCCGCTGCGATCAAGACCGCCTGCGTAAGCACCGGTTGCGCCAACGCATACCGCACACGCCTGTAGAAGCGCTTTTTTCATTAGTTCCTCCCTCTAGGTCTCCTGGAGGTCAGCGCCTGTTGATATGTGGTGCGGACTGACCTGCATTGTGGTGCTCGTTATTTTCTTGAGCTTTACCTTATCGTCAACTGGTGACCGTGCGTTACTTGTGTTGAGTGTCGCGTAGAGGTGTTGCCAAACTGTTACGATTCTCGGCGTGAACGTTCAGGAAAATACCTACGAAAATTACCGCAGCGCCTAATAGGGTCCAGTGATCCAGCGGTTCGTGATACAGAACCATACCTATGACCGCGATTGTGGGCAGGCGTGCAAAGTCAAACGGCACCACAACGGTTGCCGGGGCAATCGCCAGCGCATTTGTGATGCAGTAATGCGCCAGCAGCCCGGCCAGTCCCACCAGTAACAAAAACGGAGCTGTGCTTGCCGAGGGCAGGGTGATTTGTCCGTCGATACCCGATGCGATCAGCCCCAGCACGGCTTGCATTACTGTCAGCCAGAACATGATGCATCCGATGCTGGCAAAACGAGTGAGGGACTTTGTTGATATCGTTGTTAAGGCAAAGAAAATAGCGGACATAGCAGCGGTCATCACACCTGCACTGAGAGGCACGGAGCCCGGCCGGGCGACCAGTAGAATTCCGGCAAATCCGATCAGCGCCGATAGCATGCGCACGGTCGTCAGGCGCTCTTTCAACAAAAGCGGAGACAGCAGGATGACCCAAATGGGTTGCGTGAATTCCAGCGCAAAAACCTGTGCCAGAGGAATGACACCGACTGCGTAGAACCACAGGTTCTGCCCGGTGAAATGCAGCACGTTGCGAACCCCATGCAATCCGATCCGTTCGGTCGAGACTTGTTGCCATTTGCGTGTCAGGGTCAGAATCAGGGCGACCACGCAAGTTCCGACGAGGCTGCGGTAGAACATGATCTCGAACGTGTCATGGGTCACGCTCAGTTCACGGCCAGCGATTGCCATAGCTGAAAATGAGGCAATTGCCCCTGTCATCCAAAGTGCGGCTTTGACTAGATGACTCGGTGAGCGCGTCAAAACGGTAATACCTGAACACAACCGGGCGTGATGGCCAGACGCCGGCTCCGGTCGGGCAAATTCCGCGTTAGACGTAAGAGCATGGATAGAGCCTATCGGTTGTTGCGGAAAAGATAGTCCTGCTGGTTCAGGGCGGTTTCCAATTTGTAGCCAACGGTGCCCAGAAATCCCTGCAGTCGATCCAGGTCCCGGCACTCGATCAACATAAAATCAAAGCGAAACCGGTCATGATCAATCCCCTTCAGAACATTCAGTTCCGCCCCTTCGACATCCAGAGACAGCAGGTTTATTCTGCTGGGGGCTTCAGCCTCGATGAGAATTTCGTTGAGCGGGCGCGCGACCGCGCCGAAAGAGAAACTGACCTCGGTTTCTTTCATATGTAGCTGGGCATTCTTTAAATGCTCGCTTCGATCCGCAAGGGCTAATTCCTGTCCGACACTGACGCTCATCAGGTTTGCGTAAACCATCTCGATCAGACGATCGGGAAATCCGAATTCGACGCAGGCATTGCAAAAAACCTTGCTCCGACTTCCGCGTAGAGAGAAACATTTAAGGAAGTTATGCGGTGCCGGTTCGATCAGGACACCCTGCCATCCCCGCTCTTTCTCGAAATAGTAGGTGTTGGATTGCGTGACGCCGTCATTGGCCCCGAGTTCCACAAAGGAACCGTTGTCGAAATCCAGATAGGGCTCAAGCTTCTGATCCAGAGCGTTCAGCCCATAATATCTGGTATTTTGTGGGTTGAGACGCTTTGAAACCGAATTTCTGATCTTGTTGAGTATTTTCACAACGCCCATCCTATCGTGTGTCGGCGGCATCGCATCCGCAGCGTCCTAGCTGTCGTCGGCGCTCAGAATGCCCAGCCCACCTATAGGGGCCAAAGGTTTCTTTCTCGGCAGTTGCCGCGATGGATTGAGATAGGCCGATGTGGTCCATGTATAGGAATTTATCGGGCCGAAGCCGTTGAAATCGCATCTGTTCCAGCCTGTGGCCTCGTCCAGCAAGGCGATGCAGTCCGGGTGCCTGTCCGAATTGTCGAACACAATCATTGTCGGATCTATCCGTTTCTGCTGGAACTGTTCCCGAACAAATCTGGCGCAGGCGTTGCGATAGCGCCCATCGATGACGACGATATCGGCATTTCGTATTTCATCGCGTTCAACATATTGCGCTTCTTCCCGCTCGAAGAAATAGGTGAAATGCGGTTTGTCGGCGAGAGAAGCAGAAATCTTGTCAAACCAGCCTTTGTCGTTTTCGACCGACGTTACCTCTGCACCTGCATTCAGATAGTAGATCGAAGAGTTCCCGCTGCCATATTCCAGAACGCGAACGCCGTTCAGATCGAAGCTGTCCAGGTATTCGATGGCCGGATATGTGTACCACGGGATTTCACGGCCCTCACCATCGCGGCAGTCCCAGTTTTCTATGGAATTGTATTGGCCATAAGTTTCACCCAGAATCCGGTAGGTTTTGACCTGTTTCAGTGACGCTTTCGACGCACGTTTCAGGACCTTTCGCAATATCCAGAAATGGGTGTTCGTCATGAAGGCCTCTCGCTGATGAAAGTGGATTAAGTGTTCTCAACGCGCACAATTGACACAAACTGGCGTCTATTCCCACTCAATCGTGCCCGGAGGTTTCGAGGTGATATCATAGGTACAGCGATTGATGCCCTTGACTTCGTTGATGATCCGCGTAGCCGTTTCGCCTAGGAATTCGTGGCTGAATGGATAATAGTCAGCCGTCATACCATCCACCGATGTCACCGCACGCAGGGCGCAAGCGTAGTCATAAGTGCGCCCGTCGCCCATGACGCCAACGGTGCGAACCGGTAGAATCGCGACAAAGGCTTGCCAGATTTCGTCATAAAGGCCGTGCTTGCGAATCTGGTCGATATAGACCGCATCCGCTTCGCGCAGGATGTCCAGCTTTTCGCGGGTGATCTCACCGGGGCAGCGAATCGCCAGACCGGGCCCGGGGAAGGGGTGACGACCGATAAAGCTCTGCGGCAGGCCCAACTCGCGACCCAGCGCGCGGACCTCGTCCTTGAACAGCTCGCGCAGCGGCTCGACCAGTTTCAGGCCCATCTTTTCGGGCAGGCCACCAACGTTGTGGTGCGATTTGATCGTGACCGAGGGGCCGCCCGAGAAGGACACCGATTCAATAACGTCTGGATACAGCGTGCCTTGCGCCAGAAACTCTGCACCATCGATGGTGTCAGCGTGTTTCTGGAACACGTCGATGAACAGCTTGCCTATGATCTTGCGCTTGGTCTCGGGGTCGCTTTGACCTTCGAGTTCACCAAGGAACAGATCGCTTTCGTTCGCGTGGATCAGCTGGATGTTGTAATTATCGCGGAACATGCCGACGACTTCTTCGGCCTCGTTCTTGCGAAGCAAGCCATGGTCCACGAATACACAGGTCAGCTGATCGCCGATTGCCTCGTGGATCAGGATCGCCGCGACCGAGCTGTCGACACCACCGGACAGACCGCAAATGACCTTTTTGTCGCCGACCTGCTCGCGGATCTTTTCGATCATTTGTTCGCGATAGGCACCCATGGTCCAATCGCCCTTGAACCCGGCAAGTTTGACGAAATTCTCATACAGTTTTGCACCTTTGGGTGTGTGGTGCACTTCGGGGTGGAACTGAACCGCATAGAAATGACGGTCGCTGTCCGCTGTAATCGCATAAGGCGCGTTGGGTGAGGTGCCGTAAACGGTGAAGCCGGGCGCGATTTCGCTGACATGGTCGCCGTGGCTCATCCAGACCTGCTCGTCACCGTCCGAAAACCAGCCTTCCAAAATATCCAGCTTTGCCTGCGGGGTAACAAACGCACGCCCGAACTCGGCCGTGCCGTGTCCGCTTTCAACTTTGCCGCCCAGCTGGTGCATCATCACCTGTTGGCCGTAACAGATACCAAGGATTGGAACGCCGTAGTCAAAGATATCTTGCGGGACACGGGGCGAACCCTCACGTGTAACGCTGTCAGGACCGCCCGAGAATATCACGGCCTTCGGGGCCATTTCCCGCACAAAGTCCATCGTGACTTTTTGATAGGGGTGGATTTCGCAATAGACATTCAGCTCGCGCAGGCGGCGCGCAATAAGCTGCGTAACCTGGCTGCCGAAGTCGATGATCAGAAGGCGGTCATGGGTGTCTTGGGTCATGGTTGGCTATTAGGTCGCAAGCCTTGCATGTGCAAGCGCTATGACGTCATTTGTGCAATTGAGCCTCAGGATAATACAGAAAGAGCGCGAGATGCCCGAGATCGTACTACGCCGCGCAAGTGCTGCTGATACCGTAGCGGTCACAACCTGCATTGCGGCGGCCTATGCGGAGGCATTGCGCGATATTCCTGATCTGCCCGATGTCACGGACGGCGTTGGCGACGACATCGCCGCGCATCAGGCCTGGGTTGCCACGAAGGATGAAGACATCGTCGGGTTTATTGTTTTTGACCAGGTCGATTCTGCGGTGATGATCTTTAACCTTGCCGTATCGCCAAAGGCACAAGGGGCAGGGTTGGCGAGGCGGTTGATCGAATTAGCTGAACAAGAAGCCAACGGAACGGGCGCCACTAAGCTCAGGTTGCGAACGCACAAATTGATGCGAGCGACAGTCTCCATGTACCACTACTTGGGCTGGCACGAGAAAGAGGTGAGCGGAAAGACGATCCTGATGGAGAAGGAACTTTCCTGATCAGAGCAAGTGCCTGACGGTTTTGGTTCCTGCGGATGTCGCTTTTCCCCCTATAGCGCCGTAAATTAGATGCTTTGCCCCAAATGCTTGCTGTAACAAACTGATCAAATCAATCAATAGACGGGATCTTCTCATGGCAGAGGCAAACACCCGGCGTCGGGCAAGAGGTGGCGGTGGTGCCGCCCGCCGGGCCGAACGTACCGCGGTTCGCATCGAAACGGCGAAATACATCGAACGGAATATTCCGAACTTCGAGGTTCTCAACGAAGAAGCGTTGGAGATCATCGAAACCAATGCGGAAACCATTCTGGCCGAAGTCGGCGTGAACTTTGTCGACAACCCAGCCGCGTTGCAGCGCTGGAAAGATGTTGGCGCCGATGTCGATGGTGAACGCGTCCGCATTCCGCGCGGTTTGGCGCGTCAGCTGATCAAAACAGCGCCCAGCGAATTCACGCAGCATGCCCGTAACCCCGAGAAATCGGTTGTCATCGGTGGCCGTAATCTGGTTCTGGCCCCGGTGTACGGCCCACCCTTTGTGCGGGACGCCCAAGGTGGCCGTCGCTATGCGAACATGGAAGATTTCAACAAGTTCGTGAAACTGGCGTATATGTCCAAGTGGTTGCACCATTCGGGCGGGACCGTGTGCGAGCCGACAGATATTCCGGTGAATAAGCGTCACCTGGACATGCTGATGGCGCACATGACCTTGTCGGACAAGCCGTTCATGGGCTCGGTCACCGATCCCAGCCGTGCGCAGGATTCGGTTGAGATGTGTGAGATTCTGTTCGGCAAAGAGTTCGTTCAGGAAAACACAGTGATGACCTCGCTGACCAACATCAACTCGCCGATGACCTTCGACGACGTGATGATGGGCGCGCTGGAAGTTTATGCGAAGAACAATCAGGCCTGCATCATCTCGCCCTTTATCGTGGGTGGTGCGATGGCGCCGGTTTCGATTGCAGGGACATTAACGCAGGTTCTGGCCGAAGTTCTGGCTGGTGTCGCGTATAGCCAGATCATCCGTCCGGGTGCGCCAGCGATTTTCGGTGCCTTTGTGTCATCGATCGATATGAACTCTGGCGCGCCGACATTTGGTACGCCCGAGGCTTCGATGGTTACCTACGGTGCGGGCCAGCTGGCGCGACGTCTGAACCTGCCGTTCCGCTCGGCCGGGTCGTTCTGCGGCTCGAAATTGCCTGATGCACAGGCGGCTTATGAGACCGCAAACTCGTTGAACATGGGGCTAATGGCTGGCGTGAACTTCATGCTGCACTCCTGCGGCTGGCTTGAAGGCGGTCTTGTTGCAGACTTCGAAAAGTTCGTCATGGATGCCGACCAGTTGGGCGTTCTGCACGGTCTGGCCAAGGGCGTGGCCTATGATGAAAACGCGCAGGCGATGGATGCGATCCGCGAAGTTGGCCCGGGCGGTCACTATCTGGGCTGTGCCCACACGCAGGCGAATTTTAAAGAAGCGTTCTGGAAGTCCGAGGTTCTGGATTACAAACCCTTTGAGACTTGGGAAGACGAAGGCGGGCGCGACACACGTCAACTGGCCACGTCGCGGGTCGAGCATCTGCTGGCCAACTACCAACAACCGCAACTCGACCCCGCCGTCAACGAAGCATTGAACGCATACGTGGCGGAAAAGAAAGCATCCATGCCGGATGCCTTCACCTGATCATTGATACTGCGTGGCGCGACTGGCTTTGAACAGTTGCGCCTCGCCCAATAGCGCAATCAGCAGGTCCAGATGGCGGACCAGCGAATAGGCGGCGTCTTCGGCCAGTCTTTGGGCGTTTACCTCTCGTTCCAATTCCAACAGACGAACCAATGCAGACCCTGTGCCGGGCAGTGATCCGTATCCCAGAACACGTTGAAGATGCCGGTCCCGATCATACTCCTGCGCCCCAATTTTTGCGGCCCGAGCCAACAGGCGTGGGCGGCGGAGCGTTGTAATGATGGTCATCAGGTCCTGCATTTCGGTGATCCCTTGGTTGAACAGAAGATAGCCATTTGTCACACAACTTAAGCGAGTGTTGCCTTGTGTGGGTTCCCTCCGAACTCTGACTTCATGAGTGTTTATGATTTTGAATCAAATCTGGTTGTTGTCTGTCCCGGTTAACGAACGAGTAACGAAAGCGGCTCTAGTTAGAATTGGTTAACACATTCACCGGGGGCGATTGAGAACCGATTGTTTTGTCGACGAGGGCAAGTAACTATGCAAGAAAACATGGCTTTCACCATTCCGGCGTGGGTGCCTGAAGGGGCGCAGAGATACCTGGCGCATACCGAAACCGGTCAATCGATCCGCGACATCGCGCGATCCGTGGGGTGCCATGCGTCAACCATACTCAGACAGATCCGACGTATTGAAATGCGCCGGGACGATCCATTGGTGGATGCTGCTCTGCAAGCGCTGGCAGAGGACCATTTCACGGATCAACAGGGGCGTGCTGGGTCCCTGAACGAGCCTTTGGGGATTCAGGCCAACGATGCAGCAAGCAAGGACGATGAGTTTAACCGCGAAGCTCTTAGAATACTGCGACGCCTTTGCGAAACCGGCGCGGTTCTGGCTGTGGCGGAAGAGATGGACAAGGCTGTGGTCGTTCGGGACACCGGCGACAGCGGGACCGCAAGAACTGCGGTCGTCGATTGCACGATTGCGCAAGCGCTGGCTCTGAATGATTGGATATCCTGCGATAATCCCGGACGTATTTCCCGGTATCGCATCTCTTCCGCTGGGCGGTCGGCCTTAAGCCAACTGATCGCCGAGGCCGAGAACAAAGCCCGCGCCAGAAACGAGTTCGGCATGGCCGAGGCGCAATCGCCGTTTCAACCGCATGGCGAACAAAGACAGGACAGGTCCCCGCACAGTGCCAGACGTATTCGGTACAGTGCCGCCGAAAGCCCGCTGATCGCGTTGGCGCGCAGGCGGGACAAGGACGGGAAGCCCTTTCTCGACGAAACTCTGGTCGGCGCTGGCGAACGGCTGCGCGAAGACTTTGAACTGTCGCAGATCGGCCCGCAGGTTGCCCAAAACTGGGATCACTTTCTAACGGCCGGGGGGCGGGGAAGTTTCGCAAATGGAACGTATGCAGGCCAGGGATCGTCAGACGCGCGCGTTCGGGTTGAACGTGCCCTGTCGGATCTGGGACCGGGGTTAAGCGACGTGGCACTGCGGTGCTGCTGTTACCTTGAGGGGCTGGAATTGGCCGAAAAACGCATGGGGTGGTCGGCGCGTTCCGGGAAGATCGTGTTGCGCATCGCCCTGCAACGTCTAAAGCGCCATTACGAAGATCAAGCAGAGAAAACTCGCCTGATTGGGTAGAAATTCCATAATTCGCAGTTGAGGTTTCAGGGGGTAGTGATAGGAATTGCCTATGAATTTTACCCTCAGACAGCTTCAGTATTTCAATGCGGTGGCAGATCAGCGTAATTTTGGTCGTGCGGCGCAGGTCTGCCATGTCTCACAACCCGCGCTGTCGGTTCAAATCAAAGCGTTAGAAGAGACCTTGGGCGGGCCGCTGTTCGAACGTCAGGCCCGCGACATACTGCTGACGCCGTTGGGGCGCGACGTGCTGGACTACGCCCGTCAGGTGCTAGGCGCGGCAGACAGGCTGGACCAGTTCGCAAAGGATCATTCCGTTGGGCATCGGTCGTTGGCAATTGGGATCATTCCGACGATCGCGCCTTATCTTTTGCCTGGTGTGCTTGCCGGGCTGCGCACGGCAGATGTCTCCTTGCGGGTGCAGATCCGCGAGGCACGGACCGAGCGCTTGCTGGCCATGCTGCGGGCCGGGGAAATCGATGCCGGTGTGATGGCCTTGCCAGCCGGTGGCAGCGAATTGTTCGAATTGCCGCTTTTCGAGGATCGCTTTCTGCTTGCCGGAAGCGCGGGGCGGCTTGGCACAGTACACTCAGACCCGGACGCCTTGCGCCCGGTGGATCTGCAGACCGCGCAGTTGATGTTGCTGGATGACGGGCATTGCCTGACGGATCAGGCTCTTGAGGTCTGTGGTCAAGACAGAAGCAGCGGTTTGATCAATATGGGGGCGTCCTCATTGGCTACCCTGTCGCGACTGGTTGCGGAAGGGTTTGGTCTGACACTCATGCCTGAACTCGCGGCCCGCTCGGAGACCGAAGCTGTTCCGGGGCTCAAGCTCATGCGGTTCGGGGCACCGCAGCCTGCGCGGACGGTAGGGTTGGTCCGACGCCTTTCGACGGGACATGAAGACTGGTTCGACAGTCTTGCGGAAGTCATCCGGCGTGTTGGCGATGATATCGTAACCGCGACCCGCCATTAAAAAAGGCCCGCCAGAGGCGAGCCTTTGATACGTCAGCCTGACAATTGTTATGCCAGTGCCGGTTCTTTGGCTTCTTCCAGGTGCTTCATCAGGGTTTCCGGGGACGAAACGCCATAGGGATCTTCGGGGCAGTTGTCCATCAGTCCGGGCTCTTCGAACCAAGCTTCGACCACACCATCGGTTACGATGGCAGCGTAGCGCCACGAACGCATGCCAAAGCCCAAGTTTTCCTTGTCGACCAGCATGCCCGTTTTGCGGGTAAACTCGCCCGAACCGTCAGGGATGACTTTGACGTTTTTAAGGCCCTGATCCTGTGCCCATTTGTTCATGACAAAGCTGTCATTCACGGACATGCAGTAGATTTCATCGATGCCCTTGGCAGTGAAATCGGCATACCCGTTTTCGAAACCGGGCAGTTGAAAGGTAGAGCATGTGGGTGTGAACGCTCCGGGCAGGGAAAACAGGATGACGCGCTTGCCTGCGAAGTAATCCGCGGTTGTTTTGTCTTCCCAACGGAACGGGTTGGATCCTTCGATTGCCTCGTCGCGGACGCGGGTATGGAAGGTAACGGAAGGCAGTTTTGCGCCGGTTTTCATCTACGGGCTCCTGTGATTCACATTAGAATTAATGGTGACTTAAAACAGTTCTAAACCGCCTTCAACGCCAGAAATGCTGCAATTGCGATATATCTTTAGGTGGCTGTAAACGAAAGTTAATCTGCCTAGAGTGTTTGAAGTGTCGGGCTTTTTTCTGCGAGTGCAAACGTACCGTGCATGGCGGGTATGCCCGGGTGGCATAGTCTGCGTGGGCGTATTATGTTAGGGCAAAGAAAATTGACCCAAAGTCAGGAAAGCCAGCCGTGCGTGATCTGAAGATCCCAGAACAACGTCATCCCGAAAAAGCGCATCGTCCAGACAATGCGCAGCCCAAAAAGCCCAAGTGGATACGCGTCAAAGCACCCGGCGGTAAGGGTTATGCCGAGACGCACAAGATCATGCGTGAGAATAATCTGGTCACTGTCTGTGAAGAGGCCGGATGCCCGAATGTCGGCGAATGCTGGAGCCAGGGTCACGCCACGATGATGATCATGGGCGAGATCTGCACGCGCGGCTGTACCTTCTGTAACATTGCAACGGGTCGTCCTGACTCGTTGGATGCATTTGAACCAGGGCGCGTGGCACATGCGGTCGAAAAGCTGGGTTTGAACCACGTCGTGATCACATCTGTTGACCGCGATGATCTGAAGGACGGCGGTGCCGATCATTTCGCGCAGACGATACGCGCGGTGCGGCACCGGTCGCCTAAGACGACGATTGAAATCCTGACACCAGATTTCCTGAAATGTGATTCTTCCGTTCTTGAGACTGTCGTCGAGGCCAAGCCGGATGTGTTCAACCACAATCTGGAAACCGTACCCGGCCTGTACCTCGAAGTGCGTCCCGGTGCGCGTTATTTCCACTCGTTGCGGCTGTTGCAGCGTGTCAAAGAGCTGGACCCGTCTATTTTCACCAAATCGGGAATCATGGTTGGATTGGGTGAGAATGAGCAAGAAGTTCGGCAGGTCATGGATGACATGCGCGCCGCCGATATCGACTTTCTAACCATCGGTCAGTATCTGCAGCCCACGCCCAAACACCATGGTGTGGATCGGTTCGTGACGCCGGAAGAATTCGCATCATATGAAAAGGCAGCTTATGGAAAAGGGTTCCTGATGGTGTCCGCGACGCCACTGACCCGGTCATCCTATCACGCGGGCGATGACTTTGCCCGGTTGCGTGAGGCTCGCCAGAAAAAGCTGGAACAGGGGTGACACCCGAAGCGCACGCGCGGCTGACACGCCTGCGCCACGACCTGCACCAATATCCCGAACTTTCCGGCCAGGAGCACGATACCGCTGCCCGCATGACAGAGCTGCTGCAGGGATTCGGTGCGGACCATGTGCTTACCGGACTGGGGGGGCACGGTGTTGCCGCGGTTTTTGACAGTGGGCAGGCTGGGCCGACCGTGGGTATCCGGTGCGAGTTGGACGGACTGCCGGTTCAAGAACTTGGCACGCACCCCTATGTGTCGAAGGTTCCGGGCAAAGGGCATTTGTGCGGCCATGATGGGCACATGACGATGGTGCTTGGCGTTGCCGAAGACCTGGCGCGACAGCGACCTAATAAGGGTCGGGTGGTTCTGATCTTTCAACCGGCTGAGGAAACCGGGCAGGGTGCCATCGCCTTTCGCACGGACCCCCAATTCGCGCAGATCGCGCCGGACTACGTGTTCTCTTTGCACAATCTGCCGGGGTTGGAACTTGGCGCCGTTGAGTTGTGTCAGGGTTCGGCTAACTGCGCCTCGCGCGGGATGAAGATCATCCTGACCGGCAAGACATCCCATGCGGCTGCGCCTCAGGATGGGGTTTCCCCAGCTCGGGCAATGTCTGAATTGATGTTGCAACTGGCAGGTTTGGGCGCGGGCGGCGCGTTGGATGCCGATTTTGCGCTGACAACTGTGACGCATGCTCGTTTGGGAGAGCCGACTTTCGGCGTCGCTCCGGGGCAGGCCGAGATCTGGGTGACCTTGCGCACCGTTTCAGACGCCCGGATGCAAACGCTGATCACCGAGGCCGAGGCGCTGGCGCGCCGCGCTGCATCCGCCGACAGTCTGGGTTTTGAGATCACCTATGACGATGTCTTCGAGGCCTGCGTCAATCACAGCGACGCGGTGAGCATCATCGCAACAGCCTGCGCCGAGCGTGGAGTGCCGTGCCATTCAACAAAGACGCCGCAAAAATTCTCGGAAGATTTTGGGCAATTTGGGAAAGGCGCGAAAACGGCCATGTTTTGGCTTGGGTCGGGGCAGGATCATCCGCAATTGCATAACCCTGACTATGATTTCCCAGACGCACTTATCCCGGTAGGAGTAGACGTATTTGTTGCCGCAATTCGATCACTTAATGGCTGAAACTTCAGTTTACGAGATCGCTCACTATTCCAACGGCATCAATGACTGTCTTAGTGTCATCTGATATTGACAGGATTTCGTCATCCACGCGGATATATCGCTGACCGGCGGGTAGGGGTTTCAACTTCCAGCCGTCCAGGTCATCAAGATAGTCAAAATTCAGATCGTTAGGGATTTTCTGACCTCGCGTATAACGCTTGATCTGTCCAGGCGGTACACCAACGCCATTATTGGTCTTTATCGACTTTTCGATTTTCGACTTGTCTGGGCCTTTCCCTTTGCCCTTGTTGTCTTTTGCGTCCGCAAGACCAACCGTTGCGGCGACTGCGCAAGTCGCCAGAAGCCCAATAGACATTACTTTCATAAGCAGAATCCTCCCAAGATGATCGGAGGGTAATCTGTTGTTGAGGGCGTTGTCCAATGGTATTCATTTAAGTGAATACAAGGGTGCGCAGCTACTTTGACGATTGGAAACTGGGTTTGTTTTTGCCCCTCTCAGTCTTCGACAAAACGAACCTTACCAATAAACGGCAAGTTGCGATTGCGCTGCGCGTAGTCGATCCCGTAACCCACAACAAATTCGTCCGGAATTTCAAAGCCGATCCAATCGGAACGGAAATCGACCTCGCGCCGGCTGGGTTTGTCCAGCAAGGCAATGGACTTAAGTCGGCTTGGCTTGCGGCTGCGCAAGAGTTTTGTAACGTGGTTCAGCGTGTGGCCCGTGTCGACGATATCCTCGACCGCTAAAACATCGCGCCCTTCAATCGCACCGCGCAAGTCCTTGAGAATGCGTACTTCCCGGCTGCTTTCCATCGCGTCTCCATACGAGGATACTTCGAGGAAATCGACTTCGATCGGCAGGTCCAGCTCGCGCACCAGATCCGCGATGAAGACGAAACTGCCGCGCAGCAGGCCGACCACGATCAGCTTGTCGGTATCTCCGAATTCTGCCGTGATTTCGCGGCATAATTCCTCGATTCGGGCTGCAATCGCCTTGGCCGAGATCATCGTATCTATCACATATGCGCGGTCGCTCATCGCTGCCCCCTTGATCTTTGGCGCGCAACATACGACATGACGCGCCATTGTCACCTGAAAAACCGGACGCCATGCCTACTCATTCGGAAACACGTCACCTTCCTTACACTGCTCAGCAGATGTACGAGCTGGTCGCGGACGTGGCAAAGTATCCCGAGTTTCTGCCGTGGTGCGCAGCCGCCCGCATTCGTCGGACCTATGCGGCGGGCGAGGCGCAGGTCATGGAGGCAGACTTGGTGATCTCGTTCAAAGTGTTTCGCGAACGGTTCGGCAGCCGAGTGACATTGTTTGCCGATCAGAAAAGAATCGACACCGAATATCTGGACGGCCCATTCAAATACATGAAATCCGACTGGCAGTTCGCCGACGCCGATGATGGCGGATGCAACATCACTTTCCACGTGGATTTCGAATTCAAGAACGCGATCCTTCAAGGGATCATCGGCGTGGTCTTTAACGAGGCCATGCATCGGATCGTTCAAGCCTTTGAGACCCGCGCGAAGGACTTGTACAGCTAGGTCTTTACCCCGGGTTGGCGGTCGCTAGACTGCGCCCATGACCGATTTTACCACATCACTGGCAGCCTTCGCGGCGGGGCCTATCACGACGACTTTGCAGACGCGGGTCGTTACGTCTCTTTCTGTTTTGGACTGGATTGCTGTCGGGCGTGCCGGAGTTGATGAGCCTGTTTCCCGGACAGTGCGCGACCTTGTGCTTGGCGAAGGGGGGACGGAACAAGCGCGCCTTTTTGGCGGAGGTGGGGCGCCCCTGCGCGGTGCTGCATTGGTAAACGGAACAGTGTCGCATGCCCTGGATTATGACGACACGCATTTTGCCCATATCGGGCATCCATCCGTTGCCGTCCTTCCGGCGGCGCTGGCCCTATGCGAATGGGACGATCGTATTCTGGTCGATCTCCTTGAGGCAGCCTTGGTTGGGATGGAGACATCCATTCGGATCGGCCTCTGGCTGGGGCGTGATCACTATCAGGCGGGCTTTCACCAGACCGCCACGTCTGGCGCGTTTGGTGCAGCTGTCGCTGCAGGGCGCATACTGGGGTTCGACGTCGAACAGATGCGAAAAGTTCTGGGCCTGACGGCGACTAGGGCTGCCGGTCTAAAGGCGCAATTCGGAACGATGGGAAAACCTTATAACGCGGGTCTTGCGGCCTCTGCCGGGGTTGAGGCAGCTTTGTTGGTGGCATCGGGATTCGATCCCAATTCAGACGCGCTGGAAGGGTCCTATGGATTTGGCGCGACGCATAAAGGTCAGTCTGACATTGCAGCCTCATTGGATGGGCTGGGTGCGGAATGGCTTTTTGAAAGCGTCAGTCACAAGTTTCATGCCTGTTGCCACGGATTGCACGCCGCGCTTGAGGCCGCGCGCGACCTGGATATCGCTGAACCGGAAGTCGCCGAGATCAAGATCAAGACGCATCCAAGGTGGATGAGCGTCTGCAACCAGACATCCCCGACAACTGGCCTTGGTGCCAAGTTCTCATATAGGACGGTGATTGCGATGCAGGCGCTTGGCTATGATACGGCCCTGCCAGGCAGCTATTCAGACAAGACATGCGCCGACCCGCGACTGGTATCCTTGCGGGACCGAGTCTCTGTCGAAGCGGATGACAGCTTGTCAGAAACGCAGGCGCAGCTGACCTTGTTGCGCCGGGATGGAGCGAGACGCGAGGCCACGCATGACCTGTTGGCCCCCATGACTTTGTCAGACCGTGAGGATCGCGTGCGCGGCAAGGCCAACAAGCTGATCGGAACAGAGGACGCGGACGTGATCTGGTCGATGCTGCGCACCGGAGGCCGCGCCCGCGATTTGTCTGCGTTGCTAGCGGTTTAAGTCACGCGCCAGTGTAGCGGGAAACCCGGTTCAAATACTGTGACCGGACCTTCGTCGCAGTCGATCTTGCCCGGGTATTCCACCGGTTCGCCTTTGGTCAGGGTGATGGTTTCCTCATTCACCGGAAGGCGATAGAAGGCCGGGCCGTTCAGAGACACAAAGCCTTCCAGCTTGTCCAAAGCGCCCTCGCGGTCAAACATCTCGGCCACAAGTGACATTGTATTGGTCGCCGTGAAACATCCCGCACACCCGCAGGCCATTTCCTTGTTGGCGTCGGTGTGGGGTGCGCTGTCAGTACCCAGGAAATACCGCGCATCGCCCGAGGTTGCAGCCGCCAGCAGAGCCAGTCGATGTTCTTCACGCTTGGCGACAGGCAGGCAATAGTAATGCGGCTTGATTCCACCAACGAGGATATGGTTGCGGTTGATAATCAGGTGGTGTGCCGTGATCGTTGCACCCAGATCCTTGTTATTGGATTTGACGTAATCGACACCGTTCGCGGTCGTGATGTGCTCCATCACCACACGCAGTCCGGGAGTGGCCTTGCGGATCGGATCCAGAACACGGTCGATGAATACAGCTTCGCGGTCGAAGATGTCGATCTCGGCGTCGGTCACCTCACCATGCACACACATGGGCAGTCCGATCTCGGCCATCTTTTCCAGCACTGGGCGCACTTTGTCGAAGTCCTGCACGCCCGAGGCAGAGTTGGTCGTCGCGCCCGCCGGGTACAGTTTGACCGCTTTGACCAGACCGCTGGCGTGGGCTGCTGCCATATCATCGGGGTCCGTATCCTCGGTCAGGTACAGGGTCATCAACGGCTCGAACGTCATGCCTTCGGGCAGCGCGGCCAATATGCGGTCGCGATAGGCGGCGGCCTGATCCCCGCGCACGACGGGCGGCACAAGGTTCGGCATGATGATTGCGCGGGCAAAATGACGCGCGGTTTCGGGCAGGACGGCCTGCAACATCGCGCCATCGCGCAGGTGCAGATGCCAGTCGTCGGGGCGGCGGATCGTGAGGGTATCGGTCATGGCCTTCCGCTAGCACAGCGGACCCGGCGGTGAAAGACCTTCAATTCGGTCCCAGACCTTGTCAATCAGTCCGATCGTCGTAAGTCCCGGAAAGAACACGGACTTGACGCGCGCGGGCGGCCATGACCTGTTGTGCCAAGGGAGAGATCGAAACATGACACAGCCAGATTCCATCGACGCCGTACAATCCATGTTGGGTTCACAGGGCTATGTCTGCGGGCGGGCGCTGGCGACGGTGGTGTTTCTGTCCCTGAAACTGGGCCGACCACTGTTTCTGGAAGGTGAGGCCGGGGTGGGCAAAACCGAGATCGCCAAGGCTCTTGCCGCCGGTCTGAACCGGCGCCTGATCAGGTTACAATGCTACGAAGGTCTGGATGCTTCTTCTGCTGTTTACGAATGGAATTTTCCGGCGCAGATGGTGGCGATCCGCACGGCCGAAGCCTCGGGAGGGGCGGATCGGGGCACATTGCAGACCGAGCTATTCTCGGACGAGTACCTGATTGAACGCCCGCTGCTGCAGGCGATGCGTCCGGAGGAAAACGGCGCGCCGGTTCTGCTGATCGACGAGCTTGATCGCACGGATGAACCCTTCGAGGCCTTCCTGCTTGAAGCGCTCAGCGATTTTCAGGTCACGATTCCTGAACTGGGCACGGTCAAAGCACCGGAGCCGCCCATCGTTATCGTCACCTCGAACCGCACACGTGAGGTGCATGATGCACTAAAACGACGCTGCCTCTATCATTGGGTCGACTACCCCGATTTCGACCGAGAGATCGAAATCCTGCACGCGCGCGCGCCGGAAGCTGCCGAAGCGCTTAGTCGTGAGGTCGTGGCCTTTGTTCAGCATCTACGCACCGAAGACCTGTTCAAGAAACCGGGTGTGGCTGAGACGATAGATTGGGCCAAATGCCTGTTGGCTCTGGACGTCATCAACCTCAGCCCCGAAGTCATCGGAGATACTCTGGGTGCGATCTTGAAATACCAGGACGACATCCAGAAATTGCAGGGGTCCGAGGCGAAACGAATACTGGATCAAGTCAAAAACTCTCGGGAACCTGTATGAGGCTGGGCGGCCTAGAGCTAGTCAGTCGAGCCACACGAGCATCGATGAGGGTCGTTTTGTCACTTAGCGTCGCTGTATTGTTGGTGCACTATTTGGAAATTGATATCTCAGAAGTATCAGTATTGGGTATCCGTTTACGACTTGAACAAACCCAAGGTGTGATCAATTCTGTGTTGTTGATCGCATTAGTTTCTCATGTCGTACAATGGTTGGGAGACTTCCTTAGCCTAAGAAACTGGAACGTAGCGCTTAAGTCTACAGAAGTTCCAATTCTTTTTGGCGGGAGAAGCAAGTTGGTTTCGAAATTGGAACTCTATTTAACGGATTGGGAGAAACTCAGAGAAAACAGTGAAAAAGTTGAATTTGAGGGATCTGAAGAGCAGATAACCGCTTTGATTAACGAAACTAGACGGTTGAAAAGATTTGTCATCGGCGACACGGTGTTCGCTTGGTTTTACGTCGTTGGTTGGTGTATGTTTTTACCGCTGGCAATTGGCCTCTGGGCGTGGGCAGTGATTTAATGGCTGAACAGCTTCCGATCGACATCCCCGACAACCCCAAGCTGGCGCAAAACATCACCCATTTCGCACGCGCGTTGCGTAAGGCCGGGCTACCGATTGGGACGGGTCGAGTGGTGGATGCTATTCGCGCGGTTCAGGCGGCGGGGTTCACGGAAAAACAGGATTTCTACTGGACATTGCACGCCTGTTTTGTGAACCGCCCGGAACACCGCACTGTATTTGCGCAGGTCTTTCGCCTCTATTGGCGTGACCCCCGATATCTTGAGCACATGATGTCCATGATGCTGCCTGCCATTCGCGGCGTACAGGAAGAACACAAGGCTGACGCGGCCGAAAAGCGCGCGGCCGAGGCGTTGTTGGACGGGGTTGAACGTGATCTGCCCGAGGTGGCTGAGCAGGAAGAGGAGACTGAGTTAGAGATCGACGCCTCGCAAACGGCGTCCTCCGAGGAACGCCTGCGCAGTCTGGACTTTGAGCAGATGAGTACCGCCGAGATCGCGCAAGCCAAGCGCATGCTGTCGCGGCTTTCTCTGCCGGTGAAGCCGATAGAATCCCGGCGCGGTCAGGCCAGCCACCTGGGGCATCGCATCGACCGGGCGCGGACATTGCGCGCGGCGATGCGTCAGGGTGGAGAGTTGCGCGATATTGCTAAGCTCAAGCCGAAACCTCGATGGCCCAATCTTGTCGTGCTTTGCGATATCTCGGGGTCGATGAGCCAGTACAGCCGGATCGTCCTGCATTTCCTGCATGCGGTGTCGAACGCCAAAGGGGCAGGCTGGCCCAAGGTTCACGCATTTACCTTTGGGACGCGTCTGACGAATATCACCCGTCATCTTCAGCAGCGCGATGTAGATGCGGCTCTGGCCGCCGCTGGGGCTGAGGCTCAGGATTGGGAAGGGGGAACGCGGATTGGCGAGTGTCTGCACGCGTTCAACCGCGATTGGTCGCGGCGGGTCATGGGGCAGGGTGCTGTGGTTCTATTGATCTCGGACGGGCTGGATCGCGGAGACCCCGAGGCACTGAGGAAAGAGACGGAGCGATTGCACTTGTCCGCTCGACGCCTGATTTGGTTGAACCCATTACTGCGTTGGGACGGGTTTGCACCCAAAGCGCAAGGCGTCGCAGCAATGCTGCCCCATGTGGACAGCTTCCGCGCTGGTCACTCGATCGCGTCGTTGGAAGATCTGGCCAATGTCATCTCGAAACCCGATGACGTGGGTGAGAAAGCGCGGTTGTTGTCCGCGCTTTCCGACTGAGTATCAGCTCAACTGTTCTTCGTTGCACTTGCGGGCCATTTCCATGGCTTTGTAAGTACCGGTCAGATCAACGGTGAAGGCAAATTCTTTTTCCGGGAATACAACCATGACCTTTTGCTTGGCGAGATCATCGGCGAATTGGGGATCGTCGGACAGGACGTAACCACCTGAGTAACCCTTGGTGATGTTGCCCTTCATACCGGTTGCTTCACCAACATAGATGTTGTCGCCCAGCAGGACCGCGACAGCTTCTTTTTCGCCGCGCTTGATGTCGGTCTTGGCCTTGGTAAAGACGCCGACATATCCGACGCTACGGTCTTCGGTCAGACCCATCTGAACGACATTTTCGGCGTCGTCTACAGCTTCGATCAGGCAGGATTTCTTGTCCTCGTCAATAAATACTTTCCAACCTTCAACCTCGCCATAACGCAGGAACGTGTCTGCGGATGCAACGCTTGCGGTGAACAGGCCAAGTGCCATTCCGAGTGTAAAAATGCGTTTCAACTCTCTGTCTCCATTGTCAAAAATTAATATGCGCATACTGGAATGCAGCAGCTACGCATGTAGGCTAGAATCTGGGCAGGGTGCAATCAATGATTTGTGGGCTGCTTGGCAATCTGGGCTTGTATACGCCGATGCAATTCTGAGTTTAACAGACAGGTCGAACATCCGGTATTCGCCTTAAGGCTTACTTTTCATTGCGCCAAACCTGCCTATGTTGGATCAGAACACGCCGGGAGGGTGCAATGGACAGATTCGACAACAGCCCAGAGACGGCCCTTAAATGGCATTCCGAGGGTAACCCAACCGCTCTGGCCACGGTGGTTGAAACCTGGGGCAGCGCGCCGCGCCGCGTCGGCGCACAGTTGGTGATCGCCGCAGACGGGCGGATCGAAGGGTCGGTATCCGGCGGCTGTGTCGAAGGCGCGGTCATCGTCGAAGCGCTTGAGGCGATGGACGAAGGTGAGGCACGTCTGTTGGAATTTGGTGTCAGTGACGAGGATGCATTTGCCGTGGGTTTGGCCTGCGGAGGAACGATCCGTGTTTTAGTGGAACCTGTCGGTTCGGTCCTGCCAGAATCCATGTTGCGAGATCTGGTCAAAGCCCGCGCACAGCGGGAACCGATGGCCTATGAAGTTAATACCGAGACCGGTCATCGGGCTTTACGCCGCAAAGCCTATTCAAACCGAATGCGCATGGACCGATCAGGTTTTGAGGAGGACGGGCAGACATTTGTTGCAGTCCACAACCCTCCGCTGCGATTGATAATAGTGGGGGCAGTGCACATTGCGCAGGCTCTGGTTCCGATGGCCCGGATCGCCGGATATGATCCGACCATCATCGACCCGCGCGATGCCTTTGCGTCTGGTGCCCGATTCCCGGGCGAAACCATCCTGACTGATTGGCCGGACGAGGCGGTCGCCAAGCTGGGCATGGATACGCGAACCGCTGTTGTCTTGCTGACGCATGACCCCAAATTGGACGACCCGGCTTTGGAGTCTGCCTTGAAGGCGGGCGTGTTTTATATCGGCGCTCTGGGGTCCACGCGTACGCATGCCAAGCGGGTTGCTCGCATGAAAGAGGCGGGTTTTTCGGACGAACAGATTGCCCAGATCCACGGACCGATTGGATTGGACATCGGCGCGGCGGGTCCGTCCGAGATCGCGGTGGCCATCCTCGCCCAGATGACGGCCGTGCTGCGGGGCAAGGCGTGAAATTCGGTCCCGTTCCTGTCGCCGAGGCCACCGGCGCGATCCTTGCACACTCCGTCCAGGTTCAGGATACCAAGTTGCGCAAAGGATTGCTGCTGACTGCCGAACATGCGGCTCATCTGGGTGCAGCTGGATATGATGAGGTCACAGTTGCGCAGCTTGAGCCCGGCGATTGCCACGAGGACGAGGCTGCTGAAATGTTGGCCGCTGCACTTGCGCCTGATCCAGATGCCGCCGGATTACGGGTAACGCAGCCGTTTACCGGGCGCGTGAACCTGCTGGCCGACGGGCCGGGTGTTGTCGAATTGGACGTTGCGGCCCTGCAGGAGTTCAACTGCGTCAACCCGATGATCACAGTAGCGACCGTGCCGCAATATCAACAGATGGGTCCGGGCGGGATGGTCGCCACAATCAAGGTGATATCCTACGCCGTTCCAAAGGATGACGTCGTGCAGGCCGCTGGTCTGGCTAGGGCCTCGATTCGTCTGGTGGCACCGGTACATAAAACGGCAGGGCTGATCGTAACGGATATTCCCGGAGGTCCCCCCAACGAAAAGGGGATCGCAGCCATTCGCGGCCGGGTAGAAACCCTTGGCATGGACCTCAGCGATGTACGGATCGTTCCACACAAAGCCGAACCGCTGTCGCAGGCTATTTCAGAGGCTGCCGGTGACATTGTGATGATCCTGACCGGCTCTGCCACATCTGATGTTTTTGATGTTGCACCTCAGGCCGTGCGGGCGGCTGGCGGTCAGGTTGATAGGTTCGGCATGCCAGTCGATCCCGGTAATCTGCTGTTTCTTGGAACACTCGGCCCAAGGCCAGTAATCGGATTGCCCGGATGCGCCCGTTCGCCTGCATTGAACGGTGCGGATTGGGTCTTGTCGCGGGTTGCTTGCGGGGTCGAAACAACCAGCGCGGACATTGCTGGGATGGGGGTTGGCGGGTTGTTGAAAGAAATCCCGACGCGGCCGCAACCACGCGCGTCGCGCAAAAGGTGATGTGACAGATTTTAGCTTTTCTTCTTAGGCGGCTATGAAAGAAAAGACGACCCCTACGAACGTCGGATATTGGCGCTAAATATTTTTGTTCTCAAACAAATTTTCCCGTGTTTAACTCGGCGACAGCGATAAAAGCCAATAGGGGAGGATCTTATGACCAAGGTCTCAATGACCGTGAACGGTAAGACCGTGAGCGGTGAGGTGGAAGGGCGGACGTTGTTGTCCGGTTTTCTACGCGAGAATCTCAATCTCACTGGCACTCATGTGGGTTGCGATACAGCGCAATGCGGCGCGTGTGTTGTTCATGTGAACGGCGAGGCCGTGAAGTCCTGCAATATGCTGGCGCTTGAGGCAGACGGGGCTGATGTGGGCACGATCGAAGGCCAGGCTAACCAGGATGGCTCGCTGAACGTGATTCAGCAGGCATTTCAGGACCATCACGGCCTGCAATGCGGTTTCTGCACACCGGGAATGGTCATGAGTGCTGCAGCACTGCTGAAAGAAAACCCGCGCCCGACCGAAGCCGAGGTGCGCAAGTATCTGGAAGGCAACCTGTGCCGTTGCACCGGCTACCACAACATTGTCAAGGCGATCATGGCCGCATCTGGTCAGGACGTCAGCAGCATCGCTGCCGAATGATGCCGCTGCGGGCGTCCGATGAAGCGCCCGTGGGAAGACATAGGATGCACAGCATCCGTTTATGGGAGGAGAACAAGCAATGCCCAAAGACAGTGGCATCGGAGCCAGTTCCAAGCGGCGCGAAGACGTACGCTTTCTGACCGGAGCGGGCAATTATACCGACGACATCAACGTACATGGCCAGGCTTATGTACATTTCCTGCGGTCCGACATCGCGCATGGACGGATCAAGAGTATCGACACCTCAGCCGCCGAAGCTATGCCGGGAGTGGTCAAGGTTTTCACCGGCAAAGATTTCGAAGGCGTGGGCGGGATGCCCTGCGGTTGGGAAGTGACCGACAAGCACGGCGCGCCGATGCAGGAGCCGCCGCACCCCATTTTGGCACAAGGTAAGGTGCGCCATGTGGGCGACCCGATTGCGGCCGTTGTGGCCGACAGCCTCGAACAGGCCCGTGATGCGGCCGAGGCGATCGATCTGGATATCGAAGAACTGCCGGCTGTCATGAACATGAAAGCTGCTGCTCAGGATGGGTCGACGCTGGTTCATGACGATCTGAAGAACAACATCTGCTATGACTGGCAATTGGGTGAGACGGACGACGCCAAGGTCGATGAGGTCTTTGCCAATGCAGCCCACGTAACGACGTTGGATCTGGTCAACAACCGCCTGGTCGCAAACCCGATGGAACCGCGTGTGGCGGTGGGTGAGTACAAGCCTGGCACGGGCGACTACACGCTCTTCACCACGTCGCAGAACCCGCATGTGATCCGTCTGCTGATGTGCGCCTTTGTTCTGGGCCTGCCCGAGCATAAAGTGCGCGTCGTGGCGCCGGATGTGGGCGGCGGCTTTGGCACCAAGATCTTCCACTATGCAGAAGAAGCGTTCTGCACCTTTGCCGCCAAGGCCTGCAACCGTCCGGTCAAGTGGACATCCAGCCGGTCCGAGGCGTTCATGTCGGATGCCCATGGTCGCGACCATGTCAGCAAGATCGAATTGGCACTGGACGCAGACAACAACTTTATCGGTCTGCGCACGAACACCTATGCCAATCTGGGTGCGTATCTGTCGACTTTCTCCAGCTCGGTTCCGACCTGGCTGCACGGCACTCTGATGGCTGGCAACTACAAGACGCCGGTCATTCAGGTGAACGTGAAGGCGATGTTTACCAACACGGTGCCGGTAGACGCCTATCGCGGCGCTGGACGCCCTGAGGCGACCTATCAGCTGGAGCGTGTCGTGGATAAAGCCGCACGCGAGTTGGGTGTTGATCCGATTGCCCTGCGCCGTCAAAACTTTATCACTCAGTTCCCCTATGACACTCCGGTCGCACTGACCTATGACACCGGGGATTACAACGGGACGATGGACAAGCTTGAGGTCGCTGCCGATCTGGCGGGTTTCGCCGCGCGTCGGGCCGAAAGCGAAGCCAACGGCAAGCTGCGTGGTCTGGGCATCAATTGCTATATCGAGGCCTGCGGTATCGCGCCTTCGAACATCGTCGGCATGTTGGGGGCCCGCGCGGGTCTGTATGATGCCGCAACTGTTCGGGTGAACGCCACCGGTTCGATCAGTGTCATGGTGGGCGCACACAGCCACGGGCAGGGGCATGAGACAGCCTTCCCGCAGGTTGTGGCCGACATGATCGGTATCGACGAGTCGATGGTCGAGATCGTGCATGGCGACACCTCAAAGATCCCGTTTGGCATGGGGACCTATGGCTCGCGTTCGCTGGCCGTTTGTGGTTCGGCAATGGTCAAGGCGACCGAGAAGGTAATCGATAAGGCCAAGAAGATCGCCGCCCACCTGCTGGAAGCGTCCGAGGCGGATATTGAACTGAAAGACGGTCAGTTTAGCGTCGCGGGCACCGACAAGTCGGTAGCCTGGGGCGATGTAACCCTGACGGCTTACGTACCGCACAATTATCCGCTGGAAGTTGAACCCGGGTTGGAGGAGACCGCGTTTTACGACCCGGCCAACTTCACTTACCCGGCCGGTGCATATGCGTGCGAGGTCGAGGTTGACCCAGAGACCGGTCAGGTGACCGTCGAGGCTTTCAACGCCGCAGATGACTTTGGCAACATCGTTAATCCTATGATCGTCGACGGTCAGGTCCATGGCGGCATTGGTCAGGGCATAGGTCAGGCTTTGCTGGAGAATTGTGCCTATGACGAAAACGGTCAGTTGCTGAGCGCGTCTTTCATGGATTATGCGATGCCGCGCGCGGATGACGTGCCTTTCTATGGTGTCGATCATTCCAGCCAGACGCCCTGTACGCATAACCCATTGGGTGTGAAGGGCTGCGGTGAAGCCGGTGCAATTGGCTCGCCGCCGGCGGTGGTCAATGCGGTGTTGGATGCGCTGAACTCGGGCGGCAAGGCGGTCGATCACATCGATATGCCGGTGAGCCCGTCTCGTGTCTGGGCGGCGATGAACAGCTGATTGGTCGGGTGGTCTGGGGGCTTTGCCCCCAGACCCTCGGGATATTTTTAGCCAGATGAAGGGCGGATCCGCGCCTTTCGGAAAGGAAAGCGAAATGTACAATTTCGAGTTTGAAAAGCCCTCGACCGTTGCTGACGCCGTTTCGGCGCTGGGAGGCGAGGATGCACAGGCGTTGGGGGGCGGCCAGACGCTGATCCCAACTCTGAAACAGCGATTGGCAGCACCGTCTACGCTGGTGTCACTGGGTGGGATTCCCGACATGCAGGGGGTTTGCGTCGAGGATGACGGGTCGGTGGCCATTGGTGGCGCAACAACCCACGCAACGGTGGCGTCAGAGGCCGCCGGCAGCTATCCGGCGCTGGCCGCACTGGCTGGGCAGATCGGCGATCCAGCGGTGCGCAATCGAGGAACAATCGGTGGCTCACTGGCCAACAATGATCCGGCCGCTTGCTATCCGGCGGGCGCTTTGGGATCAGGTGCGACGATCATCACTAATACGCGCCAAATCGCGGCGGATGATTTCTTCGAGGGTTTGTTCAGTACAGCCCTGGAGGAAGGTGAGATCATCACCACGGTCAATTTCCCGGTGCCACAAGCGGCTAGCTATCAGAAGTTCCTGCAACCCGCATCGCGCTTTGCGCTGGTCGGAGTGTATCTGGCACGTTTCGCCGACGGTGTTCGCGTTGCGGTGACAGGGGCCAGTGAGGATGGTGTGTTCCGCTGGTCCGAGGCAGAAGAAGCCCTGAACAAGGAGTTTCGGCAGGATGCCTTGACCGGGCTGAGCATCAATCCCGCGAATATGATTGCCGATTTGCACGGCAGCAAGGCGTACCGCGCGCATCTGGTCAGTGTCATGACCAAGCGGGCCATTGAAGCCTGCATGTAAGCTTAAAACTGTCAAAAAAGCCCCGGTCCTTATGGCCGGGGCTTTTTTTATGTCCGTCTTATTTTGGGCGGCTGGGATGGTTGCCAGTATGCGCCTGTGTCTTCTCGGGACTTTTGGTAATTGTCCACGCGATGGCGCGCGACGTCTCCGCCCGCTTGAAACAGGTGACCCAGTAGGCATTCCAGAACCACCATGGCCCCGGCATAGTTTGAGAAGTGGTGCAGAGATCGCGCGCTGATGGGGAAAACCACGTCAGGCTCGATCCCGGGTGCGATCACTTCGCTGTCGGCAATCAGGATGAGCGGCACATTCATGCGTCGCGCCAATCGCATTGATTGGATGGTGTCGGCGGAATAGGGATGGACGGTGATTGCAATCAGGCAATCGTTGGGGCTTGCGTCCAACAGATCATCCGCCGCGGACCCCATGTGGCGCGGAACAAGTTGCAGACCGGGGTGTGCCATGCGTCCGGCATAAGAAAAATAGTATGACAGGGCATAGCTGGCGCGCGTGGCGGTGACAAAGCACCTGTCAGAAGACGTCATAATTTCAATGGCGCGCTTGACGCGTTCAGGGTTCATTAACCGCAGGGATCGCATGACGACGTTCTGTGCATTCTGGGCAAATTTTGCCTGGGCAGCGCTGAATGAATCACCGTCTTGCATGTCGGCAAGCCAACTTTGGCTCAGATGATCCTCACCATCTGTGACCAACGCATCGCGGAACGGAGCGCGCAGGCCGTCGAAGCGGTCATATCCCATCCGATCCGCCAGCCGGACCAGAACGTTTGAGCTGACGCCGATCTTTGCTGCGGTTTCTCGAATTGAGTCCAGCCCGAAATCTCCGGGATGGTCGAGGATGTATTTTGCCGCCATCTGCAATCCGGGAGGCAAGTGGTCAATCTGCTGTCGCAGAGCTTCGGTAAGCTGGCTCAAAGACTTGGTCATCCGCGAAAGAAAACAAATGTTATGAAAGATGTAAATTGAAAACGCGCGTAGGGTCTTTAACTGGGTTAAAAGTTGAAAAGGGTGCTCTTATGTCCAAAACACTGCCGCAATCGCATTCGCCCTATGTTCTGGTGGCGCCGAACGGTGCCCGGAGGGGGCATGCGGATCACGTTCAGCTTCCGGTGTCGGTGCAGGAGATCGTATCGACTGCACAAAGCTGTTTTCGGGCCGGTGCAGATGGGATTCACCTGCATGTGCGCGATGAACAGGGGCAGCATTCTCTGGATGCCGGGCGTTATCTTGAGACGATGTCCGAGTTGCGTCGTGCCGTGCCTGAGATGGACATTCAGATCACGACCGAGGCAGCGGGTATCTTTGATGTCGCGGCCCAATTGCACTGTTTGCAGCACGTAAAGCCAAAATGGGCTTCGATTTCGGTCCGGGAAATCGCACGCGCGCCGGACCTCGCGGATAATGTGTACGGTCTGTGTGCCGAGCAGGGAACGCGCGTTCAGCATATTCTCTATGACGATGCAGATGCTGCGCTTTTGGCAGACTGGCAGGCCCGCGGGATCGTCCGCGACGGCCAAACTGATCGACTGTTGGTTCTGGGGCGATACTCCTCGGGGCAGGAATCCGCACTAGAAGACCTTGATCACTTTCCGCAAACCCACTCCAGTTGGATGGTCTGTGCATTCGGAAAGCTGGAACATGCTTGCCTAAAAACGGCTGCGGACCGTGGCGGGGATGTGCGGGTTGGATTTGAAAACAGTTTGACCGACCAGGACGGAAGTGCCTGGGCGAACAACGCAGCGTCGGTTTCGGCGCTGGTCGCGGTTTTGAAAGGACCTCTGCAATGAGCCACGTTTTTCCTCGTCATACCAAATCGAACTTGCCAGTCGCCGTTGGTGGCGACGGGTGTTACCTGATCGACGATCAGGGGCAACGTTATCTGGATTGTGGTGACGCTGCGGTGTCGTGCCTCGGGCATTCGAACCCGGCGGTTATCGAGGCCGTGCAGCGGCAGGTCGAACAGATCGCTTTTGCACATACCGGTTTCATGACATCCGAACCTGCCGAGGCGTTGGCTGATCTGTTGGTGGAACACGCGCCTGGTGATCTGGACCGTGTGTATTTCGTCTCAGGCGGGTCCGAGGCGACCGAGGCGGCGATGAAACTCGCCCGGCAGTACTTTCTTGAAATTGGCCAGCCCGAGCGTCGCCGGGTGATCGCGAGGCGGCAGAGCTATCACGGGAACACTTTGGGCGCGTTGTCGGCTGGAGGTAACGAATGGCGACGCGCGCAATTTGCACCGATGTTGATCGAGATGACACATATCGCGCCCTGCTTCGAATACGCTGAAAAGCCGGATGCCGAGAGCAGTTTTGACTACGGCCAGCGCGTCGCGAATGAGTTGGAGGCCGAGATCCTTCGCTTGGGTCCTGAAACGGTTATGGCGTTCATGGCGGAACCCGTTGTGGGCGCAACGCTGGGCGCGGTTCCTGCTGTTGAGGGGTATTTCCAGCGTATTCGCCAGATCTGTGACCAATATGGCGTTCTGTTGATTCTTGATGAAGTCATGTGTGGCATGGGGCGGACCGGGCATTTGTTTGCCTGCGATCATGATGGAATTGCACCGGACATTCTGTGCATCGCCAAAGGGTTGGGCGCTGGTTACCAACCGATTGGCGCGATGATGTGCACCGCGAAAATCTATGATGCAATCCGCGACGGGTCCGGGTTCTTTCAGCATGGTCACACCTATATCGGTCACCCGGTTGCGACGGCAGCGGCCCTGGCTGTTGTCACCGAGCTTACTACGCGCGCGTTGCCCGCGCGCGCAGGCGTCATGGGCGACAAGCTGCAAGAGGCGTTGCAGGCTGAATTCGGACAGCATCCGAATGTCGGTGATATCCGCGGCAGGGGGCTGTTTCGAGGGCTGGAGCTGGTGGCTGATCGCGAAACAAAAACACCGTTTGATCCGGCTCATGGCGTTGCGGGCAAAATCAAGAAAATCGCTTTGGCCGAAGGACTGATCTGCTATCCCATGTCCGGTACACGGGATGGGCGGGTTGGGGATCACGTCCTGCTGGCTCCGCCGTTCATCATAGAAGACGCGCAGATAGACGAGCTTGTGGGCAAACTTAGTCGGGCGATCTCCACCTCGATCCCCGGCTGAAGCGCCGCTTGGCCTGTACCATAGAACCAACAAAAAAACCCTGTCAGAGCGGATCTGACAGGGTTTCGAATTCGATATGCACAGGGGCTTACTTCTGTGGCAGCGGACCGATCAGCATGATCATCTGACGGCCTTCCATCTTCGGCATGTTTTCGACCTTGCCGATGTCTTTGGTGTCGGCCGCAACACGTTCCAAAAGTTCACGACCCAGATTTTGGTGAGCCATTTCACGGCCGCGGAAACGCAGGGTCACTTTGACCTTGTCCCCGTTTTCAAGAAACTTGAATACGTTCCGCATTTTTACGTCGTAATCATGAGTGTCAGTGTTCGGTCGGAATTTGACCTCTTTGATCTCAATGATCTTCTGTTTTTTGCGGGCTTCAGCTTCGCGTTTCTGCGTCTCGTATTTGAACTTACCAAAGTCCATGATCTTGCAGACCGGTGGGTTTGCGTTGGGCGAAATTTCGACCAGATCAAGACCGGCATCAACTGCCATCTGCATGGCTTTGGCGGGATGAACCACCCCGACATTTTCACCTTCAGCGCCAATCAGACGGATTTCGGGGGCACGGATCTTATCATTGACGCGGGGGCCGGTGTCTCTTTGCGGCGGCGCGTTGTGAGGTCTGCGGGCTATGGGTTCATTCCTTTGATGATTGCAGAATTTCAAGGCCGGAATTTAGACTGGCCTGCACGCCGATTCAAGCGGCATAAGTGCAGGCCAGGCCGAAAAAACCGGGTTTTGTCAGAGGTTTTTCGCCAGTCCGGGGCCAAATGCCCCGGAACCGGTGCATCGAGTTAGCCAACAAAGGCTTTTTCGATGACAAATTCCTTGGGTTCGGAATTGGCACCTTCGCGCAGGTCGAACTCTTCCAGAATCTTTTTGATGTCCAGGTTGAAGGCCAACGACCCACAGACCATAGCCCGGTCGGTTTCCGGCTTGATGCCGCCTTCGATGCCCAGATCAGCAAAAACTGTGCCGTCTTTCAGCAACTCGGTGATGCGACCCATCTTGGGGCTCTCTTCCCGTGTCGTGGTCGGGTAGTAGCGAATCTTGTCGGCAAAGCCTTCGCCCATCAGTTCGGCCAGCATTTCGTCCTGACGAATGCTTTCGATCAACTGACGGCCATATTCCAATTCCCCCACTTCGCGGCAGGTATGGGTGATGATGACTTCGTCGTAATCCTCATAGGTCTGCGGCTCGCGCAGCAACGAGGCGAAGGGCGCAAAACCTGTTCCGGTGGCAAAGAACCACAGGCGTTTTCCAGGCAGCAGCGCGTCATGCACCAGCGTGCCAACAGGCTTGGGGCGCAGGATGATCTGATCGCCCGGTTTGATGTGCTGCAGCTTCGAGGTCAGCGGACCGTCCTGGACCTTGATCGAGTAGAACTCCAACTCTTCGTCCCACGAAGGCGATGCGATGGAGTAAGCGCGCAGCAAAGGCTTGCCGTTGTCGCCCAGCAGGCCGATCATCACGAACTCGCCCGAGCGGAAGCGCAGCGAGGCGGGACGCGAGACCTTGAAAGAAAACAGGCTGTCGGTCCAATGTTTGACGTCTGTTACGGTCTGTGCGTCCGGAAGGACGGGGGCCTTGACGGCGGTTACTTCGGTCACGGGTTTCATCTCTGTCATCGTTTCACTATCGGCTGGGTAAACCGACATCTCCGTTTAATCTTTGATCCAAGTCAGGAAAAGGGGCTAAATGCCCCTTTGAATTCACAAGCTGGCGATTGGCGATCTTAGCCGCGCAGGCGGGCCTGATAGTTGTGGTCTTTCCAATCGGCGCGGGCCAGCCACTGATCTTCGGGCTGGCGGTTGGCAAGCGCGTCGTCGATTTCGACCTCATCAAACCCGCTGCGGCGCGCCATGGCGTATTGGTCGGCCAGAACATGGCCTCTGGCCCTCAGACGACCGGTGTAGCCTTTCAGGCGCAACACGCGCGCGATGGTAAAGCCGCGGCCATCCGCCGACGACGGGAAGTCCACACGGACCATCCGGGCGCTGCCCAGGCGGTCGACAAGCTCATCGGGGTCAGTGTCCGACGCCACGTCGAGCGCAACCACATCATTGGCTGCGTCCTCAAGCGTGACAAAGCCATCTGTCCAGTCGTCGGGGGCGAACCCCTCATCCGTTACGATTACGTTCATGTTTTCTCTCCAGCGCGCACCATTTTGCCGTCGACAAAATGAATACCGCATTCTTCTTTGTTCTGATCGCGCCAGCGTCCGGCGCGGGGGTCTTCGCCTTCTTTGACCGGCGATGTGCAGGGCGCACAACCGATCGAGGGGTAACCTTTGGCCACCAGCGGATGCCGGGGCAGGTTGTTTTCATCCATATAGGCGCGCACGTCTTCGGGTGCCCAGTGTGCCAGTGGGTTCACCTTGATCCGGCCAGTGCCGTCCTCGACCTCAAAGAAGTCAAGCGCGGCGCGTGTGCCAGACTGGAACCGCTTCCGACCGGAGATCCAGCCATCATAGCCCGCCAAAGCACGCTGCAGCGGGAAGGTTTTGCGCAGGTTGCAGCAGGCATCCGTGTCGCTCAGGCGCAAAGCGCCGTATGGGTCTTCGCGCTGAACATCCTCATCATCTGCGCGGATGATGTGAACGTTCTTCAGGCCAAGCCGATCTGAAACGTCCTGCTGATATTCCAGCGTTTCGGTGAACAGCATCTGCGTGTCCACAAACAGGACCGGCGTGGCTTTGTCGATCACGGCTGCCATGTGCAACAACACCACCGACTCCGCCCCAAAGCTGGAGACCAAAGCAAGCTCTTCGATGGCCTCCAATGCGCCATGCATGACGTCATGGGCACTGTGGTGGCGGAACTGGGTGTTCAGCGCTTCGACCTTTTCGGTCAGCTCTGCGCGGTCGGCCCCCAGTTCCGTCTGGATCAGGTCAAGCGGCATTCGCTCGCGCCTCGGGGTAGAGGGCTGCCTTGAACGGTGCCATGCCTACGCGGCGATAGGTTTCAAGGAATGTCTCTTCGGCGCTGTCACGCTGTTCCAGATAGGTTTCGACAATGCGTTCGACGGCAGGCACGATCTCATCATAGGCAAAGCCCGGGCCGGTGCGGTCGCCAACGGCTGCAGTCTCGGTCGCGTCACCACCCAGAGTGATCTGGTAGTTCTCGACGCCTGCGCGATCCAGACCCAGGATGCCGATGTGACCAACGTGGTGGTGACCACATGCGTTGATGCAGCCCGAGATCTTGATCTTCAGGTGACCAATGTCATGCTCAAGCTTCAGATCATCGAAACGGGTCGCGATTTCCTGTGCAACCGGGATCGAACGCGCCGTTGCCAGTGCGCAGTAATCCATGCCGGGGCAGGCGATGATATCGCTAATCAGGCCGATATTGGCGGTTGCCAGTTCGTACTCTTTCAGCTTCGCATGGATCGCGGGCAGGTCCGACTTGTGGACATGCGGCAGGATCACGTTCTGCTCGTGGCTGATACGCAGCTCGTCATAGGCGAACTCTTCGGCCAGATCGGCCATTACGCGCATTTGCTCAGCAGTCGCATCGCCCGGAGTCTGACCGTGTTTCTTGATCGAGATAGTGACGATCGCGTGATCCGCGTTCTTGTGCGGCGCGATGTTGGTGTCGACCCACGACCGGAAGACCGGGTCGTTGGTGTAGGCGCTTTCAAACGACGCAACCGAGGCTTCACGGAAGGTTGGCGGCGCAAAGTGGTCCTTGATCTCTTCCAACAGGTTCATATCCGCGCCTTTGAACTGCGGGCGAACCTTCAGGAAGCGCTCGTTCACCTTGGCGCGGATCGCGTCGATGCCATGCTCATGCACGGTGATCTTGATGCGCGCCTTGTACTTGTTGTCGCGGCGGCCGATCTGGTTCCAGACCGAAACGGTGGCTTCCAGATACGCCAGCAGGTCGTCAAAGGCGACGAATTCGGACAGTTCCTTGCCGATCATCGGTGTACGGCCCAAACCGCCACCCACGATGACACGTGCGCCCAAAACGCCGTCACGCTCGACCAGTTGGAGGCCGATGTCATGCGCCTTGATCACGGCGCGGTCGTTTTCCGAACCGGTGATGGCGATCTTGAACTTACGCGGCATGAACTGGAATTCCGGGTGGTCGGTCGACCACTGGCGCAACAGTTCGGCATAGGGGCGCGGGTCGGCAACCTCATCCGCGGCGGCACCGGCGAAATGGTCGGCGGTCACGTTGCGGATGGTGTTGCCCGAGGTCTGGATGGCGTGCATGCCAACCTCCGCCAGCGCGTCCAGCATATCGGGCACGTCGTTCAGTTTCGGCCAGTTATACTGAATGTTCTGACGGGTCGTGAAGTGGCCATAACCTTTGTCCCACTTCTCGGCCAGCAGGGCTAGCTGACGCATCTGAGCGCTAGAGAGCGTTCCATATGGAATGGCAACCCGCAGCATATAGGCGTGCAGCTGCAGATACAGGCCGTTCATCAGGCGCAGCGGTTTGAATTCATCTTCGGTCAACGAGCCGTCAATGCGGCGCTCGACCTGCGCGCGGAACTGCGCGTTACGTTCTGCCAAAAATGCTGTGTCGAACTCGGAGTAGCGATACATGATTAGCTGTCCTTAGTTGCAGCCCCGAACCTTGGGGCCTTGAGAAGGGGAGAGAGAAGGGCCAGAGGTCAGGCCCGGGGCTGCGGGGAGGATTCCTGTTTGCCGTGGGCATAGTTGGACGGACCAGTGCGGCGGAAGTCTTCCCGGAAATGGGTGGGCTCGGGGCCGTTGTCGCCGGCGACGGCATCGGCAAGATAAGCACCAACGATTTTGCTGGCCTGACTAGAGGCATCCAGCAAGCGCACCTGCGCGTGCGCTTCATCGGTGATCAGCTCGGCCTCGGACAACTCCCGAGACCACTGGTCGTCTTCAGTCAGATAAATAACGTCACCTTCCAACAGGTCGTTGGCGGTCACCACTTTGGGGGTAAAAGCGCGGGCCATCAGGCGTGCTCCTTCTTAAATTCGGTCAGGGCCGCGGTCGCTTGGCGCGGGGCGAGGCCAAAAAAGGTCAGGGTAGGGCCATCCATTTCGGCGGCGTTCAAATCGGTGGGCAACTGGTCCAGCGTTGTTTCCAGAATGCGCTGATCGGGGCGCGTAGCGTTTTCGATCAACGTCACCGGCGTCTGGCGATCTGCACCGTGCATAATCAGGCGACCCTGAATGAAACGAGCGGACTTTTTGCCCATGTAAATCGCGGTAACCGAACCGGTGCGCGCTAGCGCGGTCCAGTCGTGATCGGCAAAGCCCTTCATGTCGTGGCCTGTCAGAAAGCGGACCGACGAATTGCGACCGCGGCGTGTCAGGCTTTGACCAATTCCGGCAACGGCCGCCGACGCGGCTGTGATTCCGGGTACGATCCGCCACGAGATGCCAGCAGCCTCAACCGCCTCGATCTCTTCATCTAGTCGGCCAAATACGGTCGGGTCGCCGGACTTCAGGCGCACGACGCGCTGGCCCTTCAAGGCGTGCTCAACCAGCAGGGCGTCAATGTCTTCCTGTTTCCACGACGGGCCAAAGCCGGCCTTGCCAACATCGACCAGTTGGGCGGTCTTGCCGGCCAAGGCCAGGACCTCATCACTGATCAGACGGTCATGCAGAACAACATCCGCGCGCTCGAAGGCGTTCAGTGCCTTGAGCGTCAGCAATTCCGGATCGCCCGGACCCGCGCCGACAAAGTCGACATGTCCTGTGCCATCATATGATTGCGTAAGCTGCATTTCGTGTCCCGAGTGTGGTTTGACTTGTGTTGCAATATAGGAAATATTTCCGCCAATACGCCATATAGGCGAACAAATAAGGACAAATGTTCCACGCCAACGGCAAAACGGGACATTGGTTTCGAAACGAAGGGAAATTTGGAATGTCGGTGCGGATTGATGATACGGATCGGAAAATTCTGGTCGAGCTGCAGCGGGACGCCAGTCAATCGCTGGACGAAATAGCCGCTCGTGTCGGCAGTTCCAAGACGCCGGTCTGGAATCGGATACGCAAGCTGAAAGGGGCCGGTGTGATAGGGCAGCAGACCGTTTTGCTGGACGCCGAAGCGCTGGGATTTGAAGCCACGTTTTTTGTTCTGATCCGCACCTCAGAGCACGAGGCTGACTGGCAGCACAAGTTCCTCAAGGCCCTGCGCGACAGGCCCGAAGTGCAAGAAGCGCATCGGCTGGCCGGGGACATCGACTATATCTTGAAGGTGCGGGTCAAGAACGCGCGTGCCTATGACGAATTCTATCAGGCGCTGATTTCAGAAGTGCGCGTGCACAACGTGACAGCCTTGCTGTCGATGGAAGAGATCAAGTCCACCACCATGTTGCCTCTGAAAGCGCTGATCGAAAGCTAGGTCTGCACCATCAGTTTGGTCAGCCCGTGGAAATGGTACGTGTTCGAAAACTCGGGCTCGGTGCTCAGGCGCAGGTTCGGATATCTGTCGAACAGCGTGGACAGTGCGATGCGCATTTCCAACCGTGCCAGAGGGGCGCCAACGCAAAAGTGCAGGCCGCCACCGAAACTGGTGTTCGTGACGATGGCGCGGGTGGGATCAAACCTGTCCGGGTTGCTCCAGACGGCAGGATCCCGGTTCGCAGCGCCCAATAGTAGCGCGACCTCATCACCACGTTTGAAACTGTGCCCAAATGCGTCGATGTCTTCATAAGCATAGCGGGTGAACATGTGCAGCGGCGGGTCAAAGCGCAGAATCTCTTCTACCGTGCGATCGATGCTGTCCGGCGCAAAGTGTTGCGGTCCGATGCCATTTTGCAAAACGGTCTTCACGCCGTTTCCAAGTGAATGCACGGTCGCTTCGTGCCCGGCATTCAAAAGCAGGATGCAGGTGGCGACCAGCTCTTCGCGTGAGAGCTTTTCGCCATCTTCTTCGGCCACGATCAACCGTGTGATCAGATCGTCCTGCAGATCGCTGCGGCGCTGCTCGATGTAGTCGATCAGAAAGTCGGTGAATGCTTGAGATGAGGCTGCGGCAGCGGTCTCAGTCTCGGGCGTACGGCTGGCTTGATACATCGCCACCATATCATGTGACCAGCGTAGCAGACTGGGTGACATATCCTCGGGCACGCCCAGAAGGCGGCAGATCGTGATGACCGGAACTTGGGTGCAAAAGGTAGAGAGCAAATCGAACGATTGGTCGGGAAATGCGTCAATCAAAGAATGGGTTAGGTCGTGAATCGAAGGTTCCAGCGCCGATATGGCACGCGACGTGAATGCCCGCATCACCAATGCGCGCAAACGTGTGTGTCTTGGCGGTTCGGCTTCCAGCAACGAATGCGCCTCGACCGCCAGCCAAGGGGCAAGATGCGCCGGACCTGGGGTTCGCATTTCTTCGGGTACTTCCCGACCAAAGCGGCGGTCTTTCAAAAGCGCCGAGACCGCCCGGTGTGATACAGCCGCAATTTTCCCATAGTCTTCCCAATAGACCAGATCACCGCACGCGCGGGCCTGATCATAGAACGGGTAGGGGTTCTGCACGAATTCCGGATCGACCGGAGATTGAAATACCGTCTTCATGCGGCGCAGACTTGCCATGCGGCGCGCCGAATGCAAGACCCTATATCATGCAACGCGTTTGGGTCATTCTGGGATTTTTGTTTGCTGTCGGCCTGTTGACCGCAGGGGTCTGGTCCTATGGCTACCGTCAAGCGCTGTCGCAGCTCAGCGAAAAGGCCGAGGCTGACCTTGAACTGGCTGCCGACCGGCTCAGCACTCAGATGCAGGTCTATCAGGAACTGGCCGTGCTGATGGCCACGCATCCGGTCCTGCGCGCCCTAGAGACACCGGTGCAACAACAGGCAGCGCGCGCGATATTGCTGGACGTCGCCGACAAAACGTCGGCCGTCAACATGATGTATCTTGATCAGAGCGGGCAGGTTCTGGCCTCGGCGCAGCCGGTTGAGTGGCCAAACATGGCGGACCACCCCGCGTTTCGGCGCGCATTGCAGGGCGCAATGGGCAGCGCGCATGGGGTTGTGGAAAGCAGCGGAGATCGCACCTATTCCTACGCCGCCCCGGCCTTTAGCGATGCTGGTCAGGTCGAGGGTGTATTAATCGTTGTGGCCGATGTGCAGGATGTGGAACAGACCTGGCGCGGCAGTACCGAGGCGGTGTTCTTCACCGACGGGGACGGCGTCGTGTTTATCTCAAACCGATCGGATTTGTTGTTTTGGCACCGGGATGAGGGTCAATTGGGCCTGACACCGCCAGACGGCGGGGTGGTCGATTTTGCCTCGGTTCTGGTCGGTCCGCACGAGGTCTGGGAACTGAATTGGGGGCGGTATCTGCCTAGCCGCGCTTTACACCTGATGCTGGACTTGCCGGTGATCGACATGACGGCTGAAGTTCTGGTCGATGTGGCCCCCGCGCAGCGTTTGGCGGGGTTGCAGGCGGCGACCGTTGCTGCAATCTGTCTGGCCTTCGGCGCGCTGTTGTATCTGGCGACCGAACGCAGGCGCACATTGGCCGAGGCCAACACGATTCTGGAAAGCCGGGTCGCGCAACGGACGCATGCGTTGACAGCTGCAAACACCGCACTGCGCCATGAAGTGCGTGAACGTGAAGACGCTGAAGCGGCTCTGAAACACGCTCAGGAAGAGCTGATCCAGGCAGGTAAACTCAGCGCGTTGGGCCAGATGTCGGCGGGTATCAGTCACGAACTGAACCAACCGCTGATGGCGATCCAGCAATTCGCAGATAATGGCGCGGCTTTTCTATCCCGCGGCCGGGATGAGAAAGCGTCGGAGAACCTGACGCGTATCTCTGCTATGGCGGCGCGCATGGCGCGTATCATCAAGAACCTGCGTGCCTTTTCGCGCAACGAAAGTGAACCGATGGGCAAGGTTAACCTGGTTCAGGTGATCGATACGGCGGTCGAGTTGACCGAGGCGCGATTGCGAACTGAGGATGTCCGTATGGATTGGGCCCCGCCCAATAACCCGGTTTACGCATGGGGCGGCGAGGTGCGGTTGGTTCAGGTATTCGTCAACCTGATCAACAATGCCGCCGACGCGATGAGCGGGCAAGACGACCGCCTTATTCGCATTGCGATCGACCGCGGCGACAAGCTGGCCGTGACTGTCCGCGATATCGGCCCGGGCATCGAAAACTCGGAAAAACTGTTCGAACCGTTCTATACGACCAAGGCTGTCGGAACCTCGGAGGGGATGGGGCTTGGGCTTTCGATTTCGTATGGTCTGGTGCAAAGCTTTGGAGGTAATATCCGGGGCGCAAATCTGGACACCGGGGCATTGTTTACGGTCGAGCTTGAGCCTTTCACGGAGCACGAGGTCGCATGACGCGGAAAATTCTACTGGTTGATGACGACGCTGCCGTCCGCGAAGCTTTGGCGCAAACGCTTGAGCTGGCAGACTATGATCCGGTTACGGCGGGATCCTTTGTGGCAGCTAAAGACCATATTCGCGCCGACTTTCTGGGTGTGATCGTTTCGGACATTCGTATGCCGGGCCGGGATGGATTTCATCTGCTGAACTACGCGCGTGAGGTTGATCCAGATTTGCCCGTTGTTCTGTTGACCGGTGAGGGCGACATCCCGATGGCGGTGCAGGCCATGGGACAGGGAGCTTTTGACTTTCTGGAAAAGCCATGTGCGGCGGCGGACCTGCTGCCCGTGTTGGAACGAGCCTTTGACGCGCGCGCGCAGGTGATCGAACAGCGTGCCCTCAAATCAGAGCTTGAGCGCGGCGACCCCGCAGCGCGGCTTTTGTTCGGCCTGTCCGCACAGGCCGAGGCCCTGCGCGAACGGGTCCGATCCGTCGCCCCCACCGGGGCAGAAGTTCTGGTAACCGGGCCACCGGGCAGCGGGATATCGAAAGTGGCCGAAGTCGTTCATCTGATGTCACCGGTCGGGCAGGGGCCGTTCGTCAAGCGCCCGGCCTCAGGGCTGACGCCCGAGGGGTTGGTACGCGTGTGCGAAGATGCGGCCGGTGGGTCGTTGTTCTTGGATGAGGTTTCGGCCATGCCAGACGCCACGCAATACGCCGCGCTTGAAATGATAGAGCAGGGCACCGGTTCACGGATTGTCGCGGGAACAACCGCAGATCTGGCGGTGCTGTCAGAACAGGGCCAATTCAATGCGGACCTGTTTTATCGCCTGGATGTCATGCGTGTGCGGATCCCGTCGCTGGCGGAACGACCCGAAGATATTCCAGTGATCTTTCGCCATTATGTCGCGCAAGCGGCGGAACAGGCGGGCATTGCCGAACCCGAAATTACCTCGGAGCAACTTGCGTCGTTGATGGCCAGCGATTGGCCGGGCAATGCCAGATCGCTGATGTCGGCGGCGATGCGGTTCGTGTTGGGGATGCCGGAAGAGGTGGCACGTGCCGCTGATCTGGGGCTGAACGAGCAAATGGCGCGCGTAGAGCGGTCGTTGTTGATTGCGGCGCTGGGTCGGCACAATGGCAAAGCCTCGGATGCGGCAAGTGCGTTGAAACTACCGCGCAAGACTTTTTACGACAAACTGGCGCGCTATCAGATTCGCCCAGAAGACTATCGGCGCTAACGGGGGCACCCGCCGCCTTTGACTGCATTATCATGCATTTAAAGGCGTTGGGCCGGGCAGCCTGCATTCGCAGGCTGCGGGTGGTCACCAGAGAATCAGGGGGTGAGTCGTTCGATCTGATTCGAAGTGCGTGCGGAAATCCGCACAGCCGGGGAAATAAATGTGCGGATTTTCGCACAACGGGTAGTGTCACTGCCTTTTGATGGCGGGGAAGTTCCCTCTAAAACTATGAAGTAAAATAAAAATATTTGAACTTTCCGAATTTCGAACAAAAAGTTGAGCGGTGCCCCTTGATTCGCTTCACTGCGCCACATGCGACGCCGATCTGGCGTTGACTGAAGGTTTCATGGAAGTCTGGGAGGAAAAGACAGATGAAATTCCTGACAACTGCCGCGACCGCGCTGGCGTTGAGTGTTACAGCAACCGCCGGTATGGCCGCGTGTGATGACGGCGAGATTGTCGTCAAGTTCGCGCATGTGACGAACACGGACAAACACCCCAAGGGCATCGCGGCATCGCTGCTGGAGCAGCGCGTCAATGACGAGATGAATGGCGTGATGTGCGTTGAGGTCTATCCGAACTCGACGCTCTATAATGATGACAAGGTGCTTGAAGCAATGCTTCAAGGCGACGTCCAGCTGGCCGCGCCGTCGTTGTCGAAGTTTGAGAAGTTCACCAAACAGTTCCGTCTGTTCGACCTGCCGTTCATGTTCAAGAACATTGACGCCGTGGATGCGTTCCAGGCCTCGGCGGATGGTCAGGCGATGAAAGACAGCATGCAGCGCCGCGGCCTGCAAGGGCTGGCGTTCTGGCACAATGGCATGAAACAGATGTCGGCTAATAAACCGCTTGAGGCTCCGTCGGATGCCGAGGGCCTGAAATTCCGTGTTCAATCCTCGGACGTTCTGGTTGCCCAAATGGAAGCCATTGGCGGCAGCCCGCAGAAGATGGCGTTCTCGGAAGTTTACGGTGCGCTGCAGCAGGGCGTTGTGGACGGCCAAGAAAACACCTGGTCGAACATCTATGGCAAGAAGTTCTTCGAAGTGCAGGACGGTATCACCGAGACCAACCATGGCATCATCGACTATCTGGTCGTGACATCGGTTGACTGGTTGGACAGCCTTGATCCCGAGGTGCGCGATCAGTTCCTGACCATTCTGGGCGAAGTGACCGAGACACGGAACAAGGAAGCCTTCTCGGTGAACGAAGCAGCCAAGGCTTCGATCACTGATGCCGGCGGCATCATCCGCGAGCTGAACCCCGAACAGCGTCAGGCCTGGGTCGATGCGATGAAGCCCGTTTGGGACCAGTTTTCCGACGACGTAGGTCAGGATAAGATCGACGCCGCTCAGGCCATCAACGCCGGGTTCTGATCCCGGTTGAGGCCGCGTGTTCAAAGACTGGGGAGTGGCGGATACGCAGGCTGGGCGGGCCGTAATTTGGCCCGCCACACCTAACTCTCATCACCAATAATGTGGGGACAGAAAAATGTCTGGTTCGAAACCCGGCCAAGGCGGGCTGGTCGACCATATCGAAGAGACCATGATTGCCGCTCTGTTGGGCGTGATGACGGTCGTAACCTTCGCCAACGTGATCGCGCGTTTTGTGTTTAACTCCAATATCTTATGGGCGCTTGAGCTGACGGTTTTCACCTTTGGCTGGCTGGTGTTGTTGGGGGCCTCTTATGCGGTCAAGAAACACGCGCATCTGGGTGTTGATGCAATCCTGAACATGCTGGCCCCGGCGCCACGCCGCATTCTGGCGCTGATATCAGTGGCGTGCTGTCTGGTGTTCTCGCTTCTGCTTCTGAAAGGGTCGTATGACTACTGGGCCGTGTTTGCGGACCTGCCGCCAACATCGGGCCGCTGGTTCCCGACCGGGTTCAATTTCGACGCACGCAGCCAGAGTTTCTATGAAGTTGACGATATACCGATGGTCGCGCCACTGCGCTTCCTCGAGGATCTGATCAACTACGGCGAGGGGTATGAAAAATTGCCCAAGGTGGTGCCGTATCTGGTGTTGCCGGTGTCGATGCTGCTTCTAGTGATCCGCTTCGCTCAGGTCGCAGTACAAATCTGGCGGGGTGAGACCGACCGTCTTGTTGCCAGTCACGAAGTCGAGGACGAGATCGAAGAAGTCCGGGCTCAGCAAGGAGAGCATGACTAATGGACGTCGTACTTCTATTCTCTATGGTCATCGGCCTGTTGCTGATCGGTGTGCCGATTGCGGTGGCCCTGGGTCTTAGCTCGACCCTGTTTCTGCTGATTTATTCCGACAGTTCGTTGGCTTCGGTCGCGGGAACCCTGTTCGAAGCCTTTGAAGGCCACTTCACTCTGTTGGCGATCCCGTTCTTCATTCTTGCGTCGTCCTTCATGACGACCGGTGGAGTGGCGCGTCGGATCATCCGCTTTTCCATCGCCTGTGTCGGGCATTTGCCGGGCGGTCTGGCGATTGCGGGTGTCTTTGCCTGTATGCTGTTTGCCGCGCTGTCGGGGTCGTCTCCGGCGACTGTTGTAGCCATCGGTTCTATCGTCATCGCCGGTATGCGACAGGTTGGCTATTCTAAGGAGTTCGCTGCGGGTGTGATCTGTAACGCGGGTACGCTGGGCATTCTGATCCCGCCGTCCATTGTCATGGTGGTCTATGCCGCCGCCGTTGAGGTCTCGGTTGGGCGGATGTTCCTTGCGGGCGTCATTCCGGGCCTGATGGCGGGTCTGATGCTGATGGTTACGATCTACGTGATGGCAAAAGTCAAGAACCTGCCCAAGGGTGAATGGAAAGGTTGGGGCGAGATCTTTATCTCGGCCCGCGAAGCCGGTTGGGGTCTGTTCCTGATCGTCATCATTCTGGGTGGTATTTATGGCGGTATCTTCACACCGACCGAAGCCGCTGCTGTCGCAGCCGTCTATGCCTTCTTTATTGCCAGCTTTGTCTACAAGGACATGGGTCCGCTTAGCACCAATGGGGATGGGCAGAACATTCCGCTGTTGAAAAAGCCCTATGCTTTAGTCACGGCGTTCTTTCACCCCGACACCAAGCAAACGCTGTTTGAGGCCGGTAAGTTGACGGTGACGTTGTTGTTCGTCATCGCCAACGCGCTGATCCTGAAGCACGTGCTGACAGATGAACAGGTGCCTCAGCACATCGCTAGTGCAATGCTATCGGCGGGTCTGGGGCCGGTTACCTTCCTGATTGTGGTCAACGTGATCCTGCTGATCGGTGGCCAGTTCATGGAACCTTCGGGACTGTTGGTTATCGTGGCACCTCTGGTGTTCCCGATCGCCATCGAGTTGGGCATCGACCCAATCCATCTGGGCATCATCATGGTGGTGAACATGGAGATTGGGATGATTACGCCTCCGGTTGGGTTGAACCTGTTCGTGACCTCGGGCGTGGCCGGTATGCCGATGATGAGCGTTGTGAAGGCGGCGCTGCCGTTCCTGGCTGTCCTGTTCGTCTTCCTGATCATGGTGACGTACATACCGTGGATATCGACCTTCCTGCCCAACACGTTCATGGGGCCTGAGATCATTACGAACTAGCGGTTTCTTTGACAGAACAGAGGGCCGGGTCTTTTGTCAGACCCGGCCCTTTTTTGCGTGCGGAATCGATCCAGATAATCGGTAACCCATTGGATACCAACCTAAACGCGAACCCATCAGTTTCGTATCACCGGTTGAATTTCCGCATTTAGAGTTTCATCTCGTCAATCAGGCGACGATCGTTTGCCCGCCCGGGTGTCCCTAGTTGCTCTATTAAAAATCCAACCTCTTGAACCACAGTTCAGTGGGTATATCTTTCAACCGAGGACGACCTCGCCGATTTGGCTGATCATTCGGGACGACCCGAAGAGATATGAGGTGTCCAAATGCCTTGGATATTATTGCTATTCGCTGGCCTGCTGGAAATTGTCTGGGCCGTCGCCATGAAGCAATCTGCCGGTTTCACGCGCCTATGGCCTACGGCCCTGATGGGCGTGTCGATGATCGGATCATTCGGATTGCTTGCCCTAGCGATGCGCGATCTGCCTTTGGGCACGGCCTATACGATCTGGACCGGCATCGGTGCTGTCGGTGCCTTTATGGTCGGCGTGATGTTTCTGGGCGAGGCGCTGACCGCGCCCCGCCTGGTCGCGGCGGCCCTAATTGTGGCGGGGCTGGTGACAATGAAACTAGCCTGACCTCAGGCCTTTTGCAGGGCGTCGATAATGCCGGAAAAGTCCTGGGCTTTCAGGCTTGCGCCGCCCACCAAAGCCCCGTCCACATTAGAGACTGCAAAGATTTCGGCTGCATTTCCCGGTTTGACCGAACCACCATAGAGCAAACGGACCGAGCGGCCGACACCTTCGCCAAATCGACGCTCAAGCCGGGCGCGGATGAAGTCGTGCACTTCTCCGATCTCGTCCAGTGTGGGGACCTTGCCGGTGCCAATGGCCCAGATCGGTTCATAGGCGACAACCAGGTTCTCACCGGTCGACTGATCCGGGATCGAGCCGGACATCTGACCGCCGATAATGTCCAATGTGTTCGCGGCCTCGCGCTGTTCCAGGCTTTCACCGACGCAAATGATGGCTTTCAGGCCCGCGTCCATCGCGGAACGTGCTTTGGCGCGCACATCCTCATTCTGCTCGCCGTGATCTTCGCGCCGCTCTGAATGCCCAAGAATGACGGCGCTTGCCCCGGCATCAACAAGCATCTGAACACTGACATCGCCGGTATGTGCGCCGGATTCGGCTGCATGGCAATCCTGACCGCCGACGGTAATTCCCGTGCCTTTCACCGCCTCTGCCGCGCGATGCAGCAGGGTCGCTGGTGGGCAAATCAGGACGTCCACCGATGCATCAGGAAACGATGTAGCCAGCGACTGAAGCTCGGGCAATGCAGCCGCAGTTCCGTTCATTTTCCAGTTTCCAGCTGCCAGCTTGCGCCGCATAACGCGTACCCCCAAATAAGTCTTTGTTTGCTCATCGGATAGCACCACCAGCCGGGCCTGACAATTCCGGTTGCAAAGGTCCGACCACAACGGCAGGTTCCGCGGTATTGTGGAGGGCGGCATGATCGACGATCTGGATCTGAAAAAACTGGATGAACGCGAGGCTTCAGAGATGGCAAAGCTGCTGCATGCTATTGGAGAAGTTGGGTTTTTAACGGTGTCGAACACCGGGTTGAACGCCGATCAAGTCCGAAACGTGATCGAGGCGTATCGCGACTTCTTCCATTTGCCGGACGTCCAGAAAAAAACCGTTGATATGGCGATGACGGGTTCAAACCGAGGGTGGGGCGCGCCGCGATCAGAACAGGTCGACCCCAAGGCTAATCCGGATTTCAAGGAAGTGTTCGACTGTGGTTTCGAATTGCCTGCGGGAAATTCTTATGCCGGAAAAGGGCTCAGTGTATATGCTCCGAACCTGTGGCCGAATAATCCTGTAGAATTTCAAGGTATTATCAGAGCTTACTACATTGACGCTTGCAATGTGGCGATGCGCGTTCTTCAGGCCATTGCGGTCGCTTTGGGCCGGGATAAACTCAGTTTTGATCGTGCCTTTGACACGCCAATGGCCCTATTGCGCGGGAACTACTATCCAGAACGCCCGGCATGGGCAGGTGATCGGGATTTTGGCATCGGGGCGCACACTGACTATGGGTGTCTGACATTACTGGCCACAGACGGGGTCTCAGGGCTTGAGGTCCGCATGCCGGATAATAGCTGGCAACCTGTCTCTGCAGAGCCTGGTACATTCATCATCAACTTTGGAGAGATGCTGGAATTCTGGACCGCGGGAAAAGTCAAAGCCACCGAGCACCGCGTCGTAGGCGGGACGCAGGAACGCATTTCGGTCCCACTGTTCTTTAACCCGTCCTACGACACCAACGTTGCTCCGCCAAGCTCAGGCAAAACGATCAGCGCAGGTGACCATCTTACGCGGCGCTACAACGAAACCTATCTGCACCTGCAGGCGACTTAGTTTTGTGTGGAAAGCGTCTCGTCAAATTTGATGGATTCGCCGCATCCGCAAGCGTCCACAACATTCGGGTTACGGAACTTGAACCCGGCTTCCAGAAGCGAGACCTCATAGTCGATTTCAGTTCCGAACAGAAACATCTGCGCCATTGGTGCGATCATGATGCGGGCACCGTCCTGTTCGACCACTTCGTCGTTGGTATCGGCTTCATCCACGTAGTCCATGGTGTATTCCATGCCAGCGCAGCCGCCTTTCTTGACGCCAATGCGCAAACCGGCGTGACCGCCGGTCGCCATCAGGCGTGCGATCTGCTCGGCCGCTTTGGTCGTCATTGTCACGGCTTGTTTGCCGGGAATGCCAAACATGGTGGTCTCCGTTGCGCTACGTTATCCCCAATCTAGGGCCGAGAGGCGTCAGGCTCAAGACATAGCAGACCTGCTGACCTAAGTTTTACCGGCAGTGACGCTGCCAAACGACCAATTGCCACAGCAAACTTGCGTCCCTCACGGTCTTCGCCTTAGCCTGACGGTTGTAACAAGATATTTGAGCGAAGGGCGAATAAAGATGGTAGTGAACAGGCATTTCCGCAGAAAAATCATAACGATGCAAGTTGTAGCCACAGTCTTTCTGACCGCAGGTTTGGGGCATGCAGCAACGGATGGCGCGCGGCATCCGGTGAATTGCGCAACCGCTGAGGGGGATCTTCGGGCCATCGCCGCAGAAAAGAAGCACGCAGAAGACCAGCAGGCAGAAAGTATCATTGCGATCACTCCTGCCGGTGCATTGCTGGGACTGGTCACGGGAACCGAGCAAAAAAGGCTCAGCATGTTGAATGGCGATTACGTCAAAGAGCTGGATCAGCGCGCGGCCGAGATAAAATCGACCTGCGGCGTGGAATAGGCCGCTCGGGCCCTTTGATGCAAAAAGGGCTGCCCCGGTTCATGGACAGCCCTTTTTGTTATCCTTCAATGCTTTACTCGGTAAAGCTAAGCGAAATTCTACATGAATCCCAGTTCAAGACGTGCTTCGTCTGACATCATCTCCATGCCCCAGGGGGGCTCCCATGTCAGCTCGACGTCAACTTCTTTGACGCCAGCGACCGGTTCGATGGCCTCGACAATCCAGCCCGGCATTTCACCGGCGACCGGGCATCCGGGTGCGGTCAGTGTCATGATGACCTTCACCGCGTTTTCCTTGGTAATATCGATCGTATAGATCAGACCCAGATCGTAGATATTCACCGGAATCTCGGGATCGAAGACGGATCTGCAAGCCTCGACCACGGAATCGTAGAGTGGATGATCGATGGTCGAAGGCGCGATCAGCGGCGTACCTTCGAACTGTTCACTTGGATGGGTCATTCGTGCCTCGGGGCTGTTACCTGAGAAATTATATAGGGAAAGGCTGGGGCAGCGTCCAGTGGTGCCGTGTGGCCCCCGGGACGCTGCGTCGATTTGGATCAATCGTTGATATCGTGGCGGAAGGTTTTCACCTGGCCATGGGGCAGGGCGAACATGCGCCGCAGGATCAGCCAGGCCACAAGCGAAAGACCCGCAAAGATCAAAAGCAAGACCGCCAGGCTCGGGGCAAAACCGGGGATCACAAGCAAAAGCCCTGTGACCGCCGCTCCAATCGCAAAGCCAAGAAAGATGAACCCCGGCAAGACGATCTCAAGTATGCCCAGAGCTAGCGCTCCGGCCAGCCAGAGCCACCATGTTAGCCAGAAGGGATCAGCCATTACTTTCCTCCTTTCAACATCTTGAAGGCATCGCCAAAGGCCTCAAGCGCATTGGCGGGAACCACGATGGTCTGCGACCCGGTGCCGTTACCCAGCGCGTTCAGGGATTCGACCTGCTTCAACGCGACCTGATACTGGGCAGCCTCGATACCATTGTCCTGAATGGCCTTGGCGACAACGCCGGTTGCATAAGCTTCGGCCTCGGCCTGAATACGGCGGGCTTTTGCGGTCTGCTCGGCCGCATAAAGTTCCGCGTCGGCATTCAATTCGACCGAACGTTTCTGACCTTCAGCCTCGGTCACCTGCGCGCGGCGGGCGCGTTCGGCGTTCAACTGCTGCAACATCGCATCGCGTGTGGCCTGATCCAGGTTTACGTCCAGAATCTCGGCGCGGGTGACTTCGATCCCCCAGTCGTCAACGGCAGTTTCGACGCTTTCCTGAATGCGTTCAATCAGTTGCGCGCGATTGGACTGCACCTCATCCAGATCCATTTTACCGATTTCGGCACGGACGATACCTGCAACGGTTGTTGCAATCGCTCCGTCGACGTCACGGATACGGTACACGGTCTTTTCCGGTTCAAGAATACGGTAAAACACCGAAGTATCGATCTGAACCAGAACGTTGTCCTTGGTGATCGCGTCCTGCGTCGCATTCGGCAGCTGGCGTTCAAGAATGGATATCTTGTGACGCGCAACATCTAGAAAAGGAACGATAAAGTTGATTCCGGGGCCAAGCACCGAGTGCAGGCGGCCAAAGCGTTCAACCACGTATTTTTCGGACTGAGGCACAATTTTGATGCCTTTGAAAATAACGACGACAATCAGAACTGCTGCAAGCAGGTAAATGATGTTCGATGTTAGCAACCCAATGATCTGTTCTTCGGTCATATCTGTCCTCTATATTTTTGTGTACTATGGTATACACTTGGGGATTGACTCGCCCATTTTCAACTCTGGTATGGCGGGAATGGGGATAGATGCAAATCTCTGAAAACCACAATGTAGCGTGGAATATTTTGAATGTGGCTGCTTTGCATCCGGTTGTGATTGCGCTATCGGGCGGGGATGAAACTGATAATTGATACAGATCCGGGCATCGACGATGCGATGGCCATTGCCTATGCCGCCGCTGCACCAGAAATAGACCTGATCGGCCTGACCACGGTTTTCGGCAACACGCATGTGCACCAATCCAGCCGCAACGCGCGGTTCTTGCTCCATAAACTGGGACTGGACGCGCCAGTGGCTGAGGGGGCGCCGCTTCCAGTTGGTGCGACCACATACGACCCGTCCGAGCACGTGCATGGCCCCGAAGGATTCGGTGATTTGACTGACATTCCGCAGATTGGAGAAAATCACCCCCTGACAGCGGCTGAATTCCTTGTCGAGCAGGCGCGGGAACACAAAGGTGAGCTGGTCGTCTGCGCCATTGGTCCGTTGACCAATGTCGCCGATGCCATGCGGTTGGACACAGAGTTTGCAGGCAACATCAAGCGACTGGTGATCATGGGCGGTGCCGTGTTTTGCCCCGGGAACATCACGGAGCATGCCGAGGCCAACATCTATCACGATGCGCAGGCCGCGGATGCAGTGTTTGCGTCTCCGCCAGATACTGTTCTGGTCGGCTTGGATGTCACGCTGAAAACTCTGTACGAGACTGCGGATTTTGATGCATTGGCGGCGCGTTCCGCTGACATGGGCGGTTTCCTGCGCGACATCTCGAAATTTTATCTGAAATTCTACAAGGATATCGGTGGATTGGAAGGGTGCGGCCTGCACGACTCGACGGCTGTGATTGCCTGCACCCACGAACCCATGTTCGAGATAGTCGAAACCGGGCTTCAGGTTGAGGTAGATGGTCCGCAAATCGGGGCAACCCGACCGGATGCCAACAGACCAATGGTGCGCGTATGCCGGGATGTGGATGGGGCAGGGGTTGTCAGCCTGTTCACTGACCGCGTTGCGTCATTGCCCTGACGGCTTGCAATACCAGCGAAGATCGGGCAGTTGCTGCCCGGTTCAGCGACCCTGAGGCATTCACATGACAGACCGTTTCTCATTTGACCTGAAAGCCACGGATGGCAAAGCACGCACCGGGGTAATCCATACTCCACGCGGTGAGGTGCGCACGCCGGCCTTTATGCCGGTTGGCACCGCGGCAACGGTCAAAGCGATGATGCCGGAAAGCGTACGCGCCACAGGGGCGGACATCCTTTTGGGCAACACCTATCACTTGATGCTGCGTCCGACAGCCGAGCGGATCGACCGTTTGGGCGGGTTGCACAAGTTCATGAATTGGGAACGGCCGATCCTGACGGATTCCGGTGGGTTTCAGGTTATGTCGCTGGCCGGGTTGCGCAAGCTGACCGAAAAGGGTGTGACCTTCAAATCTCATATCGACGGCTCGCGCCACGAATTGACGCCTGAACGGTCGATGGAGATTCAGCGCCTGTTGGGGTCTGACATTGTCATGTGTTTCGACGAGTGCCCGGCGCTGCCCGCTGACCGGAATCGCATTGCCGAGTCGATGCGCCTGTCGATGCGGTGGGCCGAGCGGTCGCGTGACACTTTCGGGGATCGTCCCGGTCACGCTTTGTTCGGCATTCAGCAGGGCGGACTTGAGCAGGATTTCCGCGAGGAATCGGCCGAGGCGCTGAAAGAGATCGGTTTCGAAGGTTACGCCGTTGGCGGTCTTGCCGTGGGCGAAGGCCAACAGGCGATGTTCGACGTGCTGGACTTTGCGCCGGATATGCTGCCGGTCGACAAACCACGTTATCTGATGGGCGTTGGAAAACCGGATGATATTGTCGGCGCCGTTGCGCGCGGCATTGACATGATGGATTGCGTGTTGCCGTCCCGTTCGGGGCGCACAGGGCAGGTTTTCACGCGCTACGGCGTGGTGAACATCAAGAATGCCCGCCATTCAGACGATCCGCGCCCGTTGGATGAACACTGCACGTGTCCCGCCTGTTCAAACTACTCCCGCGCCTATCTGCACCATGTGTTCCGCTCGAACGAGATGATTTCGGGTATGCTGCTGACCTGGCATAATCTGCACTATTTCCAAGAGATCATGCAGGGCATGCGCGACGCCATCGCTGTCGGAACATTCGATGCGTGGCAGGTCGAGTTCCATGCGCAGCGCGCGCAAGGCGATATTGAGCCTGTTTGATAGGCGCTTGGCGTTTTGGTTATCAAAATCACCGAATAGTCCATCAGGTGCCTTGCAGTCCCGAACACCTCAGGTCATTCTCACCATGAGAGATGGCGGTAAGGTTGAAATAGGGCGGTTACTGCCCCACCTTTATCGTCCAAGACAGGAGACGGCCGGGCGTTGCCTCGATGAGGGACCAGAGCCGTCTTGCCAATGATAAGGATAGAGCATGCAAGAGCCCCTGAACTCCTCATACCCAGTGCTGCCGCTGCGCGATATCGTGGTTTTCCCGCATATGATCGTGCCGCTGTTCGTCGGTCGGGAAAAATCCGTCCGGGCGCTGGAAGAAGTGATGCAGGACGACAAGCAGATTCTGTTGTCCAGCCAGATCGACCCGAGCGACGATGATCCAACCGAAGACGGCATCTACCGTTCCGGTGTGCTGGCCAATGTACTGCAATTGCTGAAATTGCCGGACGGCACCGTGAAGGTGCTGGTCGAGGGCCAAGCCCGTGTGATGATCACGGAATTCCTTGAAAACGAAGAATTTTTTGAGGCCCGCGCCGAGTATCTGACCGAAATTCCGGGCGACGTTACGACAACCGAAGCACTGCAGCGCACTGTTGCGGATGAATTCGAGCGTTACGCGAAAGTGCGCAAAAACATCCCCGAAGAAGCGTTGACCGCAGTTGGAGAATCCACCGAACCGGCAAAGCTGGCTGACCTTGTGTCGGGTCATTTGGGGATTGAAGTCGAACAAAAGCAAGACCTGCTGGAAACCCTAAGCGTCAGCGAGCGACTTGAGAAGGTCTATGGCCTGATGCAGGGCGAAATGTCGGTTCTGCAGGTCGAGAAAAAGATCAAGACCCGCGTCAAAACCCAGATGGAGAAGACGCAGCGCGAGTACTATCTGAATGAGCAGATGAAGGCCATTCAGAAGGAACTTGGCGATGGCGAAGACGGCAGCAATGAAGTTGCCGAACTGGAAGCCAAGATCGAAGAGACCAAGCTGTCGAAAGAGGCCCGTGAAAAGGCCGAAGGCGAGCTGAAAAAGCTGCGTAACATGAGCCCGATGTCGGCTGAGGCCACCGTCGTACGCAACTATCTGGACTGGATTCTGGCCTTGCCGTGGGGCACCAAATCCCGCGTGAAAAAGGATCTGGGCCGCGCGCAGGACATTCTAGATGCCGATCATTATGGCCTTGAGAAGGTCAAGGAACGGATCGTCGAATATCTGGCTGTTCAGCAGCGGTCGAAAAAGCTGAAGGGCCCGATCATGTGCCTTGTTGGCCCTCCGGGTGTGGGTAAAACCTCGCTTGGTAAGTCGGTTGCACGTGCGACGGGGCGTGAGTTCATCCGCATCTCGCTGGGTGGTGTGCGCGACGAATCCGAGATCAGGGGACACCGTCGGACCTATATCGGTTCAATGCCCGGTAAGATCATCCAGGCGCTGAAAAAGGCGAAGACCACAAACCCGCTCATCCTGCTCGACGAGATCGACAAGATGGGGCAGGACTTCCGTGGTGACCCGGCTTCGGCGATGCTCGAGGTGTTGGACCCGGAGCAGAACAGCACATTCATGGACCACTACCTTGAGGTCGAATACGACCTGTCCAACGTGATGTTCCTGACCACATCCAACAGCTACAACATGCCTGGGCCTTTGCTGGACCGGATGGAGATCATTCCGCTGGCCGGTTACACCGAGGACGAAAAAAGTGAGATTGCCAAACAGCATCTGATCAGCAAGCAGGTGAAGAACCACGGCCTGAAGGCCAAGGAGTTCGAACTGACCGATGACGCGCTGCATTCGATCATCCGCACTTACACGCGGGAAGCTGGCGTTCGGAACTTAGAACGTGAAATCGCCAAGGTGGCGCGGAAGTCGCTGACCAAGATCATCAAGAAAGAGGCTGAATCTGTAACGGTGACGCCAGACAATCTGGATGAGTTCCTGGGCGTGCCCAAGTTCCGCTATGGCCTGGCCGAACAGGACGATCAGGTTGGTGTTGTCACCGGTCTGGCGTGGACATCGGTCGGTGGTGATCTGTTGCATATCGAGGCGCTGAAACTGCCGGGCAAGGGTCGGATGAAGACCACCGGCAAGCTGGGCGATGTGATGAAGGAATCCATCGATGCGGCGTCGTCCTATGTGCGGTCAATTTCGCCTCAGATTGGGGTGAAGCCACCCAAGTTCGACAAGATAGACATCCACGTGCACGTGCCGGATGGTGCGACTCCGAAAGACGGCCCTTCGGCTGGTCTGGCCATGGTGACCTCGATCGTATCCGTGCTGACCGGTATTCCGGTTCGTAAGGACATCGCGATGACGGGTGAGGTTTCGTTGCGTGGCAACGCGATGCCGATTGGTGGTTTGAAAGAGAAACTGCTGGCGGCCCTGCGCGGTGGCATCAAGACTGTTCTGATCCCGGAAGAGAACGAAAAGGATTTGGCCGAGATCCCGGACAACGTGAAAGAAGGTCTGAAGATCATTCCGGTAGAGCATGTGTCCGAAGTTCTCAAACTGGCGCTGGTGCGTGAGCCGGAAGCGATTGAGTGGGATGAGGCTGCCGAAGAGGCTGCCGCAGCCGCTGCAAAGGCCACTGAAAGCGCAAGCCCGTCTGCCACGACGCACTAAGCGATAGGCGATAGACAAAGAAAAGGCGGGGTTTTCCCCGCCTTTTTCTTTTTCAGAAGCCGATAACGGGTTTCTTCGGGTCCAGAACCTCTTCCTCGGCGATGTAAGTCTGAAACTTTTTGGCGGACAGGGAGGATCGGACCGCCAGACCAAAAATGACGATTGAAAACAGAACACACAGCAAAATATCCCAACCAAAGGGGATTTGCTTAAGCGCACCTTCCCCGAACTGTCCCAGGAACGAGATCAAGCCGATCCCTCCGAAATAGGGAACCAGCCACAGGGCCTCGGTCATGTCCATTTCGTCCAACCGATTGTGGAACCGTGCCAGAAGAAGAACAAACCCGACGATCAACGCGATGCCAAGCCGGCAAACGGTGTCCCATCCGCTCCAATAAACGATGAGCGTGGCGACAGCGAAGGCCGTGATGGCCACCACTTTGACGAAAGGGATGCGAATGGACCGCGGGTGGTCCGGCATCAGGCGGCGCAGGCACACAACGGCGATTGGCCCAACGGCAAAAGATACGACTATGGCCGCACCATTCAGGGCAATAACGGTGGTGAACGGGACCGTAAGAAGGAACAGAATTCCAATCAGAAAGTTCAGCGCCAAGGCCCACAAGGGCACCCCAAATGAGGACAGTATTTGCAAACGCTTTGGCAGGAACCCGTTCTGTGACAAGGCCATCGCGATACGCGCGTTCGAACCGGTGGACACCAAACCGTTGCCAAAGGGGCCAATGACCGAACCTATGTTCAAAACGCTCAGGAACCAGACGATCCCAACCGATAGGATGACCCCGTCCAATGGCCCCTGACCGCTAAAATTCAGGCTTGCCCAGCCGTTCTTCAGCATCTCCGGGTCAAGAGCGCCGATAAACGCAATCTGTAATCCGACGTAAATGGCTGCACACAGAATGATGGACAGCACCAGTGCCGCAGGAATGGCGACTTTGTGGTTTCGAACCTCTCCAGCCATATCGACCACATGGCGGAAACCGATGAAGGAAAAGATGACGCCTCCGGTTGAAACAGCCGCCATGATGCCCTGCAAGCCGTACGGCGCAAAACCACCCGGTTGGGTGAAGTTCCCGGTGTCAAATCGACTTGCGATCAGCAGAATCGACAGAACGATAGGAATGGCAATTTTGGCCCATGTCAGCGTCGCGTTGACTTGCGTGAAGAATTTTACCCCCAACGCATTAATGACAACGAACAACAACATGAAAAACAACGCCACGGCGATACCCGCGCCGGTCAAATCGCCCGTATCGGCTGTGTGCAGCCAGGGAGCATAAGGCCCGAGGTATTTAAGCATCGCCTCGACCTCAATCGGGGCGGTGGTGTTGTACCCAATCCAGGCGGTCCACCCCATTGCCATCGAAACGATGTTCCCGTGCGAAAACTGGGGGACGCGGGCGATCCCTCCGGGAATGGGCAGCATGGCCGAGATCTCGGCGAAGGTTATCGCAAGAACGAACATGGCCACCGCGCCAATGATCCACGAAAGGATAGCGGCAGGACCTGCGTGTTGAACTGCGAGGAGGGGGCCGAACAACCAGCCGGAACCGATAATTCCACCGACCGAAATGAAGGTCAGGCCGACAAGGCCAATGTCCCGTTTCAATTTGGCCATGCGAAACCCCGTGCTTCAGCGCCGGTTGATCACACGGCAGATGCAAGAACGATACGCAGTTGAAATGCAAGCTGGCAAGCATTGTAATTTCAAGGCCTTAGAAGGCGTTGATTCTGAGGAAGTGGAATGGTGGGTGATAAGAGATTTGAACTCCTGACATCTTCGATGTGAACGAAGCGCTCTACCACTGAGCTAATCACCCGTAGGCGCTGCTGTTACAGCGACTCGGATTGGTTGGCAAGATGGCCGGTGGTGAATTCGATCCAGCTCATGAAATGCTGGTTTTCCGGCCTCGGGGGTGGGTGGCTCAATCGGAAAAAATCAGGTTCTTCGAAAAAACTTCAAAACGCCGCTTGACGATGTCGGGGCGTAGCCATAATACACCCAAACGTTCAGCGATGAACAGACAGCGGGCGGTTGTAGCTCAGATGGTTAGAGTACCGGCCTGTCACGCCGGGGGTCGCGGGTTCGAGCCCCGTCAACCGCGCCACTGCTGTCAGCCTGGATCCGGGTTAAGGGATCACGAAAATAGATGCGCGGTTGTAGCTCAGTTGGTTAGAGTACCGGCCTGTCACGCCGGGGGTCGCGGGTTCGAGCCCCGTCAACCGCGCCATTTTCCACAAAGTCAGCGGTAATTTCGTAAATTGTGCCACGCTTCGGCGTGTCAAATGCGATGCTGCTTTGTCGGATCGGCGAATAGATGACGGTTCTTGCTTTGTTCTAACTTTTCTGTTGGAGTTCCAGCGTCGTTCACCTATTTCTAAGACACTTGTGTGTTGGGGGCCAAAAATGGCTGAGCTGAAGAATATCGAAGTGCGCGGAGCGCGCGAACATAACCTCAAAGGTATCGACGTGGACATCCCACGTGATCAGCTTGTGGTGATCACCGGGCTGTCGGGGTCTGGTAAGTCGTCTTTGGCTTTCGACACGATCTATGCCGAGGGCCAGCGGCGTTACGTTGAAAGCCTGTCAGCCTATGCGCGCCAGTTTCTGGACATGATGGAAAAGCCGGATGTGGACCACATCAGCGGCCTTTCACCGGCCATCTCGATTGAACAGAAGACTACATCCAAAAACCCGCGTTCGACCGTCGGAACGGTCACCGAGATCTATGACTATATGCGCTTGTTATTCGCCCGGTCCGGAACGCCGTACAGCCCGGCCACTGGGCAGCCGATTGAGGCGCAGCAGGTTCAGGACATGGTCGACCGCATCATGACGATGGAGGAGGGGACACGCGGATACCTGCTCGCCCCCATCGTGCGCGACCGCAAAGGCGAATACAAAAAAGAATTCCTTGAACTGCGCAAGCAGGGTTTTCAGCGCGTTAAGGTCGACGGAGAATTCTACGAACTGGATGAACCGCCCACGCTGGACAAGAAATATCGCCACGACATTGATGTCGTTGTCGACCGCCTTGTCGTGCGCGAAGGGATGGAGACCCGGCTGGCCGACAGTTTGCGTACTGCTTTGGACTTGGCCGACGGTATCGCCGTTCTCGAAACCGCGCCGCGTGAGGGCGATCCGGAACGGATCACGTTTAGCGAGAACTTTGCTTGCCCGGTCAGCGGCTTCACCATTCCTGAAATCGAACCCCGTTTGTTTTCGTTCAACGCTCCGTTCGGGGCGTGTCCGGATTGTGATGGTCTTGGTGTCGAGCTGTTCTTTGACGAACGCCTTGTGGTGCCGGACCAGACCCTGAAACTGTACGACGGGGCGTTGGCGCCCTGGCGCAAGGGAAAGTCGCCGTACTTCCTGCAGACCATTGAAGCGATTGCCCGACACTATGAGTTCGACAAGAACACGCCGTGGAAGGACCTGCCGCCAAAGGTGCAGCAAGTGTTTCTGCGCGGTTCCGGCGACGAAGAAATCCAATTCCGCTATGATGAAGGCGGGCGGGTCTATCAGGTCACCCGCAGCTTTGAGGGCGTGATCCCGAATATGCAGCGCCGTTATCGCGAGACCGACAGCGCATGGATCCGTGAAGAGTTTGAGCGGTATCAGAACAATCGTCCCTGTGGTGCCTGTGAAGGCTATCGCCTACGTCCCGAGGCGCTGGCGGTTAAGATCGCAGGCGCGCATGTCGGGCAGGTTGTTCAGATGTCGATCCGCGAGGCCCTGGCCTGGATCGAAGATGCACCGAACCATCTAAGTGTCCAGAAGAACGAAATCGCACGCGCCATTCTCAAGGAAATCCGCGAGCGGCTGGGATTTCTGAATAATGTTGGTTTGGAATACCTTACGCTGTCCCGCTCAAGTGGTACCTTGTCTGGTGGTGAAAGCCAGCGCATTCGTCTGGCCAGCCAGATCGGATCTGGTTTGACAGGAGTTTTGTACGTTCTGGATGAACCGTCCATTGGTCTGCACCAGCGGGACAATGATCGCTTGCTTGGGACGCTAAAGAACCTGCGTGACCAGGGTAACACAGTGATTGTCGTCGAGCATGACGAGGAAGCAATCCGCGAGGCGGATTATGTTTTTGACATCGGGCCGGGGGCTGGAGTGCATGGTGGTCAGGTTGTCAGCAAAGGCACACCTGATCAAATCGCGGCTGATGCGGCCTCAATGACCGGGCAATACTTGTCGGGAACCCGCGAGATCTCGGTACCGGCTGAGCGACGCAAAGGGAACAAAAAGAAGGTGACGGTTGTCAAAGCGACCGGGAACAATCTGAAGAACGTGACGGCGGAGTTTCCGCTTGGCAAGTTTGTCTGTGTCACTGGTGTCTCCGGCGGCGGGAAATCGACGCTTACGATTGAGACGCTGTTTAAAACTGCCTCCATGCGCCTGAACGGCGCGCGGCAAACGCCGGCGCCCTGCGAAACCATCAAGGGGTTGGAGCATCTGGATAAGGTCATCGACATTGACCAGCGCCCTATCGGGCGAACTCCGCGTTCAAATCCAGCGACTTACACCGGGGCCTTCACGCCGATCCGCGATTGGTTTGCCGGTCTGCCCGAGGCAAAGGCGCGCGGCTATAAGCCCGGACGGTTCAGCTTTAACGTCAAGGGTGGTCGTTGCGAGGCCTGTCAGGGTGACGGTGTCATCAAGATTGAGATGCATTTCCTGCCCGATGTTTACGTCACCTGCGAAACCTGTAAGGGCGCGCGGTACAACCGCGAAACGCTGGAGATCAAGTTCAAAGGCAAGTCTATCGCCGATGTCCTTGATATGACCGTCGAAGACGCGCAGGAGTTCTTTAAGGCCGTGCCGTCGATCCGCGATAAAATGGACGCACTGGCGCGGGTCGGGCTTGGTTATATTAAGGTTGGGCAGCAGGCGACCACACTTTCGGGTGGCGAGGCGCAGCGCGTGAAGCTTTCAAAGGAATTGTCCAAACGCTCGACCGGGCGAACTTTGTATATTCTGGATGAACCAACCACTGGCCTACATTTCGAAGACGTGCGCAAGTTGTTGGAAGTGCTGCATGAACTGGTCGATCAGGGCAATACTGTCGTTGTGATTGAACACAATCTGGATGTCGTCAAAACCGCCGACCACATCATTGATATCGGCCCGGAAGGCGGCGATGGCGGTGGTGAGATCGTGGCAACCGGGACACCCGAGAATGTGGCCGAGGTCGATCGCAGTCATACCGGCAGGTATCTCAAACCGATGTTGGACGGTGCGCGCGTTGCTGCGGAATAGTGCAGTTCTTTAGTAAAGAATATCAGCCGCTGCGCCGATCAGGTTCAGCACCTTTTGCGTTTCGGGGTCGACACGATAAACGTAATCGCCCGCGCGAATGTAGGATCCGCCGCGATTCAGACCATAACGGTAGGGATCATTGATCCAGCGGTAGTCGCGCGTGATATAGTCGCCCTTTTTGTACTGGTTTTTTACCTGACCCGGCGGAACACAGGGCACTGCTTTTTTTGCCAAGCCTGGCGGGCAATGACCCGCCTTACTCTTTCCGTTCCCTGCAATTGCTGTAGCCGGACTCAATGAAAGCGCGACAATGGTCAAAGTAACAGACAGAATTCGCGACATCATGTTTCCTTTCGCGTTAAAGCGCGGTTAGGAAACAGATGGCCGCTGTTTGTCTGCCGGTCAACCCGATGGGCAGGAAGTCGCCACCCTGTGGCGACTAGCTCCGGGTACGGTTTTCAAAACGTGGCAGCATGGCGGAAAAATCCTTGCCCAGCCCGTCTTCGGATTCGACGAATTTCTCATAAAGCGCTGTTGCAACCTGTCCCATTGGCGTGTCTGCGTCCGAACTTTCAGCAGCTTGCTGGCTGAGCCGCAGGTCTTTTAACATCAACTCGGCCGCAAATCCGGGTTGATAGTCGTTATCCGCGGGGCTGGCTGGTCCAACGCCCGGGGCGGGGCAGTAGGCGTTCATCGTCCAGCTATAGCCCGAGGACGTGCTGACCACATCAAACATCTTTTGCCGGTCTAGCCCAAGCTTGTCGGCCAATGCAAAGGCCTCGCAGGTGGCGATCATGGTCACGCCCAGAATCATATTGTTGCAAATCTTAGCCGCTTGACCAGCACCGGATTCGCCGCAATGCACGGCTTTCTGACCCATAATGTCGAACAGCGGCGATGCTTTTTCAAACGCCGCGTCGCTACCGCCAGCCATGAAGGTCAGCGTACCCGCTGCCGCACCGCCGATGCCACCCGACACCGGGGCGTCTACTGCGAGAACGTCCGCTTCCTTGGCTTGCTCGGCAACGGCGCGGGCGCTGTCTACATCGACCGTCGAACAGTCGATCCAGACCGCTCCGGGCGCCATGGCGGGAATGATCTCATTTGCCACCGCCCGCAGGATCTGTCCGTTCGGCAGCATGGTCACGACGATGTCGGCATCGGCCGCGGCTTCAGGGCCGGAGCTGGCCATAGTGACACCCGGCACGGTGACATCCGCCATATCAAAGCCGCTGACATCATGCCCTGCTTTGGCAAGGTTGGCCGCCATCGGATTGCCCATGTTGCCCAGACCGATAAACCCGATTTTCATTCCTTAATCCTCCTCAAAAGTCAGCGTGTTCGCGCCCAAAGGTTGTAGCATCTTTGAAACAGCGACAGCCGGTATGTCTTGGTTCTGATGGCGCCAGCTCGGGTTGCGATCCTTGTCGATGATCTGCGCCCGGATACCCTCCAGAAAGTCCCCGTGTTCCATCGCGCGATAGGTGAAGCGATACTCCAGCTCCAACGCCTTGCGCATGGTCAGGTTTGGAGTGCGGAGACGGTGCAGCATCTCGACCGTGCAGGCCATGGAGAGTGGTGAATTGCGCCCGATCAATTTCAGCGCGTCAGCGGCGGCGTCATTGTTCGAGTTGCGCAGGCTGTTCTGGATATCTCCAAGCGTTTCGCCCCCGAAATCCGTCTCAATTGCATCTTGCATTGCGACCAACGAACCTTCGGGCGGCGTGTCGGAATGGCTTTCAAGAATGCTGGCGTCGCCGGATGCTTCAAGCATGTCGATCAGATCAGACCATTGCTGGATCGGAATGTGACGATCTGCGAAACCGGCCAGAATGGCATCGGCTGGCCCCATGCGATGCCCGGTTGTGCCGAGGTATTCACCTAACCGTCCGGGTGCGAGTGCCAGCATCAGCGTGCTGCCGACATCCGGAACCAAACCGATCGAGCATTCGGGCAGGGCGATTTGCGACGTTTCACCAACGATGCGATGGCTGCCATGGCACCCGATGCCGACGCCTCCACCCATCGTGAAACCCTGTAGGAAGCTGACTACCGGTTTTGGGTATTCGAAGATCAGAGCATTCAAGCGGTACTCATCGCGCCAGAACTTTCGGCCGTATTCAAAATCGCCCATGGTGCCGGTCTCATAAAGCTCGGCAATGTCACCGCCCGCGCAAAAGGCCTTGTCGCCCTCGGCATCCAGAATGACCAGATCGACCGCGTCATCCTCACGCCAGTTGCGCAAAGCGGTGTCGATGGCCAGGCACATATCATAGCTGAGCGCATTTAGCGCCTTGGTCCGGGTCAGGGTGATACGACCGGCACGGCCTGCTGTGCGAATATAGATGTCTGACATAAAGTCCTCAGCGCTGAGAGAGCATCTGGCGGGCAACGATGACCCTCATGATCTCGTTCGTGCCTTCCAAAATCTGATGCACGCGCAGATCGCGTACAAGCTTTTCGATACCGTAATCGGCCAGATAGCCATAGCCGCCATGCAATTGCAGGCATTGATCGACCACTTTCGATCCCGTTTCTGTCACGAATTTCTTGGCCATAGCGCAGAACTTTGTCGCATCGGGCGCGCCCTGATCCAGTTTCCACGCCGCCTGACGCAGGAATGTCCGGGCGGCCTGCAATTCGATCTCCATATCTGCCAGACGGAACTGAAGGGCCTGAAACTGGTCGATGGATTGCCCGAAAGCCTTCCGCTCGGACATGTATTGCAGTGTCATGTTCAACCCGGTTTGTGCGGCACCTAGAGAACAGGACGCGATGTTCAGACGCCCGCCATCCAACCCCTTCATCGCGTATTTGAAACCGTCGCCCTCGACACCTACAAGGTTGTCGGAAGGGATCTTGCAATCGTCGAACTGCACCTGCGCCGTAGGCTGGCTTTTCCACCCCATCTTTTGTTCAAGCGCGCCAAAGCTAAGGCCGGAGGTGCCATCTTCGACATAAACTGTCGAAATGCCCTTGGGCCCATCCTGACCGGTGCGCACCATGCAGACATAGGCATCCGAATACCCGCCACCCGAGATGAAAGCCTTGGTGCCGTTCAGGGTATAGCCTTCGTTCGTGCGTTCAGCACGGGTTTTCAAAGCGGCTGCGTCAGAACCTGAGCCGGGCTCGGTCAGGCAATAGCTGAGCACGGTGTTCAAGCTTAGAACATTGGGCATGATGCGGGATTTCAGCTCGTCACTCCCAAAGCTGTCCAGCATCTTGGCACACATGTTGTGGATCGACAGAAAGGCCGCGACAGAGGGGCAGGCCATCGACAAAGCTTCGAACACAAGCGTGGCGTCCAAACGAGACAGGCCAGAACCGCCGCTGTCCTCAGAAACATAAAGGCCGCCGAAACCCAGCTCACCAACGCGCGGCCAAAGGTCTTTGGGGATGGTGCCTTCGGCTTCCCACTGGCGGGCAAATGGGGCGATGTTTTCCTGCCCGAAATCATGGGCCATGTCGAAGATTGCGTTCTGCTCTTCGGTTGTTGCGAAATCCATGGATTGCCTCCCACGCTGCCCGTTGAATTGAACGAGTGTTTATTTCCCAATCCTTACAGAAATTTTGCACGGCCATCAATCACGGGCACATTCTTGTGCGGGAAAACGTGCCAACGTTCAGAGGTCTTGATGGAATTCGTCAATCAAGTGTTGAACCACAGCCTTGCCGGGGTCATCACCTTTTGCCGCTGCCTCGGCATGCACACGGCGCTGGCGGGTGGCCGAGGTGCCGTTCTGGGCAATCTGCTGTAGTTTGGCCAACTCAGTCATGGTGCCCAGAGCTTCGGCATCTTCGGCCAGCAGACCCATCAATTCGCCCATAAGTTCCGGCATGGGTTTGATTGAGCGATCTCCGAAGTCAATCATCCCTTCGCCAACGCCATAGCGCTGCGCACGCCAGCGGTTTTCGCCAATGAGAAAGCGATCGTATTGTCGCCACCTGAGATTTCGGTCTTTCAAGCGACATAGCATGCGCGTTAACGCCTGCACCATTGCGGCCAGTGAAAGTGCATGCTCCATGCGGGGCTGCACGTCCATGATCCGGGTTTCCAGCGTTGGATATTGGTGCGACGGTCGCAAATCCCACCAGATTTTCGTGGTGTCTTCTATCACGCCCAGTTCGACCAGAACGCCCGTGGTCCGTTCGTATTCAGACCAACCGGAAAAGATCGGGGGCAGACCGGTCCGGGGCAAGTTGTCAAATACCGTTAACCTGTACGAAGACAGACCTGTGTCCTCACCGTTCCAATAGGGCGATGACGTCGACAAGGCTAAGAGATGCGGCAGAAAGTAGGACAGCTGCGGGATGAGGTCGGCGCGCAAGGCTGAATCGGCCACCCCGATATGGACATGCATGCCACAGATCAGCATACGCCGCGCCACTCCGCCCAACGCGTGTTGTAGCGCGTCATATCGGTCTTTGCGCGTGTGTTGCTGTTTTTTCCAGTCAGCAAAGGGGTGGCAGGAAACAGCGATTGGGGCAAGGTTGTGCTCGGCGGCGCGTTTCGAAACACAGGACCGCAAGCGTTTCAGATCCTCGCGCGCAGAGCTGATGGTCACATGCGGTCGCGTACCGACCTCGATCTGGCATTGGAGGAATTCGGGGCTGACCTGTCCTTCAAAATCGGCCTGGCAGGCTTCCATTAACGCGGCAGGCGCTTCGGCGAGTTCCAGACTGTCTCGATCAACCAACAGATACTCTTCTTCGATGCCCAGCGTAAATTCCTGCTGCATTCCGGCCCTCGCAACTATGTTCCAACCAGTGAATACGGAAATTGTCTTTTTGCCAAGTGTTTGCCAGCTGGGTTCTTGCGAAGCCCCCATGCGCACAGGTAAGGAGGCGTCTAGACTGTCACCAAACCCGGAGCCCCCCCGTGAAACCAAGGAAATTCCCCCGGCTGAACGCCGTGCTTGACCGGTTTGGTGTGAAACTGATCGACAAAGTGACCGAACGGGACGAGCGCGCGCGCCTTGAGGCGTTTGAACGGGCAGGGGGTCTGACCCGACCTGCCTATGCTATGTCTCCGGGGATGGATGGGTTCGACATCACTCAATTGGTGTCGGAATACCAAGAACACTCTGTTTCTCTGGAAGCTCTGAAAGACCCGGCGCGCAACAAGACCGGTTATCGTATCAACAATGGGTACTACGACAGCCCGGACGCGGATGCGCTGTATCTGATGATACGCAGGTTCAAACCCAAACGGGTGATCGAGGTGGGTTGCGGCAACTCGACCCGTGTGACTCGGCAGGCGATTATCGACGGCGGGTTGCAGACCAACGTCACCGCAATCGATCCGTATCCACGGGCAGATATCGCGCATGTGGTGGATGAGTTCGAACAAAAACGTCTGGAAGAAGTCGATCCGGCACTGTTCGAGAAACTCGAATCCGGTGACGTATTGTTCATCGATTCCAGTCACGTTGTTCGCATGAGCAATGACGTCGCGCACCTGTTCTGCCGTATCATTCCGGCGCTCAAACCCGGTGTGGTCATTCATGTGCACGATGTTTTTCTGCCTTATGAATATCCCAAACGGTTCTTCTATGATTGCCCGGGCTGGGGTGAGCAGTACATGCTGCATGCACTCCTGCAATCTGGTGCATATTCAATGCTTTGGCCCGGATACTACCTTCAACAGGATCGCCCCGATGCGGTCGAATCCTTGCCATTTTTGAAAGGCGGTCGCGCCCAAAGCATATGGGTTCAGGTCAAAGAAAATTGATCTGTTAGTGATCCGGCGCGACTAAGCGCCCGTACCCCTTTCCATAACTAGCTGGAGAGGAGATGACAGCCATGTTTCGTCGTACGTTTATGGGCGCCGCCGCCGCAATTGCACTGACACTGCCTGTAAAAGCACAGGCTGCAGATATCGTGGATACCGCAGTATCGGCCGGGTCCTTCAACACATTGGTCGCCGCCGTTCAGGCTGCGGGGCTTGTCGACACGTTGAAAAGTGACGGACCGTTCACAGTGTTCGCACCGACTGATGACGCTTTTGCGGCACTGCCCGAAGGTACGGTTGAAACCCTGCTGTTGCCGGAGAACAAAGACCAACTGGTCGAAATTCTGACCTATCACGTGGTTCCCGCCAAGGTGATGTCCGGTGACATCGCTGGCAAGCGCGCCAAGGTTCTGACCGTGCAAGGCGATCGCCTGAGCGTAAATGCAAAGAACGGCGTGAAAGTTAACGGTGCCGAAGTCATTCAGGCCGATATTGAGACCAGCAATGGTGTGATCCACGTTGTCGACGCTGTGATCCTGCCGGAATAAGATACTTTGATTTCATGAAAAAGCCCCGGTCCTTATGGCCGGGGCTTTGTCGTTAGACCAGTCTGACCTGGGTTCCGACCTGGACGAGAGGAAACAATTCCTCGACATGTTGATTGTACAGGCCGATGCACCCGGACGAGCTTTGGCGCCCGATTTTTCGCGTATCGTGGGTGCCGTGCACAAGATAGGCTGGCCAGCCCAGATACATTGCACGGGTGCCCAACGGGTTGCCTGGTTCACCACCTTCCATACGCACTGGCAAAAGCGGATCACGCTCGCGCATCGACGCGGTTGGTGTCCAACTAGGATTTTCAGCCTTGCGCACAACCTTGGTATAACCGCGCTTCGTCAGCTCTTCGCTCATCGGTACCGAACTAGGGTACAGCTTGTAGGTGCCATCGGGGCCCCAATAGTGCACCGCGCGGCTTGTGATATCGGCCAGCAAAGCCCCAGCGCCCAGCTGGTCAAAATGGTCCTGCCAGTTCTGTTGCGAGAAGGACGAGACATTGCGGCGCACCGGCAGTTGCGTGCTGATCGCCTCTTCTGTTGTTGGGAAAGCATCTGAGCTTTGGGCGCGCAGAAGCGTCGGCGTCGCTAGGACGGACGCAGCACCAAGCAAGGCGGTACGACGATTAATACGGGAACTGGACACGGATGCCTCCTGAAGGAATGCTCTATGGTTTCGGGCAATTTAGTAACTGCTTTCCCTCAGGGCCAGATGCTTGGCTTAAATTTTCCGTGAGATTTACACATTTGACGCAGTTTATTGCCTGTCCGGACGGGGGAATACTCGGTGTCCGGACAGGTTTTTGCTGTTTGCGGGACACGGCTTGGGGTATTTTTTCGGGCATGTCTGCTCCAATTCCAGGGGACAGGCCCACAGATGTTCGGAGACCGCACGATATGACCAAGAAATCGGAAACCTTGGAAATTCGCGTATCTTATGAGTTGAAAAGCAAGTTGGCAGATCTGAGCGAACAGCGCGGATCGTCGATGAGCGAACTCGTGCGTGGTGTGATCGACCGCGAGCTGGCAGGGCCTTCACCAGACACTGTCGGAGAAGATGAAATGCCCATTCGAACGCTCAGCCGTTTTGCCCCTAAGACGCTCTATCTGCTGCCGGTCTTGTTACTGGCTGGTCTTTATTGGGGGTCTGCCCAAACACCTGCACAAGCAACGCCTATGGCACGGATCTTCTTTGCCGAGTTGGATCGCGACGGGGACGGGGTGATTACTGAACCGGAATTGTACCAATTCCTGACGGAAGAAGAGGGCCTCATCGTCGGGGATGATTGTGATGTGACAGAAGAATCCTGCACACCAGAGGCAATTGCAGCAGAGGAGATCAATCGGGCGGATTCCAACGCAGACGGTCACGTCGAATATTCTGAATTCGAAATCTTCTATCTGGCAGAGCGGGCGGTGGAGTTTCTCGAATATGATGCCGACGAAAATGGCGTGGTGTCCCCGGATGAATTTGTGGCCATGGAAGTGCGGGATCTCATCGAGTTCCCCGATCCGGAAATGGATGAGCCGCTGTCGGCCGAATGCTTGACCATGGTTGAAAGCGACAAGATCGAAGGCATTGCCAAAGCTTGTATCCCCGCGCACGAGCTGCGGATGGTCATGGCCGAGTTTGACGCGAATTTTGATGGCAGAGTCACATTGCGCGAATTTCTACAGAACTGACCCCTCGCCGCGCAACGAAAAAGGCCGCCCAACGGGGCGGCCTTTTGAATTTGTTTGGGTGGGAAATCAGTCCATCGCTTTGAAGTTGAATTCGCCACCTTCTTTGATGCCCGACGGCCAGCGCGCTGTGACGGTTTTCGTGCGGGTGTAGAACTTGAAGCTATCCGGACCGTGCTGGTTCAGGTCACCAAACATGGATTTTTTCCAGCCGCCAAAGGTGTGGTAGGCCAGCGGAACTGGGATCGGAACGTTGATACCGACCATGCCGATATTCACACGGCTGGCAAAGTCGCGCGCGGTGTCGCCATCGCGCGTGAAGATTGCAGTGCCATTGCCGTATTCGTGATCCATCGCCAGTTTCAGCGCTTCTTCATAAGAGCCTGCGCGCACGGTCGACAGAACCGGGCCAAAGATCTCTTGCTTGTAGATGTCCATCTCGGGCGTCACGTTATCGAACAGGTGCGGGCCGACAAAGAAGCCGTCCTCATAGCCCTGCAAGCTGAAGTCGCGGTTATCAACAACCAGCTTCGCGCCTTGTTCTACGCCCGAGTTGATCAGACCAAGAATACGCTCTTTGGCAGCACCGGTTACAACTGGGCCCATGTCGACGTCATCGCCGGCGGTGTAGGGGCCGACCTTCAGCTTTTCAACGCGTGGAATCAGCTTTTCGATCAGTGCGTCGGCTGTTTCTTCGCCAACGGGCACAGCAACCGAGATGGCCATGCAGCGTTCGCCCGCCGCGCCAAACCCGGCACCGACCAAAGCGTCGGCAGCCTGATCCAGATCCGCGTCAGGCATGACGATCATGTGGTTCTTGGCGCCGCCGAAACACTGCGCGCGCTTACCGTTCGCAGTCGCGCGGGAATAGATGTATTGCGCGATCGGGGTCGAGCCAACAAAGGACACGCCCTGAATGGTATCGCTGTCCAGCAGAGTGTCCACGGCCTCTTTGTCGCCATTGACGACCTGGAAGACGCCCTTGGGCAGGCCGGCTTCGACAAACAGCTCTGCTAGCATCAGGGGAACGGAGGGATCACGCTCGGACGGTTTCAGAACCACTGCGTTGCCGCAGGCCAGGGCAGGGCCTACGTGCCAAAGCGGCATCATGGCTGGGAAGTTGAACGGCATAATGGATGCAACAACACCCAGCGGCTGCCGCATGGAATACATGTCGATGCCAGGGCCTGCGCTGTCTGTGAACTCACCCTTCAGCATCTGCGGTGCGGCGATGCAGTATTCGATCACTTCCAGACCGCGCTGCAAGTCGCCCTTGGCGTCTGGGATGGTTTTGCCATGCTCGCGGCTGAGCGCCTCGGCCAGTTTGTCCATGTCGCGGTTCATCAGGTGAACCATGGCCATCATGACACGTGCGCGTTTCTGTGGATTGGTTGCACCCCAGGCAATTTGCGCGGCGGCTGCGCTTTCGATTGCCGCCGTGGTTTCGGCAGCACTTGCCATCGGGCACTTGTACTGAACCTCGCCAGTGGCGGGGTTAAAGACGTCGTCAAATCGTCCTGAGGTTCCGGCGATATTCTCGCCGTTGATGAAATGGGACAGCTCGGTCATTGCAGATCTCCTCCGATGCGTTTGTGCGCACAATAGGCTTGCATAAATTGCTTGAACAGAGGAAATGTTCCAAAGATGTTTTGCAAAAATGCAAAGGGCAGGGCGTGACACCAAACTGGGATGATATGCGGGTCTTTCTGGCCGTCGCGCGCGAAGAAAGCCTTTCGGCTGCCGGGCGTCAGCTCAAGATAGACCCAGCCACCGTCGGGCGGCGGATTGCTCGGCTGGAAGCCTCATTGGAAGCCCCCCTGTTTACCAAGTCGCAACAAGGCTACCTTTTGACCGCTGCGGGCGAACGCCTGATGGAACACGGGCTGAAAGCCGAAGAGGCGATGCGCGCGGCGGCTGGCGCGATGGCGGGAACGTCGAAAACGCTCAGCGGACAAATACGGATTGGCGCGCCGGACGGGTCGGCCAACTATCTTTTGCCGCAGGTCTGCGCGAAAATCAGCGATGCAAACCCCGATCTGGATATTCAGATCCTGGCCCTACCGCGCGTGATCAACCTGTCCCGGCGCGAGGCTGATATGGCGGTGACCGTCAGTGCACCAACGGCGGGGAGCCTTCTGGTCCAGAAAATCACCGATTACAAACTGCACCTTGTTGCGACGCGCGACTATCTGGCCTCTTACCCGGCAATCCGTTCGATCCAGGACCTGAGTGGCCATCGCATGATTGGCTACATTCCGGATATGATCTTTGACCGCGAGCTGGATTATCTAGTGGATATCGGTGTTGACCGTGTCGCGCTTGCATCGAATTCGGTGTCGGTTCAGCTGCGGCAGGCCACGCTTGGAACGGGGGTTTGTGTGGCGCATGACTTCACCTTGCCGTTTCATCCCAACCTGCAGAAAATCCTGACGGATCAGGTGAGTTTGACCCGGAGTTTTCACCTGGTGCGACATCAGGGCGATCAGCGGAATGAAAGATTGAACCGGTTTGCGCAGGCCTTGACGCAGGGTATTCGGGAAGAGGTTGAGCGGCTTGAGGCTCAAGTGTCACCTTGACAGGTTTAAGCATTCCGGCAACGCTTTGGAAAACAGGACATTATTTCGGAGGTTACGCTTATGCTCGTTCAGGCCATTCTGAAATCCAAGGCCACCGGAGGGGTCGAGACAGTCAGCCCGACAATCACTGTGGCTGACGCCTCGAAAATCCTGGCCGAAAAACGGATCGGGACGGTTGTTGTATCAGAAGATGGCGGCGAAACGGCATCAGGCATCCTTTCCGAGCGGGACATCGTAAGGGAGCTGGCCGCAAGCGGCAGTGGTTGCCTGGCGCAGCCAGTCAGCGCCTATATGACCCGTAACCTTGTAACAGCCACTCAGCAGGACACGGTTCAGGATATCATGACCCGCATGACCGAAGGGCGCTTTCGCCACATGCCCGTTGTCGAAGATGGCAAGCTGGTGGGGATCGTCACACTGGGCGACGTGGTAAAGGCGCAGCTGGCAGAACTGGCTATGGAAAAAGACGCGCTGCAAGGCATGATCATGGGGCATTGAGGCCCTTGAACCCCAAAGCTGCCTCTTGCACCTGCGGCGAAGTTATGTTTGCTTGCGCAGAAATTTTATTGCGCAGGAGGCCGCGATGAGGGTTGGATTATATCCCGGAACATTCGATCCAATCACCTTGGGTCATATCGATATCATTCGCCGTGCGGCTGCTTTGGTGGACAAACTCGTCATTGGCGTTGCGATCAACCGCGATAAGGGGCCTTTGTTCTCGCTCGAGGAACGCGTTGCGATGATCGAGGCGGAATGTGCTCATCTGACCGAGCAAACGGGAACCGAAATCGTTGCGCATCCCTTTGAAAACCTGCTGATCGACTGCGCCCGTGATGTTGGGGCGCAGATCATTGTCCGCGGGCTGCGGGCTGTTGCGGATTTTGAATATGAATTTCAGATGGTCGGAATGAACCGGGCGTTGGACGACACGGTCGAGACGGTCTTCCTGATGGCCGAGGCGCGGCATCAGGCCATTGCCTCCAAATTGGTTAAGGAAATCGCCCGGTTGGACGGGGACGTGTCGAAATTCGTCACGCCCCGCGTTAATGCCGCGCTGCGTGACCGTTTAGGCTAGGGCACCCATCGCTGCGGCGGTGTCCAGCATCCGGTTCGAGAAACCCCATTCGTTATCATACCATGCCAGCACACGCACCAGTGTGCCGTCGGTCACCTTGGTTTCCGGCAGCGAAACGGTCGAGCTGTGTGGGTCGTGGTTGAAATCCACCGAGATCAGCGGGCGGTTCTCTGCCGCCAAAACACCGGGAATTCTGGCTGCGGCTTCGGTAAACAGCGCGTTGACTTCTTCCTCGGTTGTCGGGCGTGAGACCTCGGCGACCAGATCAACCACGGACACGTTCGGTGTGGGGACTCGAATGGCCTGACCGGTCAGTTTTCCGGCCAGTTGCGGTAGGACGAGGCCAACGGCAGAGGCCGCGCCTGTCGTGGTCGGGATCATCGACAATGCTGCCGCGCGGGACAGGTATGGGTCTTTGCCGGCAGTGTCGTGGACAGGTTGGCTGGCTGTGTAGGCGTGAACCGTGGTCATGTTGCCATGCACAATGCCAAGCCCTGCATCCAGCGCTGCGGCAACCGGTGACAGGCAGTTGGTGGTACAAGACGCATTAGACACCACGTTATCTTCGGCCGTAAGCTCGTGATCGTTAACGCCAAACACGATCGTTTTCACAGCGCCATCGCCGCGGGCTGGGGCCGAGATCAAGACTTTCTTCGATCCGTTCGCGAAATGGCGCGATGCGGCTTCGCGTGTGCGGAATACGCCAGTGCATTCCAGAACGACGTCCACATCGGACCAATCCAGTTTTTCCGGCTCACGCTCGCTGCTCAGGCGGATCGGACCGTTTCCAACATCCAGGCCTGTCTCGGTTAAAGTGACAGGTTTGCCGTACCGGCCATGGACGCTGTCGAATTCGAACAGATGCGCGTTCATTTCCGGCTTCGCCAAGTCGTTTATCGCAACGATTTCAACATCCGTGCGCCCGGATTCCATGACCGCCCGCAGCACGCCGCGTCCGATCCGTCCAAATCCGTTGATTGCCAGCTTGAGTGTCATGTCCTGCTCCGTCCGAAATGCGGCTAATGTGAAGTTAGCGCTAACAAAGCCAGTTCAGAGGAAAAGTCAAGCAAAACCTCTGTCACCGCCAGAAGGCGAGCCAGTCCAGAAAGGTGTAGAGTTTCTTGCCAAGGAACACGAATTGTTCGGTTCCAAAGAGGGCATAGCTGATAACGAACAAGCCCAGAATGAGCAGGGCAAGCCAGATGGCGATTTGATTTGTCATGCTTGCCCCGGACGAAAACGCCCGCCCAGTTAACCTGAGCGGGCGATAAGGTTCAAGATTTCAAAGCAACCTTAGTTAAGGCGACCCATGGCAACTGCAACGTCTGCCATGCGGACCGAGAACGCCCATTCGTTGTCGTACCAAGCCAGAACGCGAACCATGCGGTCGCCGACAACGCGGGTCTGATCGGGTGCGAAGATCGAGCTTTCCTCGGTGTTGTTGAAATCGGTCGAAACCAGCGGTGCGGGTTCATAGCCTAGAACACGCTGCATCGAACCCAGTGAGGCTTCGCGTACGATAGCATTCACTTCTTCTACCGTTACATCACGAGCAGCGCGGAATGTCAGGTCAACCGCAGAAACATTCGGGGTCGGGACACGGATGGCCGAACCATCCAGGCGACCTTTCAGATTGGGCAGAACCTCACCCAAGGCTTTCGCGGCACCTGTCGATGTCGGAATCATCGACATCGCGGCAGCACGGGCGCGGTAAAGATCACTGTGACGGCGGTCCAGAGTCGGCTGGTCGCCGGTATAGGCGTGGATCGTGGTCATGATGCCGTTCTCGATGCCGATACCCTCGTCCAGTACCTTGGCAAGCGGAGCAAGGCAGTTCGTGGTGCACGAGCCGTTTGAGACCATTTTGTCATCTGTCACAAGGCTGTTGTGGTTTACACCATAGACGATGGTCTTATCGACGTTTTTGCCCGGGGCAGACAGCAGGACCCTTTGTGCACCGCGATCCAGGTGCGTTTTGGCTTTCAGACCGTCATTGAATTTACCGGTGCATTCCAGAACGACATCGCAGCCATCCCAGTCCAGTTCGTTCATGTCATAGGTCGAGAACATCTCCATCGGGCCGCGGCCCAGATCCATGGTTTTGCCATCGATTGCGACATCGCGGGGGAAACGTCCGTGGACACTGTCATACTTTAGCAGGTGCGCTGTGGTTTCCAGCGGGCCGGTTGCGTTGACCTTGATCACTTCGATGTCGTTGCGGGCGGATGCCGCGATATGCGACAACGTGCAGCGGCCAATGCGGCCAAAACCATTGATACCGACCTTGATGGTCATGTGCTGTCTCCAAATGCGCTTGCGTTGGACGCCATATAGCTGTCAAAGCGCTTTCTCAAAAGACCAAAAGTGACATATTTTTAACGTGTTAGCGCAAACCTGCGCCGGTTGCGCTAACGCTTGCGCTAGCCGTCGGATCGGGTAGGCTCCGGTTGCGGCAGGTGAAGTGAAAGGAAACACCATGAGCGGTCTGTTGGCCCTGTTGGATGACGTAGCAGGTATTGCAAAGGTTGCGGCCTCGTCCGTGGACGATGTGGTCGCGGCGGCCGGAAAGGCGGGCGCAAAGACCGCTGGTGTGATCATCGACGATGCCGCCGTAACCCCGAAATACGTTCAGGGATTCGCCCCGGCGCGCGAGTTGCCCATCATTTGGCGCATTGCGCGTGGTTCCATATTCAACAAGATTATCCTGCTGCTGCCGGTTGCTTTGCTACTGGCGAATTTCGCTCCGTGGTTGATCACGCCTTTGCTGATGATCGGCGGCTCATATCTATGCTTTGAAGGGGCCGAGAAAATATTTCATGTCCTATTCCCTCATGGCAGTCACGTTATCGACGAAGACATGGCCATTCGCGACCCCGGCCATCTGGAAGAGCAAAAGGTCAAAGGCGCGATCAAGACGGATTTTATCCTTTCGGCTGAAATCATGACGATCGCATTGGCCGCGATTGAGGCCCCAAACCTGTGGATGCAGGCCGCGACCTTGGCGGTTGTGGGGATCGGTGTCACCGTGGCGGTCTACGGGTCAGTTGCCCTGATCGTGAAGATGGACGATGTCGGGCTGTACCTCGCGCAAAACGCACCGACACCGATTGGGCGAGGGCTTGGGCGCGGGTTGGTCAAAGCCATGCCGGTTGTCATGAAAATCCTGTCCATAGTCGGCACAGCCGCGATGTTGTGGGTCGGCGGTTCCATCATCATTCACGGGATGGAGGTTCTGGGCTTTGGGTGGCTGGGACACCACATCCACGACTGGGCCTATGCCATTGGTCATTCTGTGTCTGAGCAGTGGACCGGTGTTGTTGAATGGGTATCCAAGGCGACGATGGACGGTGTGTTCGGTCTGGCATGGGGGTTTGTTTTGATCCCGGTGGCGACCAAGGTGATCGGGCCGATGATCGGGGTGTTTTCAAAAAAGACCGATGCGCATTGAATTGAGAATCCTGAAATGAGTGACCTGAGCCATTTGCCGGCTTATCGACCGGTTCAGAGTTGGGTCCGCATACAATTGAAGGGGCGCGCAGCCAAACGCAAAACGGCGGCCTTGTCGGCCATGAACCTTGGCGCGGAACAAATGCCGTTTGAACCGCTCAGGCTTTACCAGGTACTGCATTTCCGGATCGACACGGCGGAGACTGCGGCCCGACGCGCCAAGTGGGCAGGGGGGCGATTGTTTAACCTGCTCAGCGGCCAGTCGGCGCAATTCATTCCGCTATATGGAACGCATGTTAGGCAGGTTTTGTCTGCTGCAGGGCAGAACGTGCCCGATGGGATTGTGCCAGCAGAACGGTATGAGTTGCGATTGGATTATGCGAAACGGGCCTATACGGCGTTGAAGGCCGAGGTAAAGCAGCCAAAATAGGAAAGGGCGGCCAAAGCCGCCCTTTTTTGTATCTGGCTGATGAGCAGAGCGTTTACTGACCCAGCAGTTCTTTGACCTTGGCCACTGTCGCCTCGGCGGTGATGCCGAAATGCTTGTACAGTTCACCGGCCGGGGCCGACGCACCGAAGCTGGACATGCCGATGAAACCGGCTTTGGCTTCGCGACTACGTTCACCCAGCAACCAGCGATCCCAGCCACCGGCGCGAACGGCGGCCTCGATACCGACGCGGACGGGGCCGCCCGGCAGGACGCGCTTGCGATAGGCCTCATCTTGCTGCGCAAACAGCTCCATCGAGGGCATGGAGACGACGCGGGTGCCGATGCCTTCAGCCTCGAGCATCGCTTTGGCTTCCATCGCCAGCGACACTTCGGACCCGGTGGCGATCAGAATGGCCTGACGCTTGCCCTCGGCATCGGCCAGAACATATGCGCCTTGCGCGGTCAGGTTCTTGGCCTTGTGTTCTTTACGCACCGTCGGCACGCCCTGACGAGTCAGCGATAGAACCGAAGGGCTGTCCTTGAACGTCAGCGCCAGTTCCCATGCCTCAGCCGTCTCAACCACATCGGCGGGACGGAACACATAAGTGTTCGGCGTCGCGCGCGAGATGGCCAGATGCTCAACCGGCTGGTGGGTTGGGCCGTCTTCGCCCAGACCAATCGAGTCGTGGGTCATCACGAAGACCGTAGGCACCTTCATCAAGGCGGCCAAACGCATCGAGGGGCGGGCATAGTCGGTGAACGCCATGAACGTGCCGCCATAGGGGCGGATACCGCCGTGCAACGCCATACCGTTCATCGCTGCGGCCATGCCGTGTTCGCGGATTCCGTAGTGGATATAGCGACCCTTGCGGTTTTCCGGCAGGAACACGCCCATATCCGTAGATTTGGTGTTGTTCGACCCGGTCAGGTCGGCGGAACCGCCAACGGTCTCGGGCATGATCGGGTTCACTACGTTCAGAACCTTTTCCGAAGACGCGCGGGTGGCGAGTTTCGGCTGATCTTCCGACATCTGCTTTTTGAACGAACGGATCGCACCGGCCAGTTTCTTGGGTGCATCAAACGCATAGGCGCGGTTGAATTCGGCCTGTTTGCGTTCGGAAATCTGCGCGAAACGCTCTTCCCATTCGGCGCGTTCAGCCGCGCCACGGGCACCGATGGCCTCCCAAGCCGATTTGACGTCAGTAGGGACCACAAAGGCATCATGGGGCCAACCATAGCCGTCTTTGGCGGCTTTCAGCTGATCCTGATCGGTCAATGCGCCGTGACCTTTGGAAGTATCCTGAGCGGCGTGACCCAGCGCAATATGGCTTTCGCAGGCGATCATGGATGGTTTGTTCGACGATTTGGCTTGCACAATGGCCGCATCAATCGCGATCGGATCATGGCCATCGATTTCAATCACGTTCCAGCCCGAGGCCTTGAAGCGGCGCACCTGATCGGTGCGATCAGCAATATCCACGGTGCCGTCGATGGTGATGTTGTTGTTGTCCCAGAAAACAATCAGCTTGCTCAGCTCATGACGGCCAGCCAGTGTGATGGCCTCCTGGCTGACGCCTTCCATCAGGCAACCGTCGCCCGCAATCACATAAGTATAGTGATCGACGACCTTTTTGCCGTAATGCGCACGCTGGATTTCTTCGGCCATGGCGAAACCAACTGCGTTGGAAATGCCCTGACCCAGTGGTCCGGTGGTGGTTTCGATACCATTGACCAGGAAGTTTTCCGGGTGACCCGCAGTTTTTGCACCCAGCTGGCGGAAGTTCTTGATCTCATCCAGTGTCACGTCCGCATGACCAGTGAGATACAACAGAGAATAGACCAACATCGAACCGTGACCAGCAGACAGGATGAACCGGTCACGATCAGGCCAGTTCGGGGCCGAGGCGTCAAATTTCAGGTGCTTTTCAAACAGCACGGTCGCAACATCGGCCATGCCCATCGGCATACCGGAATGGCCGGAATTGGCGGCGGCGACGGCGTCAAGGGTCAGGGTGCGGATGGCCGCAGCCTTGTTCCAGTGTTCAGGATTGGCATTGCGCAGCGCAGTCAGGTCCACGGGCGTTGTTCCTTTGGATTACAGGCAGATGGGGCGCTCAATACCATCCACCCCCCAAAGTGCAAGTGGAACCGGGGGTTGCGTCGCGTTCGTGGTTCAAGAATGCTGTCCAAGTGATTGAAAGCAAACAGTGGGTATTTTCCGTTTCATTCGGTTAGACTAGGCCAATACCTGGCCTGTATTGATTCGGACGGGCCGCGAAAAAGTGAACCTTGGTAAAGAGGTGGCAGGGGCATGAGCCAGATCGAAGAATTACAGCGCCGTATCGTTGCCGCGATGGAGAGGATTGGAACCGGTGTCGACGCCCTGCGTGACGCGGTGCCCGCAAGTGGCGGTGATGACACCGCTTTGCACACGGCATTGGAAGACGAGCGCGTCGCCAATGCGCAGTTGGAAGAGCGGCTGAAATCCCTCAAGGAACGGCACGAGAAGGAAGTCGACGCGATGCGCGCCGACATGGATGCGCTGAAAGCAACGCCAGCCGAAGATCCTGAAAACGGCGCGTTGCGTCAGCAGCTTTCAGAAGCCACCGCCAAATTGGCGGCGGTCGAAGCGGCCAGAGCCGAGTTGGCAGAGGCTAAAGCTGCATTGGAAAACCAGGACGAACTGGTTGTTCTCAAGACAGAAAACGATGAACTTAAAGCGGTTGTGAGCAAAACGCAGTCGCTTGAAGATGAGAATAAAAAGTTGCGGTCCGAATTGGCCGACAGCGAGCGTGTTGCGGAGTTAAGCGCAGAGCTCGAGATGTTGCGTGCGGAACGTGCCAGCCACGGCGCGGCCATGTCGCGTTTGGATGATGATCTTCAACGTATGCGTAAGGCGAACGAACAACTGCGCAACTCGGTGGATGAATTGCGGGCGGCCAGCAAGGACGGTCTGGCCGATGCCGAGTTGTTGAACCGCGCGACCGTGGCTGAACTTGAGGCGACGAAGGCTGCACAGGCGACGGATGCTGCCGAAGCTCAGGCTGTACTGGCCCGGCTGGAGCCGTTGCTGTCGCAGGCAAAGCTGGCTGAGGGAGAGGTAGAGTAATGCCCGAATTGACCATTCATATCGGTGGCCGCGGTTTTGATGTTTCGTGTCAGGACGGTGAAGAGCCATTCCTGCAGTCTGCGGCGAAAATGCTGGATGACGAGGCGCAGGTTTTGTCTGATCAGATTGGTCGGATGCCCGAAGCGCGCATGCTGTTGATGGCTGGGCTGATGCTGGCCGACAAGACCGCCGCGACAGATGACAAGCTCAAACGGGCAGAGGCCAAGCTGGCCGAGGTTGAAGCCGAATTGCAAAGCCTGCGCAACCGGCCCGAGCCCGAGCCTGAAAGGATTGAAGTGGCGGTCGTCCCGCCTTCGGTCACGGACACACTGGCCGAACTGGCCGCACGCGCTGAGGCCTTGGCCTCGGTGGTTGAGGAGAATACGGCGAAATGAATGCGTTAAAAACGGTAGCGTTGGCCGGATTGTTCGGTCTACCAGGAGGCTTGGCCTGGGCGGACATGGATATCCTGCCGGTTAGCTTCACCTGCCAGAATGGCATTGAGTTGCAGGTTGCGTATTTCAATGCGTCCGACGGCTCCGGTGCGGCGGCGATGATGGTAGACAACCAATTGGTTGCCTTGCAGCAAGTGCCCAGCGGATCAGGTATTCGCTATGAATCCAAAGGAGAGACCGGGTCGTATATCCTTCGGTCAAAGGGGTGGGATGCGACCGTCAGCTTTCTGGCGGCCAGTGGGGCCACCAGTGAGCAGGTTGTTCTGGAGAATTGCAGCAGTCGCTGATCAGGCGTTTGCTTCGCGAATTTTGTCGGCCGCTTCTTTGTTAAATTCGACACCGTTTTCGTCAAACAGCGTGTCCAATTCGCCTGACAGGGTCATCTCGGTGATGATGTCGCAACCGCCGACGAATTCACCTTTGACGTACAGCTGTGGCACGGTCGGCCAGTCAGAATAATCCTTGATGCCCTGACGAACGTCTTCGTTGGCCAGAACATTCACATCGGCATATTCGACGCCCATGTAGTTCAGCACGCCGGCCACGCGGGACGAGAACCCACATTGGGGCATCTCTTTGGTGCCTTTCATGTAGAGCACCACATCGTTGGCTTTGACGGTTTCGTCGATCTGAGTCTTAACGTCGGTCATCTTGCTTGTCCTTTTCACCCGCGTCGGGGGCGGTCGTTTCATCCTTTGACGGGTCCGGGACCCATCCTTGTTCCTCTAGTCGCCGATGCTCGGCCTGTGCCAGGGCAAGCGGATCCAGCCCGTATCTTTCAATGCCGCCGACCTTGCTGATCTTGTCCGGGTCCGGGCGCATGTCGGCCAGCTTACGCTTTCTGTTGCGCTTCACATAGGCTTCGATCAGAGCGGCGGCAACAATCAACGTTGCGATTACTGATATCCAGAACAGCCAACTACTCATTTTTTGCCATCCAGCTTTGGCGAAGGTTGTAGTCGCGGCGCCTCATTATCCTGGTAACACGCCAATATCTGGGTCCGTATTTCAGTAGCTTTGGCAGATCACAAAACAAGATCGCTACGAAGTTGGCAATATCAAAGACCACAAAGGTCAGCCTTAGCAGAATCCATCCAATCGGCTCATTCACTATTCAGGCACTTTTGTGGTCAACGCCAGCGCATGCAACTCTCCGTCCGCGCCGTCCATCTTGCCCTTCAGGGCCGCATAGACTGCGCGTTGCTGCTGCACCCGGTTTTTCCCCCGAAAGCTCTCGTCCACGACCATTGCGGACATATGCACGCCATCACTGCCGCCAACCTGAATTTCCGCATCCGGAAAGGTTTCGCGCAGTAGGGCTTCGATTTCGTGGGCGCTCATCGGCATGTAGGTTTCTCCTGAAGGTCTTTCTCAAGATGTAGAGCTCCCAGACGGGGCGTGCAAGGGGAGGATAGAGGCCTTGAAACGACAAAACCTGTGCCGGGACAGGCGCAGGTTTCATGTTGCAAAAATTGCTTTGGTATTAGGCGACGGCTTCAGCAAAGCTGGTGCGGAACGTGGTAGCCAAATCCTCTAACGCGGCCTCAGAGTTGCCAACCCGAATGCTGTCGCCAGTGAACCGGCCAACGGACACCAGAGGGACGCCTGCCTGACCAGCAGCGATCATCAGTGCCTCGGCCTGATCAAAGTTGCACGCGACCAGATAGCGGGCCTGGTCTTCGCCGAACAGGAACTCGGTCGTGGCTTCATCGAGGTGAACGCCGACGCCTGCGGATTCCGCTAGCTCAAAGGCTGCCAGCGCCAGACCACCGTCACCCAGATCGGTGCAGGCCTTGATCATCTCACGGTTGGCGCGGATAAATTCGCCGTTACGCTTTTCAGCATCCAGATCGACATGCGGCGCGTCGCCGTCTTCGCGGTTGAACACTTCGGCCAGCAGGGCGGATTGGCCAAGGTGGCCATTGGTTTCGCCGATCACCAGAGCAACATGGCCCTCGCGAACCTCATTACCGATGATCTCGTTCGTGTGAGTCAGCAGGCCAACAGCGCCAATGGTCGGGGTCGGCAGGATCGCCTGTCCATCGGTTTCGTTATACAACGAGACGTTGCCCGATACGATTGGCATATCCAGCGCGGCTACGGCTTCGCCGATGCCCTGGATCGCGCCGACGAACTGGCCCATGATCTCGGGCTTTTCGGGGTTGCCGAAGTTCAGGTTATCGGTGGTCGCCAATGGATTGGCTCCAACGGCGGTCAGGTTGCGGTAGGCCTCGGCCACAGCCTGCTTGCCGCCCTCAACAGGGTTGGCGCGGACATAGCGTGGGGTTACGTCGCTGGTGAAGGCAAGTGCCTTGTCAGTGCCGTGCACGCGGACCATGCCTGCGCCCAGACCCGGCGTGCGGGCGGTGTCGGCCATGACCATGGTGTCGTACTGCTCATAAACCCACTGCTTGCCTGCATAGTTCGGCGAAGCGAGCAAGGCGCGCAGACCGTCGATCGGGTCGATTTGCGGGACTTCAGCCAGTTCTTCGGCTTCTGGCGTGGCTTCCCAAGGGCGGTCGTATTCCGGTGCCGTCGAGGACAGCTTGGACAGGACCAGATCGGCTTTGACTTCGCCGTTGTGAAGGATCAGGAAGCGGTCTTCGGCGATGGTTTCGCCGACGATGGCGAAGTCCAGGTCCCATTTTTCGAAGACGGCGCGGGCTTCGGCTTCAAGCTCGGGTTTGAGGACCATAAGCATGCGTTCTTGCGATTCAGACAGCATCATTTCATAGGCTGTCATATCTTCTTCGCGCTGGGGAACGTTTTCCAGATCCAGACGTACACCCAGACCGCCCTTGTCGCCCATCTCAACGGCAGAACAGGTCAGACCAGCCGCACCCATATCCTGGATTGAGATCACGGCACCGGTCTGCATCAGCTCCAGCGTTGCCTCCATCAGGCGCTTCTCGGTGAACGGGTCGCCGACCTGAACGGTGGGGCGCTTTTCTTCAATTGTGTCGTCAAACTCGGCCGAGGCCATGGTTGCGCCGCCAACACCGTCACGTCCGGTTTTTGCACCCAGATACACAACGGGCATACCGACGCCAGAGGCCGCCGAATAGAAAATCTTGTCGCTGTCGGCCAGACCTGCAGCAAAGGCGTTCACAAGGCAGTTGCCGTTGTAGGCGGGATGGAACCGAACTTCGCCACCCACGCAAGGGACACCAAAGCAGTTGCCGTAACCGCCAATGCCTTCGACCACACCGTTGACCAGCTGGCGGGTCTTGTGGTGGCCGGGCTCGCCAAATGACAGCGCGTTCATCGATGCGATGGGGCGCGCACCCATGGTGAAGACGTCGCGCAGAATGCCGCCAACACCTGTGGCCGCACCTTGATAGGGTTCGATGTATGAAGGGTGGTTGTGGCTTTCCATCTTGAACACCACCGCCTGCCCGTCGCCGATATCCACCACACCTGCATTTTCACCCGGTCCGCAGATTACCTGAGGCCCAGAGGTTGGCAGGGTACGCAGCCATTTCTTGGACGATTTGTAAGAACAGTGTTCGTTCCACATGGCCGAAAAGATGCCGAGTTCGGTAAAAGTCGGCTCGCGCCCGATGATCCCGAGGATCATATCATATTCGTCGGGCTTCAGCCCGTGTGCGGCAATCAGATCCGGGGTGATGGCGGGCTCTTGCATCGTGTGTCCTTGTCCAGGTTGGCCGGGATTGCGGGCCTTTTAGGGCAAGGTGTCGCTTGTGGAAAGGGTCAAGTCAGCGCAGGCCGATTGTGAAAGTAAAAAACGGAACCGGCGATTGGGCCGGTTCCGTCTGTTGTTTGGACCTCGCGGGTGTCACCCGCTGACGTATCAGCGGATGATCCGTTATCGTTAAGCTGGGTTCTGCGCCTTTCTGGACGCATCTGCAGCCGCAGCGCCAACTGCTGCTTTTTGTTCTTCGGTCAGGTTTTCAGCTTCATCCAGTCCCGGGATGGCGACACGAACTTCGCGACGGGCAAAGTCGATGCCATTTTCCTTAAAGGCGGCCTTGACCCGGTTGAAGATCTCCTTGCGCAGGGTGAACTGCTTACCCGGTTTGGCCATGAACTTGCCGCGGATGATCATGCCGACATCGTCAAAGTCGAACACGCCCTGAGATTTGAAGGGCTGCAGGAAGCCGTCCTTGTGAACTTCATCCTCCATCATCTCGGCACCGATCTTCTTGAAGATTTTCTTCACCTTGTTCGGATCGGTATCGAAGGGCACGGTGAATTTCAGCTTCATGATGACCCAGTCGCGGCTGAAGTTGGTGATCTTCTGAATCTCACCATAGGGGATGGTGTGAACCAGACCGCGGTGGTGGCGCAATTGCATCGAGCGGATCGAGATCTTTTCGACCGTTCCCATGGTGCCGCCGATATCAACATATTCACCAACCCGGAACGCATCGTCGATTAGGAAGAAGATCCCGCCGACAATGTCCGAAACCAGCTTTTGCGCACCAAAGCCGATGGCCAGGCCAAGAATACCGGCACCAGCCAGAAGCGGCGTGATATCCAGACCCAGCGCGCCAAGCGCGAGCAGGACAAAGATAACCGCAATCGCGACCTGAGCGGTCACGCGCAGCAGGGGCAGAACCGTCGCCAGACGTGATCCGCCAGAACCGCCGCCTTCGCCCGCTTCCTGATCGGGGCTTTCTTCAGCCGCAGTTTGTTCCTTGGCCAGCCGCCGGTTGATCCACAGCGAAACGACTTCGTTCAGGATGTAGCCAACAGCAATAATGATGAAGAACTGTATTAGCTTGCTGCCAGACTCATCTCCACCGCCCGCGATTTCACTGAGGTCGAGATCCCAAGCCCGGGCGATCATCAGGATGACAAGAATACCAGCCAAAACCCTACCGATGCGAATATAGCTGCGTTTGGTAGACTTGTATGCGCGCTCGGCCACCGGCCCTCCGCCCAGCATCGGCGGTTGCAGATGGCGAACCAGCCCACGTATCAGCGTATCCAAGGCAGGTGCGATCAGCAGCCAAGCCATGGTGGTGAAATGCGCCCCCTTGACCAGCAGCGCCAAGGACGAAGGGTTGCGTTGCGCTACGATAAACTCGACCAGCAGCCAGATTACCGCCGACACGCCGATTGCGAAGTAGGGGTAGTAGTGGGCGACTTCCTCATCAAACTTGGAGTGATCAGGGTCGGTACCCAACATCATCTGAGACAGACCTTCGCGCGCGGTCCAGGCGATGACGCCGATATAGATATGGATCGCTGCGTTCAGCCAGAAACCAATGCGTGTTTCGCCGCCGGTAATGCCGTTCAGCCTGTTGAAATGAAGCAGGAACAGAGTGAAACCGACCAAAATAAGCAGACCGATCAGGTTGCGGTGTAGGTACTTCGCCCAGTGATCATCGATGTTTACCAGCCGGTAGTGTGGTTTGCTGGGTGCAAGTACGAACCGCGAGGCCGCTGCGCCCAAGCGTGGAATCCAGATCAGGTAGAAAACGAAGGGTGCCGCGTAGGTGATTTGTTCCGGAGACAGAAGCCCACGCCCAACCGCGCGGATGACGACATAGAACACGACCAATCCTGCGATCTCGCGGCAAAACCGGCGAAACAGGTACCTGACGGCGCCCCAAAGGTCATTTTCATCCCCAACTTCAGCATGTTCGTGCCACCGGCGAGTAAGGAATTCGAACAGCTTTTCCGCGAGGAAGCCGACGACAAGTACACTGAGGATCAGGCCCAGCAGGGTAAACGCGCCGGTCGTACCAAAGGTTGCCGAAAAGTTTTTGAAAGCGTCGGCTTGCGCACTGAAGATGTTCGGGACCGTGACGATAACCTGAGTCCACGACGCCACCATTTCGGCCCAGATCTCATTGATTTCCGTGATTGGGTCTTCGCGCTCTTCCGCTTCGGCGGCGTTTTTTTCCGCAACAGCGTCCAGACGCTCCAACAAGATCGCGCGGACCTGGTCGTCGGACATTCGTGCCACCATGTCATCGACTTGTTCGGGCGTCAGATCCTCGGGGATTGTGACGTTAGTCGGTGCACTAGGGGTACTAGTGACCTGGGCAAGTGTTGGCCCAGATAATAGCGCAATGGAGAAGAACGCCATTAGCAGGCGAGTGAGGTGAAACATCGAATCTGTCCTCGACCATAAGTCTTGATGATTTTTTCGTGATCATAGGCTTAAGTGCAGGATTTTCCCAGATGTTTCACCCATTTCAGATATGAATTTAGTGTTGCGGGCAAAAAAAAGGCCGAGCACTAAGCTCGGCCGTAGTCCAACAGGGAGGTGAAGATGATGAGCGTTACAGCATCACCGCCTTCGATTGCTCATTTAGGGGGCGGTTTGTGTACTATCAAGGTTTTATAGACTGATCGCAGATCATTGCCGCTATGCTACTGGTGCATAGCTACAGTTTTCCCATCTGCTTCAACTGCTTGCGCTGCGCAATGATCTCATCCTGAACAAAATCGCGGAATGCCGCGACGCGTTTGGAATGGCGCAGTTCCTCGGGGTAGGCGAGATAAACCGGGACATCGGCGGTTTCGATATCCGACAGGATCGACTGCAGATGCGGAAAGTCATGGGTCACGTAATCCGGCAACACGCCGATGCCGAGGTTGTGTAAAACACCCTGCAAAACGCCGAAATAGTTGTTCACCGTCAACAGAGAGGTCGGATTGTAGGTCATCAGGTGCCGGACCATCATTGCGCTTGCGCCGACCTGCGGGGCCGAGGGTGTCTGGCAGATCAACCTGTGTTTCGAGATGTCTTCGGGACTTTCCGGACTGCCGCGTTCTTCCAGGTATTCCGGCGTAGCGTAAAGCTGCATTTGCACGGTCATCAGGCGCTTTCGCACCAGATCGGCCTGGCTGGGCTCTTTCATGCGGATGGCAACATCAGCCTCGCGCATCGGCAGGTCGAGAACACGCTCCTCCAGCATCAAGTCGATGTTCAGATCGGGGTATTGCTCGTACAGTTTTGGTAGGCGCGGCGCCAGCCACAGTGTACCGAAGCCAAACGTGGTGGTGACGCGCAGAACTCCGAACACTTCTTCTTCGCTGTCGCGAATGCGGGCAGCGGCAGCATCCAGGCGTTTCGACATGGCCGATGTCGCGTCAAACAGCAACTCACCCTGTTCGGTTAGAATCAGGCCGCGGGCGTGGCGGTGAAAAAGTGTCGAATCAAGCGATTCTTCAAGCGCGCGGATCTGCCGGCTGACCGCGGATTGGGACAGATTCAGCTTGTCCCCTGCATGAGTCAGGCTGCCCGCATCCGCAACCGCGTGAAATATCCTTAACTTGTCCCAATCCATCGCCGCAACTTTCGTTATCCTTCCGAAGCCCTATATGAAATAGGTAACAAGTTCTACATTCAAACTGTTGAAACGTTACAATAACAGACTGGTAGGTCCTATACAGGTCAGCTTTTTTGACCTAAAATGCGTATGAATGAAGCACACTGATCTGACGAGGGGAGGCGTCCGATGAGTCAGCCACAAATATCGCTAAACGACCGGTTCGATCTTGAGAAAAACCCCGTTCTTTTGAACGGCACACAGGCGCTGGTGCGTCTTATGCTGATGCAGAAGGCACGGGACAATGAGGCGGGCCTGAATACCGCAGGTCTTGTGACCGGATACCGCGGCTCGCCCCTTGGGGCTGTAGATCAACAGATGATACGAGCCCAGAAACATCTGGCTGAAAGCGATGTGACCTTTCAGTTCGGGCTGAACGAAGATCTGGCGGCCACGGCATTGTGGGGCAGTCAGCAGGCCGGCCTGCGCGGCGACGGCAAGTTCGACGGCGTTTTTGGTCTTTGGTACGGCAAGGGGCCGGGTGTGGACCGTTCCGGCGACGTGATGCGTCACGCGAACATGGCCGGAACCGCCAAACATGGCGGCGTTCTGATGGCGATGGGCGATGACCATACCGGCGAAAGCTCGACCGTTTTGCATCAATCCGAATGGTCTTTGGTCGACATGTACATGCCTGTGGTTAGCCCCGCTGGTGTGCAGGAAATCTTGGACTATGGCATCTACGGGTTCGCACTCAGCCGGTTTGCAGGCGTCTGGGTCGGCCTGAAGACGATGAAAGACACGATTGAGGTTACTTCGGTTGTGGATGGCAGTCCGGATCGCATGAATGTGGTAGTTCCCGAATTCGACATGCCCGAAGGCGGTTTGAACATTCGGTTGGGTGATACACCGCACCTTCAGGAAGCACGGGTCATCGACTATAAGCGCTTCGCGGCCGAGACGTTCTCGCGTGCGAACAAGATGGACAAGCGTGTCTGGGGTAAGCCGGGTGCGAAAATCGGGTTTGTAGCGGCCGGCAAGAACTGGCTGGACCTGACGCACGCCATGTCACTGCTGAATATCGATGAGGCCGAGGCCGGGCGCCTGGGCATTACGACTTACAAGATTGGTCAGACATTCCCGCTGGATATGGCAGGCTTCCATGACTGGGCCGAGGGTTTGGACCTGATTGTAATCGTTGAAGAAAAACGAAAGCTGATCGAGGTTCAGGTTAAAGAGGCCATCTTTGACGACCGCCGCGGACGTCGCGTCTACGGCTGGTACAAGGGCGGGGCCGGTACCTTGCATCGTGAAGAACTGTTCCCGACACGTGGCGCACTGGACCCGATCATGATCGCCGAAAAACTGGGCGATATCCTGATCGAGGAAGGGCGCGATACTGACGGGGTGCGCGCCGGGATGGCTAAGCTCTCCGAGGCGCGCCGGGCGGATAATGCAGAAGAGATTGCAACGCGTTTGCCGTATTTCTGTTCAGGCTGCCCACATAATAGTTCGACCAAACTGCCCGACGGCAGCCGAGCCTATGCGGGGATCGGCTGTCACTACATGGTGCAGTGGATGGATCGGGAAACCACCGGGTTCACCCAGATGGGCGGAGAAGGTGCAAACTGGATTGGCGAAGCGCCGTTCTCGACGACCGATCACGTGTTTCAGAACCTGGGCGACGGGACATACAACCACTCGGGCGTTCAATCGATCCGAGCGGCGCTGTCGGCAGGCACCAACATCACCTTCAAAATCCTGTTCAATGATGCCGTCGCCATGACGGGCGGACAGGACAACGAAGGAGACCTAAGCGCAGAGCGGATCGTGGCCGAGGTCAAGGCCATGGGCGTTCAGCATGTGGCCGTGGTTTACGACGAAAAAGAAGACGTGAACTTCAGGGCGATGCCGTCCGGCGTGGAAACCTTTGAGCGCGCCGAACTGATGAACGTGCAGAAGAAATTCCGAGAGATCGAAGGCGTTTCCGTCATCGTCTATGTTCAGACCTGTGCGGCAGAAAAGCGTCGCCGACGCAAGCGGGGCACTTTCCCCGACCCGGACAAGCGCGTGTTCATCAACTCGGACATTTGCGAAGGGTGCGGCGATTGCGGGGTTCAGTCGAACTGTGTCTCGATTGTTCCGAAAGAGACCGAGTTGGGGCGCAAGCGCGCTATCGACCAGTCCAGCTGCAACAAGGATTTCTCTTGCCTGAAAGGGTTTTGTCCGTCTTTCGTGACGTTGGAAGGGGCAAAGATCCGCAAAGAAGCCACGACCGAGATCGATTTGCCGGACTTGCCGATGCCCGTTCTGCCGACGATCAACGGTACACATAACGTGGTCATTACCGGTATTGGCGGGACCGGAGTGGTCACTCTGGGCGCTGTGATGGCGCAAGCGGCTCAGATCGACGGCAAGGGCGCCGGGATGATGGAGATGGCGGGTCTGGCCCAAAAAGGTGGCGCAGTGCACATCCACTGCCGTCTGGCCAACCGACCCGAAGATATCAGCGCCATTCGTGTGGCTACCGGCGAGGCGCATGCGCTGATCGGGGGCGACCTTGTTGTGTCCGCTGGGGCCAAAACCCTGGGTCTGACCCGCACGGGTCAAACCGGTGCCGTGGTTAACAGCCATGAAACCGTCACGGGCGACTTTACCCGCGACACAAACTTTCAGATCCCCGGTGATCGACTAGAGCTTGCGCTGCAAGCACGGCTGAAAGAGGGCCTGTCGCTATTTGACGCCACTGATCTGGCGCGCGCGGTTATGGGCGACTCGATCTATTCGAACATGATGGTCCTGGGTGCCGCCTGGCAACGTGGTCTGCTACCGATCAGCCATGAAGCGATGTTACAGGCGATCGAGTTGAACGGGACCGCGGTTGAGCGCAATAAACGCGCCTTTGATATCGGCCGTTGGGCCGTTCTGCATCCGCAGGACGTCACCGCGATTTTGAGCCCTCAGGTGACTGAGCTGCCAAAAACTTTAGAACAGCTGATTGATTTCCGTGCGCAGCACCTGACCGACTACCAAGGCGCCCGTCTGGCAAAACGTTATCGTAAGCTTGTCGATAGCTTCGAGGATGAATCCGTCAAAGAGGCCGTCGCAAGAGGGTATCATAAGCTGTTGTCCTACAAGGACGAATACGAAGTTGCGCGTCTGTTGCTGCGTAGTCGCGAACAGGCTGCGGCCGAGTTTGACGGCGACTTCAAAATGACCCTGCACCTTGCGCCACCGATTTTGGGTGGCAAGGACGCAGAGGGTCGGCCACGCAAGCGGACATTCGGAGAGTGGATGTTGGGTCCGTTGAAGCTGCTTTCCAGGTTGAAAGGCCTGCGTGGTACTCCATTGGACATCTTTGGCTACAGCACCGAGCGAAGGATGGAGCGCGCCTTGATCCGGCAATATGTACACGATATCAAAGAGATAACGCCCTTGGTTACACCACAAACTCACGATGCGGTTGTCGCTTTGGCCAAGCTGCCGCTTGAGATTAAGGGCTTTGGCCCGGTTCTACTTGAAAACGAGGCTAAGGCAGCAAAAAGGCGGGAGGAATTGTTGGCGACCATCCGTAACGGAGGGCCGGAGTTGCGTGCCGCCGCCGAATAATCCGTCACAAGCCTGTCACGATAGCTAGGCAAAATTGTTACTTGGCACTATCTAGCAGGTGCCAAGTATCGGAGTCCGAAATGCCCTCGCGCCGCCACGTTGCTCGTGACATCTCTTATGCCTATTCCGCTGAAACCAAAAGCGGGCGTATGGTCATTAAGTTGATGGAGAATACAACGGGTCGCATGCGCCTGATTAAGCGTGCAGACGGGTATGAAAAAGAAGTGGCCGACGGGCGTGATTTCTGGTCGGTCATGGTTGAGAGGTACGGGCTTTCGCTGGACGTGGTCGGCGGATCGTTGTCGAACATCCCCCGAACCGGGCCGCTGATCCTGATTGCCAACCACCCGTATGGCATTTTGGACGGAATGATGATGGGTCACATTTTGTCCGAAACGCGCGGCGATTTTCGCATTCTGGCAAACCATGTGTTTCGCAAGGCTGAAGACTTGGACAACATTGTCTTGCCGATATCGTTTGAAGAAACGAAAGAGGCGATGAAGCAGAATATTGAAACGCGCAAAACCGCGCTGAACTATCTTGGTGATGGCGGTGCCATTGGGATATTCCCGGGTGGAACGGTCAGCACTGGCTTAAAACCGTTCTCTCATCCGATGGATCCGGGCTGGCGCGGGTTTACCGCAAGAATGGTGGCTAAATCCAACGCGACTGTCGTGCCGGTTTTCTTTGACGGACACACCTCGCGCTTGTTCCAGATTGCCAGCCATCTGCACAACACTTTGCGTATGGGATTGCTAATCAAAGAGTTCAAGAAACGCGTCGATACGCCGGTTAAAGTGGTCATCGGAGAGCCGATTTCCCGCGACGTTTTGGACCCGTTATCCACTGACAAACGCAAGATGATGGATTTCTTGCGCAAAGCCACGTATGAGCTGTCCCCGAAGCCGCTGAAGTCTTATGACTATGGCTATGAATTTGAGGAACGGCATCGCGCCTGAAGGGGCAAATGGCAGTAGGCATCTTTGATTCCGGGTTGGGCGGCTTGACCGTCCTGAACGCCGCGCAGAAACGTCTGCCCGACGTGGATTTTCTGTATTTCGCGGACAGCGAACACGCGCCCTACGGCGTGCGGGACGCTGAAAACATTTACGACCTGACACGCAGGGCGGTAAACGATCTGTGGAACCGGGGCTGTGACCTGGTGATTCTGGCTTGCAATACCGCTAGCGCTGCGGCGTTACGCCGGATGCAAGAAGAGGGGGTGCCCGAAGGCAAGCGCGTGCTTGGCGTGTTTGTTCCGCTGATCGAAGCGCTGACGGAACGGCAGTGGGGCGATAACAGCCCGCCGCGGGAAGTCGCCGTCAAACACGTGGCCCTGTTCGCAACGCCCGCCACAGTGTCCAGTCGAGCCTTTCAGCGGGAATTGGCATTTCGAGCCATCGGTGTAGATGTCGAGGCGCAGGCCTGTGGAGGCGTCGTAGACGCGATTGAAGACGGCGACATGATCCTGGCAGAAGCGCTGGTTCGGTCCCATGTGGACGCGCTAAGGCGCAAGATGCCGGAACCGCAAGCCGCGATTCTAGGCTGTACCCACTACCCGTTGATGGCTGAGACTTTCCAAAAGGCGCTGGGGTCGGACGTTCAGGTGTACAGTCAGGGTGATTTGGTTGCCGAAAGCCTTGCGGACTACCTGCAACGGCACCCGAAAATGCAAGGAAACGGCGAGGGTGGATTTTTGACCACCGGCAAGCCCGCGTTTGTCAGCGACAGGGCGACGCAATTCCTCCGACGACAAATCACCTTCGAGGCTGCCTGACTTAGGTCAAGGACGCAGCCTATTTGATCCCGTAGTTCAACGACCGTCACACCGGCGATCGTATCCTGTGACACACTGAAACAAGAGGTCTCACATGACCCATAGAATCGCAATTTTGGGCGCATCTGGTTATACCGGCGCTGAACTGGTGCGGCTGATCGCTGAGCACCCGAATATGGACATCGTCGCGCTGGCAGCCGAGCGTAAGGCTGGTCAGTCGATGGCGCAGGTCTTTCCGCATCTGCGGCACATGGACTTGCCGGATCTGTGCAAAATCTCCGAGATCGACTTTTCGCAAGTCGACCTGTGTTTTTGCGCGCTGCCGCATAAAACCAGCCAAGAGGTCATTCGGGACTTGCCCAAGACCCTGAAGATCGTCGATCTGTCTGCGGATTTCAGGCTGCGCGACCCCGAAGAGTACGAGAAGTGGTACGGAAACCCGCACGTGGCAATGGAGCAGCAGGAAGAGGCGGTCTATGGCCTGACCGAGTTCTATCGGGATGAAATCCGCAATGCGCGCCTTGTGGCCGGAACCGGCTGCAATGCGGCGACTGGTCAGTACGTGCTGCGCCCGCTGATTTCGGCCGGCGTCATTGATCTGGACGATATCGTGTTGGATCTGAAATGCGCTGTGTCCGGGGCAGGGCGGTCGCTGAAGGAAAACCTGCTGCATGCAGAGCTTAGCGAAGGTTATAACGCCTATGCGGTTGGCGGCACGCATCGACATCTGGGTGAGTTTGATCAGGAATTCTCGGCTCTGGCCGGGCGGACCGTTCATGTGCAATTCACACCACACCTGATCCCGGCCAACCGGGGTATTCTGGCAACGACTTATGTCAAGGGTGACCCGAGCAGCGTATATGATGCGCTGGCAAAGGCTTACGTAGACGAACCCTTTATCCAGATGCTGCCCTTTGGCGAGGCACCCTCGACCCACCATGTGCGGGGATCGAACTTCTGCCATATCGGTGTGGTGGCAGACCGGATAGAACGTCGGGCCATCGTGATCGGCGCGCTGGATAACCTGACAAAAGGTAGCAGCGGGCAAGCCTTGCAGAACGCCAACCTGATGTTAGGTGAGGATGAAACCCGGGGCCTGATGATGGCCCCCTTGTTCCCGTGAGGACGGTATGAAAACGCTCAAGAAACGTCGTCGAATTCAGGTTATTGTGCTGGCAGCTGTCGCTTTGGCGCTGTCGACGGCGTTGATTGGGTATGCCATGCGGGACGGTATCAATTTCTTCCGTTCACCCAGCCAGGTGATCGCCGAGCCCCCCAAGCCGACCGAAGTATTTCGGATTGGCGGGCTGGTCGAAGAAGGCTCGATCGTGCGGGGGCAGGGCAAGACGGTACGCTTCGTCGTGACCGATGGCGGCGATAGTGTTCCCGTAGCCTTTACCGGCGTTTTGCCGGACCTGTTCACAGAAAATCAGGGAATGATCGGCACCGGATCTTACGTAAACGGCGTTTTCGAAGCCACTGAAATTCTTGCCAAACACGATGAAACCTACATGCCGAAAGAGGTCGTAGATGCCTTGAAGGAACAGGGTGTTTATAAGGAGGTCGACGGAGGCTGATCCAGGACCAAATTCAAATTTGAAAACAAGGGCGTTGCGTGCACATGACACTCAGCGCCCTGTTTAATTGCCACGTGTTAACGAATTTGCCCGAGCCTTTGCGCAATCACAGGCGGAGGGAGCGATGCAGACGGTTCGGCAAATTGCGACTGAGATCGTGGGGCGAGAGGGTGGGTTCGTAGATGACCCGGATGATCCGGGCGGCGCAACAAACTATGGTGTGACCGTTCATACCATGCGGCGTCTGGGTCTGGATTTGTCCGGTGATGGGGTGGTGGACCAAACGGATGTGCGAAGGCTCAGCAAAGCGCAGGCCGTTGATATTTTCGTCCGACATTATTTTGAGCTTCCACGCCTGAGGCTGTTGCCCAAGATGGTCCAACCCTCGGTGTTTGACATGTACGTCAATGCAGGTGCGCAGGCAGTCCGCATTCTGCAGCGATTGTTGCGCGAAATGGGATTCGACGTAGTCGTTGACGGTGTTGTCGGGCCACAGACAGCTCGGGCATGCCAAAGCGCGGCCAAGTCCGACCCGGTAACGTTCGCAGATGCCTATGGGGTCGCGCGCCGCAACTATTATTTCCGTCTCGCGGACCGAAGGCCCGCGTCCCGCAAATACGCGCGTAGCAGGGCGGGCGGTAAAGGGGGCTGGATCCGACGAGCGGAAGAGTTTGTTTCGCCCTCCTATCATCTGACGGACACAGAGTTTCAAAAGAGGATTTCACGATGGGATTGATCTCGGGTATTTTGGCTTTTCTGTTTGGAAACGAGCGCAACATCATACGCGAAACTGTCGAAGTCTTTCGGGAAAATGCCGAAAGCGGCGCCGAGAGGGGTTTGCAGGTTCGACAGCAGGCCGTCAGTCAGTTCGCGGCAGAATTCCATGGCGCTGGAAAAGCTCCGTTTGATCGGTTTGTCGACGGGCTTAACCGCCTGCCGAGGCCCGCGATGGCACTGGGAACGCTTGGCCTTTTTGTTGCGGCCATGGTCGATCCGATCTGGTTTTCGGCGCGCATGCAGGGGATCGCCCTGGTGCCCGAGCCGTTGTGGTGGTTGCTGGGGGTGATTGTGTCCTTTTATTTCGGCGCGCGGCATCAGGCCAAGGTGCAAGAATTGCAACGCGAAATTTCCGCCACAATGATGCGCACTCCGCAGGTACTTGGGAACATAAAGGCGCTGGCGGCGATGCGTAGCGACGGTGTGGGTGTTGCCAAGCCCGGACCAGACGCGGCACTGACAGCAGACATAATAGAACCCGACGAAAACCCAGCGTTAGAGTCATGGCGGCGTAAAAGGACCGGCTGACCCGCGACACTATGTTCGCGGCAAGAGGGCGAAAGTGATTGGTGCTTGTCACGCAACAGGATTATATCCGGGGCATGATTACAGAACTTGGCCATTTCGCCCTGATCCTCGCTTTCCTCGTCGCAATCGTGCAGTCGATCGTTCCTTTGATCGGCGCAGCCAAACGCTGGGTCGGCTGGATGGGGGTCGCGGAACCCGCCGCAATCGTCCAGTTCTTGCTGGTTTCTTTCTCGTTCGGAGCCTTGGTCTGGGCGTTCGTGACTTCGGACTTTTCTCTGCGTGTGGTCGTCGAGAACAGCCATTCGGCCAAGCCGATGCTGTACAAGATCAGCGGGACATGGGGAAATCACGAGGGCTCGATGCTGTTGTGGGTTCTTATCGTGTCATTGTTCGGAGCAATGGCTGCTTTTTTTGGGGGTGGCTTGCCACCGACGTTGAAAGCGCGGGTTCTGTCGGTTCAATCGATGATTGCGGTGGCATTTTTTGCGTTCATCCTGTTCACCTCGAACCCCTTTGATCGGCTGATAGTCGCCCCGTTTGACGGTCGCGACCTGAACCCGTTGTTGCAGGATCCCGGCTTGGCCTTCCATCCGCCGTTCCTGTATCTGGGTTATGTGGGGCTTAGCATGGCATTCAGTTTTGCCGTGGCGGCCCTGATCGAAGGGCGCGTTGATGCCGCGTGGGGCCGCTGGGTGCGTCCGTGGACCTTGGCCGCGTGGATATTCCTGACCATTGGAATCGCTCTGGGATCATGGTGGGCCTATTACGAGCTGGGTTGGGGTGGTTTCTGGTTCTGGGACCCGGTGGAAAACGCCTCGTTCATGCCATGGCTTTTGGCCGCTGCCCTGTTGCATTCCGCCATCGTGGTTGAAAAACGCGAAGCGTTGAAAAGCTGGACCATCCTGTTGGCCATCATCGCATTTGGCTTTTCGCTGATCGGGACATTCATCGTGCGGTCGGGCTTGCTGACATCTGTGCATGCCTTTGCAAATGACCCGGAACGCGGCGTCTTTATCCTGATCATTCTGGTGCTCTTCATCGGTGGGGCACTGACCCTGTTCGCGGCCCGCGCGCAAGCGATGGAGGCAAAGGGTGTGTTCAGCGTGGTCAGCCGAGAAAGTGCGTTGATTCTAAATAACATTTTGCTGGCCGTCAGCTGTTTCGTGGTGTTTTTCGGAACGATGTGGCCGATGGTGGCCGAGATGGCGTTTGACCGTAAGCTCTCGGTCGGGGCGCCATTCTTCAATGCGGCCTTCACGCCCTTCATGGTGGCCTTGGGAATTGCTTTGCCAATAGGGTCCATGTTGCCGTGGAAACGGGGCAAATTGGGCAAGACGGCATATTCCCTGCGCTATGTGTTCATCTTGTCGGTCGCATTGGCCCTGTTGGTCTGGGTTATGCAGACCGGACGCAGCGCCCTTGGGCCAATCGGACTGTTTCTCGGGGCCTGGATCACTTTAGGTGCGGCTGTGGACTTGTGGAGCCGCACCGGTCGCAAAGGCAGCATCCAACGTCTGGTCCGCTTGCCGGGCGCGGACTGGGGTAAAGCGGTGGCTCATACCGGTCTTGGCGTGACCATCTTTGCCATTGCCGGTCTGACCGCGTGGGAGGTTGAAGATATCCGCGTTGCGCAGCCCGGTCAGCCGTTTGAAGTTGGGCAGTTCACACTGATGCTTGAAAATGTCCGCGAAGTTAAGGGACCGAACTATTTCTCAACCACTGCGGATGTTCGGGTTGAAAAGGACGGGCAGTCTATGGGCTCGCTGCATCCCGAGAAACGCAATTACCCCGTTGCCGGGATGCCTACTACAGAGGCGGCGATCGACTATCGCTTTTGGGGCGACCTCTATGTCGTGATAGGGGACCAGCAAGCCGATGGCGGTTGGGTCATGCGGACTTACATCAAACCTCTGGCCAACTGGATCTGGGGCGGATGTATCCTGATGGCATTAGGCGGGCTTCTGAGCTTGACTGACCGCAGGTTCCGGGTGGCAGCGGGTGCGCGCAAAGCACCCTCGGGCGGAGTACCGGCGGAATGAAGCGTCTGATCCTGATTTTCGCCCTGATCGCATCGCCCTTGTTTGCGGTGCAGCCAGACGAGGTACTGGAGGACCCGGTCCTGGAGCAACGCGCGCGTGACCTGAGCACCGGCCTGCGCTGCCTTGTCTGCCGCAATGAAAGCATCGACGAAAGCAATGCCGAACTTGCTCGCGACCTGCGCCTGCTGCTGCGCGAACGGCTGGTCGCGGGCGATACGGATGAGGAAGCGGTCGATTTTATCGTGGATCGTTACGGTGAATACGTTCTGTTAAAGCCTACGGTTACGGGGGCGAACCTGATGCTTTGGCTGGCCGGTCCGATCATGCTGTTGATCGCCGCCGTGATAGGCTGGAGTTTTTTACGCAACCGATCTCAGGCGGTGGGCACTGAAGTCAAGGACGGCCTCAGCGAAGCTGAGAAAGAACGCCTGCGCCAGATTCTTGACGACTGACCCACCGTATTTCTTTCCCTTCGTCTTGAATTGAGTCAGGGTTCCCTAATGCCGTGAGCATGGGGAGAGGACTACATGGACTATGAGGCTATACTGCTGGATATCACTGACAATCTGGCAGTGGTAACCCTGAACCGGCCCGACAAGATGAACGCGCTGACCGCACAGATGCGGGCCGAGGTCACCAATGCGATGACACATGCGGCCCGGCATGCGCGGGCAATCGTGTTGACAGGGGCAGGGGGCGCCTTCTGCTCGGGTCAGGACCTCGGCGATTCTTCCAGCACTGGCCGGATTGATCTGGAACGCACACTGCGCGACGAATACGATCCCATGCTGGAATCCATCTACAACTGTCCGGTCCCAACCATCGCAGCCGTCAATGGACCAGCAGCCGGGGCCGGGGCGAACATTGCGCTCAGCGCCGATGTGGTGATTGCGACTGAAAGCGCGTATTTCCTGCAGGCGTTTTCCCGTATCGGCCTGATGCCGGACGCGGGCGGCACATGGTTCCTGCCACGCCAGATGGGGTTCGCCAAGGCCATGGGCGCTGCGCTGTTTGCCGACAAGGTCAGTGCCAGACAGGCGAACGAATGGGGAATGATCTGGGAAGCGGTGGCTGACGACGATTTCGACGCGCATTGGCGCAAGCGTGCTGCCTATCTGGCAAACGGACCGACCACCGCGTTTGGCGCGATCAAACGGGCAATCCGCGGAACTTACGACAACACTCTGCCGCAGCAACTGGAGATGGAGGCGCATTTGCAGGGCGACTGTGGCCGTTCGCGCGACTTTGCCGAAGGGGTAGTTGCCTTCATGGAAAAACGCCCCCCGAAATTCGAGGGGCGCTGAAAGATTTAAGCGCGGCGGCGGCGGCGATTGCGCCGTTCAGGCACTGCCGCATCGTCTCCGGTACCGTCCGAAGCTGATGAGAACGGGCCTAAAGCATCCGTGATCTGATCCAGCGTCGGGCGCGTGCCGCGGCTGGTTGTATCCAGTGCCTCCCGCATTTTGCGCAGGTGATCTGGCATGGTGCCACAGCACCCGCCGATGATCGTGGCACCCGCATCCCGTGCCATCGCGGCGTACTGCCCCATCAATTCAGGCGTGCCGTCATAGTGGATATGGCCATCGACATATTTCGGGATACCCGCGTTGCCTTTGGAAATCACCGGACGTTCGGTTCCCTGAGCCGCAAATCCAAGAACCGTGCGCAGGATGTCCGACGCGCCCGTGCCGCAGTTGGCACCGAATGCAATCGGCGGATTGGGCAGGGTTTCGACCAATTGAGCCAGATCTGCGGAGGTTACGCCCATCATGGTACGTCCGGCAGTGTCAAAGCTCATGGTGCCACACCAGGGCATGTCGGCCAGCGCAAAAGCTTCTGCCGCCGCTCTGAATTCTTCGGGTGCGCTGATGGTTTCGACCCATAGAACGTCCGCGCCACCTTCTTTCAGCGCTTCGGCTTGCTCGTGAAACATCTCAACAGCGCCGGCATGGGACAGGCTGCCAATCGGCTCCATGATCTCACCGGTGGGACCAACCGAACCTGCGACAACAACGGTGCGCCCGGATTTGTCCGCCACTTCACGGCCCAGTTCGGCACCGATCCGGTTCAACTCACCAACCCGGTTCTGGGCGTCGTGCAGTTTCAGGCGCGCGGATGTGCCGCCGAAGGTGTTGGTCAGAAACAAGTCGCTGCCGGCATCAACCGAACCTTGGTACAAAGCGCGGATTTTATCCGGTGCTTCGACATTCCACAGCTCGGGCGCGTCACCTGATTGCAGGCCCATATTGAACAAGTTCGTGCCCGTGGCACCATCGGCCAGCAAAGCATCATTTGTTTCCAGAAGTTTATTGAGCGCATTTGTCATGGGGGTATTCCCAAATAGCCGAATGGGGCCGTTAAAAATAGAGACGCCCCGTGTCTCATGACCGGGGCATCAAATCAAATTCATAAAACTCATGAAGATCATGAGCCGAGTGTTTTTTTATTCGGTTTCGCTCAGGACCTGCGCTTTGGCTTGGGGCAAAAGCTCGGCCATTTTTGCGCGGATTTCCTCATCGGACGACAGCGCGCCCAAATCACCGGCGACTTTGCGCACGACATCTTCGTGCCCGGCCTCTTCGAAATCGGCGATTACTACGGTTTTGGCATAGGCTTCGGCGTCCTCGCCGGACTTGCCCATCTTTTCTGCGGCCCAGAGGCCCAGCAATCTGTTGCAGCGCGCCTGTGCTTTGAACTGCATTTCTTCGTCATGAGCGAATTTTGCTTCAAAAGCGTTTTCGCGTTCGTCAAAAGTGGTCATTGTTTGTGGACCTCATAGCTTACATCTTCTTAATTGATGATATGACTATAGCTGAGCGCCTGTGCAAGGGAATTGCGCTGTGTCAAAGCCTCTCGGTCCGCTGAACTTGCGGGAAAGGGGGGCTTGGACTATGAGGGCGCCAACGCGAAGGGACTCATTCCCTCGCCCCGGACTGGAAAGGTCGCTCATGGCGCGTCGCAAAAAGATCTACGAAGGTAAGGCCAAAATTCTGTATGAAGGCCCAGAGCCTGGCACCATTGTGCAGTACTTCAAGGATGATGCCACCGCGTTCAATGCGGAAAAGAAAGATGTCATCGACGGTAAAGGCGTGCTGAACAACCGTCTGAGCGAGTTCTTCATGAACGGTCTCAACCAGATTGGTGTTCCGACCCACTTCATCCGTCGCCTGAACATGCGTGAGCAATTGGTGCGCAATTGCGAGATTGTTCCGCTTGAAATCATCGTTCGCAACTATGCCGCGGGAACAATGTCAAAACGTTTGGGCATTGCCGAAGGTACGCAACTGCCGCGCCCAATTGTCGAATATTGCTATAAAGACGACGCGTTGGGTGATCCGCTGGTTACCGAAGAACACATCGCTGCCTTTGGCTGGGCCAGCCAACAGGACATGGACGATATCCTGAGCCTCGCGCTGCGCGTCAATGACTTTATGAGCGGCATGATGCTGGCTGTCGGCATTCGTCTGGTCGATTTCAAGATTGAGATTGGCCGCGTTTACGACGGGGATTTCCAGCGTTTGATCGTGGCCGATGAAATCAGCCCCGACAGTTGCCGTCTGTGGGATATCGAAACCGGTCAAAAACTGGACAAAGACGTATTCCGCCGCGATCTGGGCAGTCTGACGGACGCCTATTCCGAAGTCGCACGCCGGCTGGGCGTTTTGCCGAAAAGTAACGTCGCTAAGCCTACGCTGATCAACTGATCACACAGGCGAACCGCATATTGTTAAAAGCACCGCTTTACCCAAAGCGGTGCTTTTTTCTTTGTATCTAGCGGTTTGACAGGGTTACCGGTTGTCCGGCATTGTCGGGCAAATCCGAAAACGAGGGTGGCGCTATACATGGCCGAATTGTTTGATCAGGCAGTTTTTCTAAAATTCCTTGCAGCCCTTCTGGCTATTTTCAACCCGCTCTACGGAATCCCGATTTTTCTTAGCATGACGAAAGGATATTCGGCCCCCGAACGCCGGCGGGTAGCGTTTATCGTGACGGGGACAGTGATCATAGTCGGCCTGATAGCGGTTGTGATCGGAGAAGAGATCCTAGCTGTGTTCGGGATCGACATACCTTCGTTCCGTATTGCCGGGGGGCTAATCATCTTCGGAATTGGTATGTCGATGCTGAACGCGTCGGACAGGCCGCAAGGGGATCAGCAAGCTGTAGAGGATGGGCATAGGAAAAAAGAAAACATCGCCGTTGTACCGCTTGCTATTCCGTTGACTATCGGGCCTGGCACTATTGCGATAACAATCGTTTACTCTCATACGCTTAGCGATGGTGCCGAAGTAGTAACCCTTGGAACGGCAATCGTGATCGCCTGTTTGATCGTTGGCCTTGGCTTGTTGTTCGCCGATCCGATCTCGCGCCTATTGGGTATGACGATGATTAATGTCATCACCCGGGTCATGGCTCTCATACTTGTGGCGGTCGCAATCGAGATGGTTTTGACAGGCACGTTCAATGCAATCGACGCGCACTATCCCGGCCTGAATTCCGGAGGTGGCGGGTAGCGGGCGTAAGTGCGGTCATCTGCCCACTTTAAGAAGGGTTGTCGAACGCCTTCTGGCACGTTATCCCCCGCGCAACGGAACGGGCCGACAACATCGGCCCTCAGCTGGAGTTGCGAGAATGAAAGCACGTGTGCATGTGATGCTCAAAAACGGGGTCCTCGACCCGCAGGGTGAGGCGGTGCGTCACGCATTGGGTGCCATGGGCTTTGATCAGGTCGAAGGTGTGCGGCAGGGCAAGGTGATCGACCTTGAGCTGGCCGAAGGCGCGACCGAGGCGGACATCACCGAGATGTGCGAAAAGCTGTTGGCCAACACGGTCATCGAACGCTACGAAGTCGAACTGGTCTGAACCTTATCCCCGGAGGCCCCGCCATGCGCGCAGCTGTCATCGTATTCCCAGGGTCCAATTGTGATCGGGATCTTGCCGTCGCTTTCGAACAGGCTGGTTTTCAGGTCGATATGGTCTGGCACAAGGACGCCGCGCTGCCCGAAGGTGTGGATATCGTCGGTGTTCCGGGTGGCTTTTCCTACGGCGACTACCTGCGCTGCGGTGCCATCGCCGCTCAGTCGCCGATCTGCAAGGCCGTGGTCGATCATACCAAACGTGGCGGTTATGCCGTTGGTGTTTGCAATGGGTTTCAGATCCTGACAGAAACCGGCATCCTGCCGGGTGCGTTGCTGCGAAATGCCGGTCTGAAATACATCTGCCGCACGGTTGGCCTGAAGGTGGAAACCAGCGACAGTGCCTTCACCGAAGGTTACAATGCGGGCGATGTGATCGGTATTCCGATCGCGCACCATGATGGTAACTATTTTGCGGATGACGCCACACTGGCCAAACTGCAGGATCAGGATCGGGTCGCGTTCACCTATACCGAGAATCCGAACGGCTCGGTCGGAGATATTGCCGGTATCCTGTCTGAAAACCGTCGGGTGCTGGGAATGATGCCACACCCTGAACGTGCGGCAGACGACGGCCATGGCGGAACGGACGGAACGGCATTGTTCCGCGCATTGTCTGGCGTTCTTGCTCCGGCGTGACTTGAGCTTACGATCCAGCCCGCGTAACTTTCCGGGATGAGTTCCGAAGTTCGCTCTGGCTGGTCCTTTCTGACAAAACCGTTTCGTGGTGCGCCATTGGGTTGGCGGCTGCGCTTGGCGGTTATCTTTCTTTTGATCGCAACGGTTACCACGGTTTATGTAACCAACCGTCTTCTGACGGACCGCTTTACCGAATCCACGCGAAACCGGGCCGAAGTGCGACTGGCGCTGTATTCAGGCAACTTGCTGAGCGAACTGCGCCGAAATGCAATTGTTCCGCAGCTTTTAGCGCGCGACCCCACATTGATTTCCGCGCTACAGTCCAGTGATTATTCGCTGTCCACCCAGCGTTTGATCTCGTTTGTTGAAGAGATCGGCGCGGCCTCGCTGATGTTGCTGGACGGTGATGGCCGTACTGTTGCGGCCACTGATCGCGCGCGTTTGGGAGAGCCACACCGGAGTTCGCCGTATTTCATTGATGCGGTGCGGGCGAATTCGACAATATTCACGGTGATTGAAAAAGATTCGGGCGGCTACAGCTTTGTCTATTCAAGACGAATGGAGGCGAACGCCGAGGTTCTTGGCGTTATCGTGGTCGAAGTTGACCTGCAGAAATTCGAGCGCGCCTGGGCAGGTATTTCCGACGCTGTGATGGTGACGGACAGCACCGGGACGATCATTCTGTCGACTGAACCGCAATGGCGCGGGCTTGAAGAAAACGCCGCATTGCTGCGCCAGCCGGCGCAAGGTGCTATCCAGCGTGCAATTCGTGCCACGACCGACTGGACCGCCTTGCCGCCAGACGCCTACCTGCAGGGCGAGGCAGTGATGCGGATGGAAACGCGCATCCCGTTTCGCGGTTGGAAAATGACCTCGTTCACCACCTACGAGTCGATTCGGGAAAAAGTGAACAGTGTTATCGCGCTTGAGATCATGGGTTTTGCGATTCTTCTGGCCTTGGCCTTCTACGCGCTTAGCCGCCGAGCCACGTTCCGCATGGCGTTGTTCCAACGCGAGTCGGCAGAGCTTCGCGCATTGAACTCAAGGCTAAAGCGGGAAATTGCTGAGCGGGAACGGGTTGAAAAAACACTGGAAGTTGCCGAACAGACGCTGGCGCAAAGCTCGAAACTGGCCGCTTTGGGCGAGATGTCGGCGGCCGTGAGCCATGAGTTAAATCAACCTCTGGCTGCAATGAAAACCTACCTGGCTGGCGCACGTCTTTTGCTGCGTCGGAACCGGCCGGAAGAGGCGCTGGCAAGCTTTGGTCGGATCGATGGTTTGATCGAAAGGATGGGGGCGATTACCCGTCAGCTCAAATCCTATGCGCGGAAGGGTGCGGATACGTTTTCCCCAGTAAACCTTAGTGAAGCGCTGGCAGCGTCCCTCTCCATGATGGAGCCGCAGCTGCGCCAGCGTCACGTCAAGATCACCCAGATACTGCCCGATGAACCGGTGTCTGTGATGGGGGACCGGATGCGGATCGAGCAGGTGATGGTGAACCTCTTGCGCAATGCTCTGGACGCCACCAAATCAGTATCCGAACCGGATGTCGAAATCATACTGGCAGCGGGCGATACGGCGGTGCTGACAGTGCGCGACAACGGCTATGGAATCGAGAACATCGAAAACCTGTTCGAACCGTTCTATACTACGAAACAGCCCGGCGACGGGGTCGGTCTGGGGCTTGCCATCTCATCCGGGATCGTAAACGACCATGGTGGACGGCTGACAGCACGAAACAGCCCGCAAGGCGGGGCCGTGTTCGAGATGCAGTTGCCGATACTGGGAAGCGACGGCCTTGAGGCCGCGGAATAACGAGGAATGACTATGGCACAGGCCATGAAGATCGCCATTGTGGATGACGAACAGGACATGCGCCAGTCGATCAGCCAATGGCTGGCACTGTCGGGATATGACACGGAAACCTTCGCCAGCGCAGAGGACGCGCTGAAAGTGTTGGGACCGGAATATCCGGGTATCGTGATCTCGGATATCAAAATGCCGGGCATGGACGGCATTCAGCTCCTGAAAAAGCTGATGGGGGCTGACAGCACGTTGCCGGTCATCATGATCACTGGCCATGGCGATGTGCCAATGGCAGTGGAAGCGATGCGCGTAGGGGCGTTTGATTTCCTTGAAAAGCCTTTTAACCCTGATCGCATGTCGGAACTGGCCAAACGCGCCAGCAACGCGCGCCGACTGACCTTGGACAACCGTGCCCTGAGGCGCGAACTGTCAGGTGGAACCCAGATCATGAACAAACTGATCGGGGCCAGCCCGGTCATGGAGCGTTTGCGCGAAGATATCCTCGATCTGGGCCAGGCCGATGGCCATGTACTGATCGATGGTGAGACCGGCACTGGCAAGACACTTGTGGCCCATGCGCTGCACGCGGTCGGCAGCCGTGCTGGTAAGAAGTTTGTACTGGTGTCCTGTGCCGCGCTTGAGGAAGAGGCGCTGTCGAAACGCCTGTTTGGCCCAATGATGCCGGAAGATGCGCAGTTGCCTGCGATCGAAGAGGCGCGGGGCGGTACACTTGTGCTGGAAGACGTAGAAGCACTGAGCGATACGCTGCAGGCCCGCCTGTTGAGCGTGATGAATGACCAGGGCACCCCGGCTGAAACGCGGATCATTGCGATTTCCAACCTTCAGGAAGCAGGAAAGACCAGCGAAGACGTTCTGCGCCCGGACCTGTTCTATCGCCTTGCGGCGCTGCGAATCACGATGCCGCCATTGCGTCAGCGTGGCGAGGACATCCTGACGCTGTTCACCCGATTGAGCGAGCAGTTTTCTGAAGAATACGGCTGCGAAGCGCCGCAGGTGAGCGCTCAAGAGGCGGCTCAGTTGTTGCAAGCTCCATGGCCGGGAAATGTACGGCAGTTGATCAACATCGCGGAACGGGCTGTTCTTCAATCGCGACGTGGATCGGGGACGATTGCGTCGCTGTTGATGTCCGATCACGAAGAAATGCAGCCGGTCATGACGACCGAAGGCAAACCGCTTAAGGAGTATGTTGAGGCGTTCGAACGGATGTTGATCGACAATACAATGCGGCGGCACAAGGGATCGATTGCGTCTGTGATGGACGAACTTTGCCTGCCACGCCGGACCTTGAACGAGAAAATGGCGAAATACGGGCTGCAGCGCTCGGACTATTTGTGAGAAAGAGAGGGGGGCAGCCCCCTCTTGAGCCTGCGGCTCAAATTACCCCCGGGATATTTCTGGCCAGATGAAGTGATCCCGGGGCTTTGTATTGTTCTTCTCGCAGTTTGCCCATTGTGTTTTCCACAGGACTGCTTTTATTGTATCTGGACGGGCAGGGCTAATTTGCGCCCAAAAGTCCCGAATCTTTGAGTTTCGCTGCTCTGCCGTTGATGGTGATCAATCCCGCAAGGCAAAGCAGACCGATTATGCCCCATCGGGGCAGATGAACGCCTGAGCCCGCATCAGCGGGCGAAAGGAATAAATGGGCAGGCGGCGGTTAGATCTGCGCCTGTCGGAGAAGAACCGCGATGACGCGCGCGCAACGATTGAGTATACGGGCAGGGGGCCACAGCGCCAGACCCTGCCGCGCGCCGTCCGAAATCGCCCTGACAAGACACCACCCCAAAAGCGCCTGTCCCCCCGGACGGGTAAGGACAACGCGTTTGGCGCGGTGCACCAAGGACACATGGCTAAGAAAATGCTTATCGATGCCACCCACGCGGAGGAAACCCGCGTCGTGGTGGTTGACGGAAACAAGGTCGAGGAATTCGATTTTGAATCCGAAAACAAACGCCAGCTTGCTGGCAACATCTATCTTGCAAAAGTAACCCGGGTCGAACCGTCACTTCAGGCGGCCTTTGTGGATTATGGCGGGAACCGGCATGGGTTCCTGGCGTTTTCGGAAATCCATCCGGACTACTATCAAATCCCGGTCGCAGATCGCGAAGCGCTGATGGAAGAAGAGCGCGCCTATGCCGAGGCAATGAAAGCGCGTGACGAAGCCGAAGAGGCCAAGCCGAAGAAACGCCGGTCACGGTCGCGGTCGAAGGCTGCGGACGTTAAGTCTGACGATGCGGTTGAGTCGATTGAAGTATCGAACGAACCCACCGGCATGGAAACCATTGATCTGGACGAAAGCGAAGACGGCGCTGATGGCCCGGACCTTGAGGGCACATCCCCGGCAGATCGCGTTGCTGAAACACCGGTAGAAGAGCCTGGTGATGATGTGGGAGCGTCTGAAACCGACGCTGATGGTGCAGCAGAAGGTGCGTCGTCGGAAGACAGTAGCGAGGCAGCGAATAGCTCTGATGCGCCTGCAATCGAGGCGACGGAAGCCAAAGATGAGGAAGCCGCCGACAAGTCCGATGACGCGGTTAGCGAAGCAGAAGCACAAGATGCACCCGAACCTTCGGAGGACACGACCGAAGAAAACGAGGGCAAGTCTGAAGAAGAAGCGCGAGCCGATGCCACCGCGAAGGACGATTCGATTGAATCCGTCGCCGACGAGGATGACAGCGAAGACATTCGACCGGTGCGCAAACCGCGGCCACGTCGCTATAAGATTCAAGAGGTTATCAAGGTCCGCCAGGTCTTGCTGGTGCAAGTCGTCAAGGAAGAACGTGGCAACAAAGGCGCTGCCCTGACAACCTACTTGTCTCTGGCAGGACGATACTGCGTTTTGATGCCGAACACGGCTCGTGGCGGCGGGATCAGCCGCAAAATCACCAACGCACCTGACCGTAAAAAGCTCAAGGAAATTGCTGCGGAAATTGACGTTCCAACCGGTGCGGGTCTGATTATCCGGACAGCCGGTGCCAAGCGGACGAAATCCGAGATCAAGCGAGACTATGAATACCTGCAGCGCATGTGGGAGCAGATCCGCGAGCTGACACTGAAATCGATTGCGCCGGCGAAAATCTATGAAGAAGGCGATCTGATCAAACGGTCGATCCGTGATCTCTATAATCGCGAAATTGATGAGGTTCTGGTCGAAGGCGAAGGTGGTTATCGCATCGCCAAAGACTTCATGAAGATGATCATGCCGTCACACGCGAAGAACGTGAAACGGTACGAGGATGCGCTGCCGCTGTTTGCACGCTATCAGGTCGAAAGCTATCTGGCGGGGATGTTCAACCCGACCGTTCAGCTGAAATCGGGTGGTTACATTGTGATCGGCGTGACCGAAGCGCTGGTCGCGATTGACGTGAACTCGGGTCGGGCGACCAAAGAGGGCTCGATCGAGGAAACCGCACTCAAGACCAACCTTGAGGCCGCAGAAGAGGTGGCCCGCCAGCTGCGTCTGCGCGACCTGGCCGGTCTGATCGTCATAGACTTTATCGACATGGACGAGCGAAAGAACAACCTCGCCGTCGAAAAGCGTATGAAAGAACGGCTGAAAACAGACCGTGCGCGCATTCAGGTCGGCCGTATCTCGGGTTTTGGCCTTATGGAGATGAGCCGCCAGCGTCTGCGTCCCGGCATGTTGGAGGCCACGACTCAGCCATGCCCGGCTTGCCACGGAACGGGTCTGATCCGGTCGGACGACAACATGGCGCTGTCGATCCTGCGGCAGATCGAGGAAGAGGGTACACGCCGCCGTTCGCGCGAGGTGCTTGTTCGTTGCCCTGTCAGCATCGCCAACTTCCTGATGAACCAGAAACGCGAGCATATCGCACAGATTGAGGCCCGTTATGGCCTGTCTGTACGTGTTGAAGGCGACGTACATCTGGTCAGCCCTGATTTCTCGATGGAGAAATTCAAGACGGCAAGCCGGATCGTTCCCGAAGCCAGCGCGCCCGTTGTTTCAGTGGATGCGTCCCTGATGGATCTTGTCGACGCCAGCGAGGAAGAGCCGGTCGAAGAGGACACCACCGTTCAGGCCGAAGAGGATGCCAAGCCCAAGCGCAAGCGTCGTCGCCGCCGTCGGAAAAAGAGCAATGGTTCTGACGAAACTCCTGAGGTGAACGCTGAAGAGGGTGACGCGGCGGCGTCCGAGGAATCGGATGAAGCCAAAACCGAAGCGGCGGATGACGCAAAACCCGAGGGTGAAGCATCTGAGCCTGCCGAAGAGGAAAAAGCAGCCAAGCCCAAGCGCCGCCGTGCACCGCGCCGTAAGAAGAAGGACGCGGAACCTGTTGAAGCTACGGAAGAAGTCGCTGCTGAAGCTGTTGTGAGCAAGGATGCCCAGGCCGCAAGCCCTGACGCACCGGCCGAGGAAACTGGTGTGACGGATGCACCTGTTGAAGCTCCTGTCGAAACCGCCGAGAAGGTTGAACAGGCCGAAGCGGTGGCAGAGCTGCCCACGCCCGAAGCGGAAAGCGTCGTTGAAGAAAAGGTTGAACCTGCAGAGGCCGAACAACCCGAACCTGTGGCCGAAGTGGCCGCAGAAGACCCGCAAGAACCAGCGGACATAATGGTTGAAGAAGCCCCTGAGCCGGTTCTGGAGGTCGTGGCCGAAGAACCGGAGCAGCCGGCCAAACCCAAGCGGCGTGGTTGGTGGTCACTGGGTCAGTAAAAAGAAGAGGCGGGCCAAGTGCCCGCCTTTTTCTTTTGCCCGATCTTAGTGAGATTTCTGGATCAAATAGATCTGATGACCGTCCGCGTCTTCTTGCGACAGCAATTGGTGCCCACTCTCAGAGCAGAAATGCGGGACATCAATTATGGCGGCAGGATCATCTGCCAGCACGCGCAAAACGGCCCCCGCAGGCATGGATTTCAAACGCTTGCGCGCTTTGAGGACGGGTAGAGGGCACAACAGACCCAGCGCATCGAGTGTTTCTGGCGGATTTGACATAAGGTTCAGATATTTCCACTTTGACGGGGTGTCCAGCGTGCAACCACGAGGATGTGACCGATTGGCCCCGTGACGTTGGTCGCCTCATACCATATGTGCTTGAACATGTTCGGAATAGATATCATAGACGCGGGCCTGCTGCCTGCCATGTTCATCGCGATGCTGGGCGGGCTGATCAGCTTTCTGTCGCCCTGCGTTCTGCCCATCGTTCCGCCGTACCTGGCTTATATGAGCGGTGTGACGATCAACGAAATGCAGGATGAGGCGAAAGCACGCCGCAAGGCAACCTTGGCCGCCCTGTTCTTTGTTTTGGGCTTGTCTACGGTGTTTTTGTTGCTGGGCTTCACCGCTTCTGCCTTCGGGGTGTTTGTCCTGCAGAACCAGGTGTTATTCGCAAAGATCTCTGGTGCAGTGGTCATTGTCTTTGGCCTGCATTTTCTGAATGTCTTCCGCATCCCGTTTCTGGACCGCGAGGCCCGGATTGAGACTGGTGATTCTGGTGGATCAGTGTTTGGCGCTTATATCCTTGGTCTGGCCTTTGCGTTTGGCTGGACACCGTGCATTGGGCCGCAGCTGGGCGCAATCCTGTCGCTGGCCGCGTCCGAGGCCTCGGTCGCGCGGGGAACCCTATTGTTGGGCGTCTATGCTGCGGGCTTGGGTATTCCATTTCTGCTTGCTGCAATGTTCCTGAACCGGTCTATGTCGGTGATGAACCGGATCAAGCCTTACATGGGCACGATCGAAAAGGTGATGGGGGGCTTGTTGCTCTTCGTGGGCATCATGCTGATCACAGGGCTGTTCACTGAATTCAGCTGGTGGCTGTTAGAGACATTCCCGGCGCTGGCGAATTTCGGATGATCTGCTGATCTGACTTACCTTGACGCTTAGCCTGCGTTAACCTGCGCTGCAGAAGGTAAGGCCATGAGCAGTCAGAATAATCAACCTCGGGTGTGTAAACGCCGGGTATTCTATATTCCCGGCTATGACCCGATACCGCCGCGGCGGTATCGTGAGCTTTATCGTACCGAAGGCTCGCTGCAGGCGGAGATATCCGGTTATGAGATTTCGGTGGCCGCCAAGTCAGACGATGGACCATATGGATGGCACGTCACTTCCCGGCAGGATGATGATGAAGTTCAGGCCGATGTGTGTGTTTTGGTCTGGTCGGATCTGGTGCGTGACAGCATGTCCAACTCAATCCCGGCGACCTATCTGCAATTGGTGCAGACCGCATGGACCTATATGTCCTCAGGAACGCTGTGGCGCCTAATGCAGCTGCGCAAAGGACCGGTGATTGCTGCACTGTACCCGGTTGGAATGTTGGTGGCTCAAATGCTGTTGGCGATCCTGCTAGCCGGGGCCATGACATGGGTTTTGACGCCGTTTATCGATTGGTTGGGCGTAATACTTGCAGTTGGTGCCGGCTACGGTCTGATGCGCTGGTTTCGCCAGCAAGACGGCCAACTTTTTGCCTATTACCTGATGCATGATTATGCCTATTCCGCGAAACTCAAAGGGGCGACGCCAGTTGAATTACGCAATCGCCTGCGTGCATTCAGTGCGTTGATCCAAGAGGCGCTGAATTCAGACGCAGACGAGGTGCTGGTCGTCGGCCATAGCTCAGGGGCCCATCTGGGTGTCAGTGTTCTGGCCGATGTTATCCGAGAAAGCAGGCAGCGCGACAATAGCCCCGCGTTTTCGTTCCTGACATTGGGGCAGGTCGTGCCCATGGTGTCATTTCTACCCGAGGCGCAGGGTTTGAGGGCGGATTTGCAATTCTTGTCCACGCAGGAAGGCCTGACCTGGGTCGACGTCTCGGCCCCCGGCGATGGTTGTTCTTTTGCGCTGTGCGATCCGGTTTCTGTCAGCGGTGTCGCCACCGCCGAAAAGAAATGGCCGCTGGTTCTGTCTGCGGCCTTTACACAGACCCTGTCCCCCGAACGCTGGAAGAACTTGCGATGGAAATTCTTCCGCCTGCATTTCCAGTATCTCTGCGCCTTCGACAAGCCCGATCGGTATGACTATTTTCGCATCACTGCCGGGCCTCAAACCTTAGGTCAGAGGTTTGAGGGACGGGCACCGTCGAAATCGCGGATGGATAAGCCGGTCTCAAAATACATCTCGGTGAAGGCATGACGCCGCCCAAGCCATCTTCGCGCCCTGATAAAGTATCGCTTTGGCGGTATCTGAGGTTGTTTCGCAAGGACATTCTGTCAGCCCAGCCCCAACGGCTGTACCGCGCCTGGATGGCCGAATTTCGCACGCCGTTCTTTCGATCATACCTGGTAAATCAGCCAGAATTGATCGACACAGTTCTGAAAAAACGCCCTGATGACTTTCCCAAATCTAACCGCATAAGTGAGGGGCTGCGTCCGTTGCTGGGGGACTCTGTCTTCCTGACCAATGGGAACACCTGGAAGAGGCAGCGCAGGATCATTGATCCCGCGTTCGAAGGCGGCCGTTTGAAAGATACCTTTCCGGCGATGCACGCGGCTGGTCAAGCAGCGGTGGATCGGTTGCGTCCGCAGTCAGGTGGTGTCGTTGAGTTTGAAGAGGTCACCAGCCATATCGCGGCGGATGTCATTTTTCGCACCTTGTATTCGGTGCCCATCGAACACGAAATTGCCGCTCAGGTTTTTGACAAGTTTCGCGGCTATCAGCGCGAACAACCCATTCTGAACATAGCGGCCTTTGTCCCTCTGCCAAAATGGTTGCCGCGATTGCATTCGAGACGCACCAAGAAGAATGCAAAGGATATCAGGGCGCTAATCCAGCGACTTACGGCGGATCGGGCTGAACTGATCGCTCGTGGTGGCGCGCCGGATGATCTGGCAACCAAGATCATGACCACGCGTGATCCCGAAACTGGGCGTGGGTTTGACACGCAGGAAATGGTTGATCAAGTGGCGATCTTCTTTCTTGCCGGGCATGAAACCAGCGCGTCCGCTCTGGCCTGGACGCTGTATCTGTTGGCCATGTATCCGGAATGGCAGGACAGTCTGGCCGAGGAAGCTGCGGCGCTCGAAACGCCCGATTTTTCTGTAATGTCGCGGCTAAAGCTTAGCCGGGATGTGTTCCGCGAAGCGCTGCGGCTTTATCCGCCCGTGCCGATGATGGTTCGTGAGGCGAAATGCCCCGAACGTTTCCGCAACAGGGATGTCCCCGAAGGGTCGCAAATCGTGATCAGTCCGTGGCATCTGCATCGGCAGGAAAGGCTCTGGGAACGTCCCGACGAATTTGATCCGACCCGGTGGGGAACTGAGAATGGAAAGACCTGTCAGCGCAACGCGTACATTCCGTTCTCGACAGGGTCCCGCGTATGTCCCGGTGCCGGGTTCGCCATGATCGAGGGGCCGCTTTTGTTATCCATGCTGCTGCGACACTACCGGTTCGAGTTGGTCGCGGGACAAACGCCCGTTCCGGTCGCGCATTTGACCGTCCGATCGAAAGACGGAATTTGGTTGCGCTTGGTTGAGCGCTAACAAACTACCATCCTTTCACGCCTTGCTGTATGCGGTTTGAAATCGCGGAATCATATTGAACGGGAAAGTCTTATGTCATCAGCAGAACAGCGCGCACAAATGTCCAACGGCGCAGGATTCATCGCAGCATTGGATCAAAGCGGTGGCTCGACCCCCAAAGCGCTGGCGCTTTATGGCGTGGACGCATCTGAATACAACTCGGACGAAGAAATGTTCGGTGAAATCCAGAAAATGCGCGCGCGGATCATTCTGGCGGATGATTTCACCAAGGACAAAGTGATCGGCGCGATCCTTTTCGAACGCACTCTGGGCGAGCAAATTGATGGTCAGAAGGTCGCCGACTATTTGTGGTCAGTGAAAGGCATTGTACCTTTCCTCAAGATTGACAAAGGTTTGGAAGACGAAGCGAATGGCGTTCAGATGATGAAACCCATCCCGGGTCTGGCCGCAACATTGGCCAAAGCCGATGGTGTTTTCGGGACCAAGGAGCGCTCGGTCATTCATGAGGCAAACGCCGAAGGCATCGCGGCAGTTGTTGCACAGCAGTTCGACGTTGCGCGCGAAGTCGTGGCTTCCGGAATGGTTCCGATTGTTGAGCCCGAGGTGAACATCAACTCCGCCACCAAAGCCGAAGCCGAAGACATCCTGAAGGCTGAAATCCTGAAAAACCTTGATCAATTGGCTGACGGACAGGACGTCATGCTCAAGCTGACGATCCCTAACCAGGCTAACTTGTATGACGAATTGGCCGATCACCCGCGTGTTCTGCGCGTGGTCGCGCTGTCGGGCGGTTATTCGACAGAACAGGCCTGTGATTTGCTGGGGCAGAACGGTAAGATGATCGCGTCTTTCTCGCGCGCGTTGACCGAAGGCCTGTCGAAACAGCAATCAGACGCCGAGTTCAATGCTGCCCTGGGCGGCAACATTGACAAGATCTTCCGCGCGTCAGTCTAAACTATTGGGGTTTGGTGAATTCGCGGCGCATCTGCGCCGCTTTTTCACGCATGACGCAACCTTCGGCGTGATCGTTCACCAGCCCCATTGCCTGCATAAAGGCAAACACGGTCGTCGGCCCGACAAACTTCCAGCCCCGTTTTTTCAGGTCTTTCGACATCGCCACAGATTCCGGCGACGTTGAAGCGGTTTGCGGGGCAGGCGGTGTATCCGCCTCGTATCGCCACACATATGCGGCCAGAGACCCTTCGGCAGCGATTAACTCTTGCGCGCGGCGTGCGTTGTTAATCACGGCCTCGATCTTTCCACGATGTCGCACAATTCCTGCATCTTGTAACAAGCGTTTTGTATCTGCATCATCAAACGCGGCTACTGCGTTGATATCGAATGCTTTGAAAGCTTTCCGAAAGTTCTCGCGCTTGGACAAAATCGTGCGCCAGCTTAGACCGGATTGAAAGCTTTCGAGGCATAGCTTTTCGAACAGACGCTGGTCATTGCCAACCGGATACCCCCATTCCTGATCATGGTAGTCAAAGAATTCGGGCGCGGCCTGACACCACGTGCAGCGTGGTTTTCCGTCTGGACCTAGAACTGTATCAACCACCGCTTCGTACTCCTTTTGTTCTATTTAGTGTAAGCGGTTTCAGGATGTCAGAGCAAGACTGATTTACTTGGATTGATACCAGTTTAGAATGAAAACCCTTATGGCCGATGCAAGTCCGATGTTCGGGTCACGCTCGACATCAATTTCGGCCGCCAGAGCGTTGATCGGTAGGTTTTTTTCCTTGGCAATGGTCCGGAACGCCTGCCAGAATTCATCTTCCAGCGATACGGATGTCCGATGGCCTTTCAGCGTCAGGGATCGTTTGACCGGGCGTCCGCTCATTTGTCCAACTTACGGCCTTCGTGGTTTTGGTTCAGCTTGTGTTGCTGCTTTTTTGCCAGATCCTTTTCGGCCTTGGTGCGGCCAAAGGCAACGGCATTTTGATCAGCGCGGGCCTTGTTTTCGGTCCGCGCTTTTTCTTTTCGAAATTTGTTCAGATTGACCGGTTCCGTCATTGCGCATGTCTCACTTTGGTCAGACTATCGAACAATTCCGCACGGCTGTCATCTGAAAGGCACTCGACATTCACGGTGTCCAGAAAATCAGCCTGCGACGCAGTTGAGATCGGTGGTTGATCCGACAATGTGTCAAGGATTTGCCCGCCCAAATCCAACAGAGCGGGGCGCACCTCGGTCGTCAGATCCGCATAGCTTTCGGGAACAGAGGATTGGTCTTCGGTCCACCGTTCAATCCAACAGGATTGAATCTCTTTCGCGGCTTCGATCTGCGCTTCGAAAAACAGCTGAGCGCTGTCCGGGTCAACGCCCGCAAGCGCTGCTTGTTCCAAGGTTTTGTCAATCACGACTTTTTCACGCTCAAGGTCTTCGACCGGGCGGTCATTGGCGTGTTTGAACGCAGCAACGTCCTGCATCCATTCCAACCGAGAGTCGATCAGGTCGAACAGGTCAGCCTGAGCTGAGGTCGCTGTGCCCGCAATAAGCAGGCACAGGCAGGCATGCTGACGCCACCCGATCACTTGGGGCCGATCATGTGCTCGGGCCGCACGACCGCATCGAATGTCTCCTCATCAACAAAGCCCAGCGCAATGGCCTCTTCCTTGAGGGTCGTGCCGTTCTTATGCGCCGTTTTGGCGACAGTAGTGGCGTTGTCGTAACCGATGGTCGGGGCCAGCGCCGTGACCAGCATCAGGGATTCCTTCATCAGCTTGTCGATGCGTGGTTCATTGGCCTTGATGCCCAGCAGCATACGCTCGGTAAAGCTGTCGGTGGCATCACCCAGCAGCTGAATGGATTGCAGCAGATTGTACGACATCATCGGATTGTAGACGTTCAACTGGAAATGACCCTGTGAGCCAGCGAATTTCATCGCCGCATCGTTGCCTATTACATGCGCGGCCACCTGTGTCAGTGCCTCGGCCTGTGTTGGGTTCACCTTGCCGGGCATGATCGACGAACCCGGCTCATTCTCTGGCAGGATCAGCTCACCCAAGCCAGACCGCGGGCCAGAGCCCAGGAACCGGATGTCGTTGGCGATTTTGTAGCAAGAGCCAGCAATCGTCGCCAGCGCGCCCGACAGGAAGACCATAGCATCATGGGCGGCAAGCGCTTCGAATTTGTTGGGTGCGGTAACGAAGGGCAGGCCGGTGATGTCAGCCATGTTCTTTGCGACGGCCTCATCCCAGCCATCATGCGTGTTCAGACCGGTGCCAACAGCTGTGCCGCCTTGTGCCAGTTCATAGATGCCGGGCATTGCGGCTTCGACCCGGGCGATACCCTGACGGATCTGGTGCGCATAGCCGCCGAATTCCTGTTCCAGGGTCAAAGGGGTCGCATCCTGAGTGTGTGTGCGGCCGATCTTGATGATACCGGCAAACTCTTTGGCTTTCGCTTCCAGCGCGGATGCAAATTTCTCAAGCCCGGGCAGCAATACGTCGCGCACGCTCATGGCGGTGGCGATGTGCATTGCCGTCGGGAAAGTGTCGTTCGATGACTGACCCATATTGCAGTGATCGTTCGGGTGCACAGGCTCTTTCGAGCCGATCACACCGCCCATGATTTCAATCGCGCGGTTTGCGATGACCTCATTCGAGTTCATGTTCGACTGAGTGCCAGAACCGGTTTGCCAAACGACCAGAGGGAAGTTGTCATCGAACTTGCCTTCAATCACCTCGCTTGCGGCCTGAATGACGGCATCGGCGATCTCAGCATCCAGCTTGCCGATGGCCTTATTCTCCATCGCACAGGCCTTTTTGATGACGCCCAGCGCACGCACGATAGCGACGGGCTGCTTTTCCCAGCCGATCGGAAAGTTCATGATCGAGCGTTGAGTCTGTGCACCCCAATATTTGTCGGCGGGAACTTCCAACGGGCCAAAGCTGTCGGATTCGGTGCGGGTCTGGGACATCGGTCACTCCGTCTAGTATGCAGTCGTATGCCGTTTACCCGTGACGGCGTCATCGCGCAATCGGCCAGTTGCGCGCACCATAAGCGTAACCCGACCAAAGGTATAGGCGTTGGGGTGGGGCATTTTTCTTTGATACACAGGTACTAGGACCATTGTGTGCGCCTGTGACTGGGGTAGAATGGCAAGATCAAAACGCTGGAGGGTCAGGTGCTGCAATTTAACCGGGTTAATCCGCTGCGGCTTATCGCATTCGCGGTGGGTGCCGTATTCTGGCTTGTCTTTGCCAATCTTCAGGCCCAGGCCGGGGACATCACGCCCTTTATCGGGGATTACGTCGGTTCAGCCAATTTAGTTGACGATGATGGTACCGAAACCCCACGCGATATGAGCGTTTCGATCCATGAAACGAAAGAAGGGTTCAACGTCAGTTGGAAGACCACGACCTATAAGCCGGATGGCCGGGTCAAAGATCAATCCTTCTCGATCGATTTCAAGCAATCTGACAGGTCAGACGTGTATTCAGCGGCGATGAAGCGCAATGTGTTTGGTCACGAGGTGCCCCTGGACCCGATGCAGGGTGAACCGTTCGTCTGGGGCCGGATCGAGGGCGAGACTCTGACGGTGTTTTCGTTGTTCATTGATGAAAACGGTGGCTATGAATTGCAGCAGTTCGATCGCACACTGGCCGACGGTGGGCTTAACCTGTCTTTTTCGCGGTTCCGTAACGGGGTTAAATCCCGCTCGGTCGATACGTTCCTCGAAAAACAGTAAACCCCGCGAGAGGCGGGGTTTTGTAAGTCTGAGCCTACTTTCTGAAGCTGTCCAGTGAAACGACATCCGCGTCTTGCTGGACCGGCGTTTCCTCAACCTCAATCGATTCTTCGACGATATGGGTCGCAACCTCTTCTTCGTCTTCCGGACTTTCGAAACGCAGTCCGAATTCAACCGACGGATCCACGAAGGTTTTGATCGCATCATACGGAATATAAAGCGGTTCTGGAGCGTCACCGAAATTCAGCGTGATCGCGAAACCGTTGTCGCCGACATCAAGGTTTTCGAACCAGTGCTGCATGACGACCGTCATTTCTTCGGGGTAGCGTTCGCGCAGCCAGTCGGCCAGTTCAACACCGTCCTGCCGTGTGTCGAAGGTGATGAAGAAATGATGCGCCCCAGGCAGACCGTTTTCAGAAACGTTGGTCAGAACCTTCTGAATGAGGCCGCGCATGGCGGTGTGCATCAGGGTTCCATAGTCAATGTCCTGCGACATGTTTCATCCTCAAAAGTGGTTATCTCAAGCATAGGGGATTCGTTCGGAAACGAAAGACCGGGAGTTGGTGGATTGTTCAAAGAAAATGAAATCCAACTCCGGCCATGGCCATCAGGGCCAAGGTCATTCCCATGCCGAATTTTAGCTTGAATATCAACACCCCGGCCATGAAGGTTAAAAGGAGCGCTTTTATGTTCAGTGTTGCAAGTTCGGGCCATGGGATGGTTAGGGGTCCCCATGCCAATTCCGGGATTGTTCCGAAAAGAACGTTAAGAGCAAACCACACGGAAAGGTTGAGAATCACACCGACAACCGCCGCTGTTATCCCGTGCAGGGCTGCGGACAGCCGTGGACGGGCGGCCAGTTGGTCCAGATAAGGTGCGGCAAGGAAGATCCACAGGAAACACGGAACAAACGTGGCCCAAAGGGCCACCGCACCAGCGGCAAGTGCTAAAGGGATCCCGCCTGAGATCTGCCCTGTCAGCATGGCCACGAACTGTGTGACTAGGATCAGAGGACCAGGTGTCGTCTCCGCCAGCCCCAGCGCATCAATCATCTGATCCGTGCTGATCCACTGATATTTGTCCACGACGGTTTGGGTCATATACGCCAGAACCGCATAGGCGCCGCCGAACGTAACAACAGCCAGGCGGGCGAAGAACCACCCGAGATCGCTCAGCAATTTCTGACCAGTCACGCTCAGAAACACCAATGGGCCAAGCCATAGGGTCAGCCAGATGGAACAGGTGCGAAGCGGGCGCGTCGCACTTGGGGCAGGAGGTGTTTGGGCGGTGTTGGTCTCACCCTTGAAGCTCAGATACCCCCAAAGCGCTGCAGCCAGAATGATCAAGGGAAAAGGCAGGTTAAAGGCAAAGATTGCGACAAAGCCCAATCCGGCGATTGCCCGGTGCTCCACATCGGTCAGGGCTTTGCGCGACAGGTTTCTAAGCGCCTGGAGGACAATGATAATTACTGTTGCCTTCACCCCAAGAAAAGCGGCCTGAACCAGTGGCAGGTCCCCGAAAGCTGCGTAAAGCCCAACCAATACAGCGATGATCAGTGCGCCAGGGATGACGAACAGGCCGCCGGCGATCAACCCTCCGGTCACGCCCCGCAGCCGCCAGCCGGCATATGTGGCAAGTTGCATGGCCTCGGGTCCGGGCAACAGCATGCAAAGAGACAGCGCCCGCAGATACGATTGTTCTTCCAGCCACGGGCGTTTTTCCACCAATTCCTGATGCATCAGTGAGATTTGCGCCGCAGGCCCTCCAAAAGACAAAAGCCCGATGCGTCCAAAGATACGGACTAGCTCCGATAGGGTCGGGGTCATGATTTGCGGTCCATTGGCCAGTCGTGTTGTTCTTCAAACCCGTCGCGCGCCCAGCGATACAGAGCATCGTACAAGTGCATTCCTGCAGCAAGGTTTTCGTGATCGTCACGGTATTGCCGGGACAACCCGACAGAGACCGCAAGCAACCCGGCGGCTTCTGGTGCGAGGTCATGGCGATTGGTGTCTGCGGCCCTAACGATCATTGCAAGCCGATCCAGCGCGGGCGTGTGCAGTGCGAATTCGTCCAGCATCGTGTCAAAGGTGCATTTGTCTTGCCGGTGGCTCCAATGAGCGCCTTCGATGTCAAAAGGGGTCGCGTCAAATATTGCAGCGGTGGCGTCGACTTCCGACGGGGCAACAAACAGAAACCGGGCATTTGGGTCCACAAACCGCCGGATCAGCCAAGGGCAGGCGATGCGATCGATCTTTGGTCGGTGTCGGGTCACCCAAAGGGAATCTTTGGGCTGCATCGACAACGCTTTCGCAGGCACACGCGGAGCGTCCGGCATGTCTCGCCACGCAAACATGCCGCCCTCCAGATACTCGGCCTGCACACCTTCGCCCCGCAACAAAGAAACGACGGCCTGGCTGAGTTTCTTGCCTTTCTGGCAAATCACGACTGCAGGTCGGTCACCGATCAGGTTGACCAGCCCTTCGATATCCTTCGCAGGATGGCGTATAGAGCCTGGGATAAGATAGGGGTCAGCCTCAAAATCCGCATCCATACAGATGTCAATTAGTATGGGGGATTGCGGCGTGCCGATCAGTCTAAACAATTGCTTTGGGGTGATCGAGTTTGGTGCGGGCACAGCATGTCTCCTGGTTTTGTCGGATACATGCGAAACTTGGGCTGACGCCTCACGGGGTGTTCGCAATCTTACCCCATGGCACTTGCTACCGCGTAAGCGCCGAGGGGGTCAAGATTGCTTATATGGTCAGGCCCAATCCAGCCTTTGACCGGTCATACACACAGGCAATGTGTCCTGCGGGAACTGGCCGAGCTGTTCGAAGAGTGAGATGAAATCGAACTGGTTATACGCTTCAACCATGCGCCCGTTTTTAATCCGCCCCATGACGCTGCCCGTGGCTTGAAGCGGGGCACCGTTATCGGCGCGCGTTGTGCGCAGGTGAATGATGGCGGATACCCAATCGCCGTTTTCGATGATTTTGGGCATATCGACCTGAATGTCCCCAAGGATATGGCGAAAGGCCATGACCAGATCCCGGAAATCATCCGCACCGACCTGCATTTCCGGAATAAGCCCTTCAGCCAAGGCTTCGGGGGCGAAATATTGGTCAATCGCGTCGGTATTGCCGTTTTCCCAAACCTCGGAATACCACTCTCTGAGTAGATCTGCGTGCGACATCCCAGCTCTCCTTATTCTGCTGAGGTAAGCATGAGACCAAATAGTGAAAAAACTCTGAACATGAACATGCTCAGCGAAAAACTCAGACTTTAAGTGGAAGGTGCAGGTTTCTGTTGCCAGGTACCTGCGAACCCCGCCTTACGCGGCTAGGCGCAAGGGCTTAAGTTTCGGTCTTGCTACTGCTTACGCAGCAACTGCAACCGGAGCACGATTGTCATTTGCAATTGTACTTTTCGGGCCGATACGGTGGCACCCCGCCGAGACAAAGCTAACCCCTTTAGACGTTCGTCGATCCTATTTCGGCCCCATGATCCCCAAATGAAGGATGTTGGTGGAGCCGCCGGGTACCGCCCCCGGGTCCGATCCGCTTATTACGAGCGCGTTTATGTCCATAGTCCCGAAGGACATACCCTATATAGGTGAGCCAGCGGCCGGATGCAAACCGGGAATCTTGCCGGGCGTTGGAAATAATTACAGTGGGTTAGGCGGCCCTATTGATGTTGGCCAGTATCAGCCAAAGTGCAAGGACCAGTTCGATTCCACCAAAAGTAGCCGCCTTAACCAACGGTGGGTTGTCCAGAAAAACTGAAACAAACCGGCCCAATGCCGCGCCCGCGTAGACAACCCCCAGCATGGCGTAGGCCATCGGGTTGTTGAGGAATAAAACAGCCACGCCAGTGACGACGAAAAGCCCGCCGACCGAAGCACGCATCTCGCTCAGACCCATGTTGCTGTTGGTGGTGCTTAGATCTAGCGCGCCCAAGGTAAAGCTGGGCGCCAGAAACCCGAACAGGCCGAACCCAATGGTCATAAGGGCTGCAATCACGTTCAAAGCGGTGGTCATTTCAATTTCCTTACGCCGGATTACGTCTTTGCTGCGCCACGTCTTGCGCCAATTGTCTTGTGTAGCTCTCAAGCTCAACTAGCGTCGCGTCCACTTTGGTCGAGTCGCGATCTTCCAGCGCGTCGGCGATCTGATTGTGGAAGGCAATAATTGCTTCCCGGGACCGCGCTGTGAAAGTGATCATGTTCATCAGCGGCTGCATGGCTTCGACCGCGCCGGCCAGTTGATAAGACAGTACGGGATTGCCGGCACCATCAACCAGCGCCCGGTGAAACGCCACGTCCGAGGCGCAGAATGCCTCATCCGTCAGGCCGGGTTGGGATTGGCGGTGAACTTCGGCTCGCATGGTGGCCAACTGATCCGCTGTACGGCGCTGTGCGGACAAGGCGGCGCAGGCGCGTTCGAGCGCGAAGCGCGCTTCGCAGGCGGTGTCGAAACTGACTGCATTCATCGACAGTAGCAGGGTCGAGGTCGTGATCTGTTGGGAATACGCGCCCTCGAAACTTAACCGGTTCACAAATGCACCACCGCTTGCACCACGTTGCGTGCGGATCAGGGATTGCGCTGCAAGACGCTTCAATGCCTCCCGCACGGTTGGGCGAGATACCTGGAATTGCTCGGACAATTCCGCCTCGGAGGGCAAACGTTCATCCACGATCAATTCGCCCGAGATGATTGCGTCACGAATGGCCTGAGCGATCTGCGCAGACAGATCAGCAGGCTTCTTGGGGTCAATTTTCATATTCTGGGGACCGTTGGTGAATTTTTATTTGTCTGACATTTAAAAGTCTGACATTTGAAAAGCAAGGACTGAGTCGGGAGGAGCGCGTGAGTCGCACAGTTCTACGCACTGCATTTTGGCTGGGGTTTTATGCCCTGATCCTGTCCGCGTGGTGGGTCATGTTCACCATGAGCCGCGACATGGATCTGGATTGGATTGGTCGCCCCGGCCCAATGGGTCAGGCCATGGCGGCCATGGACCCGCGCATGGACATGTATATGCCCATGGCCGAGTTTGGCCCGCTGTTCTGGATGTGGGCTATCATGATGGCGGCGATGATGCTGCCGACGCTCGTGCCGACGTTGCGCAGTTATGACGATCTGATCAGCAGCGCCAATGGCTCGCGCGCAGGTTGGTTGGGTGTTCTGTCCGGGTATCTGGTCGTCTGGGTTGGCTTTGCAGCTTTGATCACCGGTGTTCAGTTGGCGCTATTGTTTGGTGGGGTCGTTGACATGCTGGGCATCGGCAAATCCGGGTATTTCGCAGGCGGCCTAATGATCGCCGTCGGCGCATTTCAGTTCTCCCGCGCGAAAGAGGTCTGCCACGGAGTCTGCCATGCCCCCATGACCTATTTTCTGGGGCACTGGAAAACCGGGTTCACTGGCGGTTTGCGCATGGGGTTGGGACTGGGCGCATTCTGTGTGGGCTGCTGCTGGGGCTTCATGGCGCTTGGTTTTGTTGGCGGTGTCATGAGCCTGTTGTGGATGGGTCTCGCGACCCTGTTCATGGTTTTGGAGAAACTACCCCAGATCGGGCACGCAGTGACCCGACCGATGGGATTTGCATTGATTGCGGGCGGTCTTGTTCTGCTCGTCTATCCAATAAGCTACGGAGGATAAGCCTATGGCTAAGAACAGAAAACCCGAGGCCGACAAGCTGCCGATCAGTCAGCGCATTGACAGCCGTATGCCTAATCCCAAGCGGCGCGAGATGAGCCCGACAGATTGGGCAATCAAAGGCGAATTGATCCTGAACTGCTCCTGCGATGTGTTCTGCCCCTGCGTGGTTTCATTGGGCGCACATCCTCCGACCGAGGGGCATTGCCACGCGTGGATGGGTATTATCGTTGATGAGGGCCACTATGAAGGCGAAGACCTGTCCGGTCTAAACGTCGGGTTGCTGGTCGATATTCCGGGCCGAATGGGCGAAGGGCAGTGGAAAGTGGCCGCTTATGTCGATGAGCGTGCCAGCGGCAAGGCCTACAACGGGCTGTTGCAAATCTTCAGCGGTCAGGCAGGCGGGACCACCGGTTTGTTTACCATGCTGGTCAGCGAGATTATCGGGGCCGAGCGCGCGCCGGTTCAGATTGAGCGCGACGGCACCAAGCGCCGCATCGCGATCGGCCGCAAGATACAGGGTGAAATTGAGATGCTGGGCGGCAAAGATCCGGACCACCCTGTCATGGTGTCAAACTCAAAATATTGGATGGGTCCGGATATCATCGTTGCCCGCGGTACCAAATCCAAGGTGCGTGATTACGGTCGTGTTTGGGACTTTGGCGGCAAGTCCGCCGAAATTTGCCCAATCGACTGGCACGGGCCAAAGTGATGATCACCGCGGCCTATGCGCAAGAGATGGCCCGATATAATCACTGGCAAAACAGCCAGTTGAAGGGGTTTCTTACCGCACTTTCGAATGAGGAACTGACCCGCGAGCGCGGAGCGTTTTTTGGTTCGATCCTGGGCACGGCAAATCATTTGCTTTGGGGGGACTGGATATGGATGTCGCGGTTTGACAAGGGGCAAGGCCCCGGCGGCGGTATCCCGGAAAGCCCGTCACTGTGCATCGATCTGGCAGAATGGTTGCCGCTGCGCGATCAGATTGACCAGCGGACAACCCAATGGGCCGCGTCCTTGAATGACGAGGACCTGCGCGGCCCGTTCACATGGTTCTCGGCCGCCAAAGAAGCCGATGTCACGAAACCGTATGCGCAATGCGTCATTCATTTTTTCAACCACCAAACACATCACCGGGGCCAGCTTCATCAGATGCTGACTGAGACGGGTTCGGCCGCTCCGGTGAGCGATCTGGTTTTTCTGCCTGAGGAGGCTTAAGTGGCTCAGATCTCACTCTCGCGTCGCCTGCGCCGAACACCTTTTTCGGATGGTGTCGAAGCTGCTGGGGTTAAAGGATATACGGTCTATAACCGTATGTTATTGCCCACTGTTTTTGAATCCGTCGAAGCAGACTACCGGCACTTGAAAAGCCATGTGCAGGTTTGGGATGTCTCATGTGAACGGCAGGTCGAACTGCGTGGGCCGGATGCCGCGCGGCTGATGCAAATGCTGACGCCACGGGATCTGCGGAGGATGCTGCCCGGTCAGTGCTTTTACGTTCCCATTGTCGATGAAACAGGGGGAATGCTGAATGATCCTGTGGCGGTGAAGCTCTCGGAAGATCGGTGGTGGATTTCGATTGCCGACAGTGACTTGCTGCTTTGGGTCAAGGGCATTGCCAACGGATACCGTCTGGATGTGCTGGTCGACGAACCCGATGTGTCTCCGCTGGCGATACAGGGGCCGAAGGCGGATGACCTGCTGGCCCGTGTTTTTGGCGACCGGGTGCGTGACATTCGTTTCTTTAAATTCGACAAGTTCGAGTTCGAGGGACGTGAACTCGCAATCGCACGGTCTGGTTATTCCAAACAAGGTGGTTTCGAAATCTATGTCGAGGGTTCGGACATCGGTATGCCCTTGTGGAGCGCCCTTTTCGCGGCGGGTGAAGACCTGCACGTCCGCGCGGGCTGTCCCAATCTAATCGAACGGATTGAGGGTGGGTTACTGTCATACGGCAACGACATGACCGACGACAACACGCCGCATGAATGCGGTTTGGGTAAGTTCTGTAACACCCATACGGCGATCGGTTGTATTGGCCGAGACGCTCTGCTGCGCGTGGCCAAGGAGGGTCCGGTTCAACAAATCCGTCCGATCGCAATCGACGGCGAAGCTGTACCATCATGCGACCGCCCTTGGCCGGTAGTGGCTGCAGGCAAGCGGATTGGCCAGATTACGTCGGCCGCTTGGTCCCCGGATTTCGACACCAATGTGTCAATCGGTATGGTCAAGCTGAGCCATTGGGAACCCGGCACACGGATCGAAGTTGAAGCCCCCGATGGGATGCGTGGTGCGACCGTGCGGGACAAATTCTGGATTTGAACGACATATCTCGGATCAGCACTGGCTGGTGACTGATTTAAAAGAAAGGAAAGTTAAATGTTCAATGCGTTGGTAATGGATAAGGACGAAGACAGCGGACTGGCAAGCGCTTCGGTCAAACAGCTTTCCGTTGGGGATCTGCCCCATGGCGAAGTGACAATCGCTGTTGAGTACTCGACCGTAAACTACAAGGACGGCCTTTGTATGTCGCCGAAGGGCGGCGGGCTGGTGCGCAGCTATCCGCACGTACCCGGCGTCGATTACAGTGGCACGGTCGAGGCGTCCTCGGACGATCGCTATAAACCCGGCGACAAGGTCGTTCTGACCGGTTGGCGCGTGGGTGAAGCGCATTGGGGCGGATATTCGCAGAAAGCCAACGCGCTGGCCGATTGGTTGGTTCCCTTGCCCGAAGGTTTGGACACACGTCAGGCAATGGCTGTGGGCACGGCCGGTTTCACAGCGATGTTGGCGGTTATGGCGCTTGAGGATCAAGGCATGCAGCCGGGTCATGGACCTGTGCTTGTCACCGGCGCCGCTGGCGGTGTTGGTTCGGTTGCGACCGCCATTCTGGCCAATTTGGGCTATGAGGTGGCTGCCGTGACAGGTCGGCCAGAGGCGGGTGAATATCTAAAATCACTCGGCGCCACCACGATTGTCCCACGCGAGGATCTCAATGAAACCGTGAAACGCCCGTTGGAAAGCGAGTCCTGGGCCGGGTGCATTGACGCAGTGGGGGGCGAGATGTTGGCCCGTGTACTGGGTCAGATGAAATACGGTGCCTCAGCCGCAGCCGTTGGTCTGGCCGGAGGGGCAGGGCTGCCCGCAAGCGTCATTCCGTTCCTGTTGCGCGGTGTCAACCTGCTAGGCATCGATAGTGTGATGCAGCCCTATGACAACCGGGTTCGCGCATGGCAACGCGTCGCAACCGACCTGCCGATGGACAAGCTTGAGGCAATGGTTCATCCCGCGACGCTGAGCGATCTGCCTCAATTGGGTGCGGATATCTTAAAAGGGCAGGTCAAAGGCCGTGTTGTTGTCGATGTAAACGCCTGATTCCTATGCACATGATCGAACCGGCTGACATCAATGTTGGCCGGTTCAGTTGCCATTGAAAGAACCCGAAAATGCCAGAAACACCTCTGGTCATTGGCTCAATTCCGGATCATCATTGCTATACATCCCAATTGCGATGGACTATGAGCCTTGCAAACATCACCTGAAGACGGGGAGTGAGCAGCATGTCTGACGATTTTGAACTAGACACCGACGATCTGAAGCGCCGTATGGATGGCGCCATGGGCAACCTTAGAACTGAATTCGCTTCACTACGAACAGGCCGTGCGTCGGCGTCGATGCTGGAACCAGTTATGGTTGATGCCTATGGGTCGATGACCCCAATCAATCAGGTCGGTACCGTAAACGTCCCCGAACCGCGTATGGTGACGGTGAATGTTTGGGACAAAGGCCTGGTGGGCAAGGTTGAAAAAGCGATCCGTGAAAGCGGTCTGGGCATCAACCCCCAGCTGAACGGCACCATCATCATGCTGCCGATCCCCGAATTGAACGAAGAACGCCGCCGCGAGCTGGGCAAGGTTGCCGGGCAATATGCCGAGCACGCCCGTGTTTCGATCCGTAACGTCCGTCGCGATGGCATGGACCAGATCAAGAAAGCCAAGGCTGACGGCATGTCAGAAGACGATCAGAAGTTCTGGGAAAGTGAAGTCCAGGACCTGACCGACCAGATGATCAAGAACGTAGACGCCGCGCTTGAAACCAAGCAGGCCGAGATCATGCAGGTCTGAGCCCGCATTATGCCTGACACAACTCAACCCTCACCCGCTATCGGGCCACGCCACGTAGCCATCATAATGGATGGGAACGGGCGTTGGGCGCAGGCGCGCAACCGGCCCAGGCTGTTTGGGCATCAGGCCGGTGCCCGGCGGGTACGAGAAGTGGTTGAGGCCTGTCCGGAATTGGGCATCAAGTATCTGACCGTCTTTGCCTTCTCGACCGAGAATTGGAAACGGACCCAGGTGGAAGTCGCCGGCTTGATGAGCCTGTTTCGACGGTACATCATCAAAGAAGCACGCAACTTGACCAAAGCCGGTGTGCGCGTACGCTTTATTGGTGATCGGGTTCGGCTGGATTCCAAGCTGACCGAACTGATGGACACTTTAGAGGCTGCAACTCAACACAACGATCTGGTGCATCTGACCATTGCGTTAAATTATGGCGGGCGGGATGAAGTTGCCCGGGCGACCAAACGGTTGGCGCGTGACGTCGCCGAAGGCCGCTTGCGCCCCGAAGATGTGGACGAGGAAACCCTGCCCAAGTATTTGGATACACATGTTCTTCCCGATCCGGATTTGGTGATCCGGACCAGTGGCGAAGCCCGTATATCCAACTTTCTTTTGTGGCAATCGGCCTATTCGGAATACGAATTCATCGACACGCTCTGGCCCGACTTCACCTCGGCCGAGCTGGAACGGCTGTGCCGAAACTTTGGAAGCCGTGACCGGCGGTTCGGAGCGGTTCCGGCATGAGCGAGGGCCGATGGTCTGACCTAACCGCCCGTGTTCTGTCTGCTGCGGTGCTTGTGTGCATCGGCTCGGTCGAAGTGTGGCTGGGCGGCCTGTGGTTCGAAGCCTTTATCGCAATCGCCTGCGGATTGATGACTTGGGAACTGGTGCGGATGATCGATCCGGACCGCAATGGTGTGGCGATCCTGTTGGGCATCCTCACCGGTGTTGCTGTCGTTCTTAGCTATCATCTTCCGCCGCTTTATACGCTGCCATTCCTGTTTGCGCCGGCCTTGGTCGGAGCAGGGCAGATCAGTCGATCCAAGGGGATCTACGCGCTTTTCGCTTTCTGGATTGCTGCATCGGGTCTGGGCTTCATCTCAATCCGCGAAAACATGGGGTTCGGCTGGATGGTCTGGCTTATCTCGGTGGTCGTGGCAACGGATGTTGCAGGATACTTTGTTGGCAAAACCTTTGGCGGCCCTAAGTTCTGGCCTGAGGTCAGCCCAAAGAAAACATGGTCGGGCACCGCAGGCGGGTGGGCAGCAGCAGCTTTGGTTGGCACGATCTTTGCCGTTCATGCCGGCTTTGGCGTCATGTTTGTGGTAATTTCGGTGCTTGCGTCGATGGCCAGCCAGGCCGGGGACATTGTCGAAAGCGCAACAAAGCGCAAATTTGCGGTCAAAGACAGCTCGAACCTGATACCAGGTCATGGCGGGTTTCTGGATCGCTTTGACGGCATGATGGGCGCGGCCCTGTTCGTTTTGATAGCCGGGATTCTCTATTCCCCCGGAGCGATGTGATGCGCAAAATCTCAATCTTCGGCGCGACCGGATCAATTGGGCAAAATACGATTGATCTGATTGATCGCGACCCCGCGTCCTATGACGTCGTCGCTCTGACGGGCGGGGCGAATATCGAAAAGCTGGCGGAAGATGCCCGGCGTTTGAACGCCGATGTGGCAGTTACGGCCTATGAAGACCGGTTGGATGATCTGCGCACGGCCCTTGCGGGCTCGGGCGTCAAAGTGGCCGCTGGTCAAAATGCGCTGACGGAAGCTGCGGCACGGCCTGCCGATTGGGTTATGTCGGCCATTGTGGGCGCCGCCGGTCTGGAACCGGGCCTTGAAGTGCTCAGGCAGGGCGGCACGTTGGCGTTGGCCAATAAGGAAACGCTTGTCTGCGCCGGTGCGTTGGTTCTTGAGACGGCCAAAGCGAACAATGCGCGACTTTTGCCGGTCGACAGCGAACATTCAGCCGTATTTCAGGCGCTTGTCGGCGAGGATATGTCTGCGGTCGAGCGTATCATCATCACAGCAAGTGGCGGCGCGTTCCGCGATTGGCCACTGAGCAAGCTAGCGCATGCAACAGTCGAGCAAGCCTCGAGCCATCCGAACTGGGATATGGGGCAGCGGATCACAATCGACAGCGCGTCAATGTTCAACAAAGCGCTGGAGCTGATTGAAACCAAAGAATTCTTCGGCGTGTCTCCGGATCAGATCGAAGTGCTGGTGCACCCGGAATCCATCGTTCATGCCTTAGTCGGGTTCCAGGACGGCGCTGTCATGGCCCATATGGGCGCCCCGGATATGCGCCATGCCATCGGGTACGCTCTCCACTGGCCCGACCGGAAGGGTTTGCCGGTCGAACGGTTGGACCTTGGCAAACTTGGGCAGCTGAGGTTCAGTGAACCCGATGAGGCGCGGTATCCCGCGCTGCGCTTGGCGCGCGCCGTGATGGAACGCGGCGGCCTGTCAGGTGCTGTGTTCAACGCCGCCAAAGAACGGGCGTTGGATCGGTTCGTCGCGCGCGAAATAGGTTTCCTTCAGATGGCCGACATAGTCGAGGCCGTTCTGGACAGATTCGAGGCCGCAGGTGGCCTTATTGATGCCCCTTTAACTCTTGATAACGTGCTGCAAACGGACCATTTGGCACGTACATGGGTAGATGACATCGTCATCCAACGAGCAGGATAAAATTTTGGACGTACTTTCTCTGATCCCTCAGTTTGGCAATTTGCTGTACACGATCATTGCCTTTGTCATCGCACTTTCGGTGATCGTCGCGGTGCACGAGTACGGCCATTACATCGTTGGACGCTGGTCCGGTATCCATGCCGAGGTGTTCTCGGTCGGGTTTGGCCCGGTTCTCTGGAGCCGCATAGACAAGCGCGGCACGCGGTGGCAGATCGCCGCGCTGCCTTTTGGTGGGTATGTCAAATTCCTGGGCGACGCGAATGCGGCGTCGGGCAAAGACGAAGCCGCGATGGAGGAAATTACCGAGCAGAGCCCGGAGGATTTGCGCCGCACTATGCATGGGGCACCTCTTTGGGCCCGGTCGGCCACAGTTGCAGCAGGTCCGGTTTTCAATTTCATCATGTCGATCCTGGTGTTTGGTCTGATTTTCCTGACCCAGGGGGTGACCAAGGACCCACTGACCGTCGGGACTTTGCACCCTTTACCCGGCACTGTTCAGCAATTGCAGGACGGTGACGAAATCGTCGCCATTGGCGGCGTCGCGGTGCCCGATTTTGACGAGGCGGGCGCGTGGACTGACTTTGTTGACGCGTTGCCGGTGGAACCGGTTCTGGATTATACGGTCATCCGCAATGAACAGACCATGGATGTGACCGGTCCCTGGCTGTTTCCGCCCCTGATTCAGCAGGTTACGCCTCGTAGTGCTGCCATGGATATCGACCTTAAGCGTGGTGATGTCATCACGTCGGTCAATGGGGACCCGATCTTTGCATTTGATCAGTTGAAAGAACATGTCGAAGGGTCCGACGGGAAAGTTCTGTTGCTGAATGTCTGGCGCGACGGGGCAGATCTTGAGTTCGCACTTGCCCCGCGCCGTACGGACGAACCGCAGTCAGAAGGCGGCTTTGTTACACATTGGCGCATCGGTATCGTTGGCGGGATGATGCTGGAACCCGCGACCGAGGCGGCCGGAGTTCTTGAATCCATTTCGGGTGGTGCGCGTCAAACCCTGCGCATCATAGACGGGTCGCTGTCGGGTATCTGGCACATGGTTACTGGGGCCATCAGCACCTGCAACATGTCTGGCCCGATCGGTATTGCCGAAACCTCGGGGGCGATGGCCAGCCAAGGTGCGCAAAGCTTCATCTTCTTTATCGCTGTGTTGTCTACGGCTGTCGGGCTGTTGAACCTGTTTCCGATCCCGGCACTGGATGGCGGGCATCTGGTGTTCTACGCCTATGAGGCCGTGGCAGGTAAACCACCAAGCGACGGCGTACTGAAGGTTCTGATGGGGGTAGGGATATCGCTGATCCTTGGCCTGATGATCTTTTCCGTGTCCAACGATCTGTTCTGCTGATTGTGGTGATATGCGCCAACAAAAGCCGCAATTTCGCCCCAATCCGCGCTTAGTTTGACTGCGTCTAAATTTTTGTGTCAGAGGCTCAAATGACAAAGACGCTGCGGAAATCTTTTCAGAGTTTTAGTTTCCTGTTCATGCTGAACTGGGACTTTCTGTTGTTTTTCGGCGCGACGGCGCTGGCGATTGGTGGCTGGGCTGTCGTAGTCAGCATGTGATTCTCGCCACAATTTGAATATAACTTGCAGCGGCCCACTGGGCCGCTTTGTGTTTTCGTCTTTTGACAAGGAAACTTAATCTCGCTACTCAACAATAAAGTCCTAAAATTCTGGGTAGAGAAAAAAATGACTGATAGGCGAGGCGCAGGCACATCCTGCGGGGGGCAGAAGCCAACAAACAAGATTTTGTGGCAGACGCTACGTATTTTTTCCTTTGTAATTATGGCTAGCTTTACCTTCTTGCCGGAGGTTGCGCGCGCGCAAAGCTACACCATCAATTCGTTCGATGTTGAGGGCAACAGACGGATCGAAAGTTCGACAATTATTGCCCGGACTGGAATTCAACCAGGCCAGACTGTGACTGCCGGACAGTTGAACGATGCGTTTCAGCGTTTGCTTGACAGTGGTGTTTTTGAGACAGTTGAGCTGACGCCGCGCGGGAACACTCTGGTGATTGAGGTCGAAGAATATCCGACGATCAACCAGATCAGCATCGAAGGCAATCGTCGCGTAAAAGACGATCTTCTGCTTGAGGCCATCAATTCTCAGCCCCGCCGGGTTTTCACACCACAGCTTGCCGAAGCGGACGCGGATCAGATCGCTGAAATCTATTCAGCGCAGGGCCGCGTTTCCGCGACCGTCATCCCACGCATCATTCGCCGCAGCGACAACCGCGTCGATCTTGTCTTTGAAATTGCCGAAGGCACCACGATCGAGGTCGAGCGTGTCAGTTTCGTCGGCAACCGGGCATACTCGGATCGCCGCTTGCGCCGGATTCTTGAGACAAAGCAGGCCAACATTCTGCGCACGTTCCTGCGCGGCGACACGTTTATCGCTGACAGGATCGAGTTTGATAAACAAGTCATCCGCGACTTCTATCTGTCGCGCGGATACGTGGATTTCCGCGTGAACAGCGCAAATGTCGAATTTACCCGCGAACGTGACGCGTTCTTCCTGGTGATGAATATCACCGAGGGGCAGAAGTTCTCGTTCGGCAAGATTTCGACCGTCAGTGAAATTCCGGGCGTTGATCCTGCCGCATATCAAGCGGCGTTGAAAATTCGTCCAGGCGTGACCTATTCCCCGTCTCTGATCGAAAGCTCGATCGCTCGTCAGGAACGGTTGGGTTTGAAACAGGGTGTTGATTTCCTGCGGGTCGAACCGCGGGTCACACGTAACCCACGTGATCTGACGCTGGACGTTCAGTTTGTTCTGACCAGAGGTCCGCGGATCTTTGTTGAACGTATCGACATCGAAGGCAACACAACGACACTGGACCGTGTGATCCGTCGCCAGTTCGATACGGTCGAAGGTGATCCGTTCAACCCGCGCGAAATCCGCCAGAGTGCTGAACGTATCCGTGCCCTTGGGTTCTTTGCCGTGGCAGATGTTGAGCCGCGCGAAGGGTCCACGCCCAGCCAGGTGATTGTGGATGTGGACGTCGAAGAACAGCCCACCGGCTCGCTGAGCCTCGGTGGTAGTTACTCGATTTCCGACGGTTTCGGGATTGCAATTGGCCTGAATGAATCCAACTTCCTGGGTCGCGGTCAAAACCTTGGCTTGACCCTTTCGACGGCGCAGGATTCCGAGCAATACATCATTAACTTCACCGAACCATATTTGCTGGGTCGCCGGTTGCAGTTCGATCTTGGTCTTGGCCTGGCATCGACGAATTCAAGCTTTGCAAGCTACGATACTAAGCGCGTCTTCTTCGAGCCGCAGCTGAGCTACGCTATCAGCGAATTGTCTTCGCTCCGTCTCCGCTATGGTTGGAACCGCAGCGAGATGACGCAGCAGGATGACGAAGTAAACGGTGCTGTTATCGCTTCGGAAATCGAGCAGGGTAAACGGACATCGAGCACGCTGGGTGTATCTTACCTCTATGATAGCCGACGCGGTGGTCTGAACCCGAATGCGGGCGTTTTGTTTGAGGTGGGCGTTGATGCGGCCGGTCTTGGCGGCGACAACGAGTTCTACAAGACCACAGCGCGCGGCATTGCGCAGACACGTGTCCTGAACGAGGAAGTTGTTCTGCGGGCATCGATGGAAGTAGGTGCACTGCATTGGCAGGGCGACGACTTCAGCCGCGTGCTCGACCGCTTCTTGATTGGTCCGAACACGTTCCGTGGCTTTGAACCTGCGGGCCTGGGTCCGCGAGACCTGTCGAACGGCCAGGACGATGCGATCGGTGGTAACTACTACTGGGTTGCCCGCTTTGAATCAGACTTCCCGCTTGGCCTGCCCGAAGAACTGGGTCTGCGCGGCGGTGTGTTCTACGATGTTGGTAACGTCTACAACATCAACAACGTGAACACTGCTGGTGCCGACATCGTGGGTGCGGACGGGTCTGTCCGCCATGTGATCGGTGTGTCGGTTCTGTGGGAAACGCCTTTTGGGCCTCTGCGATTCAACTTCTCCAAAGCTTTGAAGAAAGAAGACTTCGACAAGGAACAGAACTTTGACCTGACTGTTCAGGCGCGGTTCTGATCGCCAGATGTTGAACCGAATATGTAATGAAGTGCAGGGCCCAATTCGGGCCCTGTGCGTTTTTCTGGCGCTGGCCTGCATGTCGACAGCTCAGGCGCAGCAATTAGGCGTTCCTCAGGCGAATGTACTGACCTTGTCCAGCGACCGGTTGTTTTCCGAGTCGCAATTCGGTCGGCGCGTCCTGCGCGAGATCGAAACCGAAGGTGCATTGCTGGCCGATGAGAATGAACGAATTGTCGCTGAGCTCAGCAGGGAAGAAAAAGACCTGACCGAAAAGCGCGCAGAATTGCCAACCGAAGAGTTTCGCCCTCTGGCCGAGGCGTTCGACAACAAGGTTCAGACACATCGCGAAAGTCAGCGCGCGAAACTGGACGCCCTTGCGCGCCAAAGCGAAGAAGCGCGGCAGACTTTTCTGGTTCTTGTGCAGCCGATCCTGATCGAGTTGTTGCGCGAGTCCGGGGCGTCGGTCGTTATCGAACGTTCCAATGTTTTTCTCAGCGCGGACCGAACTGATGTGACGGACACGGCGATTGCGCGGATCAATGAACAGATTGGCGATGGCAGCCAACTTGAAGAAGAAATCAAAGAATAGGTTTGCTTGCCCTTAAGGCGCGGTGTTGCTAACCACGCGACAAAGAAAAATCCAGAACGGGACGACTGCACTATGACTACGGAAACCAAAAGCGCAGACATTCAGCTGATCCAGCGGATATTGCCTCACCGCTATCCGTTTCTGCTGGTCGACAAGGTCGTTGATATCTCGGGCTATCAATCGGCGGTTGGCATCAAGAATGTCACCATGAACGAGCCGCATTTCCAAGGGCATTTCCCCGGAACCCCGATCATGCCGGGCGTGACCATTGTCGAGGCGATGGCACAGACGGCGGGCGTCATGCTGGGTGTTGGCATGGACGTGATCGACAGCGAACTGCTGATCTATTTCATGAACATCGACAAATGCAAATTCCGTCGCAAGGTGATCCCAGGTGACGTGCTTGAGATGCATGTCGAAACGGTTCGCGGTAAAAAGGGTGGCAAGATCTTCAAATTCAGTGGCCGTGCCACGGTCGAAGGAGAGGTCGCGGCCGAGGCTGAGTTTTCGGCCTATGTCGATTGGGACATGGAAAAGACCACATGAGCGGCATCCATCCAAGCGCAATCATCGAAGAAGGCGCGCAGATTGGTGAAGGCTGCGTCGTAGGTCCGTTTTGCTATGTGGGTCCTCAGGTCAAGCTTGCGGATCGGGTCGAGCTGAAATCGCATGTTGTGGTGACCGGCGATACCTCGGTTGGTGAAGAGACCGTGATCTTCAACTTTTCGGTCATTGGAGAGATCCCACAGGATTTGAAGTTCGGTGGTGAGAATACGCGCCTTGAGATCGGCAAACGCAATCGGATTCGCGAACATGTCACGGTGAATACCGGGACCGATGGTGGCGGCGGCGTTACGCGGATTGGGGATGATTGCCTGCTGATGGCGGGCGTGCATGTGGCCCACGATGTCCAGATTGGCAATCGGGTGATCATGGTGAACCATGCCGGCGCAGCGGGTCATTGCATCATTGAGGATGACGTGATTGTCGGTGGTATCTCTGGATTGCATCAGTGGGTCCGCGTCGGACGTGGCGCGATCATCGGCGCGTTGACCATGGTTCCAAATGACGTGATCCCATATGGCCTGGTTCAGGCGCCGCGTGGCGAACTTGATGGTCTAAATCTCGTCGGCCTCAAACGGCGCGGTGTCTCACGTGAGGATATTGCCGCTTTGCGGGCGGCCTTCCGCGAATTGTCGACTGGCGATGGTACGTTCATGGAGCGCGCGCACCGGGTCGGCACGGATAACGAAAGTGAATACGTTCAGCGGATCGTCGATTTCGTGACCGGACATTCGGATCGGTCTTTCCTTACACCGGGGAAATAAACAATGCTGGCGCTGATTGCTGGAACAGGCGTTTTGCCGGGTGAAGTTGTCGCGCAACTGTCCGACCGCCCGGTGGTCTGCGCGATGGAGGGGTTCCGTCCTGACACTCTGACCCCGGATGTCGAGTTTCCCCTGGAACAGGTTGGAACCTTTATCGCCGACATCAAGGCGCGGGGTGTGACCCAGATCTGCATGGCAGGTGCCGTCGGCCGCCCGCCCATTGATCCTGCAAGGATCGATGCTGCAACAATGCCTTTGGTCCCAATCTTGCAACAAGCCATCATGTCCGGCGATGATGCGGCGCTGCGCGCGGTTATCGGCATTTTTGAGGATGCAGGTCTGGAGGTTAAGGCAGCCCAGGAAATCGCGCCGAACCTTCTTCCGAAACTGGGATGTCTGACGCAGGCGCAACCGTCTGAGGCCGATCTGACGGATGCGGATCGTGCATCGGGTATCGTCCGGGCGATGGGTGCTGCGGATGTTGGGCAGGCCTGTGTGGTTTCAAAACGGCAGGCGCTGGCGATTGAGGGTATCTTCGGCACGGCATGGATGTTGCAGTCTCTGACTCAGCGCCCCGATGCGGGCGGCGGCATTTTGTTCAAAGCCCCGAAACCAGATCAGGACGTTCGTGCAGATCTGCCTGTGATCGGGCCTGATACTGTGTCCGGCGCAGTTGCGGCGGGGCTGTCGGGAATTGTGATCGAAAAGGGCGGCGTCCTTGTGCTTGAGAAAGACCGCGTGATTGCGGAATGTGATAGGCTGGGCCTGTTTTTGTATGTCCGCGAGCGGACGAACTGATGCGGGTTTTCGTCGTCGCCGGTGAACCTTCGGGGGACCGGCTTGGCGGGGCTTTGATGGAAGGCCTGCGCGCGCTGGTACCCGGAGTTGAATTTCAGGGTGTTGGCGGCCCGCTGATGCAGGCACAAGGGTTGGACAGCCTTTTTCCCATGTCCGAATTGTCGGTTATGGGACTGGTCGAGGTTCTCCCCAAGTTTTTTCACCTCAAACGTCGGATTTCTGAGACAGCGCAGGCTGTTCTGGATAGCAATCCAGATGTTCTGATCACCATCGACAGTCCCGATTTCTCATTGCGGGTTGCCAAGCTGGTCAAAGCGCAAAGTACTATTCGCACAGTTCATTATGTCGCCCCCAGCGTCTGGGCCTGGCGTCCCGGGCGTGCGGACAAGATGGCCAAGGTCATCGATCATGTGCTGGCGCTGTTGCCATTCGAGCCGCCCTATATGCAGCGCGCGGGGATGGAATGTGACTTTGTCGGGCACCCGGTGGTCAGCGAACCAGTGGCGACCGAACAAGACATTCAGGCTTTTCGCGCTGCGTACGGCCTAGGCCAATCGCCCATTGTTCTGGCCTTGCCCGGTTCGCGGGGGGGTGAGGTGGATCGTCTGGCTCCGGTCTTTGGTCAGGCGTTAAGCCTGTTTTTGAAACAGCGCCCTGACACGCGCGTTGTCGTGCCAGCTGTGGCCCATATGGTTGATGCGGTCACCGAACATGTTCAGGACTGGCCAGGGTCGCCCGTCGTGGTTGCCCCCCGAGACTTGCCCTCTGATCAGGCTCAGGCGCAGAAAAGGGCGGCTTTTGCTGCGGCCGATCTTGCGCTGGCGGCGTCTGGGACAGTTTCATTGGAACTGGCGGCACAGGCCACGCCAATGGTGATTGCCTACAACCTGAACTGGCTGACGACACTGATCGCAAAGCGCATGGTGAATTTGGACACAGCGACCCTTGTCAATCTGGTGTCTGAAACGCGCGCGGTTCCTGAATGCCTGCTGGATGATTGCGAGCCGGATAAGATTGCCACGGCATTGTCGGACGTGGCCACCAGTCCGGATGCGCAGCGCAGCGCTATGGACGTGACCATGGATCGTCTGGGCCGGGGTGGTGAAGCGCCAGGTCTGCGCGCCGCCCGAGCGGTTTTGAACAGGCTGCCCAATCGCCATGATTGAACACACCCTGTTCGCATTTTCCGCTGCGATCGTGACCATATCAACTAACCTGGACAATCTGGTCATCCTGTTTGGCCTGATCATGGTGATGGAGACGCGCCGGGCCATGTTTGGTTTTGCGGCCGCGCAAATGATAATTCTGAGCCTGTCGCTTGTGATTGCCAGCGGGCTGGATCACAGTCGGTTCCTGAACTGGGTCGGCTACCTTGGGGTTATCCCGCTGTCTCTGGGCCTTTATGGCATCTGGCGACAACGGAAAGGCTCGGGCGGGCGTCAACTGCCCGATACTGGGGCTATCACCTCAGTCGTCGCGCTGTTTTTGACGCTATCGATTGACACGCTTGCGGCTATGACTCCGCTGTTCGCGGATTCGACGCCAGCGTTTCGGTTGACGGCCATGGTCGGGGCCGGGTGTGCACTGGCGACACTAATCGGAATTGCAAGTTGGGGCGCACCACGCGCACAGGTTTTAGGGCCGCGTTTTGCCCGCCTTGATAGGATTGCGCCTTACATCATGGTGGCAGTCGGACTGTATATTCTGGTGAACAGCCCGACCGACGTCTTGTAATCTGGACGCCTCAGTAACCGCGCCAGATCCAGCCGCCGCCGTATATGCGGCTGCTTTCATTGGAGTAGAACACACAGGCCTGACCGGGCGAAATGCCTTCCTCAGGTGTCAGCAATTCGACTTCGGCAGTCGTTTCAGACAGAGGTCGAACAATCGCCTCACGCGGCGGGCGGGTCGACCGCACCTTAACCGACAGATGCCATTCGTCACGCGAAGTAAAAGGTTCATCCCCCAGCCAGTTGATCTCGCGCACCGGAACGGTCCGGGTTGCTAGCAGCTCTTTCGGGCCAACGACAACCTGCTTTTTGTCTACGTCCAGCTTCACCACATACAAAGGCTCGCTTAGCCCGCCGATACCCAGACCGCGGCGTTGACCGATGGTGTAGTGGATGACGCCATTGTGCTGCGCCAGCACCCGACCGTCGGAATGTACGATCTCACCTGGTTCCGCCGCACCGGGGCGCAGCTTTTCGATCACACTGGCATAGTTGCCATCGGGCACAAAGCAGATGTCCTGACTGTCGGGCTTGTCCGCCACTGACAGGCCATATTGCGCGGCCATTTCTCGGGTCGCATCCTTCGAGGGCAGGTGGCCCAGAGGGAAGCGGAGAAAGTCCAATTGTTCGGGCGTGGTCGAAAACAGGAAATAAGATTGATCCCGGTTCGCATCCTCGGCGCTGTGCAGTTCCGGCCCGTTCGCGCCCATCTTGCGCTGGATATAATGGCCAGTCGCCATGCAGTCGGCTTCAAGGTCCTTGGCGGTTTCCAGGAGGTCCTTGAACTTCACGCGCTCGTTGCACCGGATACATGGGACCGGAGTCGCTCCGGCCAGATAGCTGTCGGCGAATTCGTCGATCACAGCATCTTTGAAGATGTTCTCGTAATCCAGAACGTAATGCGGAAAGCCGCGCTCCTCGGCCACACGCCGCGCGTCATGGATATCAATCCCCGCGCAACAGGCGCCTTTCTTGGCCAAGGCCGCACCGTGGTCATACAACTGCAGCGTCACGCCAACCACGTCATAGCCCTGATCGGCCAGATAAGCGGCAACAACTGAACTGTCGACGCCGCCAGACATGGCAACAACCACCCGCGTCTCTGACGGGGGTTTGGCAAAGCCAAGCGAGTTCAGCGGTGTCTCGGTATCGAGGGCCATGAAGATTCCAGTGCGCGTTAAGAAAGACCGGCAGAATATAGGAAAATTCTACACACTCTCAAGGGGCGGTTTCACGCGACATTAAGTAGGCTGTTGTCAGCTTTGTCGCAGCTGAAAAAGGGTCAACAGATGTATTTGCACAAAGTCGAAGGGCCAAGGTCCGTAACCCTGCCGGATGGAACGGTTTTATCGCGAAACGATCTGCCACCTGCTGAGACGACCAGATGGGTCGCTTCGCGCAAGGTCATTGTGGTGCGCGGCGTTCTATACGGGCTGATTTCGTTGTCGGACGCCAAAAAACGCTATGGGCTAAGCGATGAAGAGTTCAATTCTTGGGTTTCTGCGGTCGCTGAACACGGCGCGGATGCTCTGAAAGTGACGGCATTAAAAAAATATCGACAACCTAAAGATGAAAGTGAATAAATGATTCAACGGTAACGTCAGGTTAACCATTTTTGAGCAGTCTCAATTTGAATTGTTAAATTGACCCAAATTGGAGCAGTAAATGCGTATACTTCTTGTCGAGGATGATCCAACCACGTCGAAAAGCATTGAGCTGATGCTGACGCACGCCAACCTCAACGTCTATGCGACGGATCTGGGCGAGGAAGGCATCGATCTTGCCAAACTGTACGACTATGACTTGATCCTTCTGGACCTGAACCTGCCGGACATGAACGGTCACGAAGTATTGCGGCAGTTGCGCATTGCGCGGGTTGAAACACCCATCCTGATCCTATCGGGCGCTGATGACACCGAAAGCAAAATCAAGGGCTTTGGTTTTGGCGCAGACGATTACATGACCAAACCCTTCCACCGAGAGGAGCTGGTTGCCCGCATCCACGCAATCATCCGTCGGTCCAAGGGGCATTCCCAATCCATCATTCATACAGGTCGGGTCGCGGTGAACCTGGATGCCAAAACCGTTGAGGTTGAAGGTAAGGCTGTTCATCTTACTGGCAAGGAATACCAGATGCTCGAACTGCTCAGCTTGCGGAAGGGCACAACGCTGACCAAAGAGATGTTCCTGAACCATCTTTATGGCGGTATGGACGAGCCCGAGTTGAAAATTATTGACGTTTTCATCTGCAAACTGCGCAAGAAGCTCAGCAATGCGACCGGCGGCGAAAACTATATCGAAACCGTCTGGGGCAGGGGCTACGTGTTGCGCGATCCGCAAAGCAACAGCTTGGACGAACGTCGGATCGCTGTTGGAGCCTGACCTAAAATGAAATCTGGTCGCTGTAGGTTCAGGGCGACCCCCTCACTCATGGAACAGCACATCTGGACCTAGCCATGGCCTCGCCCTATCACTGGGTTCAAAGACTATGTGACAGGGCGAGGCCATGAGCGATTCAATTGCGGTAACAGAGCTGACGGAAGATCAAGCACGTGCCGAGCTGGCGCGACTTGCGGAATTGATTGCGCGGGCCAACACGCTGTATCACGCCGAGGACGCCCCAGAGATCTCGGACGCCGACTACGATGCGCTAAAGCGGCGAAACGCGGACATCGAGGCGCGTTTCCCCAAGTTGAAACGGCCCGACAGCCCCACAGATCAAGTGGGCGCAAGACCGGCGGAGGGATTTTCAAAACTCGTACACGCTGTCAGAATGATGTCCCTGGGCAATGCGTTCAACGATGAGGACGTTTCGGATTTTGACAGGTCAATCCGCAAATATCTGGGATTGAGCGACACGGCCGAGCTGGGTTTTACTGCTGAACCCAAGATTGACGGTCTGTCCCTATCGCTAAGATATGAACAGGGGAAGCTCGTGCAGGCGGCAACCCGAGGCGACGGCGAGATTGGTGAAAACGTGACTTCGAACGCGCGGACGATCTCGGACATTCCGCACAGCGTCCAAAACGCTCCGGATGTTCTGGAAGTACGCGGTGAAGTTTACATGTCGCATGAAGACTTCGATAAGCTGAACGCGCGACAGACGGAGTTGGGCGAAAAGATATTTTCAAATCCACGAAACGCTGCCGCAGGGTCGTTGAGGCAGCTTGACGCGAAAATCACACGATCCCGTCCGCTGCGGTTTTTCGCTTATGCCTGGGGTGAGTTGTCGGCCCCTTTGGCCGATACACAAATGGGTGCCATCGAACGGTTGGCGGAATTCGGTTTCTCAACCAACCCACTGACAGCATTGTGCGAAACAACAGATCAGTTGATCGGACATTACCGCAGAATCGAAGCCCAACGCGCCACTCTTGGCTATGACATCGACGGCGTTGTCTACAAGGTGAACGACTTGGCGCTGCAGGCCCGGTTGGGGTTCAGGTCCACGACCCCAAGATGGGCCATTGCGCATAAGTTTCCCGCTGAACTTGCATGGACAAGGCTAGAGGCCATCGACATTCAAGTGGGTCGCACGGGTGCGCTCAGCCCGGTTGCCCGGCTGCACCCGGTAACTGTTGGTGGCGTCGTCGTGTCCAATGCCACGCTGCATAACGAGGATTATGTCGCCGGTCGCGACGCAAAGGGCGGTACGATCCGTGATGGGAAAGATATTAGGGTCGGCGACTGGGTGCAGGTTTATCGCGCGGGCGACGTGATCCCAAAAGTGGCGGATGTCGATATTTCGAAACGTCCAGATGGCGCGCAACCTTATGATTTTCCCACAACCTGTCCGGAATGCGGCAGTGATGCGGTTCGGGAAGAAGGCGATGCCGTTAGACGTTGCACCGGTGGGATTATTTGCCCGGCGCAGGCTGTTGAAAAATTGAAACATTTCGTATCTCGGAAAGCGTTCGATATCGAAGGGCTGGGCGCCAAGCAGATTGAAATGTTCTACGATGACCCGGACTTGCCAATTAAAACCCCGGTGGACATCTTTACACTGCAGACCAGAGATGCGGCCAATCTCAACAAGCTCGCCAACCGTAAGGGTTGGGGTGCCCAAAGTGCCGGGAACCTTTGGGCTGCAATTGATGAAAAACGCCAAATCCCATTCGGACGCCTTCTTTTTGCATTGGGCATTCGACATGTCGGAGAGGCCGCATCGAATCTGATCGCGAACCACTATGGCTCCTGGCCAGAATTTGAACGCGCCGTCACCGCAGCCGCTGATTTCGAAGGTCCTGAGTGGGACGAGCTTTTGGGTATTGATGGCGTAGGTGACGTCATGGCGCGCGCGTTGGTTTCTGCATTTGCTCAGGACGCAGAACGCGCCAGCATCGACGCTTTGGTCGAGCAATTGGACGTGCAGGACGCCAAACGACCCGACACATCGGGCAGTCCGGTGGCTGGCAAGACGGTTGTCTTTACAGGGTCACTTGAAAAGATGACCCGCGCCGAAGCCAAGGCCCGGGCCGAGGCCCTGGGGGCCAAGGTCTCTGGTTCGGTCAGCAAGAAGACCGATTTGCTGGTAGCAGGCCCGGGTGCGGGCTCCAAGGCCAAGAAGGCAGCAGAACTTGGTATCGAGACGCTGGACGAAGATGAATGGCTGCACCTGATCGGCACCGCATGAGCGGCCGCCCTGAAATCCTGTTTCCCCTTTTCGCGGGGCTGGAGACGCTGGAAGGCGTTGGCCCCAAAACTGCGCAGACAATGGTGCAGGCGGGGATCGAGTCGCCGCGTGATGTGCTGTTCGGCTTGCCCTACGCTGTCGTGGACCGGAGGCGGCGCGATACAATCCAGGGGGCTGATCTGCCAACGACATTGACGGTTGAGGTCACGGTCGGTACCCACCGACCGTCGCGAAGCAAGGGCGGGGCCTACCGCGTTCACGTCGAAGACACGCAGACCGAGTTTCAGTTGGTCTTTTTCCACGCGCGTGGCGACTATTTGAAAAAAGTTCTACCGCAAGGCAGCCGTCGTGTGATCTCTGGCAAGCTCGAACTGTTCGACGGCATGGCGCAGATGGTCCATCCAGATCACATGCTGCCCGTGGAAAGCGCGGATGACATTCCTGAGTTCGAGCCGGTTTATCACCTGACGCAGGGCATCACCCAAAAGACGGCGTACAAGGCGGCACGTAGCGCATTGACCCGCGCACCAAAGCTGGCTGAGTGGATTGACCCTGCGCAAGTGTCAAAACAGGGCTGGGCGGATTGGGCCACGGCTGTATCCGCGGCACACAATCCACAGGGGGCGGATGATGTGGCCGCGCATGCGCCAGCCCGGGAACGCCTTGCCTATGATGAGCTTTTTGCCCATCAGGTGACGCTGGCTCTGGCGCGACAACGCGAGCGGAAGGCCCGGGGCATCGTGAGCGTCGGCACTGGTACTCTGCAAGCTAAAGTTCTTGCTAATCTGCCTTACAAACCCACCGGGGCCCAGGCGCGGGCGATCAAGGAAATAACCGCCGACATGGGCTCGGACGCACGGATGAACCGATTGCTGCAAGGCGATGTGGGCGCAGGGAAGACCTTGGTCGCCTTCATGGCACTTCTGGTCGCGGTCGAGGCTGGTGGACAGGGTGTCATGATGGCGCCGACCGAGATTCTGGCCAGGCAGCATTTGGAAGGCCTGCGCCCGCTTGCCGAAGAGGCCGGAGTCGTTCTGGAAATCCTGACGGGACGGGACAAGGGCGCCGAACGGCGTGCAAAGTTGGCCGCCCTAAAACAGGGCGATATTCACATCCTTGTCGGCACCCACGCAGTGTTTCAAAGCGATGTGGAGTTCCACACCCTGCGACTTGCCATTGTGGACGAACAGCACCGGTTTGGGGTCCGACAAAGGATGGAGCTGTCCGAAAAAGGGCAGGGCGCGGATGTTCTGGTGATGACCGCGACACCGATTCCGCGCAGCCTGGCTTTGGCGCAATATGGGGACATGGACGTCTCTGTTCTGGATGAAAAACCACCGGGGCGGAAACCGATCAAAACGGCGATTATCAGCACCGAGCGTATGGATGACGTCGTGGCGCATTTGCGTCGGGCTATCGATGAAGGACGTCAGTGCTATTGGGTCTGTCCGCTGGTCGATGAATCCGAAGTCTCGGACCTGACGGCAGCGGAAGAGCGGTTCAAACGGCTGCGTGCCATACTGGGCGAGGGTATTGTCGGCCTGGTCCATGGCCAGATGCCCGCGTCCGACAAGGATGCCGCAATGGCCGCGTTTCAAGAGGGCCGAACAAAAGTACTTGTTGCCACGACTGTAATCGAGGTTGGCGTGAATGTTCCGAACGCCTCGATCATGGTGATCGAACGGGCTGAGATATTCGGGTTGGCTCAACTACACCAGCTGCGCGGCCGCGTGGGACGGGGTGAGGCGGACTCGACCTGCTTGTTGATGTATCAACCCCCGCTCAGTGAAGGTGGGCGCAAACGGCTGGAAGTTCTGCGTGAGACCGAAGACGGGTTCCGGATATCAGAGACTGACCTGCAGATGCGCGGCGCAGGTGACCTGATCGGTACGGCCCAATCCGGGTTGCCTAAATTCCGGATTGCGGACCTGGAAAGCCAGGCCGGATTGATGGCTGTAGCACAGACGGACGCACGCAATTTGCTTAGCAAAGACCCGACCCTGGCCACGGAACGTGGGCAGGCGGTGCGTGTTCTACTTTGGCTTATGAAACAGGATCAGGCAATCCGTTTAATTTCAGTGGGTTAGTAAATTAGTTCCGCAAAGTTCACAAATGTTCTCAAAAAGTTCTTTACCGACTCGGTAAAATATGAGAACAAAAGGTCAACAAAGGATTAAAACCCGACCGGAGGTGAGACCATGCTGACCCAGATCAAGACCGCCATAAGCCGTTCGCATTCAACGCTATTGCAGGATGCGGCAGGTGCGGTGTCATTGGTGGTGATGCTGGTGGTTGCCCTTCACCTTCCCGGAGCGTTCTGACCATTTCTGCTTGCGATCTCGTGCCGAAAACTCCGCGCCGTCGTCCCCATTTCTGTCAAGGGTGACCTGCCTGTCCCAATTCCCTTGAAAGGGCCATGCCTCGGCCCTGCGCGGAAATACGGATCCCACGCGAGACACGCATTGCCTACCGCCGCCCTTTCCGCCCGGAAGGAGCGGCGGTTTTTTTTTACAACTGTCCCGTTTTGAAGATTTCAAGCATCGCCGACAGCACGGAATTTACCGCAACCGATGCCAGGATCATCCCCATGATGCGGCTGATAATGGCAGCACCGGAATGGCCAATCAGTCGAATGATCGGTTCGGCCAGCAGCATCAAAACAAAGGCGATGGCCACGACAGACAACATAACCAATGCCGTGATGCCTTGATCCGCCACGCTGAACCGGTTGTTGTCAGTCAGGATAACCACGGCCAGCATTGCACCCGGCGACGCCAGTGAGGGTACCGCCAACGGAAAGATCGCGGGGTTGGGCTTATGGAATTTGTCTTCCTGATCGTCTTCTGCTGCGCGTTGTTCAACCTCTTGTTTGCTTTCGCCAAAGATCATCGTCAGGGCGAACAGGAACAGGATGATCCCTCCGGCCACTTGGAACGAGTTCAACCCGATATCCAGCGCCTCGATCAGCAGTTGTCCAAAGACAAGGAAGAACAGCAAAACCCCGGCACTTATGAACGCCGCCAACAGGGCTGTTTTACGACGCGCCGCCGCCCCAAGCCCGGCTGTAACGGCGATAAATACGGGAATTGTTCCAATCGGATCAATAACGACCCACAGGGTAACAAAATGTTCCAGCAAACTATTCAAACCAAATTCTCCCCAAAACTTTGGCGGAGGTTAGATGGGTTTGAATTGAATTACCATCTTCAGGCGCAGTTGGCCTGTTCGGCTTTTTCCATAGCTTCAGCAATAGCATCCAACGCCAGCAGAATCGAAGCGTGCCGGTTCTTGTAATCACGCGCAGGCATAAGAACTTCCAGCCCGTTAAACGGTGCGTCCGGAGCAGGGCCGTCTTTCTTCAGCATAGCCGACAGTTGATCCCGCGCGGTTTCGATTTGCGCGCGCGTGGTTCCTATTACAGCGGATCCAACGACCGAGGCCGAGGCCTGACCCAGGGCGCAGGCCTTAACGTCCTGACCAAAGTCGGACACGTGACCGTCCTCAACCTTGACGTCCACGGTCACGGTCGATCCGCACAATGGCGAGCGTTTCTTGACGGTCGCATCAGGGTTTTCCAGTCGTTCCAGATGCGGAATATCCGCAGCCAGGGCCAGAATGCGCCCGGAATACAGCTTTATCAGGTCGTTCTCGCCAGACATGGCTTTCCCTCGTTGCGTGTTCCCCATACATAGTGGCCATCCACCGGGATGCAAAAGGTTTTTACAATGTCCGAGACCGTCACTTTCGATCTGTCTAGCCTGAAGTTTAACGACGCCGGTCTGATCCCGGCGATCGCACAGGATGAAGCCTCTGGCGAGGTGTTGATGATGGCGTGGATGAACGCAGAAGCGGTTGAAAAAACTCTTGAAACGCGCCGCGTGACGTATTGGTCGCGTTCACGTCAGTCGTTCTGGATCAAGGGCGAAACCTCGGGGCATGTTCAGGAACTGATCGATTTCCGCGTCGATTGTGATCGCGACTGCCTGCTGGTCCTGGTGCGACAGGCCGGCGCGGCGTGTCATACGAACCGGCGCACCTGTTTCTACACCGCAGTGCGGGATGGTGAAGAGGTCGAGCTAATGCGGCCGATGGACTAGGGTCGGTCACAGCCCGACCATGGCCCGAACCTGTTCTGCGGAAATCCCGTCGGCACGATACTTGGAAATTGCTCGCGCATCGTCGCGTTTGGCCAAGCGTTTGGCTGCATCATCTCGGATCAGTTTATGATGGTGATAAACAGGTGTCGGCAAGCCGAGCAGGGCCTGCAACAGAACATGGATACGCGTCGCCTCGAACAGGTCCTGACCGCGCACGACATGAGTTACGCCTTGCGCTGCGTCATCCAGAACGACGGATAGATGATAGGACGTTCCCATATCGCGCCGGGACAATACGACGTCTCCGATTGTGTCCCGTAACTCATCAGCAGTGAAAGTGACGGGCCCCGTTTCCCCTTCCGGACCCGCCCCTGTTTCTTCGAAAACTGCCGTTTTTGTATACGGTTGAGCGGCAGTCCTAAACAAATCTGGAACTACACGTGCAGCCACTTCAATGTCCAGTCGAAGGGGCAAATCTTGTGGAATCGGCCCCGATCGCTCTGAAACATGCCTGCACGTGCCCGGATAAATGATCCCATCCGGCCCATGCAGAGGAACTCCTTCCTGCGGTGCCCCGGCGGCGGCGGCAATGTCCCGACGGTTGCAGGTACAAGGGTACAATAGACCTTGGGACCACAACGTTTTCAGCGCCTTTTCATAAGTCGACACACGAGACGATTGCCGCATCACGGGTTCTGGCCAGGTCAATCCAAGCCAGGTCAAATCGTCATAAATCTGCTCTTCCCAATTTGCCCGGCAGCGGGAGCGGTCGATGTCTTCGATCCGCAACAAAAATTGACCGCCTTCAGCGGCGGCCATATCACTGGCAAGAAGTGCAGAATAGGCATGGCCAAGATGAAGCGGCCCCGTAGGAGATGGGGCGAATCTGGTAATAAATGTCACGTCTTCTCAACAACATATACGTCAGATTTAAGGTCCATCCCGGGAAGATGCGGCCCGTATTCCCGAAACAACAACCGCGCAGCGCCCATGTCCAGCCAATCGTTCAAACGGGTGGTGAAGGACGGGTCGTCAAGTGTGTGATCGTTGAAGGAAAAGGCCAGTAAGCCACCTTTGGGTAGCGCCTTCATCAACAGGTCGAATGTCTCTGGCGGTGCGGCGCCGGTTCCGATCACGCCAATCGCTGTGATTGCCTTATAGGCATCTTGCTCCAGCGGTTCCGGATCGGTGATCTCAAACGTAGTGAGTTTTCTGTAAACCTCCTTGGCGGCGGCCCCTTCAAGCATCTTTGGCGTGGGATCCACACCATCGATTACCTGAAATCCCGTATCGTGCAGGGCTTTGCCGGACAGACCCGTGCCACAACCGTAATCCAGAACAGGCGTCTGCGGTTCGGGCATCTGGGACCAAAGTGCCTCGGCCACGCGGCCAGGCGTGGCGTAGCCATGTGACCCCACTTCGGCGTCGTATGACGAGGCCCACTTCTGATAATGCGTACGGGTCGCTTCGGGCGTATCAAGCCCGTAGGCGTCTTTGAGGTATTTGTCGCTCATACCCGTATGTTAGGCCGGTAGGGTGCAATGCGTCCAGTCAGCAATGCGCCAGCCAGTCTGTCCATTCCGTCTTGGCCCGGTCGGTGTAGGCCTTGTACCGGTCCTTACGGCCCCGGCGCCCCCCTTTGAGGCCATCAACCGGGCGAAACAGACCAAAGTTGACGTTCATGGGTTGAAAGGTCTTGGCTTCGGCCCCGCCGGTGATGTGATGTATCAACGCGCCCATTGCACTGTCCTGCGGGATCTCGGGCAGGGAACGCCCCAGGATCTCGGCAGCAGCCAGCCGCCCAGCCAACAAGCCCATTGCAGCGCTTTCCACATAACCCTCGACGCCGGTGATCTGGCCGGCAAACCGAATATTCGGCTTTGATTTCAGCCGCATCTGCGCGTCCAGCAATGTCGGAGAGTTGATGAACGTGTTGCGATGAATTCCGCCTAGGCGCGCGAAACTGGCATTCTCAAGACCGGGGATCATGCGGAATACGTCAGTTTGTGCACCATATTTCATTTTGGTCTGAAAGCCGACGATGTTGAACAACGTACCCAGTGCGTTGTCTCGGCGCAGTTGCACAACAGCATGAGGTTTGACGTCAGGCTGATGCGGATTTGTCAGGCCGACCGGTTTCATCGGGCCGTGGCGCAGCGTCTCGCGGCCCCGTTCCGCCATAACCTCGATGGGCAGGCAGCCGTCAAAATACCCGGCAGTTTCACCTTCGTGAAATTCGGTTTTGTCAGCGGATAGCAGGGCGTCAATGAAGGCCTCGTACTGATCGCGGTCCATGGGACAGTTCAGATAGGCCGTCCGCTCCTCTTCGGTTTCGCCCTTGTCATAACGTGACTGCATCCACGCCTGGCTCATGTCGATGCTGTCGGCATAGACAATGGGCGCGATCGCGTCGAAGAACGCCAGAGCCTCAGCACCTGTCTGAGCCCTGATTGACTCGCCCAGTGACGAGGACGTCAACGGACCCGTCGCGATGATCCAGTGGCCGTCGTCGGGCAGGGCGGTAACTTCTTCGCCCGTCACCTTGACCCGTGGATGGGCCTGCAGCTTGGCGGTCACTGCTTCGGCAAACGGATCACGATCCACGGCCAATGCGCCACCGGCGGGCAGGCGATGCGTATCGGCGGTGCCCATGATGATGCCGTTGGCTTCGCGCATTTCCCAATGCAGCAGACCGACGGCATTCTGTTCGTCGTCATCCGAGCGGAAGGAGTTCGAACACACCATCTCGGCCAGATTGCCGGTCTGGTGCGCAAAAGTGCCCACTTTGGGCCGCATTTCGTGGATTACAACGTCCACACCCATTTCCGCTGCTTGCCAGGCCGCCTCGGACCCTGCCATGCCGCCGCCAACTATATGCAATTTCTGTGTCATGAGGTGCCACATAGGGCACAGCATCGCGCAACGCAACACACGCAAGATTTCGCGTTGATTAGCTAGTAATTTAAGGAGGGTACTTGGGGTCGCCGCAGCGGGAATGTCAGCGCCGGTGAGAGAAACCAGCTTGGAGGGACCTTCCGCCTACAGCGACCCAAAAGCGTATTTGGGCCTAAGCCATGTCTCAGCTTTGCCACAGTGTGGCCCTTTTGAAAAGGACTAAATTGCGAACAGTCGCGAAAATTACCTTAAATAATCTCGTTATTGTTCCCAATTTGGCGGTCTTTTTTCGATAAATGCAGATATTCCTTCTTCGGTATCCCGATGCATCATATTCTGCGCCATTACCTCTCCGGTATAGGCGTAGGCCTGTTCGATCGGCATATCCAATTGCTTGTAATAGGCCTGTTTGCCCACTTTGACCGCTGATCCAAGCTTGTCCGCCAGTTGTTCGGCCAGCGCCATCGTTTCATGTTCCAACAACATTTCGGGTACTGCGCGATTGACCAGGCCCAGCTCTGTCGCGCGTTCTGCGGAGATGAACGCGCCTGTCGTCAACATCTCAAATGCCTGTTTCCGGGGGATATTCCGGCTGAGGGCCACCATTGGGGTCGAGCAAAACAACCCGATATTGACCCCGTTTACACCAAAGCGCGTGCCTTCGGCTGCAATCGCAAGATCACAAGTGGCCACCAGTTGGCAGCCGGCGGCTGTGGCGATGCCGTGGACTTGCGCGATCACGGGTTGCGGCAGGGATTGAATCGACAGCATCATTTTGGCGCACTGCGCGAACAAGTCCTGGAAGTAGGCTTTTCCCCCATCCTCGCTCTGACGTCCGGCAGTCATCTGTTTCAGATCGTGACCTGCACAAAACGCCTTGCCTTCGCCGGACAGGATCACGGCGCGAATGCTCGAGTCGTAACTTAAGGCGTCGAATTCAGCCTGAAGTGCTGCCAGCATCTCTTCGCTCAGAGCATTCAGGCGCTCTGGCGCGTTCATTTTCAACCGGGCAACGCCATTCATGTCGTTACGTTCCAGAATTCCCATCTTGCTCTCCGATCTGATGTCGGGCCAACTCTAGGGTGGCAATTCGAGGAGGGGAAGTATGTCGTTGGTTTTGAACCGCGAACAACTGTCAGATTATCTGGTCGAGGTGTTTCCGCAGGTCGAGAAGGACTTTGTTATAGACAGGCTGGATGAAAACTCAATCACAATGCGGCTGAAGGTCGGGGACAGACATCTGCGTCCAGGGGGGACAGTTTCGGGCCCGTCGATGTTCGGTCTGGCCGATGTCAGCGTCTATGCAATGATTCTTGCGTTGAAAGGACGTCAGTCGCTGGCTGTGACGACAGGGTGTTCGATGGATTTCATGCGAAAACCTGACGGGACCAACGATATGATCGCGCGCTGCAGCTTGCTGAAACTGGGCAAGACGCTTGCGGTAGGCGATGTTCTGATGTTCTCGGAAGGCTCTGTCAAACCCGTTGCGCGGGCTACGATGACCTATTCATTGCCACCTGCAGGGTCTGCAGCAGCGTCGTTTGGATAAAAAAGGGCCGGGTATGAAACCCGGCCTAGGAAGAGGTCCCGATAGGGACTGGGGATAATTAATACTGCCAGAAATATCGTTTGATCTCGCGGTCGGCCGCGGGGCGGGTCAGGCCGACATCTTTAAGCATGCGATCATCCAGCTTTGACAGGTTAATTCTGCTGCGGCGCTGTCGTTCCCACTGTGTGACAGTCGCCGCAAACCGCACGGCCAGCGCGGCGATCATCGGCAGCCGAGGGCTATCGTTCAGCAGCATGAGGGCGGGGTTGTGCATATGGCGTGTCATCTTGGGTATCCTTTCAAATTGTATTGACACAAAGTACTAATGTTCGGTACATGTGTGTGATACATTCGGGATTGTGTCAAAAGCAAAGGAAGAATTGTAATGGATACAATTTGGCCAGAGGCGTTACCAAAATCCAAAGGTCCCAAGTACACACTGGTCGCCGACACAATACGAAAAGCGATTGAGAACAAAGCGCTGGAGGTAGGATCCAAGCTGCCTCCGGTCCGAGAACTTGCGTATCGGTTACAAATCACGCCTGGCACGGTTGCCCGGGCATATACGATTCTAACGGAGGAAGGCTTGCTACAAGCCGAGGTCGGGCGTGGTACATTTGTCGCCCCTCCGAAATCACCTTTGCTGGACGATGTGTGGGCAAGACAACTCCACCTGCGCGACGACAAGTACAACGCCGATGTCAGCCTGTTCAGCCCCAGATTACCGGATGTGGGGCAGGTGGCATTGATCAGGGAATGCCTTAAAAAAGTGTCGCATGCCGATCCGCGTTTGCTGATGAATTACCCGACGCGCGATGCGTACCAACCCATGCGGCAGGCGGTCGTTGAATGGCTCTCAGATCTGCCGCTTGGCGCAGTGACCCATGATGATGTGGTTCTGACGCATGGTGGGCAAAATGGTCTTTGCCTTGTGTTTCAGACGATCCTGCGCGGCCCCAAACCGGTCGTTCTGGTTGAAGATCTGTCATATGCCGGTTTCCGTCGGGCAGGTGAGTTGATGCGGGCCGAGGTTGTCGGTGTGAAGATGGACAAGTGGGGCATTGACCCTCAGGCCATGGATCACATTTTGCGTCAGACCCAGGCGCAAGCGGTTTGCGTCTCGCCCGAGGTGCAAAACCCAACCGGTACACATACGCCGCTGGAACGTCGAAAAGAGGTTGTGGAAGTCGCCCGTCGCCATGATTTGCAGATCATTGAAGACGATTGTTATCGGATGGGGGACGCGCGCGAGCCCAGCTATCGCGCTTTGGCACCTGAACGGGGGTGGCATGTTTCGTCGATCTCAAAGATCCTGACGCCAGCCCTGCGCGTCGGGTTCGCCATCGCCCCGCGCGAACGCAGCGTCGATCTTCGGCGCTCAGCTGAATACGGCTATTTCGGATTGGCACAACCACTTGCAGAGCTTACCCGGCTGTTACTGTCTGATCCACGGACACGGCAGATCGCCAGGGACGTCCGCGCCCGGATGGGCGATTATGTCCGGGTGACGGTCAATGCGCTTGGCGGCTTTGATCTGAACTGGGCGCCGGACGTGCCGTTTGTCTGGCTGAACTTGCCGTCGGGTTGGCGTGCCGCCGCATTCAGCCGAGCAGCCGAGCGGGAAGGTATTCAACTTAGATCCGCAGACGAGTTCGCGCTGCGGGACGGGCGTGCCCCCAACGCCGTACGCATTGCGATGAATGGGCACGTGTCATTGGAGCGGTTCGAGGCCGCAATGCAGCGCCTGCGTGCACTTCTGGATAATCCGCCGGAACAGATCAGCGTTTAAAGACTCAGCTCGTTGGCTCGGGATCGCCAAAGAACCCGGCCAGATGTGAGATCTTTCCCTCAGCATCCAAATGCGCAAAGTCGTGGCCAGCGACAACTACACTGCCATCCGGGCCAACCAGACGCCACGTGAAGTGAATGACATCGTTGTGGCCATTGGCCTTGCTGGTCAACTCAAGCATTCCGCCCGTGCTTTGCGCCACCTCTCCGATATGATCGCATAGGTTTAAGCGGCCTTTGACCTCGGCCATGGGATCGACATAGATGCCATCTTCAGCAAAGCACCCGGCCAGTATCTCAAGCCGTTTGCCCCGGTCAGGTTCTTTCCATGCTGCCCCATAGTCGTTTACGGTCTGTTGCCAGTTCATTGCGCGATATCTCCCTTTCCGGATCCCGCCGGGTTAATTAACGTTCAATCATGTATTGCGGTTTATCTGTGAAATTATGGGGTAAAATAATACCTATTTTATAACTCCCTGTAATTGCAGAATAAAATAAGTTTCAGTGTTCTTGACGCGCATTACGCCTGCATCTAAATACCCAACATCGAATTCGGGCCGCTCCGTATGTGGGCGGTCTTTCACATCAAACAGGACTATCCTGCCATGAAAACCTTTTCTGCAACACCTGCAGACATTGACAAGAAATGGATCCTGATCGACGCCGAGGGCGTTGTTCTGGGCCGTCTTGCTTCGATCGTCGCCATGCGCCTGCGTGGCAAGCACAAAGCGTCGTTCACCCCGAACATGGACATGGGCGACAATGTCATCGTGATTAACGCTGACAAAATCCAGATGACCGGCAAGAAGCGCGAAGAAAACTTCTACTGGCACACTGGCCACCCGGGCGGCATCAAGTCGCGCACCAAGCAGCAGATCCTTGAAGGCAAGCACCCCGAGCGTGTTGTGACCCAAGCGGTCAAGCGGATGCTGCCTGGCAACCGCCTGTCGCGTCAGGTTATGACCAACCTGCGTGTTTATGCCGGTGCTGAGCACCCGCATGAAGCCCAGTCGCCCGAAGTTCTGGATGTTGCATCCATGAACAAGAAAAACACCCGGAGCTAATGACCATGGCTGATCAGATCAATACTCTCGAAGAGCTGAGCGCCGTTGCAGGCGTTGAGGTTGTGGCCGAAGAAATCATCGTGCGTGAACCCGTACGTGACGAACTGGGTCGCTCTTATGCCACCGGCAAGCGTAAAGACGCTGTTGCCCGCGTTTGGATCAAGCCGGGTTCCGGCAAGGTCACCGTAAACGGCAAGGATCAGGACAAGTATTTTGCGCGTCCCGTTCTGCAACTGATCCTGCGCCAGCCGTTCCAGGTTGCCGGTGTTGAAGGTGAATTCGACGTTGTTGCAACCGTCAAAGGCGGTGGCCTGACCGGTCAGGCCGGTGCGGTCAAGCACGGCATCTCGAAAGCGCTGCAGCTGTACGATCCGTCCCTGCGTGGCGCACTGAAAGCCGCTGGCTTCCTGACCCGCGACAGCCGTGTTGTTGAACGTAAGAAATACGGTAAGCGCAAAGCGCGTCGTTCGTTCCAATTCTCGAAGCGTTAATTCGCCACCGAGTACACAAAATCAAAAGGGCTCGCATTTGCGAGCCCTTTTTCGTTTGAGATGCGTGTTGGGGGTTATTCTTCGTACACCATCTTCCAGGCACCGTTTTCGACAACATTCACATAGACTGAGTCAGCCCCCTGATGGTCATCAGGTCCAAAAGTCATGTGGTTGCCCACCAGTTCATCCTGATAGTCCAGCGTTTCCATCGCTGCGATAAAGCTTTCATGCGTCAGATCGGGGCCAGCAGCCTCAAGCGCTTTGACCATCGTTTCGGCCGCAGAATATCCCAGCATGGCAAATCCGACGGGGTCTTCACCGGTTGCCGCTTTATATTCTTCGATAAAGGCGGCAGGGGCGGGGTCTTCTGCGCGGGACCACAGATCCTGCCACGACGCGGCGGCGTAGAACCCGTCTGTCACTCCGCCCGGCACTTGCGCAACAACAGTCAGGAAACTGGCCGATGTACCGAGAAACTTCATATCCGTCAGGCCCATCTTTTTGGCGGTGCCGACAACGGTAATGGCCTGACGCACACCCAAAGCGATCGTGACGATATCGCACCCTTCTTCCTTGAGCTTGCTCAGCGAGCCCACGAAATCAGTTTCATCCGGCTTGTGCGTGGTCTCGGCGACAAACGCGATCCCGGCTTCTTCGGCACCGGCCTTGGTACCTTCGACGATTTCGGCACCAAAATCGGTTGGCAAGTACATCGAACACACAGACTGCCCGCCGAACTCTCCCGCCAGATACTTCACGCCAACACGGCTTTGGTCAAAGTAGGTCGAAAAGGCCGTGAACTTGTTGTCCATCGGTTCCTGCAGCATTTGCCGTGCAGCGGACAGTGGGGCGACATTAGGAATACCTTTTGGATCCAACAACTTGAAGCCCGCGACATTCATCGGAGTTCCCAGCGACTGTAGCATCGCAAACACCTTGTCGCGGTTCAGCAGCTTATTATAGCCCTGCATCGCGCGCGGCATCTGATATCCGTTGTCCTCGACCACATAGCGGATAGTGCGCCCGTGTACGCCGCCATTTGCGTTTACCCGGTCAAACACCACATTTGCACCTTTGGTGGCCGGAACACCGACGGCCGCGAAGATACCGCTCAGATCGTTGACCGAACCGATGATGATCTCATCATCCGTGACACCCTGTGTCTGTGCGTTGGCAAGGGTCGCCGAAGCCGTCAAGGCGGTGGCCGCCGCCAGCCGCATGATCACATTCTTCATCTTTCTCCTCCCTTTAGGTTATCTCTTTTTTTAACTGTACATGTCTTCAATAAGATGGCCGTGTTTCTTTTCGACAAAACTGCGTTTCAGCTTCATTGTCGCGGTCAGTTCATCATCATCTGCGGTCAGAAGCACATCGATCAGGCGAAAGTCCTTGATCTGCTCGACCCGTGCAAAATCCTTATTCACAACATCAATTTCCGCCTGAATCTGATCTTTGACTTCGGATGCGGCACATAAGGATGCAAAATTCGAGAACGGGATCTTCCGATCTTGTGCAAATTTCTCAACGTTTTCCTGATCAATCATGATCAGCGCGGTCAGATACTTGCGCTTGTCGCCGATGATCACCGCGTCCGCGATATAGTGGCTGAATTTCATTCGGCTTTCGATCTCGGCAGGGGTGATATTCTTGCCCCCGGCAGTGATGATGATATCTTTCATGCGCCCCGAAATGGTGACGTAGCCGTCGTCATCGATATGCCCCAAGTCGCCGGTTCGCAGCCAGCCATCGGCGGTGAACGTCTCGGCCGTTTTAGCGTTGTTGCGCCAATATCCTTGAAAGATATTAAGGCCTTTTAGCTGAATCTCACCGTCTTCGGATATCCGGATATCATTTCCGGGCACAGCGCGTCCGATGGTTCCGACCTTATTGCTTTCAATGGTGTTTAGCGTCGCCAGACCCGAGGTCTCGGTCATCCCGAACCCCTCGACCAACGGCACGCCAATTGCCCAGTACCATTTCAGCAAGTCCGTTGAAATCGGGGCCGCGCCTGAACCTCCGCGCCGCATCTTGTCCATACCCAGCATGCGGCGCAGGTTGCGCAGAACCAGCCGGTCCCACACCCAGAATTGCGCGGCGACACCGGCTGGGACGGGTTTGCCGGCCAGAATGTACTCGGCCCGCGCAAGCCCTGCCTTCAGGGCCATGCCGAAGGCTGCGCGGCCCGTGGGCGTCGCATCCTGCGTCATAATCTGAACGTAGGAATAGATCTTCTCCCAAACCCGCGGAACGGCCGTAAAGGTCGAGGGTGAGATCTCTTGCAGGTTCGCAAACACGGTCTCCGGGCTTTCGGCAAAATTGACGATGCATTTGGCGGCCAGCGGGAAATAGATGGATACGTCACGCTCTAGAATATGGCACAGCGGTAGAAAACACAGCTGTTCGTCCGTCTCTAAGGCAGGCAACGCATGTGCCCCACATTCTATTGCCGCAAGGATGTTCTCATGGCTCAGCATCGCGCCTTTTGGCATTCCCGTGGTGCCCGAGGTGTAGATCAACAGCGCGGTATCCTGCGGCGACGCCAGCGCGATTTCGGCCTCGAAACGGTCGGGATCTACAGCCTCGGCTTGTTGGCCCAGCGTATACAGCGCGTCGATCATCATGCAGCGCGCGTGATCCAGATCGTGCAACCCCTCATCATCAAGAATGATGACATTCAGAAGGCCGGGAACCTCATCTTCGACCTGCAGGAACTTGTCCAACTGCTCTTCGTTTTCGACGATCAGAAATCGGCTGTCACTGTCATTGATGAGATATTTCAATTGGCTGGAAGAATCGGTGGTGTAGACGCCCGATGCGATGCCTCCGACGGCCTGAATGCCCATGTCGAACCAGGCCCATTCTTTTCTATCCTCGGACAGGATCGAGACAACCTCACCCCGTTGCAGTCCCAATTTACGCAGGGCCAGCCCAATCCACTTGGCGTGCTGCCAATAGTCCGTCCAGGAATATGACCTCCAGATGCCAAGGTCCTTTTCGCGGTGCGCCGTTCGATCACCAAGCTCAGTGCAGCGGTTCCGAAACAGCTCGCAAATCGTGGTGCTTCCATCGACACAAACCGGGCGTTGGCCGGGGGTTGCGTTCAGGCGAACGCCGTTGACTGTGATCTGAGGGGGCAGGGTGCTGATATTCATCTGTCTCACCTCCACGTCTTTTTCCGCTTCCAACGGCGGTTTTCCCGCGCGCCTTCTTCCTGAACGCCCAGATAGAAATTCTGGATGTCCTCTGACCGCATCAGAACATCTGCTGCGCCGTCCATGACGATGCGTCCGACCTCCATCACATAGCCATGGTGGGCCAGTTCCAGGGCGGCGTTGGCGTTCTGTTCGACCAGCATCATGGTCATGCTCTGTTCGTCATTCAGTCGCTTGAGGATGCCAAAAATCTCCTGAACCAGCAGCGGTGACAAGCCAAGCGAGGGTTCATCCAACAGCATGATCTTTGGGTTGGCCATCAAGCCACGGCCGATTGCCAGCATCTGTTGCTGCCCGCCAGATAATGTTCCCGCCTCTTGGTTGCGACGTTCCTTGAGGATCGGAAAGTATGAGAACACCAGATCCCGATCGTGATCGATCTGACCCTTGTCCTTCAGGGTATAGGCCCCGAGGCTGAGGTTTTCGTCGACCGTCAGCAGTGGAAACACCTCACGCCCTTCGGGCACATGAACGATGCCTTTCTGCACGACCTTGTGTGGCTCGGACCCCTGAATTTCGTCGCCTTCAAATGTGATCTTGCCCTTTTCCGGATCCATCACGCCAGAAACGGTTTTCATCAGCGTGGTCTTGCCCGCGCCATTGGCGCCAAGGATCGAGACAATTTGGCCCGGATGAACATCCAGAGAAACGCCCCGGATCGCCATGATCGGGCCGTAGAAGCTCTCGACGTTGCGGATTGTCAGTACCGGAGTCTTCATGAGGCTTTCCCCAAATAGGCCTCAACCACCGCCGGGTGCGACTGAACCTCAGCAGGTGTTCCCAGCGCCAGTTTTGCGCCGTCCGCCATTGCCAGAACGCGATCCGAGACGCCGGAAACCAGTCCCATGTCATGCTCGACCATCAGTACCGTGATCCCCATCTGCCGCCGGATATCGTCAATCCACCAGCGCATGTCGGTTGTTTCTTCGACTGACAGACCCGAGGCCGGTTCGTCCAACAATAGCAGCTTGGGATCGGTGGCCAGTGCGCGGGCCACCTCGACTACCTTACGCACGCCATAGGGCAGGCCAGAAATCATTTTGTCGCGGAACGCCTGCAGGTCGAGGAAGTCGATAATCTCTTCGACCTTTTCGCGGTTTTCCAATTCCTGCCTTCGGGCTGAGGGCAGAAACAGCACCTCGGACAGCATGTTCGTTTTGCGGTGGCGGTGCCGGCCGACAAGGAGGTTCTGCAGGACGGTCGCGTGTTCGAACAGTTCAATGTTCTGAAATGTCCGCGCCACACCATATGCAGCCACGCCGGACGGTTTGGCCTTAAGCAAGTCGTGCCCGTCGTAACGGATTTTGCCTGCGTAGGGGTCGTAGAAACGCGAGATCAGGTTGAAGACCGTGGACTTCCCTGCACCATTAGGGCCAACGATGGCGAAAACCTCGCCTTCCTCGACTTCGAAAGATAGATCATTGACGGCAGTCAACCCACCGAACTTCAGGGTGACGTTTTCGAACTCAAGAAGGCTCATCTCAGGCGCTCCGTCTTGAGGTAGGATTTCTGCCGCTTGAACATGTCCTTGCGATAGAAGGGAAACAACTCGAACCACGTGCGGATTTTCAGCCAGCGCCCATACATGCCCATCGGTTCAAACAGGATGAAGGCGATCAGGATCATACCGAAGATACCGAACTCCAACCCCGGGATGGCGACGGTATTGCCACCAAACACTGCGCCCACGTACTCCTTTGATATCGACAGGAACTGGGGCAGGAACCCGATCACGATTGCTCCAAGGAACGCGCCGTGGATGGATCCCAGACCACCGATCACGATCATCATCAGTAGCTGGATTGAGATCAGGACGCTGAACGTCTCATTGTTGAATGCACCCGAGAACATGCCCATCAACGCGCCCGCCCATCCGCTGACCGCGCAGGACAGCGCGAACGAGATCATCTTGGTCCGGGCAATGTCCACGCCCATGGCCTGTGCCGACACTTCAGAATCCCGAACAGCGATAAAGCTACGCCCCAAAGGCGCGCGCAACAGGTTGATGTAGCCAAGCGTCACCAGCACCGCCACACCAAGAACCAACCAGAAGAACTGAACCGGAGTGCCCCAGCGGTCGACCAGGAACCCGAAGATCTCGACACCGCCAAGATATTTGCCCGCGACACCGCCCGTAATCGGCTCGGCCAGAACGATGACGTCATCCATCAGGATGGACAGGGCCATTGTGAAGATCGCGAGATATATCCCATGCAGTCGCAGGGCAGGGATGGCGACCGTCACTCCGGCCAACCCGGTCAGAATACCAGCCAAGGGGAAGGCAATCAGGAACGGCACGCCAGCTTCAAGAAGAATGACGTTGGCGTAGCAACCAAAGGCCAAAAACGCGGCATGACCTAGGCTGACTTGCCCTGTGTGACCCGTCAGGATCATCAACCCCAGGCCCGCGATGGCCCAGATCAGCACGTTTGTCAGCTCACCCAGGTAGAAGTCGTCCAGCCACCACGGAGCGGTGGCGACAACTGTCAGCAAGATCAGGTACAGGCAAAGCTGATACGCGTCCTTCCAAGGTCGGATATCCTGCATGTAGCTGGTTTTGAACACAATCCGCATGACTTAGACCTTCTTGACCCGAACCTGACTGAACAGCCCGTTTGGGCGAAAGATCAGCACCGCCAGCAGCAGCGCATAAGGCGCGATCTGGCTGTACCCTGCTGCAATGTAACGGCTGGCAAAGGGTTCAATCACGCCGACGATCAGCCCGCCAGCCAATGCCCCCGGCAGGCTTCCAAAGCCACCGATTACGGCTGCGGCGAAGGCCTTGATGCCGAGCAAACCGGTGGTTGGATCGACAGACCCCTTGGCCGCGAACAAGATGCCTGCAATCCCCGCTACAACCCCCGCCAAAGCCCAGATAAAGCCCTGCACACGCTTCACCGGTATTCCCATGTAATATGCCGCCAACTGGTTCTGCGACGCGCCCTGCATCGCAAGACCCAGCTTGGTTCGACTGAAGAAAACATACAGCCCCCAGGTCAGCAAGATGGTCACGACAATGACCGCGACGTCCTCCATCCCCAGCACCAGCCCGCCAAAGCGGACTTCCTTGCCGGCCAACGGGTTTTGAAGCGTCTGTGGCTCGTGCCCCCAGATCAACCCGGCTGCGAACCGGATTACGAAACCCAAAGCGATGGTCAGGATAACAACTGCCGTTTGGCTTTCTCCAAATAAACGCCGGATGATCAGGCGATCAAGCAAGTAGCCCAAGGCGCCCATGATCCCCAATGAAATCGGCAAGGCCATCCAGAAGGGCAGCCCCATATACTCCGCATTCGTAAGCCCGATCGTCACGAAGGCGCCCAACATCATGAAGTCGCCCTGCGCGAAATTCACTGCCTCGGTGGCCTTGTAAATCAGCACAAAGCCAAGCGCGATCAGGCCGTAGACACAGCCATTCGCCAGCCCGCTGATCAGCAGCTGTGCGTTATCCAAGTTTGTCCTCCCATGCCGGTTGGCCCGGCGTTCCTTACGCCCCGGACATCCTCCTTCGTCCGGGGCTTTGTTCTACTATGGCGTGATAATCACCTTCCCGTCACTCTTTTTCAGAGCATTGGCCAGATTTGCCACCACATCGCGCAAGCCAAGCCGTTCAGAAACATCCGTTTTCCAGCGTCCGTCAGCAAACCGGGCCTGTACTTCACCAACAACTCTCATCTGGTCCGCCGGAGGCGTTGACATCATCCACTTGGTCAACCAGAACCCCTCGATCCGCTTGCCCATAAAGATCAACTGACCGGTCTGTGTCAGTTTTGGCAATTCGGGACTGAGCTTGCCGTAGATGACCCACCGCGCACCGTTGGGCATCGAACAGAAAATCTGCTCGGAAACCTGATCCGTCACGGCATCCAGAAAGACACGTGGTTTTAGTTCCATGCTGAGCGCTGCGAATTTCTGCATCATGTCCGGGTCGGACGTGACCAAGACCTCATGAGCGCCAAGTTCCTTCAAGGATTCCACTGCCTCGGCCCGACGCACGATTGCGATGGGTTTCAGCCCCAAGTCGCGACCCAATGAGCACATGAGTTTGCCCAACTGGCTGGTGGCCGCCGAAACGACAAATGCATCGCCCGCACCCCGCGCGATGTCCACCATGGCCATCGCAGTCATGGGATTGATGACCTGGGCGGAACCATCTTCGTCCGAGATATCGGGTCGCAGTGGGATACACATCAATGCCTGCGTCACGACATACTCCGCCCACGCCCCGGAACCAGCCGCCACAAAGGCAACCCGTTGACCCTGCAACGCTTCGGCACCGGTGCCGGTGGCCACCACGTCGCCACAGCCCTCAAACCCGGCGGGTGTGCCTTTGACACGCGGTTGCCCGTATTCTCCCTTGATAAAGTGGAGATCGGATGGATTCACCGACGCCGTCCGTAATTTGATCAACACCTGACCAGGGCCGGGTTCTGGCACGGGAAGCTCGGCCTCGGCCAGCCAATCGGCGGCATCCTCGATAAAAGGACCTGTGGCCGATCCGGAATAGCCGTCATGGGTTTGAATGACGGCGAACATGTTTGGGGGCAGGGTGGTCATTATGTCTCCTATCTCCTGTGCGGACACAGCACAGAACAGGTCTGTTGCAAGTGGTGTTGCGTTGGATTTAGGGGCAGCCAATCAAACGGGTGCTGAGACGTCAATCAGAGTTGCGCCTGACGTAACGGGAATGCGCGCCCGGTAAAGAAAAAGGGCCGCTCAAAATAGAACGGCCCCCAGAAATTATTGTTGTCCAGTCAAAAGCGTGCGCAGCTCTTCGATCTTCTGAGCAATCAACTGAGGGGATGCCTTGATTTCATCCAGGATACCCAAGGCTTTTGTTTTCAGGTCCTGTGACAACTGGCTATCCTGAACCGAAGCTACCATGGCGTCATAGTCAAAATTCTCGACGGAAAGCGTACCTTCTTCGATCCAGGAATTCAGCAAGTCTTGCCCCTGATTAGCGAGGGACGCGACCTGATCTCCGGCCTGATCGGCCAGATCGGTGGCCGCCTGTCCGGCTTGTTCGGCCGCTTCGGTGGCCTGGTCAGCAATGGAAGATGCGGCTTCGCTCGCCTGTTCGGTGGCGGCATCCACGGCATCATTTACGGCCGCACCTGCGTTCTGGGCCGCCGATTGCAGGCTTTCGGCAGGCGTGGGTTCGGGTTGATTGAGGTAATAGTAAGCTCCGGCGCCAAGTCCGGCGACGATAACAGCTAATATGAGAGTACGCGACATGGGGTTCTCCTTGAAATATGTGTCGCTTAGATGAGGGTAAATTATCAGTGATCAAAGGGGAATTCCCAGAAATTCATTTCAATTCGGGGGTTTGAGCCAGCCTGCGCCGATCTGATGGAACCAGGTGGCAATAACACGCCGTCATGCGGACAGCACGGCAGGTGAGCTTGATTATTCGCCAAAATCCGAGGCGGAATTGGGCCGGAAGCAGACACATTCGGCACAAAAGGCGAGCGGTGGTGTCAAAGTAAAGTGACATAGTGGGGTGGATTAATGGCGCCGATTGAAAGCTTGGAACGGTGAAATTTTCAAAAATGGGCGGGAAGCTGCCGTTCACCGCGCGAATTAAGCCCTATTTCTCGCATTGCGAGCGCGGACACTCAGGCTTGAATTTCCCGACCAACTAAAAACGGTGCGGTTTCGGCCCATTTTTCATCAATAACCCAAGATGCGTTCAAGTTTCGCGCGATCAACTTTGGAGGCGTGACGCTTGTCCATGGGGATTTTGTCAATTGAAATCACCTTGGGGACACCAAAACCAAGCGCACAACTACTCCAAGCCTCAACTTGACCAGGTAACCCTTGAACGCAAAGAGCCGGGCCTTCATTCGTATTTATTAGTGCGCAGTGTTCTACACCCGGCCATTGCCTTGCCGCGACTTCGATTGCGAAGGGAAATAGTGAACCTGAGTTTACCTCAATTTCGGACCCCGTCCGCCCCCATAACCACAATCGTCCGTGTTCGTCCAACGTGCCAGCGTCACCGGTTCGGTGCCAAACGACGCCGCCTTCTTTAATTTTGTTTTCCACTGATTGGGCCGGATCAAGATAACCGTTGTTCACATGCGCCCCTGCGACCTGAATTTCATTGTCGCAAATACGGAGCGTGATCTCAGGCACTGGATATCCGACGAGAAGCCCATGGCCACCGGACATCCGACGGGAATCCTCCTCCGAGATGTCCCTGGCGTCGAGATGGGCAATCGGTTCGGCCTCGGTCGATCCGTAGACGCAAACAACCGAAAGCCTGTGCCGGGTTCTCAACGTCTCCACCAGGTCCGGGAATACCGGGCCACCGCCCGTGAACACCGTGCGCAACGGACCGGTGTCGCCGGATTGAGCAAGTTTTTCACAAAGTGACGGCGGGATGAGGGTTCGGGTGATTTGCTGCACATGGATCCAGCTGTCCAACTGTTCCGGCGACAAGCGGTCCAGCTTGCTCAACTTCCAGTTCGGGAGAACACTTGTGCGCCCAGCCGCCAGATTGATCAGTGTGAACACCGGAAAGGCCACCAGATCGCGCTCGGCATTGTTGCTGGCGAGGAGGGGCGCGATGGCATCGTGCTGCGCCATCAGAAATGCATGCGAGCGGGGAATAGCTTTCGGCTGGCCCGTCGTCCCGGAGGTGAAAGAAATAAGGGCGATATCCTCCGGTCGAACCTCATGGACCACCGGATCACAGCGACTTTCCCCCGGCTTCAGCAGAGGTAGGGACCAAAGGTTCGGAATCAGAAACTTCAGCAAAGAATACGCGCCCGCTGCACAGAACGCTTTTGGTTTCGTGGTCCGGGCGGCGTGGCGCAGACCGGCCAACCCCATGGCCGGTTCCGGCAAGACTACGGTGGCGCCAAGGGACCATAGGGCGGCCAGACTTGCATACAGGTCCGCATCGACAGGCATGGCCAAAAGCACGCGATCACCTGGTTGGATACCCTTGTACTGCCACCTACCTGCCAAGTGCTGAACCCGCGTGTGCAGTGTTTGAAAACTAATCTGGCGGCCCCTGCCGTCCACTATTGCGGTCCTGTCCGGAAACCGTTCAACCGCAACCGAGAAATGGGCGAGCAGGTCAGCCATTCAGCTTCCGCCCAAGCAGGGAATAGCGCCGGAAAATCGTCGCGCCTTCCGCGGCACTGCGGTCGGCCGAGTTATTGTCATCATGGATCAGCGCATGAATGGCGGTGTCGTACCCCATGCTGAATGCCGTCTTGTGGAACCTGTGTGCCAGATGCCGCCCGGCGCCGGGTTCGAGACTTGCATAGGTCTTAAGGATTGCGGATGTCGGATCGGGGCCTTCGGCATAGTTGGGAATGCCGAACAGAAACCCGGCCAATGACCCGTCGCGGCGGCGCGCAAACAGGATCAGGTCGCGCTTCATCATCGGCACAACCGGCATATACATGGCCAGAAAATCCGCCTCGGATATCGGCTTATAGAATGCGTTCTTTGAGAATGCTCGGGTTGAAAGTTCGAAAACCTGGCGGAACAGGGCCTCGGGGTCTGTTCCATCCCACTTTTCCACCACGAACCCCTCGGTTTCCGGCGGTGCCGACCGGGCGGCGGCCTGCAGCGGCACTCGGGCCGAGAAGTACCGGCTGATCTCTTTAAATCCGGCCGACCGGAACACCTTGGGCTCATGAGGTTTGTTGCTGGGCTCCATCAGGAACGGAGCGGACCCGTCGCTTTCCGAAACGAACCGGTAACTGCGCCAGGTATCGCCCGACATCGGCCCAATAACGCGGTCGAGGCCCACGTTTTGCACCCGCTCTATCCCTTTGCGCAGGATTTCGGCGCCCGCTTCGGGCGTTTTGCAGGAAAAATCGCCGAAGGTTGCGGCGGGAACGCCGTCCCAGTTTGGGCCGTTCAGATACACGGTCAGCTTAGCATCAGCCGTTTTGATGGTCTCTTTGGTCATGAAACCACTCCGGCAAAGAACCCCGCTCCAAGCGATCCAGCAACGACCCAAACATAGTAGAGCAAGGGCAGGGCGAGGGCCAACAGCGTCAACCTAAGAACCCGGTCTTTTCCGAACCAGTGTGGCCGGGCCAATGGAACCGCAACCGTGCACAGCAGTGAAAGCAGGGTCAGAGCCGTCAGTGGCTCAGCCCAGTTCGACTGTTCAGAATTCTGGGAAACAGCCCAAGTCCGAATTATGAACAGGAAAGCCGCAGCAAACGGTATCGCAATAGGATTGGCACACAGCGCCACAGCGGTGAGCCCCATAGCCAACCCCATCGCACTGAGCCCAAAAAAAGAAATCGCATCCCATCCCGTTGCATTTCCTGCCGCAAGCCAACCGAATCCCAAAAACCCTAAGGCGGCTACGATATCCAGATCGGGGTACTTACTGTCACAAGGAGAAGCGGTGCGCGCCCAGCCATGTGCGGCAAGAACCATAATCGGCAGTACTGTGTTCTGCAGTTTAGCGGCCGCAAGCAGCAAAAAAACCGCGACAACATACACACGGGTCGTATGCTTGGTCAGGCCCAGCTTGGTTCCCACCACGCCGAAACTGGCAAGGGCGGCAAAAAACATGGCAGCCAACAGGGCGAGCTCTGCCAAAGAGCTGTGATAGTGGCCGTTCAGAAAAATTAGCAAGCCAAGCGGCAGGAACAAGTTATCAAACCCCCGCCAACTTTGCGCCTCGACCAATGTGCCAAAGGCCGCAACCATAAGACACAACATCATGACGTTAGATGGCGGGAGTTTCGACAAGAACAAGAAGCAGATGATCGCAACCAATAGCGTTACGACAAAAAACACTACTGACCCTTCTAAGCTCTTGTCACCATCTTCCACCACGTAGCGTTTGGTTCCATACGTGGTCCCGGCAAGCGCTGCGGCAGCATCCGCGAGTGTCAGAACTGCGATTGGCAGCAAGTAGAACAGTATGTTTTCGCCCGCCAGCAAGAAGCAAAGTCCAACGGACAAGGCGAGTAGAAAGTCTCCGTAGGATGTGCGTTCGACCCCGTGAAGGGTCGCGCCAAGACCCGATGAAAAACGCGGTAGGCGCAGCACAAGCATCACCAGCATTGTGGCTGCGATCAGCATATAAACCGGCCAGCGATTGGGAAAGAGCCAGGGCAGCAGCAACGCAAAGAGGCCCGTGCTGACATGCATCAGCTTGCGCTGCACTTCGGGGCTTAGGCCCGCCGTGTTGGCCAGACTTCGGATGACCATCATTACTCCGACAAGAGCCAATACGGACCCCGCCGCCAGCAGAACTTGACCAGGAACAGTCACGGCTGCACCTCTTCTACGACGAAATCCGAATAGAAGAATGCCATGTCACGGGCTTTCTGCTGCGTTTCGATGTCGGTCAGGGTGTCTATCTGATCCCTGTATTCCAGCGGAACCCGCCGGGGTGCCATCATGTTCCAATAGACCAGTCGGGCGTGTGGCTCTGCGGCGGTTAGGATGGCACCGTAAACCTGTCGGAAGGTTTCGAGCGACATGTACTCGAAAATGTCGGAAAGGTTGAACCCGCTGGCTTTCTCACCGGCCGACACAAAAGCCTCCAGCGATCCGAGGCGAACGTCCAGACGATCCAGCCGAGATCGGATCGTCTCATAATGTTCGGGACGCCATGCTAATGGCAGCGCGTTACCGTGGTTGCCCTTAAGAATCCAATGCAGATAAGGATTTTGAGACGGATCGGTGGCGACCCCCGCATGACGGATGCGGCGGGCGACATGTTGGGCCGGGCTGCCTTCGACATGATCGAAAAATGCGCTGTCCCGTCCCATGCGCCCCATGACGAAGCGAGAAAAGAAGATGTTCAGCAGAAGACGCCAACGGAATGTGTTGAACCGCGTGTCGAAAAAGGTTTTCCGTGCTTCTGGGCTGCGTGGAGTGAACACTTCGTCGATGGTTCGGCGTGAATGCACCAGCGGCAAAAGCCGGGTCCGAAAGACGCGAAAATAGCGTTCAAATTTGCCGACGCCCCCAATACCGTATTTTTCGACCTCCGGAGTCAGAGCCTCCCAGAAGGCGCGCGTGTCGGCATCTGTGGCATCCAAAACCCGGCCCAGCAATGCATCCCGTCGGGTACTTGGACGCGAGCCAGTAAGCTCGATGAATTCGGAATGAGTCAGCCGCTGATAGGCCGCGATTCTGAGTTTGAGGCAGGCGATCTGCGCCGGTGACAGGTCCAGAACCACGACGCGCGCGGGATCGAGTGTCAGCATCGCCAGCGCATTGTCACCGGCCGAGCAGATGGACACCAATGTCTTACCCGTACAGTCGCCCAGTGCAGAATTCAGGACATCTGCGTCCTCCCACAGTTGGGCATAGCGGATATAGTCGAAATCCGCCTTATTCTCAATCTCACTGCCACCCATCGTACCGCTCCACAGCGCCGATTGCCCCGTCGACCGAGATCATCTCGCCATCCTCGATCCAGTGCGTGGCGCCTTTCAGGCCAACCACGCAGGGGATACCAAGCTCGCGCGCCACAATGGCCGAATGCGACAACAACGAGCCCCGTTCGACAATGATGGCAGAAGCGTTTGAGAATACGGCAATCCATCCCGGGTCGGTGTGGCGTGCCACCAGTATATCTCCGGGGTCCAGGGCCTCAGTGCGTGGATCGCGGATCACACGCGCACGCGCCTTGATTTGTCCTGCGGAACAGCCCGTGCCGTGCTTCACTCGTGCTGTGTCCACTTCGAGTTCCGCGCATTCGGACCAGATCGGCGCGATGGCGGGACCACGGATTTCGATGCGTTCCGGTGGGTCGGGGCGTCGGGACGAGGCTTCATCCTCTTGTTTGCGCCGCGCAACGATGCCTTTCAGATCAGGTGACAGGCTATAGCCTTCGACTGCTCCGAGAACCTCATGTGTTGTCAGGAAAAATACATCCTTTGGTGATGAAAGCAGATCATGGGCGGCGAATTCCCGGCCGATGCCCAAAAACACACGCCGCGCATAACCAAAGATTCGTGTGCGTTCAAAACGCAGGTTTTCGCGGTCGCGCACACGCGCCTTGGTCCAGCCCAGGATCCATTTGGCCGACTGCCGTTTGAGGGGGTTTGCCGGAAACAGTGCTTGCCAATCCGGCTCGGCTCCTTCCTGACGCCCGGGCGGGGGACGCTCGGCGCTGGCTGCAATGGCCAGCAAAAGGCTGGTCGGGTCGTCGCGCAGCGGAACGCTTTCCAGCTTGAGCTCTTCGGTGCACCGGTCGCCAAATTTTTCAAGATACGCATCAACCTCGGCTTCGATTTGCCGGTGCCCGGACAAAACCGACAGCTGCGCGTTGGCCTTCAAAGTTGCGGCAAGACCTGCCTCCCGAACCAGCTTTCCTATTTGGGCAATGCGCTGAGCGGGTTCTGCCGAAACGATATCGCCTTGCCCGATCATGAGGTCATTGTGCAGGGTCAACCCGTCCTCGCCCAGCCACTTTTGTAGCAGGTTGCGCGAGCCACCAAAGGCAATCATGCATAGAAAATCGTTGATCAGCGGGGCGTCCCAACGATCCAGCAAGGTGCTTTCGATGCGCCTGTACTCGGCCGCCAGTTCGGTAGCGTTGGAGGTGTTCACTTCCAGCCCCGCCTGCAATATGTCGTTCAGCCTGTGATAAAAATCGCGCCGGGTCTGCGGCAGTCGCATGGCCTGCCAGATCAGACCGCCCGCAACCTTGGCCAGTTTCGCGTATTCCACAAGCTTGCGCCAGCCGGTGGTGGGGGGCGGGGCAAGAGCATCCGTGACCTCACGTGGCATCGGTTCAGAAACGCCCATCATCGTTTCCATATAGTCGCGGTTCATCGAAAACCCGGGCAACAGCGCCAGCGCGCGATACCAGTTGATCAGATTGTAATAGGCACGCCCATCCACCCGCCCCAGCAAATTGTCAAAAACAGTTGGGTTCCGGGCAACCGTGTGCCGGGAAACGCCCAGCAACCTGACGAAAGCGCGATACACCTGAGAATAAACATGCAGAGCAAAAGAATAGGTCAGCGGGCTGACGATGCCCGGATAGCTTTCTACGATATTGGAGTTGTCGAAAATAGTAAGTGTCTGGTCTTCGAGCGGCTCAGGACGTAAGGGCGTGGTAATCGGTCGGGCCTGCAAAATATGTAGCCCTTGCGCATCAATGGCCCATTCGATGTCCTGAGGTGATCCAAACAGAGCTTCGGCCTTTTGGGCAAGGGCCGCGATGGATTGCGCCTCGTTCACGTTCAAATGTGTTGGGGTGTCTGGTGCGCTTTCCGGTGTGCCATCCGCACCGATGATCCAGTCCTCTCCGTCCGCTTCACCTGACACAAGCTGGTCTGCAAGGCCTTCAATGGCCGAGATCACGACCACATTGCGCCGACCACTGACCGGATCGGCGGAAAAGGCGACACCGGCCGTCTTTGCATCGACCATGCATTGTACGATGATCGCAGGAGCCTCGGCTTTGCCGCCGGATTTGACCGCCCGGTAGGTTTCGACCGTTGCCGAGAAACCGGATTGCCAAACCTGCTTGGCAGCCGCGATAACACTTTTGCCCGGAACGTTCAGGACAGAATCGAACTGTCCCGCGTGACTGTGATCCACGCCATCTTCGGACCGGCCAGAGCTGCGCACCGCGTAAGGCCCGGGCCCAAGCGTTTTAAGTGCGTAGGTCACAGCCGATCGCAGGCCCTTTTTCGCGATGGGCCCGGACTGCCCCATGCGAAATGCGTCATTAGTGATGACAAAGAACTCGGGTGGGGAAAAACCGTGCTGCGTCAGATGCGACAGTGCCGCCGCTTTGCCTCCGACAAACGGGACATCGTTGGCATCCGTTTGGGCGACGATGAAAGTCATACAGCGGCTCCGAACAAGAAGGGCAGGAAACCAGCCGTGGCATAGCAGAAAAACACCCAAAGGCCGGAAACAGTGTCCATCCTGTTCTGGGCTTTCTCAGTTGGTGACTGACTATAGCGGAATACGGCAGCCCCGCAGGGAACCAGCGCCAGCGCGCCGATCAGGGCACTTGGCCAGCCAACGCCTGTGGCGCTGCCCGTTGCGACAAGAAGCGCGTAGGACAGCAGGACGCAGCCGATCCAGATACGCCCCGCCGGACGCGGACCCCATAGGGCGGAATAGGTGTCGACACCGGTAATCTCGTTTTCAGGAGCCCACAGTTTGCGCCCGATCTCAAGGACGCAGCCATTCACAAAGGACAACGCCAGGAACAGCCACAGAGAGGGTGCCGCACCGCCTGCTGGCAGCCATTCGAGACCGGTCAGCAACAGATCAATCAAGGGCATGATCGCCATATGGCTTAGCAGGTACAAAACCGGCCGCGCCTTCAGCCAGGCCGGGACACCGAATTCGACAGTCATCGCCACGAGCCAGATCCAAACCGCGCCCAACAGCCACAAAACCGACGGGTGCCAGAACCAGGCAGCCGTAAAAGCCAGTGGAATGGTCAGCAAACCCAGGCTCAGAACTTCGCCCGGTGAGACCAATCCGCGTGGGATCGGCCTTTCGGGCCGGTAGCGCCGGTCGTCTTCGGCGTCCTTGAACTCGTCACAGACCCGCATCTGGAAAAACAACGCCATGGCCAGTACAAAGCCGACGGCAAAGGCGGACCATTCGGGTAGGGGGCGGTCTGCCAGACGGGCGGACACGCAGATACTGGCCGAGGAAAACACCAGCAGCAGAGGGACGGTTTTCTTCAGCGGAAAACGCTCGGATTGATAAATCCAGAATCGGTTCTGAATGCTCATCTGTGGCGGGCCAGACTTTCATGGGCGCGGGTGAAATGGCCTGCAGCAATCGCGGCGACGATGGAGATTTCACCGCACAGGCACGTGGCCGCGGCCACTTCAGCTAAAGCTGTCCCACTCCCGCTGCCCCGTAAGCCGAGTATGTTCAGCGCTGCTGCCTGGCTGGGCAATCCAGTGCCCCCGCCGACCGAGCCAACCAGAATGTTAGGAAGCGTCACCGAGCAGAAAAGATCGTCGCCCCTAGGTTCCATTCGCGTGACTCCCATTGCGCTTTCGGCAACGCAGGCCGCGTCCTGTCCGGTTGCAATGTAGAATGCCGCCAGCCCGTTGGCATAGTGCGCCTGCGCCCCAAATTGGCCGGACAAAAGCGCCCCCAGATTGGCGACACGGCCATAGTCAAGCATCGCTTCGACCGTCGTTCCAAGCGTCTTTTTAACAACCTCAGCCGGGAGCGTGACCGAGGCGCTGACCTTACGCCCGCGCCCCGTCACCAGCCCCAGCGCCGAAGCCTTTTTATCCCCCGAAAAATTACCTTCGACATACCAGTTCTCAATCTCGACAGGGCAGCTATCCGCGATTGCGTGGCACAAGGCGTCGGTGGCGATGGTCACCATATTCTGACCCGCTGCATCACCTGTGGTGTAGCGGCAAATCAAAAAAACGACGTTTGTATCAATGAACGGCTCCAGCGATACAAGCTTGCCATGACGGGTCGTCGCTTCGGCCGCAGATTTGAGCATGTCGACATTTGTCACAACCCAGTCCACAAATTGCCCGGCCTTAAGAAGGCTCTCGAAAACAAACGCCGGTGTCCGTAGAACACCTTCGTACAAAACAGCTGTACTAACACCGCCCGACCGGGTGGCGGCATAAGCGCCCCGGGCATAAGACGCGACCAGCGCTGCCTCGGTTGTTGCGAGGGGGATATGAAAATCGCCGTTTGCGTTCATTCCGTTCAAGCGTAAGGGTCCAATGACCCCGACAGGAAGCTTAACCGTGCCGATAAAGTTCTCAATATTGGTGCCATAGGTTTCGGCAGCTTCTACCGTTTCCGGATCAGCGATTTGCGCTTGATCCTCGTCGCTGGCCGTGGGTTTCAGCTGCTCCCAAAAACGCGCGACCATCTCTTGTGTAGGCTTGCGGGACGGGCGCAGTGTTGAAAACTCGGCATTATTGGGTGCCATCTGTTTCGGTATCTGATCAGCGTCAAATCGTGCCCTGATGCGTTGAAGCATTTCCCGAACATGAAACGGAATTATCAAGAGTGCACTCCAATAGATTTTCCGCAATAAGCGATTACAATCACAATCTGATGCGTATGCAAGTTACTAATAGATCGACTAATGACCAGCCAAATTTTCTTTTATCAAGTATTTGATCCGAAAGGGTCTCGTATATGTTGCGTTTGATAGTTCTTTCTGTTCGATAAGCGTATCTATTGCCAAAACAAGCACAGATCGTGAGAGCCGAACACTCTTGCGAGCATATCAGCAAGAGCCCAAAACTTGGATGTAATCCATTCAAAAGTTTAGCTGCTTGAAGTGTTGATAGAGAGACAAATAGGATTTGCTGCCGCCCTGCGTAATATAGGAATGATCGAATGTCCGGTGTGGCCGAATAGAGGCTGCAGGAAGAAGCTCGCTCACCTGTGCAGATATATTTGCTGAAACTGAAAAAAGCTGATTTGGTATTTCTGAACACAGACCCCTCTGTTGTTTGACGAAAAGAACACCGATAGTGAGTGATGCTTCGCACCGTTGACCAGGGTATGTGGCGGTCTTGGGATAGTGGCGGAGAGACAGGGATTCGAACCCTGGGTGGGCTTGCACCCACAACGGTTTTCGAGACCGCCCCGTTCGACCACTCCGGCACCTCTCCGCGGGGGTCTGTGAGGGGGGGATTTAGTGAGGAACGCGCGGGGGTGCAAGCAGAAAATTCCTGAAAATGACAAAGGCGGGATTTTCCGTTGCCTGACGCGGTATTTCCCCTAGGCTCATAGGTATGACATATCCTTTACGCCAAACTATCCTGCCGCTATTCGCCGCCGTTCTGTTCGTGATTTCCGGGTCGCAGCAAGCATTTGCTGCCGGACGGGATCGGATCGAAGCCTTTTTGACAACAACCGGGTTCGACGTTGCACTTGAAAGCATCGCTCTGGCCTCGGCCTCAGCCCCGCAAATGTTGGGGATCGATCCTGATGGGTTTGGGTCCGACTGGACACGCCTGACCGAAGAGGTCTTTGATACCAAGGAAATGCGCGAAACAGCTGTGTCTATTCTGGAACAAACGCTGAGCGATGAGGCGCTAACCCATGCGGTCGAGTTTTATGCATCCGATCTTGGGCAACGGCTGGTCGAGTCCGAGAATGCATCGCACATGGTTGAAGATGACGATGCCAAGCAACTTGAAGGGCAGAAAATCGTCTCGGACCTGATCAAGGATGGATCCAAGCGGGTCGAAAATCTGAAACGCATGAACAATGCAATTGATTCCAGCGGGACGGCATTGCGTGCGCTGCAGGAAATTCAGGTGCGCTTTTTGCTCGCTGCCAGCGCCTCGGGGGTGATTGACTTGCAACTGGGCGCGGATGAACTGCGTCAGATGATGAAGCGCAATGAAACCGGCATGCGTCAGGCTTTGCAGCTGTCCGCACTTGCCGGGGCAGCCTATACCTATCAGGACTTCTCGGATTCTGAGGTCGTCGCCTATGCTGAGGCTTTGGAGCAGCCTTTGATGCAAGAAGTCTATGAGCTGCTGAATGCCATTCAATACGAAATCATGGCCATGAAGTTTGAAGATTTGGCCGCGCGTATGGCGGAACTACATCCGGCCCAGGATATCTGATGCGCCTGATCGCTGCTTGTTTCGCCGTGTTTCTGTCAGCCATGCCGCTGGCAGCGTCCGAGCGGGTTGAACGCCTCATGCTGGCACTTCAATTGGAGCAGGTCGTCGATATCCTGCGCGACGAAGGTTTGGCACAGGCGAAAGACCTGAACGACACATTTCTGGGTGGTGACGGCGGGCCGTTTTTTGATGATCAGGTGGACGAAATTTATGATCCACAGTGGATGCAGGAGCAAATTTCAGAGATTTTTGAGGTCAGCCTGACAGCCAGCCAGATGGATCGCGCCATCCTGTTCTTTGAAAGTGATGTCGGGCAAACCGTTATCACTCTGGAAAACTCGGCCAGAAGGGCTTTCGCGGATGAAACCATCAAGGACATGGCACGCGAAAACTATCTGAACGGGGCAGGCGGCACCCAGCTTTACCGGCTGGTCGGCGAGTATATTGAAGTCAACGACCTTATCGAAAAGAACGTACAAAGCTCGCTTAGTTCGGATTATAACTTTTTTCGCGGCCTCAGCGCGGATGCCGGAACCAGCTCTGAGGATATTCTGGCGCAGCTTTTGTCGGACAAGGACAGGCTTACCGAGGAAAACCGCATCTGGTTGTATTCCTTCCTTCTGGTGGCCTATCAACCGCTCGATGAGGCTCAGATGCGGGAGAACATTGCTTTTTCCCGAACTGAGACCGGGCGCGCCGTTAACGAGGCCTTTTTCGATGGTTTCGATAAGATGTATGACCAGATCTATTTTCAACTGGGGCAGGCGGTCTCACGGGCGCTTGGCGCATCGGATCTTTGATCCTGTATTTGATGTTGACTTTGCCGATCAATCTATGGATAAGCGCGCATCCCGGCCGGTTTTCCGCGCCGGGTGTCGTTATTATTGACCCTAGGACCTTGTCCCACGGGTCGTCACACAGCCCGAAAAGGGCGCGCTGTTCGAGGTGGCGAAAGCCAAAAACGCCCTGTCGGGGACCATAGAACGCGATTAGACAAAGGAAAGACGCATGTTTGCGGTCCTCAAGACTGGCGGCAAGCAGTACAAAGTTCAAGCGGGCGATATCCTCCGCGTTGAAAAATTGGCTGCCGACGCAGGTGAAACAGTTCAATTCAACGATGTTCTGATGCTGGGCGGCGACGCTCCGGTTGTTGGTGCACCGTTCGTCGCAGGCGCAGGCGTTCAGGCCGAAGTGATCGAACAGATCAAAGGTGACAAGGTCATCAACTTCGTAAAACGCCGTCGTAAGCACAGCTCGAAGCGTACCGTTGGCCACCGTCAGAAGCTGACTCTGGTCAAGATCACCGACATTTTGGCGTCAGGCGCCGACAAGTCGGGCATCAAAGCTGCAACCGGTTCGGCGCCGGCTGGCGAAGCTGCCCCCGTGGCAAAAAAGCCTGCCAAGAAAGCTGAAGCCAAAGCAAAGGCACCTGCCGCAGCTGCTGCCGCTGACGATCTGACCCAGTTGACCGGTGTCGGCCCCGCCGCTGCCAAGAAGCTGGCCGAAGCCGGTATCGAGAGCTTTGCCGCTCTGGCCGCCTTGTCGGACGATCAGATTGCTGCTATCGAAACGGTCAAAGTGAAACCCGAATGGGTTGAGCAGGCCAAAGATCTGGCTAAAGGCTAAGGAGAGACAGAATGGCACATAAAAAAGCTGGCGGTTCCTCCCGTAACGGTCGCGACTCAGCTGGTCGCCGCCTTGGCGTGAAACTGTATGGTGGCCAGGCCGCCATTTCAGGCAACATCATCGTGCGTCAGCGCGGCACCAAGTTCTGGCCGGGCGAAGGCGTAGGCATGGGCAAAGATCACACCATCTTTGCAACTGTGGATGGCGCCGTGAAGTTCCACAAGGGACTGAAAAACCGCACCTTTATTTCGGTCCTGCCAGTGGCGGAGGCCGCAGAGTAAGCCGAAACCCAGAAGGTTTAAGAAAATTTCATGGGGGACTGGCAGAAAGTGCCGGTCCCCTTTCTCGTTTTCAGGAGCGGTCCCATGACCGAAGTGATAAAAACAGAGCGTCTTGTCTTGCGTCGGTTTCGGCGTGAGGACTCGTCGCGTCTTGTCACTCTTCTGAACGATCTGGACGTGGTGCGCTGGTTGACGGTGGTACCGCATCCCTATGAGGACGCGCATTCGACCGAATTTGTCGACGCGATGGCTGCCGAAGATGATGCCTTTGCCATCACTCGGGAAGAGAACCTCATTGGGTGCATCTCGACCGGATCTCAGCTGGGATATTGGGTTGCCAAAGCGTCCTGGGGGCAGGGCTATGTGACCGAAGCCTCCCGCGCGATGATTTCGAGATTCTTTCGATCTGATCGGCAGGAACTTACCTCGGGTTATCACGTCGGCAACGAACGGTCCAAGGCGGTCTTGTCAAAACTTGGGTTTAAACCAAATGGCCAGCATCGTGCGACGGCGCGGTCGACCAACGAAGATGTGATAATTCAGGACGTTTTGCTGCGTCGTGTGGACTGGGAGGCGATGCAATGACCGTTGCAACAACTAGTTTCCTGATCTTCGCAGCCTCTCAGGTCGGAACGCCCGGACCCGCCAATATGGTTCTGCTGGGCACAGGTGCGCGCTATGGGTTTCGGGCGGCTCTGCCGTTTGTGGCCGGAGTGATCCTGGGCAAACAGCTGATCATCTGGCCCGTTGGTTTTGGTCTGCTGCAGCTCGCGGATCAGGCACCGATTGTCTTTTCGGTCCTGAAATACGCCTCGGCGGCGTATATCTGCTGGCTGGCCTGGAAGATCGCGAACCTGCGTCTTTCGCGCAGTGAAACCACTGGAGACGTGCCCGGTTTTTGGGCGGGGCTGATCGTTCATCCCCTTAACCCAAAGGCATGGGCCATGATCATAGCCGGTTTTACCGGGTTCGTTGCGGTTGGCACGCCCAGCTTTAACGCGACGTTCACGATCGCTCTCTGTTTATTGCTTTGCCAGGCGGTTTTACACCCGATCTGGACATTTGCCGGAGATAGAATTGCCCACGTGGTTGAAGGTCGGCCCGTGGAAAAATATCTGATGTGGACGTTAGCGAGTCTCACTGTTGCGTCCGTATTTTTTGTGTTGTTCGGAGGAGGAACGCACTCATGAAACTCGAGACAATAATAAACCAGCCGGTCCTCGAAACCGAGCGGTTCGATCTGCGCCCATTGCGCCGGTCGGATATGGGTCTCATCGAGCATTATGCAGGCGATGAGCGCGTGGCACGTATGACCACGTCGATCCCGCATCCGCTGCCACCGGGGTCGGTCGAGGCGTTTGTGACGCGTTCAATGGCTGAAGACCGGGATGAGGACGTCTGGGCGATGGACGCCACCAAAGATGGTGGGCCGGAACTGATTGGTCTGATTTCGCTTACACGGCTGGATCGCAATCAGTCCGAAGTTGGCTATTGGGTGGCGCCTGTTTACTGGAATACAGGCGTAGCCTCATTGGCCGTCGAGATGTTGGTGAAAGCTAACCCGCTTGAAAACTCGAATTTGTTTGCCAGCGTGTTTCAGGACAATCCTGCCTCGGCCCGGGTTCTGACCCATTGTGGGTTCCAGTATCTGGGTGATGCCGAAAGTTACTCGGTGGCGCGCGATGCGAATGTGCCCACCTGGACATATAGTAAAAAACTCTGACTTGTGGCCGATGGGGCCCTTGCAGTAGGGGACAGTTATGAAATTTCTCGATCTTGCAAAGGTCTACATCCGGTCCGGGGCCGGCGGTGGCGGGTGCGTCAGCTTTCGGCGTGAAAAATACATTGAATACGGCGGTCCCGATGGCGGTGACGGCGGTAAGGGCGGGTCTGTTTGGGCCGAGGTTGTGGATGGGCTGAACACCCTGATCGACTTCCGCTATCAGCAGCATTTCTTTGCCAAGAACGGTCAACCCGGTCGTGGTCAGCAGCGCACGGGCAAGGATGGTGACGAAATCATCCTGCGCGTGCCTGTCGGAACTGAGATTCTGGACGAGGACGAAGAGACCGTCATCTGCGACCTGACAGAGGTTGGGCAGCGTGTTCTGCTGGCCAAGGGCGGCAATGGTGGCTTTGGCAACCTGCACTTCAAATCGGCAACCAATCAGGCTCCACGCCGAGCCAATCCGGGTCAGGCAGGGATCGACCGCACGATCTGGCTGCGGCTGAAGCTGATTGCGGATGTGGGTCTGCTTGGCATGCCCAATGCTGGTAAATCGACTTTTCTGGCGGCCACATCGAACGCGCGACCCAAGATTGCTGACTATCCGTTCACGACCCTGCATCCTAATCTTGGTGTTGTCGGTGTCGACAATGTGGAATTTGTCGTCGCGGATATTCCCGGCCTGATCGAAGGCGCCCATGAGGGGCGCGGGATTGGAGATCGGTTCCTTGGCCACGTGGAACGTTGCGCCGTTCTGTTGCATCTGGTCGATGGCACCTCGGAAACCGTCGCCGAGGATTACCGCACCATCATTCATGAACTCGAAGCTTACGGCGGTGAACTGGCTGAAAAGCCCAGGATCACAGTTCTGAACAAGGTCGATGCGCTGGACGAAGAGGAACAGGCGCTGCAAAGGACTGAGCTGGAAGAGGCTGTTGGAGGCCCTGTGATGACCATGTCTGGCGTCGCGCATCTGGGCGTGACCGAAGTGTTGCGCGCTTTGCGTGCGCAGATCGACGAAAACCGCCTGCGGCAAAAACCCGTTGAGGAGACCAAGTCTTGGCAACCCTGACCGCAGCACGCCGATTGGTGGTCAAAATCGGCTCTGCCATGCTGGTGGACCGTGATACCGGGTTGCTGAGGTCGGATTGGTTGGTCTCGCTGGCCCAAGACGTAGCCTGGCTCAAAGGGCAGGGAACTGACGTCATTTTGGTCTCATCCGGCTCGATTGCGTTGGGGCGCGGTGTTTTGGGCCTGCCCGTGGCGGATTTGCCGTTGGAACAATCTCAGGCCGCCGCTGCTGTTGGCCAAATTCGGCTGGCGCGGGCTTATGAAGAGGCTTTGACGCCGCACAAAATCACAACGGCGCAGGTTTTGGTGACGCTGGAAGACAGCGAGGACCGGCGGCGGTATCTGAATTCGCGCGCGACGCTGGAAACTTTGCTGAGTTTGGGCGTGGTTCCGATCGTCAACGAAAACGATACCGTTGCTACGGATGAGATCCGCTACGGCGACAATGACCGGTTGGCGGCGCAGATCGCCGTGACGGTTGGGGCCGATCAATTGATCCTGTTGTCGGATGTCGACGGTTTCTACACCGGGATCCCGAGTGAAGACGGAAACGCCAAGCGTTTCGATGTTATTGAGACCATCACGCCCGAGATCGAGGAAATGGCAGGCGATGCCGGTTCCGGTCTATCCAAAGGCGGAATGAAGACCAAGCTACTGGCCGCTAAGATGGCAACTGCTGCCGGTTGTGACATGGCGATTACCGAAGGTTCGACTTTGAACCCGCTGAAATCGCTTGAAGATGGCGCCAATTGCACTTGGTTTACAGCGACGCTGGACCCGCATGCCGCGCGCAAGCGCTGGATTTCGGCCATGAAACCGCGCGGTGAAATCGTAGTGGACGCAGGCGCGGCCAAAGCGTTGGGTAATGGTAAAAGCCTGCTGCCTGCTGGTATCGTTGAAGTAACCGGCGATTTCGGACGCGGTGATCCGGTTGCGATCATGGACCACCAATCGAGGCGTTTGGCGCAGGGCCTCAGCCGGTATACCGCGCAAGAGGCGGATGCGATCAAGGGTCGGAAGTCCTCAGAGATCGAAGCTACACTGGGCTATCCAGGCCGGGCCGTCCTGATCCATCGAGATGATTTGGCGCTGTAATGGCGCGATGATAGAACCAAATGACCGACCGAAAGGCACCTGAGATGAAGGATTTCGACAACATTCCCGCCCTTATGGCCGATCTTGGTAAACGCGCTAAAGCAGCCTCGGCCGATCTGGCCTTTGCAAGTGCCGAGCGTAAACATGCCGCCCTGATTGCCGCGGCTGACGCTGTTTGGGCAAACCGCGCAGATATCATTGAAGCCAACAAGAAAGACCTGGAGTTCGGACAAGAAAAGGGCCTGAGCCCGGCGATGATGGACCGGCTGATGCTGGATGATGCGCGCATTCAGGGCATGGTTGACGGGCTGCGCACGGTCGCGGATCAGGCAGACCCCGTGGGCGAGGTTCTGACCGAATGGGACATGGCCTCGGGCCTGAACATCCAGCGTGTTCGCACGCCTCTGGGCGTTATCGGAGTGATTTACGAAAGCCGTCCGAATGTGACGGCGGATGCAGGCGCATTGTGCCTGAAGTCGGGCAATGCAGTGATCCTGCGCGGCGGCTCTGAAAGTTTCCATTCCTCAACCGCCATTCACGCCTGTCTGGTCAAAGGGCTAAAGGCTGCAAACCTGCCAGAAGACGCCATTCAACTCGTGCCCACGCGAGACCGCGCCGCAGTGCAAGAGCTGCTGACCATGACCGATTGTGTGGACGTCATCGTTCCGCGCGGCGGAAAAGGTCTGGTGGGGTTGGTTCAGCGCGAAGCACGCGTGCCCGTCTTTGCGCACTTAGAAGGTATCGTGCACATCTATATCGACAAGGCTGCAGACCCCCAGAAAACGCTGGACGTCGTGCTGAACGCCAAAACCCGGCGTACCGGAATCTGTGGTGCGGCCGAATGTCTGCTGATCCATCAGGATGTGGCTGAAACACTCGGCCAGGATATCATTTCCGCTTTGCTTGCGGCGGGTGTCGAAATCCATGCCGAAGGCGCGTTGGCCCTGGACGGCACCATTGCGGCCACGGGCGACGACTGGGGCAAGGAATTCCTCGACAGCATCATCGCGGCCAAGCCGGTGGCTGATATCGATGCAGCGATCGCGCATATCCGTCAGTACGGTTCGAACCACACCGATTGCATCATGACCGAGGATGCCGATGCCGCTGCCCGGTTCTTTGAACGGCTCGACAGTGCGATTCTGATGCACAATGCTTCAACCCAGTTTGCCGATGGTGGCGAGTTCGGAATGGGGGCCGAGATCGGAATCGCAACCGGCAAAATGCATGCGCGCGGCCCGGTCGGGGCCGCTCAGCTGACGAGCTTCAAATACCTTGTCCGCGGAAACGGGACCGTCAGGTCTTAAAAACGGATAGCGACGCGGGTTGAGGTGGTTTCCGCCACAACCCGCCGACCCATCGAGGCAGCGGTCTGGGGCAGCAGTGCAAACTGCACCTGTGCTGGCGTCACCTTATTCGCAAATTGGCCTTTGGGTAGGTTCTTCCAAAGATCAGACTCTATATTCAGCTTGTCCGCCACACCGGTCACCGTCCAACTGCCACCGTTATTTTCCACGGTGACGTCGCCCCCCATCGGCATGGCTCTTTCGCAACACATCAGGGCCAAAAAGGCGAGCTTGACCTGATTGCGTGGCATCGCATCGGTCACGTGCCAGTTGACACGCACACGACCAACGCTTTCAACGTCTTTCAACAACTCAGTGACTTCGGCCCGGCCCAACGGTTGATCGCTGGCCGACCCAAAAGCGACGCGAAAAAACCTGATCTTTGCTCCGGCGCTTCCGACGCTGCCCGAGATCAGCTCCATCTCGGGGCCCTGCATGGTTCCGACCATCTCAAGCAGTTCCAGCCCGTTGTTTATTGCGCCAATGGGGCTGATCAGATCGTGACAAATTCGAGACCCGATCAGTTCGGCCAGATTGACGTTGGTGTCGCCCATGCGTACCTCTCCTGTTGTATCTGCCGCCGGACCGGAGCCCGATCATGACAGACCTCAATGCCATACTTGCACCGGGCATGTATGTCCGCCACCCCGATTTCCCCGACTGGGGCGTCGGACAGGTGCAGTCCAACATTGGGGGCAAGATCACCGTGAATTTCCAAGAACAGGGAAAAGTGGTGATTGACGGAACCCGCATCGCCCTGACGCCCGTCTTTGATCCGTGAAACTGGTTTAAGAATGGTTAACGATGGGCCACGCCGTGCTGGTTGCCATTTGACCGAAAACTGCGGTATCAGCGCGCAAACAAAAGCGGAATACCCGATGCCGGATGCAGGCCCTTCTTTCACCGTAAAACTCGCCGAATCCGAGGCCGAATTGCGCGCAGCTCAGAGGCTGCGATATGATGTGTTCGTCCGCGAATTGGGCGGCGGCGGCAAGATGGTGGACCACGAGGCAGGGTTAGAGCAGGATCAGTTCGATCCTTTTTTTGATCACATGCTGGCCTATGATGACGCCACTGGCGAAGTTGTGGGCGTTTACAGGCTGTTACCGGGTGAACGAGCCGTCGAATTGGGGCAGTTCTATTCCGAGGATGAATACGACCTGACCGTGTTGAAACAGAGCGGCCGCAAATTGTTGGAGCTTGGACGTTCCTGCCTTCACCCGGACTATCGGGGCGGAACGGCGATGTACCATCTTTGGAATGGCCTAGCGGGCTATGTGGCCGAGCGCGATATTGAGGTCCTGTTCGGGGTCGCCAGCTTCCATGGCATCAATGCACAGGAGCTGGCCCAGCCTTTGTCGATGTTGCACCACAATCATCTGGCCCCGCCGGACCTGCGGGTCAGGGCGCAACCCGATGTGTTTCAAAGCATGGACCTTGTCGCGCCGGATGCGTTGGATCGCCGTGGGGCGATGGTACAGGTTCCCGCGCTGATCAAGGCGTACCTGCGGTTGGGTGGCTTTGTGGGCGAGGGGGCGTTTATCGACCACGCTTTCAACACAACAGATGTTTGCCTGATCCTCGACACGGCGCGCATGAACGAGCGCCAGCGGCGTATTTACAGCGGAGCCTGATCCAGTGAACGATCCGCTTTGGGACAGTGACGACGCGCCAGACCCGATTGAATTGGGCGTATTTGGCTGGGCATTGGTAATCTTGCGCGGCCTTCCCTTGGCACTGCTGGTTTTTGGCGGGCTGCTCGTTTTGTTGACCGTTCGCCTGATCGAGCGCCCGCTGTTCGGTTTACGGCGTCCGATCACACCGTTCATTGCGCAATTTGTCTGCCGCAATGCGCTCCGGCTTCTTGGCATCGGCTTTCGCAGTTCCGGTGAATTGATGCGCGAACGCGGCGCTGTGGTCGCGAACCACACTTCTTGGCTCGACATCTTTGCGCTGAACGCCCGTAAGCGGGTGTACTTCGTGTCCAAGGCCGAGGTGGCCAAATGGCCGGGTATCGGCTGGCTAGCCCGCGCCACGGGCACGGTGTTTATCGAACGAGATCGCAAGAAAGCCCGCGAACAGACCCTGATCTTTGAAGAGCGCTTGAAAGTCGGCCATAAGTTGTTGTTTTTCCCAGAGGGCACCTCGACCGACGGCCTTCGTGTTTTGCCCTTTAAAACAACGCTTTTCGCCGCGTTCTTCTCGGATGAATTGCGGGACTTCATGTATGTTCAGCCTGTTTCCGTAGTCTTTCACGCGCCAAAAGGGCAGCCTGACAGGTTCTATGGCTGGTGGGGCGATATGGATTTTGCCCCGCATCTTCTCAAGACCTTGGGCGCGCGTCGGCAGGGGACGGTGGAATTGATTTACCACGTTCCAGCCAAAGTCAGCGATTTTGCCGACCGCAAGGCGTTGGCCGCACATTGCGAAGAGGCAGTGCGCCACGCGCATGCAATTGCGCGGCTTGAAAAATAAGGCCATTTGGCACTTGCACAGGGCGAAATCCTACCGTATACGCGCGCCATTAAAACCCGCAGGCGGGGTTTGGGCTATTTGAGGGAGACATCCTTATCTGGCCCGCCGGTTGGAGCATCCGCTTCTTTCACCCCCGCCCAGGCGTAAACCGGAAAAGGAAAATAGCATGGCTCTTCCCGAGTTCACCATGCGTCAGCTGCTGGAAGCTGGCGTTCACTTTGGTCACCAGACACAGCGTTGGAATCCCCGCATGGGCCCGTTTATCTACGGCTCGCGCAATGGCATCCACATCATGGACCTGACCCAGACCGTTCCAATGTTGGACCAGGCTCTGCAGGCCGTTCGTGACACCGTTGCAAAAGGTGGCCGCGTTCTGTTCGTTGGTACCAAGCGTCAGGCAGCTCAGCCGATCGCAGAAGCCGCTGAAAAGTCGGCTCAGTACTACATGAACCACCGCTGGCTGGGCGGCACGCTGACCAACTGGAAAACCGTTTCCCAGTCGATCAACCGTCTGAACCAGATTGACGAAGCCATGGAATCGGGCGCCGAAGGCCTGACCAAGAAAGAGCGTCTGGGCATGGAACGTGACCAGGGCAAACTGCAGGCATCGCTGGGCGGTATCCGCGAAATGGGCGGCGTTCCCGATCTGCTGTTCGTCATCGACGTCAAAAAAGAAGCACTGGCCATCGCCGAGGCCAACAAACTGGGTATCCCGGTTGTGGCAATTGTCGACACCAACTGCTCGCCCGATGGCGTGGATTACATCATCCCCGGCAACGACGACGCAGCGCGCGCGATCTCTCTGTATTGCGATCTGGTTGCTCGTGCCGCTCTGGACGGTATGACCGCTCAGATGGGTGCTGCAGGCGTTGACCTGGGCGCATTCGAAGAAGCACCGGTTGAAGAAGTCGTTGCGGAAGAAGCACCCGTTGCAGAAGAAGCCACGCCGGAAGCCAAAGCCGAAGCGTAAGCTGCCCGTCACGTAAATGACATATGGGGCAGGGTAGACCTGCCCCAATTCCGTTTGAATTGAGGAGAGCCAAAAGATGGCAATCACAGCAGCAATGGTTAAAGAACTGCGCGACTCGACCGGCGCAGGCATGATGGACGCAAAAAAAGCGCTGACCGAAACCGGTGGAAACATGGACGAAGCCGTTGATTGGCTGCGCACCAAGGGTCTTGCCAAAGCGGCCAAGAAATCCGGCCGTACTGCAGCAGAAGGTCTGGTTGCAGTTCACGTCAACGGTGGCAACGGTGTTGCTGTCGAAGTGAACTCGGAAACCGACTTCGTCGCAAAGAACGCAGAGTTCCAGGAAATGGTTGGCAAGATTGCTTACGCGGCAGAAGGCGTCGACAATGTCGAAGCTCTGTTGGCCGCTGATCTGGGCGGCAAGAACGTTGCTGACACCCTGACCGACAAGATCGCCACCATTGGTGAGAACATGTCAGTTCGCCGCATGGCGAAACTGTCAGGCGACACTGTTGTGTCCTACGTTCACAACGCAGCCACCAACGGCATGGGCAAAATCGGTGTACTGGTTGCTCTGTCCGGTGGTGACGAAGTGATCGGCAAGCAGATTGCGATGCACATTGCAGCTGTGAACCCGGCGGCCCTGTCCGAAGCGGACATGGACCCGGCTGTTGTCGAAAAAGAAAAGCAGGTTCAGATGGACATCGCCCGCGAATCCGGCAAGCCGGAGCAGGTGATCGAAAAAATGATCGTTGGCCGTATGAAGAAATTCGTAGCGGAATCAACTTTGCTGAACCAGTCGTTCGTTGTGAACCCTGACCTAACCGTCGAAGCCGCTGCCAAAGAAGCAGGCGCAACCATCACTGGTTTCGTCCGTCTGGAAGTTGGCGAAGGCATCGTGGTCGAAAAAGAAGACTTCGCAGCTGAAGTTGCCAAAGCCGTACAGGGCTAATTCTGGCAGAGGCCCTGAAAGGGGCCTCAAACTGAACAGAATAAAACCGGCTACTTTCCTGTAGTCGGTTTTTTTGCGCCTTCCGGCGTTAGGAACAACAGATCATACACTACTATCGGAAGGATTGAGGGGCCCCGCAGATGGGGATGGTCGAGGCCCCCCAAAATTCCGACTAAGAGACGCGGACAAATAGACGCCTTTATGTCAGAGCGACCGGAGAGCTTTGGTATTGCAAAGATCCGATCAAAACGTTCCCAGGCTAAAGCCACCACTCACGGAACAATATCACTTTGCAACTGGGGCTCAGATTCGGGAAGTCATGATTTCCTTACCCTACGTAAATTGACGCAATTTAGCGTCAAAAAAAACACATCATGCTTCCATGATGAACATCTGATTTTGCAGGGATGCTTTGAGCACGGCTTGCGCAGTTGTTTCCACTGAAAGGGACTCCCGGGCCAGCCTCAAATGCTTTTCAACGGTCGCCGATGTCAGGCCCATCAAAAGCGCTATGTCTTGCGTCGTCTTCCCATCTCCAACCCATTCCAGCGCCTCGCGCTGCCGCTTCGTCAGAGCGCGATTGGGGGTGTTGTAGGGCAGGGTAAGTATCTTCAGATGCGCGACATTGTTCATCAACAAGATGTCATCGCCATGTTCAGCCCAGATTGCGTCAACCTCATCCTGGCTAGTGGCACCACCAGCCGAAAGAGAGATCGCCCCCTTGGACCGCATCGAAACCGAGGTGAAACTGATAGTGTATCCCGCCACAACGCCTTTTGACCGGTTGAACTCGTATACCTGGCGTTCCTGGGCGGTCATCGTGCCGTCGGAATTCATATCCTGAATCATTCTCCAACTGGCCGCGCCTTCATTGTGCAGCGCCCATTTCAGCATGGGTGCATGAAAGTACAGCCCATCGCGCACGAAACCATCGATGTACTCTTTGCCGTGGTTTGTAAGGATGGTGAAGTCTTCGGGGTCTCCCAAAGACGTTTCGGTCCTGTAGCGCGTATAGCCGTATAGCAGACGGTCGAAACCGAAAATTGCCATCTGGCGGCAATGAGCGTCCCAAAGCTCTTCCAGAGTTTTGACGTAGCTGAGGAAATTCAGATACTCACCCAGCTTCATACGGACCCCTCATTTTGCAAATGCGCCGACAGCGCATCCAACGCCATCACATAGCTCTGAAGCCCAAAGCCGCAGATCTGTCCCAGCGCAACCGGCGCCACATAGGATTTGTGCCTGAAGGGTTCGCGGGCGTGTATGTTCGAAAGGTGAACCTCAACAACTGGCAGCTCTACAGAAGCGATCGCATCCATCAAAGCGACCGAGGTGTGGGTATACGCCCCGGCGTTCAGAATGATCCCATCCTGATTGCCCTTGGCCGCGTGGATCGCGTCGATCAGCACACCTTCGTGATTGGATTGCAGGTGTGATACGTCCAACCCGATCGACGCGCCGTGACTTACACAGGTTTCTTCGACCATTTTCAGCGTTGTACGGCCATAAACCTCGGGTTGTCGTGTGCCCAGCAAGTTCAGGTTCGGACCGTTCAAAATCAGAACTTTATGCATTCATTCTCCGTCCCTTTACTGGTTGATAAACGTGATTAGGCATGGATGTCCACCAACCTGCGCACTCATCAGGCGAGTGTCGCGCATCGGACACCATCTGATCTTGAACCAAGTGTCGAAAACCAGTCAGGATTCTGGCATCGTTACCACAACTTTTCCAAGAACGGTGCGGTCGTTCAATAATGTCAGTGCCTCGCTTGCATCCGCTAAAGGAAACCGCCGACTGATTTGCGGCTTTATCTGTGAATTGGTGTATAAGTCGAACAACTCGCTGACATTTTCGGCATGGCCTTTGGGATCACGATAGACCGAAGCCCCCCAGAACACGCCAACGATCTGGCAGCCCTTCAACAATGGTAGATTGAGTGGGACTTTGGGAATACCGGCCGGAAACCCTACAACAAGGAACCGGCCATTCCACGCCATGCTGCGCAGCGCGGGTTCGGCATAATCTCCGCCAACGGCATCATAGACAACATCCACGCCATTTGCGCCCACTATAGCCTTGATTTCGCCAGAGAATGCCTTTTGCGCATCACGATCCATCTGGCGGGAATATACGATTGTGTCGTCCGCGCCGATTTGACGGCAAAAATCCGCCTTTTCCTGAGAAGATACGGCCGCTATGACACGCGCGCCCATCGCCTTGCCCAGCTCAATGGCCGCGCTACCGACACCACCTGCGGCACCCAGCACCAAAAGCGTTTCACCAGGCTGCAATGCGGCACGATCTTTCAGCGCGTGGTAAGACGTGCCGTAGGTGAAAATGAAACATGCGGCATCATCGAATGGCATCGATGTGGGGAATTTCAACGCTGTAGCCGCCTGGACCGTCAATTGCGTGGCAAAACCGCCATATCCGGTCAGCGCCAGAACCCTGTCCCCAACCTCGAATCCGGTTACGCCTTCGCCAACGCCCAAGACCTCACCTGCGATTTCCCCACCCGGGGCAAATGGTCTGGTTGGTTTAATCTGATACAGGTCCTGGATCATCAACGTATCGGGGAAATTGACGCCAGCAGCCTTGACCCCGACCAGCAACTCTCCCTTTCCTGGCACCGGGTCGGGCAGGGTCGTAAGTTCCAAAGTATCCGGTCCGCCCGGCGCGACGCTGAGTAACGCTTGCATATTGACTGTCTTGTCCTTGTTATTCGGTTGAGAGGACCTTTGGCGTAGCGGTGAATGTTGTCAAGAATTCCGCAGGGTGCAAATCTCTCCGAAAATCGCCACCTGTGCCACAATTCAAAACCGAGGAGCAGACCATGACCCCTGAAACCCTATTTTCGCTGCAGGGAAAAACCGCACTGGTGACAGGTGGTGCCACCGGCATTGGCCGGATGGCCGCGGAATCGCTTGTAAGGGCAGGGGCACGCGTGCTGATCGCGTCGCGCAAGGGGGAAGCCTGTGAAACCGTCGCGGCCGAGCTGAATGCCTTGGACGCGCCCGGCAGCGCCGAAGGTTTCAGCGGAGATGTAGGGACGGAAGAAGGCGTTCTGGCCATGGTCGATGAGGTCAAGAATCGCACGGATAGCCTTGATATCCTGATGAATAATGCGGGCATCTCTTGGGGTTCGCCGCTGGGGCAGTTTCCCCATCACGCGTGGGAAAAGGTCAATTCCGTCAACGTCGCTGGTCTGTTCGAACTGACGCAGCGCCTGTTGCCGATGCTGATGAAGTCCGGAACACCTGATGATCCGGCGCGCGTCGTCAACGTTGGATCGGTAATGGGTGAGGTACCGATGGGCGACGGTGCCTACAGCTATTCCGCATCCAAAGCTGCGGTGCTGCACTTGACCAAGATTCTGGCCAAGGAATTGTCGGCTTATCACGTCACTGTTAACGCGCTTGCGCCGGGACCATTTGTATCACGGATGACAGCCTTTGCGACGGCAGACGAGGGCACGCGCGAAAAGGTTGGCAAGACAGTTCCGTTGGGCCGTGTTGGTCGCGACGAGGACATCGCCGGGTGTATGTTGTTCCTGTGCGGGCGTGGCGGCAGCTATGTGACCGGAGCCGTCATCCCGGTTTCTGGGGGCCTAAACGTGGTGACCGCCGGTAATCTCTTCGCCGAAGCACTATAGGGCCGGGGGAATAGTTATTGGAAATGCGTGATAAATCACAACTCGACCTGACGGCGCTAGACACCTATCTCAGCGCAAATTTGGACGGTTACATGGGGCCGCTGGAAGCGACGAAGTTCGCCATTGGACAATCCAACCCGACTTTCGAACTGCGCACACCGTCCAAGACTTACGTGCTGCGCCGTAAGCCGCCAGGCGTTTTGCTGAAATCAGCCCATGCTGTGGAACGCGAGTTTCGCGTTCAAAGCGCACTGGCCGATAGCGCGGTTCCGGTCCCTCGGATGATGCTGCTTTGCGAGGATGACGACATCATCGGTTCGGCGTTTTATGTCATGGAACGGTTGCAGGGGCATGTATTCCTTGAACCTACGACGGATGAGGCCGACAACCCAACTCGCAGTGGTATATTCGACGAAATGAACCGCGTGCTGGCCGATTTGCATGACGTCGATGTGGACGCGGTAGGCCTGTCCGATTATGGCCCGCCGGGCAACTACTTTGAGCGCCAAATTGCCCGTTGGACCAAGCAGTATCGCGCATCCGAGACAACGACCATCCCCGAAATGGACGCGCTTATTTCCGCGCTTGAGGGGGCCATTCCAAACGATGACGGTCAGCGAACTTTGGTGCATGGTGACTACCGCATTGATAATCTGATGTTCGAGCAAAACGGTTCGCGCTGCATTGGCGTTCTGGATTGGGAGCTGTCGACGATTGGGCACCCATACGCAGATCTGGCGGCAGTCATCATGCAGTGGCAATTACCCCCCGGAAACGAGGGGCGCGGGTTGGCAGGCATCGACCGTCAAGCCCTGGGAATACCGTCAGATCAAGAGTTTATCGGGCGATATTGCCAGCGTCGCGGCCTACCCGGAATCAAAAATTTCGGGTTCTACCTGGCGTTCAATTTCTTCCGAATGGCCGGAATTCTACAGGGTGTGTACAAGCGCGCACTGGATGGCAACGCGTCTGATCCCAAACGCGCGCAGGTATTTGGGGCTTATGTTCCGGTGTTTGCAAAACACGGGCTGGAAGCACTGAAATCGTAGATATTCCGTCAGGCTAATGGCCGGGAAAGCTCCAACTCAATATTGCCAAGGCTGTTTTTGCCAAAGAACATTTCGGTGCCCACAAACATTGTGGGCACACCGAATACACCTTGCTTTACGGCGGCTTTGGATTGCTCTTTGAGCCGCTGCTTTACCTCAGCACCCGTCATAGCCTCGCGGATCTTGCGCGCAGGAAGTTTGTTTTCCTGCAAGATATCCATCAGCACACCCAGTTCGTCAACTTTCTGCCCATGCACCCAAATCGCATCAAATATTGCGTTTATGTATTTGGATTCCCATGATTTACCCGAGGCAAATACAGCGCCGCGCGTGGCAAATTTTGTGTTCACCGGGAAATGCGGGCTCATATGAAAATTCAATCCGCGTCTGCGGGCAAAGCGATGAAGATCATGGGTCAGATAGGCCGTTTTCTGGCGGTTTTCCGAGAATGCCTCGAACGGGTTCTGATTATGCGTCGCCTTGAATATCGTCGGCAGTAACACGGGCACATAGCTTACCTGCATGCCATTTCGTTCCGCCAATTCGGGCAAGACCTTATGGGCCAAAAATGCGTTTGGGCTGCAAAAATCGAAAATGAAATCTATGGTCTGCGTCATTGTCTAAACTCCGATACGACGATCTGTGAAATGAACTCTGAACCACCGGACGAATCTGTAACGCGTCCAGTGTACAGGCGGGAAGGCTGGCGCGCACTGGCCGTTGGTCACGATGTGCGAAATCAGGAATTCCTCTGTCAATTCAGTGCGTCACCGGTCAAGATCAACGAAACCGCCGAGGAGGTTCGAGAATCCCATGCGCAGCAAAACCACCCTTGATCCTGCCCGCCTGAACCGCATACGGGACTGGATGCAGCGCTATGTCGATGAGCGCAAATACGCGGGCAGTTCATTACTATTGACCCACCACGGGTCCGAGGCGTTTTTTCACGCCTGTGGCCTCAGAAATGTCGAGAAGGACCTGCCGTTTCAGCGCGATACGCTCGTTCGGATCTATTCTATGACGAAACCCATCACCTCGGTCGCGGTGATGATGCTGGCCGAGCGTGGGTTGTTCCACCTCGACGCGCCACTCTCTGAATTCCTGCCTGAATTTGCTTCCGTTCAGGCTCTTGTTCCCGGGGCGGAGAGGCTGGATCAAACCGAAGATGCTCCATCCCCGACACTGCATCAGCTTCTGACCCATACAAGCGGATTCAGTTATCCGTTCAATCCCGGTGTTCTCCCGGCAGCAATGGATGCACGGAAGCTAATTTTTAGCCCAAATCAAGGGCCTTTGAAGGACAGGATCAGCGCACTGGCACAACTGCCATTGGCGTTCCAGCCCGGAACCCGTTGGGAGTATTCAGTTTCTACTGATGTGTTGGGCCGCGTGGTCGAGGTTGTATCCGGCAAAACCTTGGATCAGTTCTTCGAGCAAGAGATCTTTGAGCCGCTTGAGATGGCCGAGACCGGATTTTCTGCACCCAAAGGGGCAGGGGATCGGTTCGCGTCTCTCTATACGCCGTTGGCCGGGGACGCGATGGCGCTGAATTCAGCCGAGACCGGCGACGACACCCTGCGATTGACAGACGAGGCAGGCGCATCCCCATTTGAAAAGGCGACGACCTTTTCGGGCGGTGGCGGTCTGGTTAGCACGATCGACGACTACGTCAAATTCACCGAGATGATGCGAAACCGGGGGCAGGGCAACGGCCACCGCTTGCTGGATCCAAAGACAGTCGACTTCATGCTGCAAAACCACTTGCCGGGCGATATCGCCTCGATGGGCCCGCAAAGCTTTGCCGAGCAACCGATGGAAGGTATGGGATTTGGTCTGGCCGGGTCTGTCATCATAAACCCTGGCAGAACCCGAACACCTGGGTCATTAGGTGATTTTAGTTGGGGCGGTATGGCTTCGACATTCTTCTGGATTGACCGCAGCAACGATCTGTCGGCCGTATTCTTCACCCAATTGTCGCCGTCCAGTTCTTACCCGTCCCGATCCGAGCTAAAGGCGCTGGTAATGGGCGCGTTGGTTGATTGACCCGGATGGCGCTGATACGCCTTTTTCATAGCCAACCGGAGAGTCGCCAATGACCGAAGCAGAACGTGTCCTTCTTGACCTTTTGAACCTCGAGAGGCTCGAAGTTGACCTGTTCCGAGGCACCGGGTCAGGCGGCGAGACTCCGACGCGAATCTTTGGCGGGCAGGTGGTGTCGCAGGCTCTGGCGGCGGCGTACCGTACTGTGGATGATCGGCTGTGCCATTCGCTGCATGCGTATTTTATTCGCCCGGGTGATCCATCTATTCCTGTTATTTATCAAGTTGATAGAGCCCGAGATGGAGGTTCATTTACCACACGGCGCGTGGTCGCGATACAACATGGCAAACAGATCTTGAACGTATCGGCCTCGTTCCACATTCAGGATGAAGGCTGGGATCATCACCATGAGATGCCCCAGATGGAGGACCCGGAAAGTTATCCGTCGCGCACTGAACTGCGCAAAAAATACGTGGATTTGGTACCCAAACACATGCGTGGAGAGCTGACACGCGAACGGCCGATCGAGGTCCGCGAGGCCAGCCATCTTGATCCGTTCCATCCTGAAAAATCGGACGATCGAAATCAGGTCTGGTTCCGCATGCCCGGCGCTGTAGGGGCGGATTCTGCCACCCAGCAATTGCTGCTGACTTACGCGTCTGACATGTATCTGATGGGATCAGGTATGCGACCGCATGGCCTCAGCTGGTTTACGGGTCAGGTCAATGGGGCCAGCCTGGATCACGCCATGTGGTTCCACGCGCCGATCCATTTCGAAAACTGGCATCTGTATTCGATGGATTCGCCATGGAGCGGGCGAGGGCGCAACTTCAACCGAGGGTCGATCTACGCACAAGACGGCACTTTGGTTGCGTCGGTCACGCAGGAAGGCCTGATGCGCAAAGCCCAGAAGAAACTTTAATCATCGTCCGTAAACTGTTGATTTAACTTGTTCATGCCCCTAAGCCAGCTGTCGTAATCACTGGATTTGTGCCGAATGTAGTCCAACACTTTCGAATGCGGTAGCACCAGAAACTGTTCCGACTCAATGGCTTCGACACAGGCCTGGGCCACGTCTTCAGGCTCTAGCATACCGTCGATAGACGCTACCGAATCCTCAAAGCCGCGTGTCATTTCGGACCGAACCGCTTGCGGACATAGAACGGAAACGCGCAGGCCTTTATGGCTGTATGTCAGCGACAGCCATTCGGCAAAGCCCACGGCGGCGTGTTTGGAAACGCCGTATGGTGCAGCGCCAGGCTGGTTCAAAAGTCCCGCAGCCGAGGCCGTTGTCATGATGTAGCCACCGCCGCGCGCGATCATACGCGGAGCCATATGCCGCGCGGTCCAGACATGTGACATGACGTTGATTTTCCAGATCCGGTCCCAGTCTTCATCCGGAACGTCCAGACCACCAAGAGTCAGGATGCCGGCATTTGCACAAAACAGATCAATCGGGCCAATCTCATCTTCGACGTGATCAATCAACGCTTTGATACTGGCTTCGTCTGAAACATCGCATGTAACCGCGTGTCCGTTGATTTCTGTGGCCAAGGATCGCGCAGCTTCGGTGTCTATGTCTGCGCATACGACCGTTGCACCTTCGCGCGCGAACCGGATTGCCAGACCTTTACCGATACCGTTAGCTGCACCGGTGATCACCACAGTCTTGCCATTCAAGTTCATCAGGGGCTCCGAATTGGACGTTTTGAAAGGCATCGTAAGGCATTGGCAATTTTGGGAAAACCGGAAATTGCCAATGCTACGTTTTTACCATAATACCGATTATGCGATATTTAGATTATCTTAGTAGAAGGCCTGAAGTCCGGTCTGTGCCCGCCCCAAAATCAACGCATGAACGTCGTGCGTGCCCTCATAGGTGTTCACAGTTTCCAGATTGACCATGTGGCGGATAACCTGGAATTCCAGTGAGATGCCATTGCCACCGTGCATGTCGCGGGCATTCCGTGCGATGTCCAACGCTTTGCCGCAGTTGTTTCGCTTAACGATCGAGATCATCTCGGGCGCAGCTTCTGCCTCATCCATCAAACGGCCAACGCGCAGGCTAGCTTGCAGGCCCAGGGCGATCTCGGTTTGCATATCCGCCAGTTTGCGTTGGAACAGTTGCGTCTGTGCCAGCGGCTTGTTGAACTGTTTGCGGTCCAGACCATACTGACGCGCACCGTGCCAGCAGCTTTCAGCGGCGCCCATGACGCCCCAGCTGATCCCGTAGCGCGCACGGTTCAGACAACCAAACGGACCTTTCAGGCCCTGAACATGCGGCAGCAAGGCGCCCTCGTCCACTTCGACGCCGTCTAGAACGATCTCACCCGTAATCGATGCCCGCAGGCTCATCTTGTTCTGAATTTTGGGCGCGCTCAAACCTTTGAGACCCTTGTCCAAAACAAAGCCACGGATCTTGCCGTCATGAGCATCGGACTTAGCCCACACCACAAAGACGTCTGCGATGGGTGAATTCGAGATCCACATCTTGCTGCCGGTCAGCCGATAACCACTGTCGATCTTTTCCGCGCGGGTTTTCATGCCCGCCGGGTCCGAGCCGGCATCAGGTTCTGTCAGACCAAAGCAACCGATCCATTCGCCGCTGGCCAGTTTTGGAAGGTACTTCCGGCGCTGTTCTTCGCTGCCATAGGCATAGATCGGGTACATCACCAATGAGCTTTGCACCGACATCATCGAGCGATAGCCAGAATCCACACGCTCAACCTCGCGCGCGACCAGACCGTAAGACACATAGCCGCCACCAAGACCGCCGTATTCTTCGGGGATCGTGGTGCCCAAAAGGCCCATTTCACCCATTTCGCGGAAGATTTCCGGGTCCGTTTCCTCGTTCTGGAAGGCTTCCAGAACCCGTGGTTGCAGCTTTTCCTGACAATATGCCTGCGCACTCGCGGCGATCATGCGCTCATCTTCTGTTAGCTGATCCGCCAGACGAAATGGATCGTCCCACGAGAACGCCCCCATGTCAGGTGCATCTTTGGCGCGCAAAGTCGGTTTGGTGTTCGGGGCGTTCATTTTGGTTCTCCGCTAGTCGGCTTTGTCGCAAAATACCCTGCCGTAACCGCAAATAACAGCTACAGATTCGCAACGAACCATGAGTAAACCGCATAGAACAGGGCAGTGCGCCCTGCCCCGTGTTTTTATCCCAGCGCATACCCTGCGCCGCGAACCGTACGCACGGGATCTTCACCGCCATGCTGCGTCAGCGCCTTGCGCAAGCGGCCGATGTGAACGTCAACCGTTCTGGTATCGACGTAGATATCGCGCCCCCAGACCCGGTCCAGCAGCTGTTCGCGGCTCCAGACGCGGCCCGGTTTTTCCATGAACGTGCTCAGCAGACGAAACTCGGTCGGGCCCAATTTCAGCGGCTTGCTGTTGCGGCTGACCTTATGTGTCTCGGAATCCAGAATGATATCCGCAAATTCAAGCTTGATACCGACCGTCGCCGGGCGAACACGGCGCAACTGTGTGCGCACGCGCGCCATAAGCTCGACAACCGAATACGGCTTGACCACATAGTCATCCGCCCCGGTTTCCAGCCCGCGCACCTTGTCGACCTCTTCCGACCGGGCTGAAAGCATGATGATGGGGATCGATCGTGTATCCGGGCGCGTTTTAAGGCGGCGGCACACTTCGATCCCGCTGAGGTTGGGCATCATCCAGTCCAGAACGATGATGTCCGGGCTGTCTTCATCAACTAGCAGCAATGCCTCGTCGCCATTGGCTGCCTTGGATACACGAAACCCTTCTGCTTCGAGGTTGTAAGCCAGCACTTCACGCTGGGCCAGTTCATCCTCAACAACCAGTACCGTAGGCTGATCAGCGGACATAATCATTGCCTCCTAGGCGGTTTGCGAGGTGGTATCGGCTTTGGGACGTGCTTCTGACGGCCGTTCCCCAGTCACCAGATAAACCACCTGTTCAGCGATGGCTGTAACGTGATCGCCCATCCGTTCGATGTTCTTTGCAATGAAATGCAGGTGCATGCACGACGAGATGTTGCGGGGATCTTCAGCCATGAAGGTCAGAAACTCGCGGAATAGGCCGTTATACATCTGGTCTACTTCTTCATCCCGCTGGATCACGTCAGCGGCCAATTCGGCGTCACGTTGAATATAAGCGTCCAACGCGTCGCGCAGCATCCGCTCAACCTCGCGCGCCATACGGCGCAGGGCCGCGGCACTGCCGTTGATCTCGCCGGCGTCGACAAGAACCGTGGTGCGTTTGGCAATGTTTTTGGAATAGTCGCCGATACGTTCCAGGTTTGCCGAGACCTTCAGAACCGACAGAACCAGACGCAGGTCGCTCGCTGTGGGTGCCCGCAGCGCGATCACCCGCGCGGTTTCTTCGTTGATCAGATCCTCAAGCGCATCAATGGCTTTGTCGCCCTGACGCACCTCTTGGGCCAATTCGACATCCCGGGTTTCAAGCGAGCGCGCAGCGTTCATGATCGCGGCCTCGACCAGACCACCCATCTTCATGATATGGGCCTGAACCGCTTCAAGGTCGCGGTCGAATGCGGATGCAATATGTTGTTCGGTCATGTTCAAATACCTGTCCTCAGCCGATACGGCCGGTGATGTAGCTTTCCGTGCGGGGGTCTTCGGGGTTGGTAAAGATCTGACCGGTCTCGCCGAATTCAACCAGATTACCCAAATGAAAGAACGCCGTTTTCTGGCTGACCCGTGCAGCCTGTTGCATCGAGTGGGTCACGATCACCACCGAATAGCGCGAGCGCAGTTCGTCGATCAGTTCCTCGACTTGCGCAGTGGCAATCGGGTCCAGCGCCGAGCAAGGCTCATCCATCAGCAAAACCTCAGGTTCCGTTGCTACGGCGCGGGCAATACACAGGCGCTGCTGCTGACCACCGGACAGGCCGGTTCCGGGGGCGTCCAAGCGGTCCTTGACTTCATCCCAGATCGCAGCACGACGCAGAGATTTCTCAACAATATCATCGAGTTCTGATTTGTTCCTGGCAAGACCATGGATGCGCGGGCCATAGGCCACGTTGTCATAGATCGATTTGGGGAACGGGTTGGGTTTTTGAAACACCATTCCGACCTTGGCACGCAGCTGCACCGGGTCGACACGCTTGTCGTAAATGTCTTCGCCGTCCAGCAGGATATCGCCTTCGACCCGGCAGATGTCGATGGTGTCGTTCATCCGGTTGAGGCAGCGCAGAAAAGTGGACTTGCCGCAGCCCGATGGGCCGATAAAGGCCGTCACGGTCTTGTCCTCGATCTGGACATCCACGTCTTTGATGGCGTGCGTGTCGCCGTAAAAAACTTGAACATTGTTGGCGGCAATCTTGATGGCTTTGGAGTCCACGGTTCTCTCCACTCGTGTCATATCATTCATAATAGCCCCCATTTACCAGCGGCGTTCAAAGCGGCGGCGCAGAAGTACCGCAATGGTGTTCATTGTAACGAGGAAGATCAACAGGATGATGATGCCCCCCCATGCGCGTTCATAAAAGGCCGGGTCGGCGCGTTTGGACCATTCATAGATCTGCGCCGGCATGGCCGAGTTGGGCGACAGGAAACCCGCAACAATTCCGTCGGGCGGGTTTGAGGCGATAAAGCCCACCATACCGATCAGCAGCAGCGGTGCGGTTTCCCCCAACGCCTGTGCCAGGCCAATGATGGTGCCGGTCAGAATACCGGGCGCGGCCAACGGCAGAACGTGATGGAACACGGCCTGCATTTTCGAGGCCCCTACCCCAAGCGCCGCATCACGGATCGACGGCGGAACCGCCTTCAACGATGCGCGGGTCGAGATGATGATCGTCGGCAAGGTCATCAGTGTCAGCACCAGACCACCCACCAGCGGGGCCGAAGTTGGGAGGTGCATGTAGTTGATGAACACAGCCAGACCCAGAATACCGAACACGATCGACGGCACAGCGGCCAGATTCGAGATGTTGACCTCGATGATGTCAGTCAGCCGGTTCTGTGGCGCGAATTCTTCAAGATAAATCGAAGCCGCCACACCGATGGGCAAGGCCAGTGCTAGAACCACCAACATCATGAACAATGAACCCAGCATGGAGACACCGATCCCAGCCGCTTCGGGCCGTTGGTCCGACGCATCTGCACCGAAAATGAAATCCAGGTTGAAGGCTTTGTACAGCACACCCGCATCGCGCAGTTGATCCACGAAATCCAACTGTTCGACCGAAATGCTTTTGTCGTTGGCAATCGACTCGCGGGTTACGCGGCCTTTCATGTAGCCATCGACACGGCTGTTGACCAAAAAGCGGAAGCTGACGGTCTTGCCGATCTCATCAGGATTGGCGATGACATAGTTCCGCAACTCGGCCTGCGCCGCCTTGGACAGGATCTTGCCCATCTCCTTGGGTTTCAAGTCTGTCTGGATGCCCAGCTTTTCGACTTCGCTTTCCAGCGCAGACGCGATCAGAGGGGCATAGCCAAAGGTCGAAACCTTCTTGATATCCTCGATGTTCCGGTTGCCCTTCTTGTCCAACTTGTCGGCCTTGAGCTCGACATTCAATTCAAGAAAGCTTTGCTGAAAGGCACCAGTTCCGGCTGTGACAATATTGGTCACCAGCACAATTAGCATCAGCAAGCCGATCCCGATGGCGGCGATGCCGTACATTTTGAACCGGCTTTCAGCCGCATTGCGCCGCTTGGTGCGTGCATCCTTTTCGAACAGCGAACCACCTTTGGGCTTCGCGGTCGGAGCAGCGTCAGGCGTTTGGGAAATATCGGTCATTCGTACTGCTCCCGGTATTTGCGTACGATGTAGAGGGCGAAGATGTTCAGCCCCAGCGTGATGATGAACAGGGTCAGACCCAGCGCAAAGGCCACTAGCGTTTCGGGGCTGGCAAAATCGGTATCGCCGGTCAGCTGGCTGACAATCCGTGTGGTGATGGTTGTCATCGCCTCGAACGGGTTACCCGAGAATTTGGCGATCGCTCCGGCGGCCATCACAACAATCATCGTTTCACCAATGGCGCGGCTTGCGGCCAGAAGGATCGCGCCGACAATACCGGGCAGCGCGGCCGGTAAGATCACGTTGCGCACGGTTTCCGAATGGGTCGCACCCAGACCCAGCGAGCCGTCGCGCATGGTTTGTGGCACCGCGTTGATAATGTCGTCCGACAGTGACGAGACAAACGGGATCAGCATGATCCCCATAACCAAGCCGGCAGTCAGAACCGCGTTCGAGCTGGCCATCCAGCCCACACCCAGCATGCCACCGTCGCCGAACATCGACACCAACGCCGGACCCACGGTCAGCAGAGCAAACAGACCGTAAACGATGGTCGGAATACCGGCGAGGATTTCCAGCAGTGGCTTGGCGATGGACCGCGTCACGCCGGAGGCATACTCGGACAGATAGATCGCGGCAAACAGGCCAATCGGGACCGCCACAAGCAGCGCGATCACTGAAATGTACAGCGTGCCCCACAACAGCGGCAGGATCGACAGCTCACTGCCACCGCGGAAGTTCGGCGCCCATGTGCTGCCAAAAAAGAAGTCCTTCCACGAATGCAGCTGAAAGAAGTTCATCGTCTCAAAAAGCATCGAAAGAACAATGCCGATGGTTGTCAGGATCGCGATTGACGCGGCCAGCAATAGCAAGGCCAGAACCCCCTGCTCTACCACGTTACGGGCCCTAAATTCCTTGTGCGTACGTACATAGGCAAAGGCTGCCCCAAGCAGTGCCAAGGCCAAAACCACGACCTGCATCGCAACTGTCCCTGTGGACGTCATGCTGCGGAACTTTTGTGCCGCGACCAAAATCGGCTGTGTGATGTCCTGAGTCAGAACCTGGCCTGCGTCTTTCAGCGTTTTTGTCAGCGCTTCAATATCCGCATTGCCGTTCTGGGCTTGAGTTTCGGTCATCGCGCCGCTGGCGACAGCGCCGTCCAGGCCGTATGCGACGCGGCGCACTTCACTCATGATCAGGCCACGCTCCGACCCTTCGGGCACTGCCTGATCAGGAATGAGGCTGGATACCGTGCTGTTTACGATCATCGGCTGGGCAAGAAGCCAGACGATCAGCACCCCTACTGCGGGAACCAGAGCCGTCAACGCAACGTTGTAACCGTAGTAAGACGGTAAAGAATGCAAATCGCGGACGTTACCACCCGCACTTGCCAGAGCGCGGGACCGACCCGCAAAAAATCCGATCACTGCCAGCGCAAGCAGGATAAGCAACAGCCAGGATAACGCCATGAGAACTCCGTGGGGATGGCAGAGATGGAGTCAAAAAGAACCGGGGCGCGAAAAACCGCCCCGGTTCCGTTCGTATGTGTGATTAGGAACCGCCGCCCAGAACGGTTTCGTTGGCAACAGCTTCCTGTACCTTGACCAGCTCAGGGTCGGATACCAGGCCGTATTCTGCCAGCGGGCCGTCGGGCCCTGCGATCTCGTCGGCGACGAAGAACTCAGCATATTCTTTCAGGCCGGGGATCACGCCGATATGTGCTTTCTTAACGTAGAAGAACAGCGGGCGCGAAACCGGGTATTCGCCGGTTGCGATCGACTCGGTCGAAGGAACAACGTCAGACATGGTTGCGACTTGCAGCTTGTCGGTGTTGTTCTCGTAGAACGCCAGACCAAAGACGCCGATGCCGTCTTTGTTGCTGTCGATACGGGCCAGAGTTTCGGTGTAGTCACCGTCGATGTCGACCGAAACGCCGTCGGTGCGGATGGCGATGCACTGCTTTTCAGCCGCTTTCTTGTCGTCGCCGGCGGCTGCCTTGAACACTTCGAAATCGCCCAGGTGCTCACAACCTGCCAGGATCACCTTGTCTTCAAACACTTCACGTGTGCCGTGCTTGGTGCCCGGAATGAAGGTTGCGATCGGTTGCGCCGGGAAATCCGGGTTCACGTCGGCCCAGGTTTTGTTCGGGTTGTCGACGACTTCACCGTCTACAACGATTTTCGCGGCCAGCGCTTTGTACCAGTCTTCCGGCGTGAACTCGAACGAGTTGCCGTTGATGTCAGATGCGAAAACGATGCCGTCATAACCGATCTGAACTTCGATGATGTCGGTCACGCCGTTTTCGGCACAGGCTTTGATTTCTTTTTCACGGATCGCGCGCGAGGCGTTTGCAACGTCGATGGTGTTTTCGCCAACACCTTCACAGAAACGCTTCAGGCCCGCCGAGGAACCACCCGATTCAACAACTGGCGTAGGGAAGTCAAAGTTTTCACCGAAGGCTTCAGCCACGATCGAGGCATAAGGCAGAACGGTCGACGACCCTGCAACCTGAACCTGATCACGAGCGGCGGCCGTGGTGGCCGATACAGCAGCGATGGTGAGAGCCGAAGCCGACAGTTTAACAAAGGACATTACAGTCTCCTTGAGAAAGGTAAATTCTGATCACCCCCATGATGATCTTGGGGCGAACCCCTAAGAGGCGTCGGTAAGCCTTTTGTGACAAGTTCGTAACGGTTTTATGACACGTAACGATTTTCCTACGTTTTCTTAACTTGACCCCACGGAACACCGTTCGCGTTCGAAATGGACCTGTGCTGGAAGTCCGAGATCAGCGTGGCAAAATCACTGTAAATACAGAACCCTTGCCCAGGGTGCTTTCGACACGCAACCGGCCCCTATGGCGGTTGACGATGTGCTTTACAATCGCCAGGCCCAACCCTGTACCGCCCAATTCGCGGGACCTGTGACTGTCGGCACGATAGAATCGCTCGGTCAGGCGCGGCAGGTGTACGGCATCAATGCCTGGGCCTTTGTCTGCGATCTGTACCCGAACCGCAGGGCCGCGCATGGCGGTGTCGCGCTCGGATGCCTGAATGCGCACATCGACACTACCGCCGCTGCCACCATATTTGATGGCGTTCTCAACGAGGTTCGTGAACACTTGGCGCAGTTGGTCGCTATCTCCGGTCACCGAAATTGGTCCCGAAGACGTATCCAGTGTCAGGTCCACATTTGCAACCTCGGCAAGGGGACGCAGCGTTGTAAGCGTTGATTGCAACAGGCCTGTCAGATCAAGCTGCTCTTTGGGGCGAACTCGCTCTTCGCTCTCGACCCGGTTCAGGGATAGCAGATCGCCGACCAGCCGGTTCATTCGATTGGCTTCGTCGGTCATGATCTGCAGAAACCGCTCACGGGCAGCTGCATCGTCTCGCGCTGGACCACGCAATGTTTCAATAAAGCCCATAAGAGCGGTCAAAGGCGTGCGCAGTTCGTGGCTGACATTCGCCACGAAGTCGCGTCTCATTTGTCCGGCCTGTTCCAGATGCGTGACGTCCTGGAAAACGACCATCACGGCCCCGCCCTCCACCGCGCCCACACCGTTCATGTAACGGCATTGCACTTCGAAAGTGGTGTCCTGGGCACCATCATTGGACAAATGGCGCGTTTTGGACGAGCCCTTGTTGCGCAGGCTCTGCTCTATCGCGTCGATAACTTGTGGTTGCCGAAGGATCGTCGCGAAATGACGGCCTTCGATGTTCTGACCCAGCATTGTTCTGGCTTCGGTGTTGGCCGCTATGATGCGCTCGGTCTGATCAACCATAAGCGTGGGCATCGGAATGGCCGACACAATTTCAGCAAGCAGGTCGTTTGGCATTTCCGTCACTCTTGATGCGTTTGGAATCAACCTAGGACACAGGTTTCAAAGTTTTGCGAAACGCGCGCATATTCTGCTGATAGTGAAGCGCGCTGAAGGTGATTTTTTGCGCTGCCGCCGCATCCAGTTCCCGAACAACTTTACCCGGCGACCCCATGACCAGAGAGTTATCGGGTATCTCTTTGCCTTCCGTAATCAGGGCGCCGGCACCGATCAGGCAGTTTTTTCCGATCTTCGCCCCATTCAGGACAATCGCCCCCATCCCGATCAGCGTGTTTTCCCCGATCGTACAGCCATGCAGCATGACCTTGTGTCCGATGGTGCAGTTCTTACCAATGGTTAGCGGATACCCGGCGTCGATATGCATGACGCAGTTTTCCTGGACGTTGCTGCCCTCGCCCACGCGGATCTCTTCGTGGTCGGCGCGGATCGTGCAGCCAAACCAGACCGAGGCACCCTGTTCCAGAACGACTTTCCCAATCAGGTTTGCGTCCGGCGCAACCCAGGTGTCTTCATGGATTTGCGGCACGTGGTCACCCAAAGCGTAAATGGTCATGCCAAGCCCTCAAATTCGTTTTGCAGCGCGCGGACATGGTTCTGTAGGCTGGGCTGCTGGATGCGGCGCATGCGTTCGGCGCTGACGATGGTTTTCAGCTTTTCTTCGGTGGCATCCAGATCGTCATTGATCAGAACATAGTCATAATAGCCCCAGTGGCTAATCTCATCCCAGCTTTTCAGCATACGTTTGGCGATCACGTCTTCACTGTCCTGACCGCGGCTTTCCAGCCTACGGCGCAGCTCAGGGATCGACGGCGGCAGGATAAAGATCGACAAAGCGTGCTTGCCCAAATCCGAATTGCGGATTTGCACCTCGCCCTGCCAGTCCACGTCAAACAGAACGTCTTTGCCACTGTTAATGGACTCGCGTACCGGACCCGCAGGTGAACCGTAGAAATTGCCGAACACGTGCGCATGTTCCAGCATTTGCCCCTCAGACACCTGCTGCCGGAACGCATCCTCACTCAGGAAGTAATACTCGCGCCCTTCTTGTTCCCCCGAACGTGGCGCGCGGGTGGTGGCTGAGACCGAAAACTCTAGCTCTGAATCCCACTGCATCAGCCGTTTCGCCAAGGTCGATTTACCGGCCCCCGAAGGCGAGGACAGAATGATTAATAGGCCGCGTCGATCCGCCATTTGGGCGCTCCTGTGGTTATTCAACGTTCTGCACTTGCTCGCGCATCTGATCTATTACGGCCTTCAACTCAAGGCCTACCGCTGTCAATTCTGCGCTTTGCGCCTTTGAGCACAAGGTATTGGCCTCGCGGTTAAACTCCTGCATCAGGAAATCCAGCTTGCGCCCGACCGCCGCGTCCTGCGCCAGCAGATCGCGTGCTGCCACGACATGCGCTTTCAGGCGATCAATCTCTTCGGTGATGTCCGCCTTGACGGCAATCAACGCCAGTTCCTGAGCAACGCGATCCGGATCAGCCCCCTGCGCGTTGTCCATTACCCGCGCCAGATTATCCCGCAGCGCCTCGGCCATCTTGTCCTTGCGCTGCTCTGCCAGCTCTGCCGCCTGGACCGTTAATGAAGCCACCTGCCCTAGTTGATCTTCCAGAACAGTTGCCAGCGCCCGACCCTCGGACTGGCGCATTTCTATGAATTCGCCCAATAGGCCACTGAATTCTGTCGTCAGTTGGCCAACCAATGGGCCCGGGTCATCCCCATCACTACCCGCATCCAACATACCCTTGAGCGAGATCAGATCAGCGGCCGTCGAGGGCCTAAGGGTCACGTCCCGCGCAATGGCCATTTCCTGCGTTCGCGCCACAGCCTCAAGAACGGCACCCATGGCAGTCTCGTTCAGGATCAGGTCCGCCTGCGTCTCATCTCGGCTGAGGCGCAAAGACAATGTCACATTGCCCCGGCTGAGTTGTTTCGACATGGCGGCGCGCAACGCGGCCTCAAGCCCGGTCAACCAGTCCGGCACACGCAGACGCATGTCCAGCCCCTTGCCGTTCACGCTGCGCAACTCCCACGTCCAGCTATGCGGCCCAAACGCCCCTTTGCCCGAGGCGAAACCCGTCATGGATTTAATCATGCCTGCCCTTTCCATAGCTGCCTGTTTTCAGTTTGCTGGGCGCACCTAATGCGAACTGCGCGCACAGGGCAAGAGTTTGCTGACTCTGCCTTTGTCCGCCAGTCGTTAACCATTCGTTAAAGATTTACTCCAAAATTGAATCAACCTGCGTCAGTCTTACACCTGCGAACACCGGTCTCGGATAGAGGTCCCCAGTATTTCGCATTTTAGGAAAATGACGGTCGATAGGCGCCAGGGTGATAATGATGAAAACCTTTTTCGGGAACGGTTTCGGGTCAAGTTTTGGAAAGATCGTCGCTATGGATCGTTTTGACAGCGGGCGCAGCCTTTCGCCCATCCGGCAGGCCGAGGCGTATTGGACGGCACTTTTGACAGGTGACGGTGTTCCCATGCGGTCGCAAATCGACCCCCGCGGGCTTGAAAACATATTGGAATACACTTTCGTTCTGGAACGCATCGCCCCCGGACTTACCCGGTTCCGTCTGGCCGGGAGGCATTTGAACCAGTTGGCCGGGATGGAAGTGCGAGGTATGCCGCTGACCTCTTTCTTTGAGCCCGACGCGCGGGACCAGATCAAAACCGTGTCGGAACAGGTATTCGCACAGCCAGCAATCGCCAATCTGACCCTGGACTCATTAGGTCGATTGGGACGTGTGCAATTGCAGGCCCGCATGCTTCTGTTGCCGCTGAAAAGTGATCTGGGTGATGTCAGCCGCATTCTGGGCGTATTGGTCAGCGACGGCGCAATCGGTGCAACACCCCGTCGGTTCACAATCTCAGAAACCAACTTGCGCCCGGTGTCGCATGTGCAGGTTCCCAAACCGTCGCAAACGGTCGAGACCGGCTTCGCCGAAGATCAGCAAAAATTTGACCGTCCCGGTTCACATTTGAGGCTGGTTGTGTCGCGCGATGACTAATCACAAACAAAAATGGCGGGCTTTTGCAGCCCGCCTTTTCGTTGATTTTTGATAACCTTAACCGGCGGCGCGCTTTTTGCGGTCGCGGCGCAAGTTGGTCAGTTCTTCTGCAACCAGGAATGCCAGTTCCAAGGACTGCGACGCGTTCAAGCGTGGGTCGCACGCTGTGTGGTAGCGGTCCGACAGGTCCTCTTCGGTCACCGCGCGCACACCCCCGGTGCATTCGGTGACGTCCAAACCGGTCATCTCGAAATGCACACCGCCGGGAACCGTACCCTCGGCCTGATGAACGCCAAAGAAGTCGCGCACTTCGCGCAGGACCGAGTCGAACGGACGGGTTTTGTACCCGGTTGCCGACTTGATCGTGTTGCCATGCATCGGGTCGCAAACCCAGGTGACCTTGGCACCCTCTTCCTTAACCGCCTTGACCAGACGCGGCAGGTGTTCACCTGCCTTGCCTGCGCCAAACCGTGCGATCAGGGTCAGGCGACCCTCTTCGTTTTCCGGATTCAGCTTGGCCATCAGAACCTTGAGGTCCTCGGCTGTCGTGGTCGGGCCACATTTCAGACCAATCGGGTTCAGAACACCGCTGCAGAATTCCACATGCGCACCGTCTGGCTGACGCGTGCGATCGCCGATCCAGATCATGTGACCGGACCCTGCCAACCAGTTGCCAGACGTCGAATCGAGACGGGTCAGAGCCTCTTCGTATTCCAGCAGCAAGCCTTCATGGCTGGTGTAAAACTCCACGGTTGAGAACTCGTGCGTAGTGTCCGCTGTGATCCCGGCGGCATCCATGAAGTCGATCGTGTCTTGAATACGGTCTGCAATTTCCGAGTATTTCTGAACATCCTGTTCATCCGTGAAACCCAATGTCCACGAATGCACCATGCTCATATCGGCGAATCCGCCGGTCGAGAATGCACGCAACAGGTTCAAGGTTGCGGCAGCCTGAGTGTAGGCCTGCAGCATCTTTCCGGGATTCGGGATGCGGGCTTCGGGCGTGAAGGCCAGTTCGTTGATGATGTCACCGCGGTAGCTGGGCAGCTCAATACCGTCCAAAACCTCGGTCGGCGCACTGCGCGGCTTGGCAAACTGGCCCGCCATGCGGCCCACTTTGACCACGGGCACCTTGGCACCATAGGTCAGTACCATCGCCATCTGCAGCATCACCTTAAAGGTGTCACGAATTGCATCCGCGCTGAATTGTTCAAAGCTTTCAGCACAGTCCCCGCCCTGCAACAGGAAAGCCTCGCCGCGACCAGCCGCACCCAGATGTTGCTTGAGACGCCGTGCTTCGCCAGCAAAGACCAGCGGGGGATACTGAGAAAGCTGAGCCTCGACTTTGGCCAGCGCGGCCGCATCGATATAGTCTGGCATCTGAACCCGGGGCTTGTTGCGCCAGTTCGTTTTTTGCCATTCGGTCATAGCTTTGATCTCCGCTGAAGTAGTCAGGTCGTCTCTATACAAAATGCATTGAAGAGTGACCATATACGATTTGCGCCTCTTGACGGGGGAAACAAGCTTTGATCATGGTGGCTGGCAACAACGACGCCGGACGCGACGTAACAACGCGCCGAATCAAGGACACCAAGCCATGCAAGAGCAACGCCAAGTTGTCACAGTGGAAGGCGCTGAGGCCAATCCTCGGCATTTCGTATTTGTCCTTTTGGACAAGTTTTCCCTGCTGTCTTTTGCCTCGGCGTTGGACAGCCTGCGGATTGCCAACCGTATGGCAGACAAAGAACTCTACACATGGACCCTTGCTGGTGAAGGTGGTGATACGGTCAGCTGTTCTGCCGGGACTACCTTTAACGTTGAAGCCGACTTGGTCGAACTGCAACGCGACGACGTGATTCTGATCTGCGGTGGCGTAGACGTTCAATTGGCGACAACAAAGAAAGTGCTGAATTGGGTCCGGCGCGAGGCCCGGCGCGGTTTGCGCATCGGCGGATTGTGTACGGCAGCTTATACGTTGGCCAAAGCCGGGTTGCTGGACGGCAAACGCGCCACGATCCACTGGGAGAATTCTGACAGCTTTATCGAAGAATTCGACGAGGTCGAGCTTACCAAATCGGTTTTTCAGATCGACGGTAACCGCATGACGACCGCTGGCGGCACGTCCTCAATCGACCTGATGCTCAAGATCATTGCCGATGACTATGGTGAGGATCTGGCGAATGCCGTAGCGGATCAGATGATCTATTCCTCGATCCGCACCGATCAGGACACACAGCGCCTGTCGACCCCGACCCGGATTGGTGTACGCCACCCCAAGCTAAGCCAGGTCATCCTGATGATGGAAAAGAACATCGAAGAGCCGATCTCACCCTCGATTTTGGCCAAGGATGTCGGCATGTCCACGCGCCAGCTGGAACGCCTGTTCCGGCGCTACCTCAGCCGCTCGCCCAAGCGATACTATATGGAACTGCGTCTGCACAAAGCGCGCAACCTGCTGATGCAGACAGATATGAGCGTGATCAATGTGGCTCTTGCTTGCGGCTTTGCCTCGCCCAGCCATTTCTCAAAATGCTACCGGGCTCATTACAACACCACGCCTTACCGTGAGCGTGGTGCTCAAAGCGGGCGGCTTTCGGTCTGATATTTTAGAACATTTGCAAAACCGGTTCCGGGCTTGTGTTCATCGAGAATTGAATCACAATCACCCCATCGTTTCGTTCTTGTAGGAACGCATAAAGAAACAAGTAGCTGTTGTCCTTGTTCCAATAGGCTCTCATTTCTTGTGAAAATCCATTTTCGAGTTCAATACGCTTAACAATTGCAACGTCGGTCAAATAGAACGGAACGACATCACGGAGCTGATTTTGGATCATCTGTAATTGTTGTTTGGTGTATTCGTCGGCTCCGCCCAATCGACTTATAACTGTTGAAAACTCTCTATTCTTAATCCGTTTGTCTACATATTGTTCAAAGTCTGAATATGTCTGAAAGGCTTCATCTGCGTAAGCAGCGCACGCGGAAATAATCATGTAGAAGCTAACAAGTAGGTAGCGCATTAAGGTGTCCTTTAAATTTCGCCAATTTCTTCTTAAGGTTGTGGTGATAATCTGTAAACGGCCCCCTCACCAACCGAAATGAACCAAATGGAACCGTCCGGGGCCTCAACAATATCGCGCACCCGTATCGTTTCAGGGCCCTTGATCTGCTCGATCTCTTGTAGCGGCGATCCTGTCAGTCGCGCGATATAGTCGAACTTAAGCGACCCGACAAAAATGTTCCCCTTCCAATCCGGCCACAGTTTGCCGGAATACACCATCAATCCCGAAGGAGCCATTGACGGGTCCCAATAGTGCTCAGGCTGCTCCATGCCCGGCTTTGCGGTGCCTTCGCCAATTTTCTCACCAGAATAGTGCACGCCGTAAGAAATGACGGGCCAGCCATAGTTCAAACCTGGTTGCACCAAATTGACTTCATCCCCTCCTTTGGCCCCGTGTTCTGAAATCCAAAGGCGACCCTGCGCGTCCAATCCGGCCCCTTGTGGGTTGCGATGGCCAATGGACCAGATTTCGGGTCGTACATCTTCATTTCCGACAAACGGATTGTCATCAGGTACAGTACCATTGCGGTTGACACGGACCACCGATCCCATGTGATTGGAAGTATCTTGCGCCGCTGGTCGGTCTCCGCGATCTCCGATGGTGACCAGCAAGGTTCCGTCTTGTGCCTCAACCACGCGAGACCCGAAATGTTTGCCAGTTCTACCGCCCGGCACGGCTTCGAAGATAACACGCACTTTGGTCAGCCTGTCGCCGCTTTCAGATAGTCTGGCAACCGCAATCGCATTGCCGGACTTGCGGAATTGGTGTTTGGTAAAGGTCAGGAAAATTTCACGCGTTTCCAGAAAGTCGCGTGCGATAGTGACATCCAACAGACCGCCCTGCCCCTTCGCGGACACTCTAGGCACGCCTTTTACCCGTTTGGTTTGTCCATCCAACACATAAAGAAGTTCGCCGTTACGCTCGGTCACCAGAAACCCTTTGTCAGGCAATACACCAATCGCCCATGGTTCATCCAAATTCTGGGTCATAGGTTCGATCTGCACAGGACCGGATGAAGTTTGCAGGGTGTCCGCACTAACCAAACCAGCCTTTATCGAAAAAAATAGAATCGTGACTATTCTTAACATTACAACTCCGTTTGCGGCATACCAGCCACCAGGCAATGAGACAAACCCAACAAAACAATCAAAACTATAGGGAACAAAAACACATTTGCGTTAGGACTTTTCTTTTCCAGACAGCTTGCCTAGGGTCTTGCCCAGAACGAATACGTTCCAATAAGGGAGTAACCATATGAAAAAGCTGCTTACTGCAACTGCAGCATCCGCTCTGCTGGCTGGTCCGGCACTGGCCGAAGACGTCACTTTGGGCGTTCTGTTTGGGTTCACCGGCCCGATTGAATCGCTGGCACCAGCGATGGGTTCGGGTGCCGAAATGGCGATGGCCGAAGTCACCGAATCCGGCAAACTGCTGGACGGCTCAAAGGTCACCGCGTCGCGCGCTGACACCGGCTGTATCGACAACGGTCTGGCGACATCGAACGGCGAACGCATGATCGCGGACGGCGTTGCCGGTATTGTCGGCGGCGACTGCTCGGGTGTGACCGGCGCGATCCTGCAAAACGTTGCGATCCCGAACGGCATGGTCATGATCTCGCCGTCGGCAACGTCGCCCGGTCTGTCGACCATGGAAGACAATGGTCTGTTCTTCCGCACCGCCCCGTCGGATGCACGTGAAGGCGAAGTGATGGCCGACATCCTGAAGGATCGCGGCATCAACTCGATCGCCCTGACCTACACCAACAACGACTACGGCAAGGGTCTGGCAGACGCGATCCAATCCTCGTTCGAAGCAGCCGGTGGTGAAGTGACCATCGTTGCCGCGCACGAAGACGGCAAGGCTGACTACTCGGCTGAAGTTGGTGCGCTGGCATCGGCTGGTGGCGATATTCTGGTTGTCGCAGGCTATCTGGACCAGGGCGGTCTGGGCATCATTCAGTCCTCGTTGGACAGCGGTGCGTTTGACACATTCGGTCTGCCGGGCGGCATGATCGGTGACTCGCTGCCCTCTAATGTTGGCCCTGATCTGAACGGCTCGTTCGGTCAGATCGCTGGTTCGGGCGGTGAAGGTGCTGAAAAGTACTTTGCCATGGCCGAGGCTGCAGGCTTTGACGGCTCATCGCCCTACTCGCCTGAGTCCTATGACGCGGCGGCTCTGTTCATGCTGGCCATGCAGGCCGCAGGTTCGACCAACCCGGCCGAGTATGGCGCCAAGATCATGGACGTCGCCAACGAACCGGGTGAGAAAATCTATCCGGGTGAACTGGCCAAAGGTCTGGAGCTTCTCGCCGCTGGTCAGGACATCGACTATGTCGGCGCGTCGGGTGTTGAGCTGATCGGCCCCGGTGAAAGCGCGGGTTCTTATCGCGAGATCGAAGTAACCGACGGCGAAAACAAGACCGTCAACTTCCGTTGAACCGGTCTTAAACGTCATAAAATCAAGCAGCCCGGGCCTTGTGTCCGGGCTGTTTCAATGAAAAAAGGCCGCACCTCACCTTTTGGGGTCGAGGAAGCAGAAACACCGACAAGGGTGGCTAGGGGAAAAGATGATCGTCGTCGAGGACGTGCACAAGCATTTCGGCGGGTTTCACGCGGTGGATGGGGCGTCGCTGGAAATCCAAAAAGGTTCGATCACAGGCCTGATCGGGCCGAACGGGGCGGGAAAGACCACCCTTTTCAACGTGATCGCGGGCGTTCTGCCTCCGACAAGCGGCAGAGTGTTCATGGACGGCGAAGAGATCACCGGCCTGCCTCCGCATGACTTGTTTCACAAAGGTCTGCTGCGCACCTTCCAGATCGCGCACGAATTCTCTTCGATGTCCTGCCGCGAGAATCTTATGATGGTGCCCGGCACGCAATCAGGTGAATCCCTGTGGAACACCTGGTTTGGTCGCAAGCGCATCGCCGACGAAGAACGAGCCCTGAAGGCCAAGGCCGATGAGGTGCTTGAGTTTCTGACTATCGAACATCTGGCCGACCACAAGGCGGGTCAGGTCTCGGGCGGGCAAAAGAAGCTGCTGGAACTCGGTCGCACCATGATGGTCGACGCCAAGATCGTGTTTCTGGACGAGGTCGGCGCAGGCGTGAACCGCACCCTGTTGATGACCATCGCCGACACAATCCTGCGTCTAAACAAGGAACGCGGCTATACTTTCGTCGTCATCGAGCACGACATGGATTTTATCGGCAAGATCTGTGACCCGGTCATCTGTATGGCCGAGGGCAAGGTTCTGGCTGAGGGTACACTGGACGAGATCAAGGCCAATGAGCACGTGATCGAAGCCTATCTGGGGACCGGCCTCAAGAACAAAGACAAGCTGGAGGCCCAAACATGACCGCGGGTGCAGGCGATAATCCCTATCAGGACGATCACGGCAACAAAGACGCCTCGATCACCAATACCCGCGGCGTTGGCACCATGACGCCCGCGCATGCGAAAAGCGGTCCCGTTTCCAAGGTTGAAGGCGGTCCCTTTCTGATCGGCGACACCATGACCGGCGGTTACGGCAAAGGGCCGGACATCCTGCACGATTGCACCATCGCCGTCGACAAGGGTGAGATTGCAGTCATCGTTGGCCCCAATGGCGCCGGCAAATCGACGGCTATGAAGGCTGTCTTTGGTATGCTGGATGTCCGTTCCGGTGCGGTGCGGCTGGATGGAGAGGATATCACCAACCTCACCCCGCAGGACCGCGTAATCCGCGGTATGGGGTTTGTTCCACAGACCTCGAACATTTTCACGTCAATGACGGTTGAAGAAAACCTTGAGATGGGTGCCTTCATTCGCCGCGACGATATCAGCCAGACGATGGAGCAGGTTTATGACCTCTTCCCCATCCTGCGTGACAAACGCAACCAGCCGGCTGGAGAGCTTTCGGGCGGCCAACGCCAGCAGGTTGCCGTCGGCCGCGCGCTGATGACCCAACCCAAGGTGCTGATGCTAGACGAACCAACCGCAGGTGTATCGCCCATCGTGATGGACGAGCTGTTCGACCGGATCATCGAGGTTTCGCGAACTGGTTTGCCAATCCTGATGGTGGAGCAGAATGCTCGTCAGGCCCTAGAGATTGCCGACAAGGGTTACGTTCTGGTTCAGGGGCGAAATGCTTATACCGGTACGGGCAAGGAACTGTTGGCTGATCCGGAGGTTCGGAAGAGTTTCTTGGGTGGGTGAGTTGAAGGCCGTGGCGACGCTCGCGTTTACCGCAATTGGCAGTACAGCGCTTTCATCTCCCTGCGTCTTGCAAGAAACCTGCGCGTATGTGGAGGACTGCGAGGGCGCTGAACTCACGCTCGAACTTTTGGGTACTCCACCAGAGCTTGTTCAAAGCAATTTTGGTGACTTTTCTGTGGATCAGATAGCAAGGGCAGGCGAAATCACTTCGAAAATCCGTTTATCAAATGGACAAGAGTGGACCGCCACCGCGAAAAACGACTTGCTGACCGCATCTCGGACACAGGACGACAAACACATAAACATGTATGTGACGAAGACCTCAGACACCGAAGTGGCAGTGACACTTCTTACCCTGCCAATGCGCTATGTCGATTATGCGCAAGCAGGCCAAGCAAGACGCGCATTCTCCGGAAAATGCGGACTGGAGTTTTAATGGAGTTCCTCAATGCCATTATGGCGCTCTCCAACGTCATCCTTGTTCCCGAAATTGTCTGAAATCAATACCCGAAGTTTCCCGAAATTCTCCTACCATCCCAAGATTTCCACGCCTCGGCTGCAATCCGGTCACATTGTGCGTTTAGCGCCGGGCTTTGTGAAGGAAACGGTTTCCCGGTCAACCAAAGTTAGTTCCGTGAAATCAAGCGAACCTTCTGAATGAAAAACTCTATTCAGGACCCATAAATGAAAAAATGGATGTGTGTGGCCGTCGCCACCTTGTGCGCAACCGCCGCAACGGCGGAAGAGCGCCACTTTGTCTGCGTCTCAGACCGCGACGGCAGCGAAGTGCGCCTCAACAGGGCACCGGAGGGAGACAAGGGCAACATCGAAACTGCGAACATTTCCGGCGATGCCATGGTGCTTAAAGGCGTTGGCAACATGACGTTTGTCTATATCGAAGGCGCGGACGTCATGACCTTTGTCGTCCACTATGACGACATGTCTTATGATCTTTCAGTCAAAGGCCCGCATGCCGGTACCGATCACGGGACATGTAAAGAAGTATAAGTGCTCTCGCAGAGAACCCCGAAACAAATCGGGGCTATCGAGGTTAATATCTCAAGAAATATCAAGAGGATGTGAGCACATGCTCACACCTCTTTTTTTTCGTATGATATTGTCTAGGTCAGATGAGGGCGACACAGATAACCGCTCGCTCTTCACTCTCAACCACCCGCATTCCAGCAGAATCCCCAACATGGAAAGCGGAGCGAACCACCAAGGGACACCATGAAAAATCTGACTGCACTGACACTCGCCATTCTCGCCCCCTCATTTGGTTTGGCTGCTGGTTCCGGACCGCTAGACGGCGCTGATTTTGTCGTAACCTGCGTCTCGGACACCGATGGTAGTAGCGTTACTCTGGCCCGTTCGGGTGCGACTGATACCGGCTTCATCGTAACGGACACAATTCGGGGTGAGGCCAAGATTCTATCGGGTGTTAACTCGCTGACGTTTCTCCACATCATGGACAAAGACGTGGTCACTTTTGTCGTCGATTTCGACGACCTAAACTATGACATGTCCATCAAGGGGCAGCACACTGCAAACGACCGTGGCATTTGCGATGACCCCGTAAGCTGACAAAGCGATAACTCTCTCACATTCCGGCCCTTTCAGTCCAAAAAAGGGAGCGCAAATTGTTGTGTCTGACATAAGCGTCGTGCCATAAAGCCGCACCCGGACAGTGAGAAGAATTGATGGACTTACTAAACGCGCTTGTTGCGCTTTCGAACTTTGTGATCGTGCCTGCGGTTGCTTACGGCAGCCAGTTGGCTCTGGGGGCGCTGGGGGTCACGCTTATCTACGGCATCCTGCGGTTTTCGAATTTTGCCCATGGCGACACGATGGCCTTTGGCGCGATGATTGCCGTGCTGGTCACCTGGGGCCTGCAAGCCGCCGGAGTGAGTTTTGGCCCACTACCCACCGCGCTGCTGGCCCTGCCCTTTGCGATCCTGGGCTGTATCGTACTTGTTCTGATAACCGATCGGTTGGTCTATCGGTTCTATCGGGAGCAAAAGGCCAAACCGGTGATCCTTGTGATCGTCTCGATGGGCGTCATGTTCATCATGAACGGGCTTGTTCGCTTTGTCATCGGACCGGATGACCAAAGGTTTTCAGACGGCGCGCGATTTATCATATCCGCCCGTGACTTTAAGGCGATGACCGGATTACGTGAAGGGCTTGCGATCAAGACCTCTCAGGGCATCACTCTGGTAGTTGCCGTTATTGCGGTGGCGCTGCTGTTCTGGTTCCTCAACAAGACACGCACGGGCAAATCGATGCGAGCCTATTCCGATAACGAGGATCTGGCGCTGCTCTCGGGTATCAACCCCGAGCGCGTTGTGATGATCACCTGGATTATCGTGGCGGCATTGGCGACCACCGCTGGTGTTCTCTATGGGTTGGACAAAAGCTTTAAGCCGTTTGTCTATTTCCAACTTCTGCTGCCGATCTTCGCCTCGGCCATTGTCGGCGGTCTTGGCAACCCGCTGGGCGCCATCGCTGGCGGGTTCATTATCGCGTTTTCCGAGGTCACCGTAACTTATGCGTGGAAAAAGGTGCTGACTTACGTCGCGCCAGAAAGTCTGGCGCCTTCGGGACTAGTGCAATTCCTATCCACCGATTACAAATTCGCCGTCAGCTTTGCCATCTTGCTGATCGTGCTTCTGTTCAAGCCTACCGGCCTGTTTAAAGGGAAAGCGGTATGACCGAGTCTGTCAAAAACACGCTGCTTTTTGTTGTCGTTGGCGGCTTGATCCTGCTGACCGGTTTCACACAAAGCTGGAACTCCGCGATCCTGATCCTGAACATGGGGCTGATCTCTGCCATCATGGCGATTGGGGTGAACCTGCAGTGGGGATTTGCTGGCCTCTTTAATGTCGGTGTCATGGGTTTTGTGGCGCTGGGTGGTCTGGCTGTTGTGTTGGTATCGACCGCTCCAACACCCGGTGCGTGGTCTTCGGGCGGGTACGGCATCGTTCTTTCCTTGCTTTTGGGGGCTGCGACCGTTGTGGCGGCGGTGCTGGTGGCGACCCGGATGCCAAAGGGCCGCGCCCAAACCTTGACGATTGTCGCCATTCTTATTGTAGGATTCTTTGTTTACCGCGCGGTATTCGATCCCAGCGTGGCTGGTGTTGAAGCAATCGATCCGGCAGTTGCCGGCAACCTCGGCGGTTTGAACCTGCCGGTCCTTGTGGCCTGGCCTGCGGGTGGTCTGTTGGCTGCTGGTGCGGCGTGGCTGATCGGAAAAACGGCGCTGGGTCTCCGCTCGGACTACCTGGCAATTGCAACGCTTGGCATTGCCGAGATCATCATTGCGATCATGAAGAACGAAGACTGGCTGGCCCGGGGCGTCAAGAATGTCTACGGCATCCCGCGCCCTGCCCCCGTGGTAGGCTACGAGGTCGAACTGCAGAACGATCCCGGCTTTGTCGCGCGCGCCGATTGGTTCGGGTTGGACCCCGTCATCGCATCGACGCTTTCGGTCAAACTGGGCTATTCGCTGCTGTTCATGATCGTTCTGCTTGCTTTGCTGTGGATGGCGCAAATGGCGTTGAAAAGCCCGTGGGGCCGCATGATGCGCGCCATCCGCGACAATGAGGTCGCGGCAGAGGCTATGGGCAAAGATGTCACCCGCCGCCACCTGCAGATATTCGTGCTCGGCTCGGCCATCTGTGGCATCGCCGGTGCGATGATGACAACTCTGGACGGGCAACTTACGCCGGGCACATACAATCCGCTGCGGTTTACGTTCCTTGTCTGGGTGATGGTCATTGTGGGCGGTTCAGGCAACAATTTCGGTGCTGTTCTGGGCGCATTCCTGATCTGGTTCCTGTGGGTTCAGGTCGAACCAATGGGGTTGTGGTTCATGAGCCTGATCACATCGAGCATGCCAGATGGCAGCGCGCTCAAATCTCATTTGATCGACAGCGCCGCGCATATGCGGCTGTTCACCATGGGCCTAGTCCTGCTGATTGTTCTCAGGTTCAGTCCAAGGGGTCTGATTCCGGAAAAGTAAGATCACAATCCATCAATTCATGAAACCGCGCCACCTGACTGGTGCGGTTTCTTGATTTTGTGGAGTATACGGATTAGACGAATCCCAGTACCGCCTTGATCCAGCCGTCTTTTTGGCCACTATTTACGCTGAATTGACGCTTGGCCCGCGATCATTCGGGAAACATACGAGTATAAGAAGAGTGCACATGAATACTTCCTTCACTAAAATAGCCCTTATCGTCCCGCTGTTCGTAACGCTGGCCGGTTGTATTCCCTCACCGGAAGATCTGGAATCCACCCCGGTCAAGGTGCAGACGCCCAAGGGCGAAGTCACCTGCCAGCTATATCGTCAGGACCGTGTGACCTGGGATCGGGCGATCAACTTCCCGGCAACCAAGATGTCGGTTCCCGAGGCGGATGCCTACTGCCGCCAAGAAGGTCAGCGCCGTCTGAAGTAACAGAATGCGCGCCGGGTAGAAGGTTTCTGCCCGGCACAACCCTTATCTGGCTTTGAACAAACCGCCCAGAATGCCGCGGACAATGCGGCGTCCGGTTGTTCCTTTCAGTTCCTTGATCACGGCCTCGCTCATCGCGGTTGCGAACGTGTCTTTCTTACGCATCACGCGAGAGGATGACCGCCCGACCCGGCTGCCGGAATAGCGTCTTGCTGTCGCAAATTCACGCTCGGCCGTGGATTGTGTTTCCAACTGTTCTTCGGCTTCGGCCGCTGCTTGCGCTGCTGCATCTGCGCGGGACTGAAGGATTTCAAAGGCAGATTTCCGGTCCTTCAACTGCCCGTATTTCGCTTTCATCGCTGACGCATCCATAAGCGCTTTCCGCTCGGCCTTGGTGATTGGACCCAGTTGCGTTCCAGGCGGGCGGATCAGCGTGCGTTCTACGATCCCTGGCACGCCTTTTTTCTGCAACATCGAGGTCACGGCCTCACCGACACCAACCTCACGGATCGCCTCTTCGGTATCGAAGGCTGGGTTTTCACGATAGGTTTCTGCTGCAAGCCGCAGGTTCTTGCGATCCCGCGCCGTGAATGCGCGCAAGGCATGCTGCACCCGGTTGCCCAGCTGGCCAAGAATGTCTTCCGGAACGTCCGCCGGATTCTGCGAGATGAAATAGACACCCACCCCCTTGGAGCGAATGAGGCGGGCGACCTGTTCGACCTTGTCCACCAGAACCTTGGGCGCATCATCGAACAGCAAATGCGCTTCGTCGAAGAAGAACACCAGTTTAGGTTTGTCCGGGTCGCCAACTTCGGGCAGTTCTTCGAACAGCTCGCTTAGCAGCCACAGCAGGAATGTTGCGTACAGACGCGGTGACCCCATCAACTTGTCAGCGGCAAGGATGTTCACGACGCCCTGCCCGTTTTCATCCACGCGCATCAGATCGGGCAATTCCAGCGCGGGTTCACCAAACAGTTTGGTGCCGCCCTGGTTTTCCAGCACCAGCAGGCGGCGTTGAATGGCCCCGATCGAAGCGGTTGAGACATTGCCATAGCGCAAAGACAACTGAGCCCTATTTTCCCCAATCCAGACCAACAAGGACTGAAGGTCTTTGAGGTCCAGTAGCGGTAAGCCCTCTTCGTCTGCCACCCGGAACGCGATGTTCAGAATGCCCTCTTGTGCTTCGCTCAGATCCATCAGGCGCGACAGCAGCAGTGGTCCCATCTCGGTTACTGTTGTACGAACGGGATGTCCCTGTTGCCCGAACAGATCCCAGAACGTAACCGGGCACGCGCCATACGTATAATCGGCAAATCCGATCCGCTGGGCGCGATCCTGAAACGCCTGGTGAAGCTTGTGGCCTTCGCTCCCCGCCTTGGCCAGACCGGACAGGTCCCCTTTGACGTCAGACAGGAATACCGGAACACCGGCTTGGGAAAACCCCTCGGCCAGAATTTGCAGTGTCACCGTTTTACCTGTTCCCGTCGCCCCCGCGATCATGCCGTGACGGTTGGCATACTTCAGCGTCAGCGACTGCGGCTGGCTGTAGTCGTTGCCACCGCCGCCCAAGAATATGTTTTGGTCCATGAATGTAAGGCCTTATTTCCACCGATCTGCGGCCAGCATACAAAGTTAACCTTTAACTGCGAAAGTCTAATTGCTGCCCACGTCGCTAAGGTGACGGGGCGGCAATTTTCCTCCCTGTCGACTGACCGCGCCTTCGGGCGCGGTTTTTTTCACAAATCATGGCCGTTACATTAAAATTTCAGGTTTTCAGTTGACCGATGCCCCTGCCTTTCGTAACGTCTGCGCATAAATAAGTCGGCCAGTCCGACGGGGAGAAAATTTTTAGAAGGGAGCCGCTCCACCGGCTCCCTTTGTTCTTTTTGCCGTAGCGCTAGATTTCCGATAACCCGGCGAAAAACCGTTCACATGTTGAAATGACCCACCTTAGCCCCTGACAGTGTGGGACAAGGGTGATAGACGAGTGAAAAAGTCCAACATAAGACCGAGGCAATCATGATCAAGAACACCCTTTCAGTCAGCCTGGTGACCGCTTCTTTGTGGTGCGGAGTCGCATACGCTCAGGAAACGACGCAGGAAACCGAACAGCAACCCCAGACCTCGCAAACTCAGATCGGCAACGATCTGGACCTGGGTGAAGCCGGTCCGCGTAACGGCGAACAATACGTCAAGGAAGAAAAAGGCGACTGGGCGATCCTGTGCATCAAGACCGATGCCGACGAAGACCCCTGCGCGATGCGTCAGATCCTGACCGGCGAGCAAGGCCAGCCGATCGCGGAAATTACTCTGGAAAAATTGCCCGAGGGCGTGGCCGCGGTTGCCGGAGCAACTGTGGTTGTCCCGCTGGAAACGATGCTACAGGCGCAGCTGGCGCTTTCGATCGATGGTGCTCCGGGCAAGCGCTATGACTACCACCACTGTAACCCCGTTGGCTGTGTCGCGCAGATGGGCTTTACCGAGGGCGACGTGGAGGCAATGAAGGTCGGAACCAAAGCGACCTTGTCGCTTGTGTCGGTTCTCGCACCAAACCAACTGCTGCAACTTGAAGTATCGCTGTCAGGCTTTACAGCAGGTTTTGAAGGCTTGAAAGTTCTGCAGAACTGAGGTTTCGCTAAGCTAAAAACGCCGCCCGGATTTACCGGCGGCGTCTTTGTTTGAAATCAGCATTTATATGCGTTTTAGGGCTATTACCGCATTCAGCCCGCCAAAAGCAAAGGCGTTGCTCAGTGCTACGTCCACTTTCGCTTCGCGGGCTTCGTTTGGCACAACATCCAGCGCGCATTCGGGGTCCGGCTCTTCATAGCCGATGGTCGGAGCGATCACGCCATCCCGCAGTGCCATGATACAGGCCAGCAGTTCGACCGCGCCGGTGCCACCGATAAGGTGGCCGTGCATCGACTTTGTCGAAGAAATCATCAGCTCATCTGCATGGGGGCCAAAAACACCGGCCACGGCCGCGCATTCCGTCTTATCATTGGCCGCGGTGCCGGTTCCATGCGCGTTGATATATCCAACACTGTCCGCGCTTAACCCTGCATCCGCAAGCGCGCCCGACATGGCACGCGCAGCGCCCTGTTTGCTGGGCATGACAATGTCCGACGCATCTGACGACATCGCAAAACCCACGACCTCACACAGGATATCAGCCCCACGGGCGCGGGCGTGCTCGAATTCTTCGAACACGAAGACACCTGCGCCTTCGCCTTGCACCATGCCATTGCGATTCGCGCTGAACGGGCGGCAGGCGTCCTTGGACATGACACGCAGCCCTTCCCAGGCTTTGACACCACCAAAACACAACATCGACTCTGACCCACCGGTCAGCATCGCCGGAGCAGCACCGCTGCGTACCATCTGGAACGCCAGCGCCATTGCGTGGTTGGACGAGGCACAGGCCGTCGACACCGTAAAGCTGGGGCCCTTAAGGTTATGCTCCATCGAGACGTGACTGGCCGCCGCATTGTTCATCAGCTTGGGAACGACAAACGGGTGCACCCGGTTTTTGCCATCCTCGTAAACGGAACGGTAGTTGTCATCCCAGGTCGAAACGCCTCCACCAGCGGTTCCCAACACAACGCCCGAGCGGGCCGCGAGGTCACCGTGGAATTCGATCCCGGATTGATCAATTGCTTCTTTGGCCGCTGTCAGAGTGAATTGTGTGAACCGGTCATACAGGGTCATTTGCTGGCGGTTAAACCGCCCCTCGGCCTCGAACCCGCGGACCTGACCACCAATCTGAATGGCCAGTCTTTCAACATCGCGAAATTCAAGCGCAGAGATACCGCAGCGCCCTTCGCGCATAGCCTCTAACGTATCAGGCACCGAATGGCCCAGTGAATTGATTGTACCGGCCCCGGTGATAACGACGCGTTTCATAGGATTATGTCAGACCTTTTCCGACACCAGCTTTTGGATACCGGTGATGATGGCCGCGACATTCGAGATGTCGAAGTCGCTGGCGCTCGGCTCGTTTGCGTTGAACGGAATCGAGATATCGAACTCTTCCTCGATGGCAAAAATGCTCTCGACCAGTCCAAGGCTGTCGATACCCAGATCTTCGAGCGTGCTTTCGGGTGTCACATCCGACGGCTCCAGCACGGCCTGCTCTGCAATGATTGCGATGACGCGGTCGCTGATGCTCATGTCGATCCTCTAATTATCATGTTGTGGTTGATTTAATCGCTCGGAGGCTGTTTGGAAACAGCCTTTTTCAGCGCCTCAACGTCACGTGCCAATCTCGGCAGCCGGCGCTGCGCTTTGTAAATGTCTGTATGCGTTTCCATTTTGATGGCGGGATAGCCCATAACCACGCGCCCTTTGGGGACGTTGGATAGGATTTTTGTGCCCCCGCCCGCAATCACACCATCGCCGATAAAGATATTGTCCGACACTCCGGTCTGTCCGCCCAAAACAACGTTGTTTCCAATTTCAACTGATCCGGACACACCGGATTGCCCGCATAACAGGCAATCCTGCCCGACACGTGTGTTGTGCCCAATATGAACCTGGTTATCGAGCTTTGAGCCATCGCCGATGCGGGTGTTCCTGATGGTTCCATTGTCAATGGTGCAATTCGCACCGACTTCGACATCATCGCCAATCTCAACGGCACCCAAAGAATGAATGCGGAGCCAGCTTTGCGCCCGGGCTTCACCCTGATCGCCCATGGATTTGCGGGCGTTTTCCACGCCTGATACCTCGGGCGTCACAAAGCTGAAACCGTCACTGCCGATCCTAGCGCCGGGTTGCGCAATGAAACGATCACCGATCTGAGCCCTTGCTCCGATACTCACCATCTCGCGCAGAAACGCGTCGTCGCCCAGAACGGCATCCAGACCGATCACGCAATGTGGACCGATGACCGCATTCTTACCGATACACGCACCGGCACCAACAACCGCCAATGGGCCGATCGAGGCACCCTCGCCTATCTCCGCCGTTGGGTCGATTACGGCAGAGGGGTGAATGCCCGGCTGCACTCCTTGCCCGCGATCCAGCATTGCCGTGATACCCGCCATCGCCATGCGTGGACGCGGCACAAAAATCGCGGCCTCCAGCCCCAGAGCCTGCCAATCCGCACCTTCCCACAAAACGGCGGCGCGGGCGGCACCCGTGCTAAGCGCGTCCGCGTATTTCGGCGACATCGCCATTGCCAGGTCAGACGGCCGGGCATCGACCGGTTCTGCGGCGCGCTCTATAATAAGGCCAAGTTCACCCTGACAGTCCGCGCCCAAGGCTTCGGCGATTTGCTGAATAGTGTACTGCATGACGGGCTTCCCGAATTAAGGACCTGCCCCGGTGATTACCCCTGAACGTCCGGCAGGGCTACCCCTGCTTTCTGCAGAGCGTCCCAGATTTTCCGGTCCCGGTCATAGACATCGCGGCGGTACTGAACCTCACCTTTCGGACCGACATAGGCGGTGCGATAGATCAGATGTACCGGAACATGCTGTTCCAGCGGGACAGTCGTTTCCTTGCCGGACGCCAATATACGGTGGAAAAACGCCTTTGGGTCCTCTTCCTGTTTGGCCAAAAGTGCATAGGCAAACTCGAAGGGTTGCGCCAACCGGATACACCCGTGCGAGAACGCTCGCGTCTCACGTACAAACAGAGATTTCTGAGGCGTATCATGCAGATAGATGTTGTGCTTATTGGGGAACATGAACTTTACCAACCCCAGCGCGTTGCTTTTGCTGGGGGGCTGACGCATGGCAAACGGGAAGTTTCTTGTGTTGAACTGGGTGAAGTCAACCGCGCCCCGATTAACCAGACGACCGCTGCGATCCGTGATCTGGATGTGGCCAACGGCGTTCGGATTTGACTGCAGTTTTGGCAGATATTCCTTGGTGATGATCGAGCGCGGCACATACCAACTGGGGTTGATGACCATATGCTCCATCTCGTCCGAAAACTCCGGGCTGCGACGGTCATGCACGTTCTTGCCAATCACGGCGCGGGTCTCAAAGGTAATCCGGCCATCGTCCACGATCTTGGCCGAAAAGTCGGCCTGGTTGACCAGAATGTGCCGCTCACCCCGTTCACGCGGCAACCAGCGTTCGCGTTCCAGTGCAACATAAATGGCCTTCAAACGCTCGGACGCCGTGCGGTTAAGCTCGGTGATCGTGCCCTCACCGGCGACACCATCGGTGGCCAGACCGTGCGCCTGCTGGAAGTCTTTGACAGCAGCCAGCATTGCCTCATCGAATTCGGGACTTGCGGTCGGGCTTAGATACCCCATTGTAATCAGACGGTTACGAAGCTTAATTACATTAGATCCGGTATCGCCATATTCCAACTTACCCACAGGCACACCAGCACCCCAACCGCCTTGGTTGACCAATGCCTCAAGCGCGATCTTCTGTTTCATCAACGCGCGGTATTGGGTGGATTGCGGTGCAAGCAGATCGAAATACGCGTCACCCTCCGCAGTAAGCAGGCCCTGCAAATGGTCATTCGCCGACCGACGCGACACTGTGCGGACCAGCCCATCGTCAATCTGCGCAGGACGCAATGCGCCTGAATACAGATCACTTGCATAGCTGACAAACGCCTTGCTTAATTCGATTTCAACCGCACCCAAATCCCGCAGCGATCTGGCGTCCTGCATTTTTGATACGATCGACTGAACGTCAAAGCCCCCTTCGGGCAAGCCATGCAGGTTTGTTGAAGATAACGCCTTTATCAACCGCGCTCTGCGCGCTTCATGCTCAGGCGTGTCGCCCACCCATATTGGAACAAAGGCGTTGGTACGATAGAACTCTGCCAGACCTGAACCTGCAGGCGCAAACTCGGCCACAGCCATTTGAAATGCCGTTCCGGGTGCAGACTGGGCACTTGCCACAGAGGCAGACGCCGTAATGCAAGCGGCGAAGATAAGACTTTTAGGCAACCGATAAAGTGCTCGCATGGGATGACCTTGATTATTCAATACTTTGCGCGTTCTGAGGCGCGTTCCGAATGAATATGGTTTTCAGCTGGACGTTTTGTCCATTCACAAATACATCAATGCGAAGCATCCATCCGAGCCTGATGCGCGTTTGCATCGGCTGCGTTGCGCCAACGCCTAATTGCCTCAATACTATACCGATTTGCATCACCTGCGCAAAAAATCGCCGAAAATTCCCCCTTGAAAAGATGAATGTGAAAGATTTCTTGGCTGGCATTTCGTACTGTGTCATAAATCCCGCATCTGGGACGGGAAAAAATTAAGATCGCGCGCGTAACATCGTGTGCAGGCAGGAACAGTACGGGACGAAACGAAATGACCACGAGCAGTACATCGGGCTTGACCCGGCGTGCCCTATTGGGCGCATTCGCTGCAACAGCAGTTGTAGCAGCACCGACTTATTCCAATGCAGCAGGTTTTTTGCGCGGTGGCGGCGATATTCGCCGTATCCGTATGTATTCGGGCCGCACGGGCGAACGGCTTGATATGATATATTGGGTTGACGGAAAATACATCAAGGACGCTGTCAAAGAAGTGAACCACTTCATGCGCGACTGGCGTACTGATCAGGCCAAATCCATGGATCTGCGCACCATCGACATTATGGCAGCCTCTCATAATCTTCTGGACGTGAATGAGCCCTACACTCTTTTGTCCGGCTACCGCTCCCCCCAAACCAATGCAATGCTGCGGTCTCGTTCGCGTCGTGTGGCCAAGAACTCGCTGCACATGAAAGGCCAGGCTGCAGACTTGCGCCTGTCCTCCCGTTCCGTATCCCAGATGGCCAAAGCAGCCATGTCCTGTCGCGCTGGCGGTGTTGGCAAGTATCACCGCTCGAACTTCGTCCATATGGATTGCGGCGAGGTTCGCAGCTGGGGCGGCTAAAAGACACCCAAACTGTTTCTCAACGACGAGCGCCCTTGGGCGCTCTTTGTTTTTTGGACTACCAGCGTACATGTTTTGCCCGGATACGGGATCGCTGATTGCCGCGCTAACAGGACCGGAATTGGCTGCCGAATATGTGTTCTCACGGACTTGAAAACGTCATTCTTAGGTGAGCCAGCGCGCACTCCTCGCGAATTTTCATATAACATGATGAAAAATATCGCGATTTTATGAAGAGATTTTTTACGAGAAAGGAGTCATATTGCAGCGTTAGAGGAAAGATTAATGATTTCGATTGTCGCCAAAGTAATAGCTTTGTTCCTGCTGGTTGCCGCGCTTTATCTGGCATATTATGCCGGTTCGTTTCAGCAAGAACTCAAGGATACTGATAGACCGCCGCCGGTGGTTCTGTTTTCCATTGTAGTGGCCCTTGCCGCCTATCTGCTCTTAGTGCTGGTGTAATTGCTCCTGTCTGGCATCCTGGCTTCATTCCGAGCAATGGCGCCAGCACGCCTGCTATCGCGGTTTAGCTTACTGCAGTGCCATCATCTCGGATTGTGCAGCAGATCTGCGTTGCTCGCCGCCCAGTCATGCATGGCCTGCAGCAGAGGTATCAAGCTTTGCCCTAAAGGCGTCAGGCTGTATTCCACATGGGGCGGGATGGTTTTGAAGTCCTTGCGTGAAACAAAGCCCGCTTCTTGCAACTCACTTAGCTGGCGGGTCAGTGTCCGGTGCGTTATCCTGCCAAGGTTTCGCTGAAGCTGATTAAACCGCGAGGTTTCCTGGGCCAGCCAATAGACAATCAAAAGTTTCCACTTACCCGAAATCGCTTCGATCAAAGGCTCAATAAGGCAATTCTCTTTCGATTCGAGAGTTGTCATGACAGTATCCTAAATGACCGTACTTGTCGTTTTGATCATGTAATTCTAACTACTGCCCGGAACACCCAAATGCAATGAGGATTGGGATGAGCAAGAAGAAGGTAGTGATTGTTGGTGGCGGATATGTCGGCTTTGAAGTTGCCAAAGAATTGGATGGACATGCCGATGTCACACTGATCGAGCAACGCGAAGCTTTTGTGCAGCCGCCGGCGACAATCCGGGCGCTCTTGGATCCTGCTTTGCTGGATCAGATCGTTCTGCCGTATGATCGCTTGCTAAAGACCGGGCGGGTCGTGCGTGGCCGCGCTGTATCGGTGTCTCAAACCGAAGTGACCCTGGAAGATGGCAATGTCTATCCGGCTGACTTTATCGTCGTGGCCACAGGTTCGTCCTATGCAGCACCGTTCAAACCATCGGGCGACAGCATTGATGATTTTCGCCAGGCCAGCGCAGACGTCAGCGCGCAATTGGCAGCCGCGAAATCGGTGGCAATCGTCGGGGCTGGTGCTGTTGGCACAGAACTGGCGGGTGAAATTGCTGCGGCACGACCGGACAAGGACATCACTTTGATTTCGTCGGACGATACCCTTTTCCCGATGTACCCTGCTAGGTTTGGCAGCCAGATCAAACGCAAACTTGAACGCGCCGGTGTATCTGTCGTGCTTGATCAAAGAGTCGAGGATTTACAGCGCATGGACATGCCTTACACGGGTTCGGTGAAACTGACCGATGGTCGGGTTGTCTCCGTTGATCTGGTGTTTCCGGTCGTCGGATCAAAACCAAATACGACCTTGATCCAGACTATGCCTGGGGTGAACGCTGTACCATCCGGCCGGATCAAAACCGACAAGTGGATGCGCCCGTCAAATTTTCCGAATGTCTTCATTGCGGGCGACATCGCCGACATAGGAGACGGTATGACGATTGTCGCGATCACTAGGCAAAACCCATGGTTGATCAAGACATTGAAGCAGGTGTTGAAGGGACAAGCGGTCGAAGATCAAAAACCCTATGTGCCTTGGAAGAAGGCACCGATCCTCGTTCCGCTGGGACCTCATGTCGGCAATAGTTGGCTCTTTGCGACTGTTGGCGATTGGATCACCCGCAAGATGAAAGGAAAAGAGCTCTTTATCCCAAAGTATCGCAAGGCATTTGGTCTTTCACGATAGCAGAAGGTCTGAGCCGGTGCATTTCCCGGCCTAATCTATTGAAAGCCGAAGCGAAAGCGGGCAAAAACATAACCCAGCTGGCCGTAAGCCATTTAAAGTAATGGCGCACCTGAGAGGATTCGAACCTCTGGCCTCTGCCTTCGGAGGGCAGCGCTCTATCCAGCTGAGCTACAGGTGCCTTGGCCGTTAGCTAACCTTGATCCGATCCGGGTGCAACTGCAAATCTTTCCGGATCGGCCAGGTTTCACGCAAACAAATCGTGTGCCAATTCCAGCGCGTCGATCAGTATGTCGACCTCGTCCGTGGTGTTGTACAGACCAAAGCTTGCGCGGCAAGTCGCGGTGACACCGTAGAAATCCATAAGAGGACCAGCGCAGTGATGACCGGCACGGACAGCCACGCCTTTCTTGTCCAGAATGGTCGAGACATCATGCGCGTGCCCTGCCCCGTCCATCGTAAAGCTGAAGATCGCGGCCTTGTCCGGGCGTGTGCCCTGCACCTGCAACCAGTTCAGACCAGTCAGTCTCTGCATAGCATAGTCGCGCAACCCGGCCTCATGAGCGGCGATATTTTCCATCCCCATATCCATCATGTAATCCAGCGCAACACCCAGACCGATAGTTTGGACAATGCCGGGCGTTCCGGCCTCGAACTTCATTGGCGGGTCGTTGTAGATCACCTGGTCCTTGCTGACCTCTTTGATCATGTCGCCGCCACCGATAAAGGGGCGCATCTCGGCCATGCGTTCGGATTTGATGTAGATTGCACCTGACCCTGACGGGCCATAAAGCTTGTGGCCGGTGATTGCATAGAAATCGCAGCCGATATCGGCGACATTGACGGGCATGTGCACAGCGCCCTGGCTGCCATCGACCAGCACCGGAACGCCTTTCGCGTGCGCGCCTTCTGTGATCGCTTTGACGTCGACCACTGTGCCCAACACGTTCGAACACTGCGTTACTGCAACCAGCTTGGTCTTGGGACCGATCGCGTCGATCACGGCCTGCGGGTCAAGCCCTCCATCGGCGTCCACATCGACCCATTTCAGGACGACGCCCTGACGTTCGCGCAGAAAATGCCAGGGGACAATATTGGCGTGGTGTTCCATCACGCTCAGCACGATCTCATCTCCGGCCTCCATGCGCGGCATGGCCCAGCCATAGGCGACCAGGTTGATCCCCTCAGTCGTGCCCGAGTTCAAGACAATTTCATCCTCGTCCGCCGCGCCCAGAAAACGGGCGATGGTTCCGCGAACGGATTCGTATTTTTCGGTCGCCAGATTGGACAGGTAATGCAGGCCGCGGTGAACATTCGCGTATTCTTCGGAATATGCCCGTGTCACCGCATCAATCACGACCTGCGGTTTCTGCGCCGATGCGCCATTGTCCAGATAGGTCAACGGCTTGCCGTTCACTTCCCGAGACAGGATTGGAAAGTCTGAGCGGATTTTCTGCACGTCATACATGGTCTTCTATTCCCTATACGGGGCCGCCGGGCGTTAAAGCGAGGACAAAGGGCACTGCAATCAAAGCAGATAACACGATGACCCCGAAAGATTTAGCAAGCGAACCGAATTGGTGCGCTTCATTCAGAAAATGGAGCGTGACGTAAAGGCTGATAATTGCCGTGGCCAGCAAAAACATCAGCATCAAAAACGGCAGCACGATCGTGATGACCAGCGTGATCACCATCGCAGCGATCTGAAGGTACTGCAGCCAGATGGTCAGCGTCAGGATGTCATCGAATGTTGCGCGACCACCCAGAAACCTCCCCACGAACAGGAATGCCCCGACGCTTAGCAGCATGGCGCCGGCAGATCGGACCAGCCCCAGGAACACTGGCGTAGGTGGGGGTACGGATTCATCACCGGGGACTGGAAGCAAATGATCAATACCCAGTTGCACAAGGCCGTTGAGCACCACGGCCAGAAAGAAAGAAAGCCATAAGATTTCTCGCCCCGGGCGCATGTCCAAAAGGCGCCGGGCCGCTTGGGCGGGGTGTGTCAGGGTCAAAATCGCAAGATCAACAAAGCCAGTGGGTTTCATTCTTGCCGCCTTTGCGCTTGACTGAGACCTGCCAGCCAGAACCACAGGAACACTGCGAACCAGACGATCCCGACGAGTGTCAGGGCCGGGCCAGATCCTATGAAACCGCCGACCAAACCATTCAACAAAACCAGAGGTGTTGAGGACAATAGCGCCCAGAACAGAGCCAATCTAGCGCCATAAGACGTCCCCTGACCACCAACCAACCGGGCCGCACCGTATGAGACAAAGGCCAGCAGGTAGAAAAACAGAGGCAGAATAATGACAGTGCCCATCAAGGCACCGCCCATCAGCATATCCAGCTCAAGCCCTTCGATATGCGCGCGTCGCGCAAGGCTGGGCAATTGCGCGATGAATGCAACGATGCAAAACGCCATGACAAACATCAGCGCCCTGTCCTCGCGCGGGCCAAGATCCAGAAGCCGCCGCACGACACGACCCGGCCCCCGATAGGTGGCCACGATATCCGAGGTCAAAGGCATCAGATGTGTCGCGACAGCCAGCCTTCAAGGCGGTTCACAATGGCCTCAGCCAATACCTCATCCTCGATCTCATCGACGGCTTCGGCCAAAAATGCCAGCGTCAGCATATTGGTGGCGTCCTTAACCGAAACCCCGCGCGAACGCAGGTAAAACAGCGCCGTCTCATCAATCGCACCCGAGGTCGAGCCGTGCGAACACGCAACATCGTCGGCATAGATCTCAAGCTCTGGCTTGGCGAGGAACTGGCTGTCGTCATCCAGCAGCAAGGACTGGCTGATCTGATATCCATCAGTCTTCTGTGCGCCTTCCTTGACCAGGATCTTCCCCTGGAACACGCCGGTCGCGCCGTTGCGCAGAACTTTCTTAAAGACCTGACGGCTCTCACAGTTCACCGCGTCATGCGTAACGAAAACCGTGTCGTCATGGTGAAAATCACCATCACCTACGCAGGCGCCTGCCACATGAGCAATAGCGTCGTCGCCAGTCAGTTCGATCACCTGTTCGTTGCGTGTCAAAACTCCATTCACTGTCAGCGTGAAGGACTTAAAGACAGATTCCCGTCCCAGCCGTGTGAACATGTGAGTCGCAGCGCGACGTTCGTGGTCCCTGCCCTGCGCGCGCACGTGATGCAGCGTACCGCCATCTGCGATGTCGATCTCGATGCATTTGTTGAACCGCGATGCCGCAGGACCGTTTTCCAGAACCGTCACTTCAGCGCCGCTTTCGACACGGATGATGTGATGCAGCATGGCGTCCGAGGTCTCGGATGCATGGCGATAGATCAGGCTGATCGGCTTGGTCGGTTTGCCGGTGACGTGGATCGCAACGCCATCTGCGGCAAAGGCGGTATTCAAAGCAGCCAACGGCCGCTGAACCGGGGATTGCCCGCGCGATTCCAGAACGCCGTACAACTCTTTGGCCCAGTGAATATCCTTACAGCAGATATCCTCAATCCGGTCGATGTTGACACCTTCCAGCTCTAAATCATCCGAGTCTTCAGCGCTGAACACACCGTCGATGAAAACGATCTTCAACCGGTCGAGATTGCCAAACAGCAGCGGCTCGTCTGAGTGGAACAATGCTGCATGCGGCTGCTCGGCCGAGATCAGGGTGTCAGGGCGCGTGTACTTCCAATACTCGTCGCGCCGCCCCGGCAGGCCCATTTCCAGCACTCGCGCCAGCGCGTCTTCGCGCGCGGCCCGGGTGCAGCCGGCTTCGGGCATGGTCAGCGTGGCCAGCCGTGCCTCGGTCGCGGTTTGTTTTACTTCGGGCAAAGCCATCAGTTCACCTCGGCCAGGATGTCGGCATAACCGTTGTTTTCAACTTCCAACGCCAGTTCGGGACCACCGGTTTTAACAATGCGACCGTCCGCCATGATATGCACAACATCAGGTTTGATGTGGTCCAACAGGCGTTGATAGTGGGTGATGACCAGGAAACCACGGCCTTCATCACGCAGCGCGTTCACGCCTTCGGCCACCAGTTTCATCGCATCGACGTCCAGACCCGAATCCGTTTCGTCCAGGATGCACATCTTGGGTTCCAGCATCGCCATCTGCAGGATTTCGTTCCGCTTCTTCTCACCGCCTGAGAAGCCAACGTTTACCGGACGCTTGAGCATGTCCGCGTCGATTTTCAGCGATTTTGCCTTGGCCCGAACTTCCTTCAGGAAATCAGCAGCTGACAATTCGTCTTCGCCGCGGGCCTTGCGCTGAGCGTTCACGGCCGTGCGCAGGAAGGTCATGTTGCCAACACCCGGGATCTCAACAGGGTATTGGAACGCCAGGAAGACACCCGCAGCCGCGCGCTCTTCCGGCTCCATCTCCAAAAGGTCCTCACCTTCCAGCGTGGCAGAGCCTTCGGTCACTTCGTACCCATCGCGGCCCGACAGCACATAGCTGAGCGTCGACTTGCCCGAGCCGTTCGGCCCCATGATCGCATGTACTTTTCCGGCCTCAACCGTCAGATCGACACCTTTGAGGATTTGCTTTTCTTCTTCCTCGAGTTTCACGTGCAGGTTTTTGATTTCCAGCATTTTTTGTCCTTTTGCGTACCGCAAGGGGCCATCCGGCCCCGATATGTTCTAAATTCAGAGGAATGCGGGGTTAACCCACTGATCCTTCGAGGCTGATGGCCACCAGCTGCTGCGCTTCCATGGCAAACTCCATCGGCAACGCCTGCAGGACGTCCTTGCAGAACCCGTTGACGACCAGCGCCACGGCCTCTTCCTCGTCCATGCCGCGCTGACGGCAGTAGAACAGTTGATCGTCATCCACTTTGGAGGTCGTCGCCTCATGCTCCACGCGCGATGAATTGTTGCGAACCTCGATATACGGTACCGTATGAGCCCCGCATTTATCGCCGATCAGCAAGCTGTCGCACTGTGTATAGTTGCGGCTGTCCTTCGCCTTGGGGTGCATCGAAACCAGACCGCGATAGGTGTTCTGTGCTTTACCCGCGCTGATCCCCTTGGACACGATGCGCGACTTGGTGTTCTTGCCCAGATGCACCATTTTGGTGCCGGTATCAGCTTGCTGCATGTTGTTGGTAATGGCGATCGAGTAAAACTCACCCTGGCTTTCATCACCGCGCAGGATGCAGGACGGGTACTTCCAGGTCACGGCGGATCCGGTTTCCACTTGGGTCCACATCACCTTGGACCGATCACCCCGGCAATCGGCGCGCTTGGTCACAAAGTTGTAGATACCGCCCTTGCCGTTTTCATCCCCGGGGAACCAGTTCTGAACGGTCGAGTATTTCACCTCGGCATCTTCTTCGATGATGATCTCAACAACGGCCGCGTGCAGCTGGGCCGTGTCGCGCTGCGGCGCGGTGCAGCCTTCCAGATACGAAACGTAAGAACCCTTGTCCGCGATAATCAGTGTGCGTTCGAACTGACCCGTGTTTTCCGCGTTGATGCGGAAATAGGTGCTCAGCTCCATCGGGCAGCGCACGCCTGGCGGGATGTAGACAAACGAGCCATCCGAGAACACGGCCGAGTTCAGCGTGGCGTAAAAGTTGTCAGAAACAGGCACAACGGTGCCAAGATATTTTTTGACCAGCTCAGGGTGTTCCCTGATCGCCTCTGAGATCGAACAGAAGATCACGCCATGTTTGGCCAGTTCGTCCTGGAACGTTGTGCCAACGGAAACCGAGTCGAACACCGCATCCACCGCCACCTTGCGACCTTCGGCAGGCATGTCCTCGGCGCCTTCGACACCGGCCAGAATCATCTGCTCTTTCAGTGGGATACCAAGCTTTTCGTATGTGGCCAGAAGCTTGGGATCGACCTCATCCAGCGATTTGGGCTTTTCCTCCATCGACTTGGGACGGGCATAGTAATACTGGTCCTGAAAGTCGATCTTGGGATAGTGGACCATAGCCCAGTTCGGCTCGTCCATCTTTGTCCAGCGTTCGAAGGCCGCCAGACGCCATTCCGTCATCCATTCGGGCTCTTCGTTCTTTTCCGAGATCAGCCGGACGATATCCGGGTTTACGCCCTTGGGAGCATATTCCATCTCGATATCGGTATCCCAACCGTATTTGTAGGTACTGACCTCGCGTACCGCGTCCACGGTTTCCTGATCGACACCTTCTTTTACCTGGGTCTGGTCCAAAGCGGCCATATGACACCTCCGTCAGATCACGCGGCGCGCGCGCGATGCTTCTTTTCTTTTTCAAGCCACGTTTCGGCGAAACGCAGCACATCTTCTTCAGTGGTCAAAGGTCCCAGAGACACGCGAATCGCGCTTGCTGCTGTGACCTCATCAAAACCCATCGCGGTTAACACCGCGCTTGCCCGGACCTTGCCGCTGGAACAGGCAGAACCTGCACTGATAGCGAAACCTGCCAGATCCATCTGCATGACCTGCGTTTCGCCCTTCCAGCCGGGGGTTGCGAAACACGAGGTATTCGGAAGGCGGTCCTGACCTTTCCCGACAAAAATAGTAGATTTAGAACCAGCCTCAAGGGCATTTTCTAGAATATTTCTAAATTCACGAACCTGTTCCCAGATACCATTTGAAAGATCCCGCGCCGCAGCTTCAGCTGCCGCCCCGAACCCCGCGATTCCAATGACATTTTCGGTGCCTGACCGTCGGCCCATCTCTTGCCCACCGCCTTTGATCATTGCAGGCAGTTCAGTGCCACGTTTCATCACCACCGCGCCAATACCTTTCGGGCCGCCCAGCTTATGGGCCGAAATCAACGCCATCTGGACGCCCAGCCAATTAAAAGCCACCGGCAATTTGCCAAAGGCCTGTGTCGCGTCTGTCACCGCCAATCCGTTTGGCAACGATTGGACAATCCCCGTCTCGGAATTCGCCAATTGCAGGGTCGACTGCTGGGGGTTTGACACGTCCACCTGACCAGATTGCGACGCGGGCAAGTCTTCGGTGATCCATGATCTGATCGCGTCATGCTCAATCGCGGACCCGTGCAAATCACGATTGATCAATGTCAGCGCTGCCCCTTCGGTCGAACCTGATGTGAACACAACGTCTGCCCCATCCGCACCAAATGCGGCTGCAACCTGCGCCCTTGCCCGCTCGATCAGAGCCTTGGCCGCACGGCCCTCGGCGTGAACGGACGAAGGGTTCCCGCACAATTCCATCGCCGCCACCATGGCCTGGCGGGCCTCGGGGCGCAGCGGTGTTGTTGCGTTATGATCCAGATAAACACGATTCATGGATACATCTTTTCCTGGTCGCAAAGCGGGGAAGAAACCCAAGAGGCAAACAGCATTAGATTACTCATCAACGATGGAAAACAGACTGGGAACTGCCGGGCACGGGGCCAAGTCGTTCTTGATCACGTCAGACAGGCGCGTCTGGTGCAAAAAAACGTAGACATGCGCACTGAGACCTTCCCAAAGACGGTTGGTCAAAGACTGCGCCCGGCTGCCCGAGGATGCCCCGGATGCCCCGGCACCTTTTTGCAGCGCGTCCACGGTTTCATCCACCGCCGCCAGAACTTCGACCACCCGAATCTCGGAAGCAGGCCGCGCCAGACGATACCCGCCGCCCGGTCCACGTACGGACGAAACCAGTTCGGCCCGGCGCAATTTGACGAAAAGCTGTTCAAGATAAGGAAGCGAGACATCCTGACGTTCGGAAATTTCGCTAAGCGTCACCAAGCGGTCCGAGGGCTGTAGAGCAATATCAGCCAGTGCAACCATCGCGTAACGACCCTTTGTCGAAAGCTTCATTGTCTTTCCCTCATGGCAGGTTATAAGCGAAAACATTGACGCCGCCGCCGCCAGTGCGTATCTCCGACAGGCAGCGCCTTGCGCAAAGCATCATAATTAGAACCGTTCTAAAGTGCCTTACGATTACCGTCAAGTATATCGTGGCATCAGGAAGAAAAAGACAGGACCAAAGCACACATGCCCGAGGTGATTTTTCCCGGACCCGAAGGCCGCCTGGAAGGCCGCTACCACCCGCAAAAGGAAAAAGACGCACCGATTGCCATCGTGCTGCACCCGCATCCACAATTCGGCGGGACCATGAACAACAAGGTGGTCTATAATCTGCACTATGCGTTTTACAACATGGGCTTCACCGTGTTGCGATTTAACTTCCGCGGCGTGGGCCGCAGCCAGGGCGAATACGATCAGGGCATCGGTGAGCTGAGCGATGCAGCGTCAGCGCTGGATTATCTGCAGTCGATGAACAACAACTCTAAGCACTGCTGGGTTGCCGGCTTCTCGTTCGGTGCCTGGATCGGAATGCAGCTGCTGATGCGCCGCCCAGAAATTACGGGCTTTATTAGCGTGTCGCCACCAGCCAACATGTATGACTTCTCGTTCTTGGCCCCCTGCCCTTCGTCCGGCCTGATCATCAACGGCTCGTCCGACCGTGTGGCCCCGCCCGCCGACACCACGTCGCTGGTCAACAAACTGCACGAACAAAAGGGCATCACCATCACCCATAACGAGGTTGAGGGTGCTGATCACTTCTTCCAGGACCGTCACATGGACACGCTGATCACCGATGTCAGTGACTATGTGAAGCGTCGCCTGACCGAGAACACGCGCTAATGTCGAATACCATCACAACGCTTGCGGCCAAACTGGCCGAGGACACAATGAAGGTGATGGACGAAACCGGCAATGATCGTTTCTTTGTCGAGGTGGGAGAGCTTTTGGGCGCCTCCTCCCAGACCTTGGAAGAGGCCTTTTTGACCGAAATGCGTGTACGCATCGCTGAACGCAAAGCGCGCAAGTTTGTCATCGACGCACTGACCAAACATCGATCCCAGGTGAAAGCGATTGAAAAGAAATGACTGAAAGACTGTCCGCGCAACTTGAATTCCTGAAACGCGCGGACAGGCTAAAGTCGGTCGATCGCGCCAATGCGCTACTGGATCGGTCCCGCCCTGAAAACTCTGCAGAACACAGCTGGCACCTGGCCTTATGGGCATTGACGATGGAGCCGTTGGCGGGTGACGACGTTAACATTAACCGCGTCATACGCATGCTGCTGTTGCACGATCTGGTCGAGATCATCGTCGGCGATCACCCCATTCACCTGGAAACCGATTGGAACGCCGTGGAACGCGCCGAGCGCGCGGCGGCGGACGAGTTGTTTAGTCTCTTGCCGGACGATCAGACGTCTGCGTTTCAAGCCCTGTGGGAAGAGTTCGAGGCCGACACGACGTCGGACGCGAAATTCGCCAAGTATCTGGACCGATGCCAACCACTGTTTCAAGTCTTGTGTTCGCCAACCCCCAACCCGGATCATGTTGAAGTAGCGCGGGAAAACCTCTGCAGTGGTCGCGCCGCGTATTTGGCACGGGAATTCCCCCAAGCACACGCTCTGGCCAGCGCCATGCTGCACGCGCAGTCAACGCCCGAAACTGCGTTTTCTGAACGGCTGGCTTTTCTGACTGAGGCAGACCGCCTGAAGTCCGTTTACCGCGCCTCGCGCCTGTTGTCTGATGATCGGTTTGAAAACTCGGCCGAACATTCCTGGCACATCATGCTGTTTGCTTGGGTTTTGGCGGAATACGCGCAGCCCGGTGTATCGCTGGACCAAGTCCTGAAAATGCTTCTGCTGCATGACATCGTCGAAATTGATGCCGGAGATCACCCCATCCACGGTCAAGTCGACCACGCCGCACAAGAAGCCGAGGAAAAGGCAGCAGCCGACAGGTTGTTTGGGTTGTTGCCCGAGGCACCGCAGCACGCCTTCCGAATGCTTTGGGAGGAGTTCGAAGCCGCCGAGTCACCAGACGCGCGATTTGCCAAGGCGATCGATCGGTTTCAAACCCCAGTCGGGAACCTTGAAACAGGTGGCGGATCCTGGGTCGATTACAACGTGACGTTTGCCCAGATCGAACGCCGTGTTGGAACGCCGATCAATCGCGGCGCACCGGCGCTGTGGTCATGGTTGCGACCGCAACTGAGTACGTATTTTTCAGAAAACACTGTAGGTTGAGCCAATAGAAAAAGGGGCGCAAAGGCCCCTTTTCCAATCGTTCCGGCAGGCACTTAAACCTGAAAACTTTCAAACCGCTCAACACCACTGGCTGCGTTTATGTCGACGGACCCCCCGCCCGCAAGCCACCCAAGCGCCACTATGAATGCCGAAGCAACGATCACGGATATCGCAAATTTCGTCATTGAAAACTCATAAAAGAAAACTAAAAACCTCCCATTTCATATCAGAATTTTTCTCTTTGAAACAGTATGGTTATCCTGACCTCTTCGGTGGGAAGTCCGGGTTCTTCCGACACAGAACTTTTCCAGATATCCATTCACATTCCCCTTGTCGTGAATTGGGATTTTGTGGTCAACCTCCCCAACTGCAACTGAATCGAGACCTGCCGTGCCCAAAGCCTATCTCATCCTATTGCTGGCGGTTTTCGCCGAAACAATTGGCACAACGGCGCTGCAGGCCAGCCAGCAGTTCAGCCGGTTTTGGCCCTCTGTTTTGGTTGTCGTGGGTTACGGAGTTGCTTTTTACTTACTGGGCCTCACCCTGAAATTTATGCCGGTCGGCATCGTCTATGCCATTTGGTCAGGCTTGGGGATCGTTCTGATCGCCATCATAGGCTTCATTGTTTTTGGTCAGCGCCTGGACTGGCCTGCGGTGCTCGGTTTGGCGATGATATTGGCCGGAATCCTGATCATTCACCTGTTTTCCAGCACAGCGGGCCACTGACGACCGGTTAGGGCTGGCCTATTCAGCCAATCCGCGTTATGCGCGCGGCAACTTCCCGTTCAAAGGCTGACCTCTCATGGACCTGCGCAATATCGCAATCATCGCTCACGTGGACCACGGTAAAACGACCCTGGTGGATGAGCTGCTCAAACAATCCGGTGCGTTCCGGGAAAACCAGGCGGTGGCCGAACGCGCCATGGATAGCAATGATCTGGAGCGCGAACGCGGCATCACCATCCTTGCCAAAGCGACCTCGGTCGAATGGAAAGGCACCCGGGTCAACATCGTTGACACCCCCGGCCACGCCGATTTCGGTGGCGAGGTTGAGCGGATCCTCAGCATGGTCGACGGTGTTGTCCTGTTGGTGGACGCCGCCGAAGGCCCGATGCCGCAGACCAAATTCGTGACGTCCAAGGCGTTGGCGCTGGGCCTGCGTCCCATCGTAGTGCTGAACAAGGTCGACAAACCCGACGCTGAACCCGACCGCGCACTTGATGAATGCTTTGACTTGTTCGCCAACCTCGGCGCTGACGACGATCAGCTGGATTTTCCTGCCATGTATGCCTCAGGCCGTTCCGGCTGGGCAGATATGGAGCTGGACGGGCCGCGCAAGGACCTGACCGCCTTGTTCGATCTGATTGTCGATCACGTCCCTGCCCCAAAGCAGGTCGAAAACAAAGACGAACCCTTCCGCATGCTGGCCACGACGCTGGGCAGCGATCCGTTCATCGGTCGCATCCTGACCGGTCGTGTGGAAAGCGGCACTTTGAAAGCGGGCGACAACCTCAAGGCGCTGAGCCGCGATGGCACGCTGATCGAAAACTTCCGCGCTTCGAAAATCCTCGCGTTCCGCGGACTGGCCCAACAGCCCATCGACGTGGCCGAAGCCGGTGACATCGTCACCATTGCAGGCATGAGCAAGGCAACTGTGGCCGACTCGTTGGTTTCGCCGCAGGTTGACGAAGCCCTGCCCGCACAACCCATCGACCCGCCAACCATCACTGTGACCTTCGGCATCAACGACTCGCCGCTGGCCGGTCGGGACGGCAAGAAAGTTCAGTCGCGTGTTATCCGCGACCGCCTGATGAAAGAGGCCGAGTCAAACGTTGCCATCCGCATCAGCGACACACCTGGCGGCGATGCCTTTGAGGTTGCTGGCCGTGGCGAATTGCAGATGGGCGTTCTGATCGAGAACATGCGCCGTGAAGGGTTCGAGCTCAGCATCTCACGTCCGCAGGTTCTGTTCCGCGAGGAAGACGGCCAGCGCATGGAGCCCATCGAAGAAGTCACTATTGACGTCGACGATGAATATTCAGGCTCGGTGATCGAAAAGATCACCGGCGCGCGTAAAGGTGAACTGGCCGAAATGCGTCCGGCCGGCGCGGGCAAGACCCGTATTATCGCGCATGTACCGTCGCGCGGGTTGATTGGATACCATGGTGAATTCCTGACCGACACGCGCGGCACCGGTGTTCTGAACCGTGTGTTCCACGGCTGGGCAGCCCACAAAGGCCCGATCCCGGGTCGTCGTGCGGGGGTTTTGATCTCGATGGAAAACGGACAGGCCGTGGCTTATGCACTGTGGAACCTGGAAGAGCGCGGCCGGATGTTTGTTGCCCCGCAAACCGACGTGTATCAGGGCATGGTCATCGGCGAGCACTCACGCGATAACGACCTTGAGGTGAACCCGCTCAAAGGCAAGAAACTGACCAACGTACGCGCCAGCGGTTCCGATGACGCCGTCCGCCTGACACCTCATATCCAGTATTCTCTGGAAGAGGCGATTGCCTATATCGATGATGACGAACTGGTTGAGGTCACTCCAAACGCCATTCGGTTGCGCAAGCGTTTCCTTGACCCGCACGAGCGGAAACGGATGGCAAGATCGGCCTGATCCGACCCAGAGCATTGTTTCTTAGCAGGCTACAATGCCTCAATTGTGACATTTTTGCTTCCTGGATGGCAAAATTAACCAAAAAAAAGTCCGTCCCAGCGACGGGCTTTTTTGTTGTTTTTCATATAGTTTCACCAATAGGTTGCATACTTCCCCGCTTTTTTTGCAGACACCCAGCAAAAAAATGAGGCAAGATACAGATGTATTTTTGTCAAATCTGTGGCACAATTACTTAATTCAAAGGTGTTGGTAATGAGTTTAAAGGAGTAGCGCTATGCGCGTAAGGTCCCGTTTATATTCGTTTGTATTTTTATCCGCGGCATTCCCATTGATGACAACAAGCACGGCTTATGCGGCTGAGGTTTGTAATGTCAAAACAGCCCGGCAATCTGTATCCACCGAAACGCTTTGTAGTTGCAAGGTCGTCGACAAGCGGATGCTGCGTTACATTCAGCGTCGTGCCGACTTTGAGGACATCTTAGCCCGCACGTCCCAGACGTGCCCCCTGTTCGCGGCCATTTTGACCGACATCCCAACGGCGTCAGTTCGAACCGATCGAAATGATGACAATGACAACAACTCGGTGAGCCGCAGCGGCGCATCCGCAGGTAACACCGGTGGCAGTGGCGGCTCGGGCGGTTCAGGTTCGTCGACAAATGGTGGCGAAGGCGACAATGGCGGCGACGGCCGCAGTGGCGGCGGCGGTGGTTCCGACGATGGCGGCGGCGGCGGTGGTTCCGACGATGGCGGCGGCGGCAGCAACGGCGGCGGCAGCAACGGCGGCGGCAGCAATGGCAGCGGCGGCAGCAATGGCGGCGCGGACTCCGGTAGCGGTAGCGGCGGCGGCGGCAGCAACGGTGGCGGTAACTCCGGCAGCGGTGACGGCAACGGCGGCAGCAACGGCGGCGGAAACTCCAGCAGCGGTGACGGCAATGGCGGCAGCAATGGTGGTGGAAACTCCGACAGCGGCGACGGCAACGGCGGCAGCAATGGCGGTGGAAACTCCAATGATGGCGACGGCAATGGTGGCAGCAATGGCGACGGCAATGACGGCGGTGGCAGTGATGGCAGCGGCGGCGGTGACGGCGGCGGCGGCAACGATGGCAGCGGCGGTGGTGACGGCGGCGGTGGCAGCGATGGCAGCGGCGGTGGTGCAGGCGGCGGTGGCAGCGACGGCAGCGGCGGCGGTGCCGGTGGCGGCGGCGCCGATGGCAGCGGCGGTACCCTCTGACGCGATCGAATGCAAAGCAGCCTGAATTCTTAGGTTATGCCTTGAAAAACCCCGAAAACGTCTCGACGTTCGGTCTGAAAAACAAAGGGGCGACAATCGTGTCGCCCCTTTTTTCTTGCTTAATCTGATAGATGAGTTGAAAGCCTTAGCTTCTTCCGTACACACCGACCCAATTGCTGGGCTTAGTCGGATCCTGCATCCGAAGGAACAAATACCGCGTGGCCGACCAAGGTTTTATCCGATTGGTCAAATTGTCCAGCACCAGATCCCCCCGAGCGGAGCGATAGACAAGAACTGCATGTGCGTTCCGGCGCGTATCCAACACCGTCGCGATCAGCAATTTGTTAGGATCAACACCTGCCCTGATCAGATCTCTTTTCTTCAAAAGAGCAAAATCTTCGCAATCCCCGCCGCGCGTTGTCGGCAAAGCCCACCGCTCGGTGGTACGGTATTGCGTCTGATCCGTAACCGCGCGCGTCGTTGCGTTGACCTGACGGTTGATCCGCTCAATGATCTGCATTTCCTGCTGTGACGTCATGCGCACCGACGCCTTACTGGCACATGCCCAAGCATACTGACGGCACAATTGCTGCGCGCCCGAAGGCGGAGGGGACGCCGCGAGGGTTCGGATGAAGCTGCCCTCGCTCGCATCCACTTGGGACCCGGCAAGCGTCGCCCCGCATACCAATACGGCAATCCCCACTGCCCGACCTGAATATGTTTTTAACCGCCCGAGAGCAGCTTGGAGTCCGATATCTTCCGATTTCATGCCTGTACCTCGATCCCTGTTCACTCGACGATTGTCGACAAACGGGACCGCGTGCGATTAGAACCAACTAACGGTATACGGTAGCGCTTGTACAATCTGGGGCGAACGTGAAGGGGAAAAAAGGCGGAAATTCGTCACTCATTAAGACCATTTCGCGCTGGAATTGAGGGCAACGCGCCACAATCTAGGCGGGAAAATACCCGGCAACTCGTGTCAAAATAAAGTAAGATGCTGGAATCACATAGATTTCGTGTGCGTCCAAAATTGCCACAATACCGTTCACTTCACTTGTGAACAGTTCGGCTGAATTCCGCCCATGAATGTATCTGATCGGCGGAAAATCCACCGACCAGACCGGGCTCATTTTCAGTCGGTAACTTCTACAACCACCAGTTCACGCTCACTTGCGCCGCGCGCGTGGTCCAGGGCCTGCTGGTATTCCGGTGAATTATAGCACTCGACCGCGGCCTCGACGGACGGAAACTTGGCGACCACATTGCGCGGACGCTCCTTCCCTTCCAGTTGGACGTAACGTGCAGCGCGGGCAATAAACGCCCCGCCGTGCTTGGCAATCGCAGGCCCTGCGAGCTCCGCGTATTTCGCATATGCGTCCGCATCCGTCACGGTGACGTGGGCAATCCAGAGTGCAGCCATCTTATCCTCCCAAAACCTGTTCTGCGGCTTTGATCGCCGCATCTGCGTTCGACGCGTCCTTGCCACCGCCCTGTGCCATGTCGGGGCGTCCACCGCCGCCTTTACCGCCCAGTTCTGCGACAGCCGCACGAACTAGATCAACGGCCGAGACTTTGTCGATCAGATCGGCCGTCACACCGGCGGCCACAGCAGCCTTACCGCCCGCATCCGCGATCAGCAGAACGGCACCAGACCCCAGACGGCTTTTGTGTTCATCAATCAACGCCGGCAAGTCCTTGCCCGATACGCCGTTCAGCGCCTGCGCAAGGAAGGCGACCCCGTTCACATTACGCGCTTCGCTGCCACCCTGCCCGGCCCCTCCGGCCATGGCCAGATCGCGGCGCAGCTGCGCCACTTCGTTTTGCAGCGATTTGCGTTCGTCCAACAGCAAAGACAATCGTGTTGGAACCTCGGTAGGTTGCGCCTTAAGAAGTGATGCAGATTCGGCGAGTTTAGAATAGTAGTCTCGCAGCAATAACGTTGCAGATTCACCCGTAATCGCCTCAATTCGTCTTACCCCCGCAGAGGATGCCGCGTCCCCCAAGATGACAAACGACCCAATATCACCAGTCTGGCGAACATGCGTACCGCCACACAGCTCAATCGACCATGTCTCGCCATCCTGACCCTTGCCGGTCGGAGCTTTGCCCATGGACACAACCCGGACTTCGTCGCCGTATTTCTCGCCAAACAGCGCCTGTGCGCCCAATTCGCGCGCATCATCGGGGGTCATGATCCGCGTTTCGACAGTCGAGTTCTGACGGATGAAGTCATTCACATCGCGTTCGACCTTTTGAATCTCATCCCCGCTCAGCGCCTTGGAATGGCTAAAGTCAAAGCGCAACCGGTCGGCCGCGTTCAGCGAGCCGCGCTGTGCAACATGATCGCCCAGCGTTTCACGCAACGCCTCGTGCAGCAGGTGCGTGGCCGAGTGGTTTGCGCGAATTGCCGTGCGCCGCGCGTGGTCGACCTCAAGCTCGACCGCGTCACCTTTGGACAAAGCGCCCTGATCAACGGTCACTTTGTGGGCATAGATTTTGCCATCGGCGAATTTTCTGGTGTCTTCGACCCGCGCCATGTCATCGCGTTCTTCAAGACGACGGATTTCGCCAGTATCACCGATCTGACCGCCAGCTTCGCCATAAAACGGCGTCTGGTTGACAATCACCCAACCGGATCCGCCCTTTTCAATTGTGTCGACCAATGCACCATCGACCACCAAAGCGGCAATCTGCCCTTCGGCCTTTTCCGTGTCATAGCCCAGAAAATCCGTAGCTCCGGCAGTATCCAGCACATCAAACCACACTGCCTGATCTGCAGCCTCACCCGAACCGGCCCATGCCGCACGGGCCTTGGCTTTTTGTTCGGCCATGGCCGCGTCGAATCCGTCCGTGTCCACGGAACGACCCTTTTCGCGCAGGGCATCCTGCGTCAGGTCCAGTGGGAATCCATACGTGTCGTACAATTTGAATGCCGCATCACCCGGAAGCGCCGCGCCCTCGGGCAAGCCTGCAACTTCATCATCCAGGAGTTTCAGACCACGATCGAGGGTTTGCTTAAACCGCGTTTCCTCCAACAGCAGCGTCTCTTCGATCAACGGCTGCGCCTGTCCCAACTCGGTGTATTGCGCTCCCATCAGCTGCACCAGACTTGGCACCAGCTGATACATAACCGGATCTTTCGCCCCCAGAAGATGCGCATGACGCATAGCACGACGCATGATCCGGCGCAGCACATAGCCACGCCCGTCATTGGACGGCATCACGCCATCAGCGATCAGGAAGGATGTCGCGCGCAGGTGGTCCGCAATTACCCGGTGGTGCACATTCTGGTCGCCATAGGGGTCAACCCCGGTGGCATGAGCAGACGCTTCGATCAATGTCTTGAACAGGTCGGTGTCATAGTTGTCATGGCTGCCCTGCAGCAGCGCGCCAATCCGTTCCAGCCCCATGCCGGTGTCGATCGACTGCATGTCGAGTTCGACCATCGAGCCGTCCTCGAATTGCTCGTTCTGCATGAAAACGATGTTCCAGATTTCAATGAACCGGTCGCCGTCTTCGTCGGGCGATCCCGGAGGACCACCCCAGATGTGATCGCCATGGTCGTAGAAAATCTCGGTACACGGTCCACACGGACCAGTCGGACCCATCTGCCAGAAATTGTCGCTAGTGGCGATGCGGATAATCCGGTCTTCGGGAACGCCGACCTTTTTCCAGATCTCGAACGCCTCGTCATCCGTGTGATACACCGTTGCCAACAGGCGGTTCTTGTCGATGCCGAATTCCTTGGTGATCAACTCCCACGCAAACGGAATCGCCTCGTGTTTGAAGTAATTGCCGAAGGAAAAGTTGCCCAGCATTTCAAAGAAGGTGTGGTGCCGCGCGGTATAACCAACGTTATCGAGGTCATTGTGCTTACCGCCGGCGCGCACGCATTTCTGTGCCGTCGTGGCGCGCTGATAATCACGGGTTTCAACACCGGTAAACAGGTTCTTGAACTGCACCATGCCCGAGTTCACGAACATCAATGTCGGGTCATTGCGCGGAACCAGCGGGCTGGACGCGACAATTTCATGCCCCTGTTTGGCAAAATAATTCAGAAAGGTTGAGCGGATATCATTCAGCGTGGGCATATGGCTCTCTCGGCGCGCAATCTCAGTGTTCTGAAATGGTTTATCCCCGTCCCAATGGATAGTCCACAAAGATAAACCGGCCTTATATTTGAAGGGCTAGAAAACCCGTCAACAAGATCCGTACACACCAATAGTACAAGATCACCGTATGCAGAACGAGTTAAGGCGGCCACGCGGACCGCCTAGTTTCGAGTATTCTCAATTCTTGCAAAACCGGGGGATTTTTGCGGCCCCCAATTGGGCTGTTACGCCTCGAGGATGTCATCTTCCTCGGCAGAACCGGGTGGCATGTCGAACTCCAGGCCGTGCGCGGCCCGAATCTTGTCTTCGATATCCAGCGCAATGCGGCTGTTGTCGCGCAGGTATTGCTTGGCATTCTCACGCCCCTGCCCGATCCGTTCGTCGCCATAGCTGAACCACGAGCCCGATTTCTCGACCACTCCAGCCTTGACGCCGAGATCTAGCAACTCACCCATCTTGCTGATGCCTTCGCCATACATGATGTCGAATTCCACTTGCTTGAAGGGCGGCGCCACCTTGTTCTTGACCACCTTGACGCGCGTCTGGTTGCCGACAACCTCATCACGATCTTTGATCGCGCCGATGCGGCGAATATCCAAACGAACCGAGCTGTAGAATTTAAGCGCGTTACCACCAGTCGTGGTTTCGGGGCTGCCGAACATAACGCCGATTTTCATGCGGATCTGGTTGATAAAGATCACCATGCAATTCGAGCGGCTGATTGAGCCTGTCAGTTTACGCATCGCCTGGCTCATCAATCGGGCCTGCACGCCAACACTGCTGTCGCCCATGTCGCCTTCGAGTTCCGATTTCGGCGTCAAAGCCGCAACTGAGTCGACGACAACCATATTCACAGCGCCCGAACGCACCAGCGTATCGGTGATCTCAAGCGCTTGTTCACCGGTGTCAGGCTGCGAGATCAACAGTTCATCAAGATCGACGCCCAGCTTACGGGCATATTGTGGGTCCAGCGCGTGTTCGGCATCCACGAATGCGCACACACCGCCACGTTTTTGCTGTTCTGCAATGCAATGCAGCGTCAGCGTGGTCTTGCCCGAGCTTTCCGGGCCATAAATCTCAACAATCCGACCCATCGGCAGACCACCAATACCCAGCGCGATATCCAGGCCCAAAGACCCGGTCGAGCTTGCATCGATGTCCTGCTTGGCATCCTCGCCCAGCTTCATGATCGAGCCTTTGCCGAACTGCCGTTCGATTTGCGCCAGCGCGCTATCAAGCGCCTTTTGCTTGTCTGCGTTTTTCTTGTCGCTCATTGTCAGAAGATCCGCCATTGTCCTGTCGCCTTCTCTTTTGTCACACCCATGATCGGGCGGCAATCACTGCTTTGTTCGCCTCTTGTTCCTTATGGGACCAAAAAGAGAACATTTCAACTAAAACTTACAATACTTACTGTTCGGCAATTGTGTTAAAGAGTCGTTTACGCCAATCTGCGACTACTAAATTAGGCGGCGAAGGGCGAATAAATGCTTGTTTTCTATAAGGAACGCCTTGCGTTTCTGGCAGTTCCAAAAACAGGCAGCACAGCCTATCACACTGCCCTGAGCGCGCGGGCCGACTTTGTCGTCACCGGCCCGCCCGAATTGAAACATGCGCCTGTTCGCCGTTATGACAGGTTTTTTCAAAACATTTTTCGCAAAATGTATGACACCGAAATGGAAATCATGGCCGTCGTGCGCGAACCTATCGACTGGCTCGGCAGTTGGTACAAATACCGCAGCCGGGACGACCGCATTGGGCACCCGCATTCAACCCGCGACCTGAGCTTTGATGATTTTGTTCAGGGTTACATGCAAAACCCCCGCCCGGAATTCGCAGATGTCGGCAGTCAGAGCCAGTTTTTCCGCACCCGAAACAACGGTTTCGGTGCGACGCATGTTTTTAAATACGAAAATCAAGATAAGATACTAAACTTTCTTCAGGACCGGTTGAACATGGAAATCACCCTGCAGCGCGAGAATGTCTCACCAAAGCGCGACCTATTCTTGTCGCCGGAAACGGAAAAGAAGTTCCGCAAGCACCACGCCGAGGAGTTTTCCTGCCACGACGCGGCGCGTTAGTCAGTTCAGTTGGTTAAACACAGCCTCGGTCAACTGCGTCAAAGAGAATGGCTTGGGCAAAAAGGTGGAATTCGCAATCTCAGGGCCTGAATCGCCAAAGGCGCCTTCGGTATAGCCAGACATAAAGATCACCCGCACATCCGGGCGGGTCTCCATCGCTTTGCGCACCCAGGTTGGCCCATCCATGCCGGGCATGACTACGTCTGTCACGAAAGCATCCACATGCACCGACCCATCCTCCAGCAGGTGCAGCGCCTCTTCGGCGGACCCGGATTCGAGCACGGTGTAGCCCTTCAATCGCAATGCACGCGTGGCAAAGGCCCGGACCGGGGCCTCATCCTCGACCAGAAGAACCACGCCTTCACCCTGCCGGGACGTCGGGTTTTCCGGAAGGCTGGCGATATCCTGCTTGATTTTCTGCGGTTTGGTTGAAACCGGCAGATACACGGTAAATTCGGTTCCCTTGCCCTGAATGCTATCGACAAAGATGAACCCTCCGGTCTGCTTGACTATGCCGTAGACCGTCGACAATCCAAGTCCAGTCCCCTCACCGGTGCGCTTGGTGGTATAGAATGGCTCGAAAACTTTTTGCAGCTTGTCTGTTGGGATGCCCGTGCCACTGTCGATCACTTTAACGGTGACGTATTCGCCGGGTTGTACCGTTGCCCGGTCCCGCTGGAGCGGTTCGGTCAGAGACACAACTTCGGTCTCGATACGTACCTCGCCACCTTCAGGCATCGCGTCCCGTGCGTTCACGACCAGGTTCATAAAGACCTGTTCGAGCTGCCTTTTGTCTGCGCGCACAGGCTTAAGCACGGGATCATGACTTAACGTCAAGCGAACCTTTTCGCCGACCAAGCGGTTCAAAAGATGGATCAGATCAGAGATCGTATCCCGGAGGTCCAAAACCTCGGGCTGCAGGGTCTGCTTTCGCGAGAATGCGAGAAGTTGACTGACCAACGCCGCGGCCCGGTTTGCGTTCTGGTTGATCTGAACCAGGTCACCATAGTTCGGATCATTCTGATCATGCCGCAGCAGCAATAGATCGCAATGCCCAGAAATCGCAGTCAGAAGATTGTTAAAATCATGCGCCACGCCGCCCGCCAATTGCCCGACGGCCTGCATCTTTTGCCCCTGCACGAACTGAGCTTCCAGTGTCTTCAACTCGGTCGCATCATTCACGACAGCGATCAGACAAATCTGTCCCTTGCACGTCACTCGGTTCAGCGTGACCTGCACGAAAACCTCTTTATCCTGTCGTGACAGGCGCAGAAATTCCGACCGGGGAACGGCATTCTCTTCGGTCGCGATGCGGGTCAACCAATCCAAAATGGGATAGCCCAGCCCGTGCATGATTTCGGCCACGTTCGACTCTCCCGGCTGGATCTCTCCGATCAGCTTAATCGCCATCCGGTTCGCATCCAAAATTTCGCCTTCGGGGGACAAACACATCACCGGCACGGGCAGTTCAGCGAATGGGGCATCGCCCCCGGATGGGCCCGCAGATTTCATCGGCAACAAAAGCAGATCACGCACAGTGCCCGAGCGGGATAGCTCGGACACGGTCACGGGCACCTGCCCGTCCAAGGTTTCAGCAAGCGAGATTTCACCCGGTTGCGGGATGTCTTTGGGAAATATCCTACCCATATCGTCGGGCCTGTGACCCAGAATGGCCTCTGCCATTCCATTCACCCGCAGAATTGTCCCGTTCCGACCCTCTGTCAGCACCGGAACAGGGGCGTCATCCCATTGCCCGTCTTCATCCAGAAGGAACCGCCAGCAGAACACATCCTGCCCCACGCTGAACACCGAGATCGGGATTGTCGAGCCAACAGTCACGATATCTTCGCGGGCGCGTTCGTGGATTTCCGCGATGGATTGCAAGCGCAGCAGGATCGCTGCGGGATTAGCGAATCTGGATTTCAGGCAATGCTGCAATCGCGCACCTGGAAAAGCGTTTAACTGTGCCTTTGCACGTGTGTTCGCGCTCAGAATATCGCCATTTGCGTTGGCGATCACTGTCGGACTTAAGTCCTGTTCGGTGAAGACGGCCATCACTTCTGCCAAATTACGCGCCGCTCGGTCGGCCGTGACCCCCCGAAAAACAACCAGAAGGCCGGCGGACAACAACGACACACCCGCAACAACAAGACCCGTATTCCAGGCGGTCGGCAAAAGGTCTGTCAACGGTGTTAAACTTAGCAATGCGCCCAAAACAACGAGTGGCACAAGGCGCGAGAAGGCCGGTGTTTTTCTTGAGGTCGGCTCAGAAAAGATCTCTGCAATGTCGGACATTAACAACTCAGGTCAAAAGGCTTTGTCACACTCAGCCCGAATTTGGTTAACGCCCCCTTAAGGACAGCGGAAACTTCTACCTAAGGTTGTTATTCAATGACGCGCTATCGCGTCAAGTGCGACGTAAAGAACCCGTCTGCACCGTGTGTCACAAGCCACGACTTTCGCAGCGTTTCGGTCCAATCAGGATTCAGTTTCAGAAATCCGTCGACAATTTCGCCGTTTTCATCATCCAACATGGAACAGGTCGCATAGGCCAGAATTTCACCCGGTCCAACCAGTTGAGCGGCGGAATTCAGGATGTCGGACTGAAGTACATTCAGCGCGTTCAACCCCTCTTCGGACAGCGCCCACTTGCCTGCCGGGGCACGCCGCCACGAACCGCTGCCCGAGCATGGCGCATCCGTCAGGACAATATCGAACGGAGCCTGACGGGCCACATCTTCCGGCTGCAGGCAGGTTACACCCACACCAGCCCGTTTTGCCCGCGTCGGCAGATCGCGCATGCGCCCTGCGTTCACATCATGCGCAAAGACCTCGACACCCGAATGGGCCGCCAGAGCCAGCGACTTGCCGCCACCGCCTGCGCAATAATCCAGAACACGCAGACCTGGCTGGAGATCGAGCGCTGCGACCACGGCTTGGCTGGCTGCGTCCTGCAATTCAACCAGACCTTCGGAATAAGCGCGGCTTTGGGCAATTTTCCGGGCCCCTTCAGTGACCTCTAGGGCGGTTTCACACGCCGGATGGTCCTGCGCGCTGATCCCATCAACGGTCAAAGCAGCAATCGCACCAGCACGATCGGTTTTGGCAAGATTAGCACGCAAATGAACAGGTGCACGGGTTTGCAATACCTGTGCCGCCGCCTCTGCCTGATCCCCGAGCGACGTTTGAAAGCGCGGCCAGAGCCATTCGGGGATGTCGCACCGCTCGGCATCCGAGCTGAACGCGCGCGGTGCATCGGCGGCGGTTAACGGCTCTGGCGTATATCGTTCGCCTGTAAACAGCGCCTCTGGATCACCGCCGGTTGACCGGATCGAACCGATCATCAACCCGCGCCCGGTTTCTGCCCCGCCCAAGGCCGAGAAGGACCGTTTGCAACGAAGCGCTTCGAAAACGTGATCGCGCACGGCGGCCCGGTCTTTCGAGCCCGCAAACCGGCTGCGGCGCGCCCATCCTGTCAAAGCCTTTTCAACCGGTGCCCCTGCGAGGATATCATCAAGGATTTCAATCGAAGCCTGAACACGCGCTGCTGGGGTCATAAGATATTTCCGATTTCTCTGCTAAACCCAAAAAACGCAAAACGGCGCCCGCGTTGGAGCGCCGTGCTGCAAACTCTGTTGCGTCACATTACCCGGTAGTTCGGGCTTTCACGCGTGATCTGAACGTCATGCACATGGCTTTCTTTCAGGCCAGCGCCGGTGATTTTGACGAAGTTACAGTTCTTGCGCATTTCTTCGACCGTTGCACAGCCGGTATAACCCATCGCCGCGCGCAGGCCGCCGACCAGCTGGTGAACTACTGCACTGGCCGATCCCTTGTAGGGCACCTGCCCTTCGATCCCTTCGGGAACCAGCTTGTCGCTGGCCGCGTCTTTCTGGAAATAGCGATCCGCCGACCCGCGTGCCATGGCGCCAAGGCTGCCCATACCACGATAGGATTTGAACGAACGGCCCTGGTACAGGATCACCTCACCCGGGCTTTCATCCGTTCCCGCGATCATCGAGCCAACCATTGCACAGGACGCGCCTGCGGCAATGGCCTTGGCGAAATCGCCTGAGAATTTGATGCCACCATCAGCGATGACCGGAACATCTCCGGCAGCCGTCGCGCAGTCCATGATCGCTGTCAATTGGGGTACGCCGACGCCTGCAACCATCCGGGTTGTGCAGATGGAGCCCGGCCCGATGCCAACCTTGATTGCATCCGCCCCAGCATCGATCAGCGCCTTGGTGGCCTCGCTCGTCGCTACATTGCCCGCAATGATCTGGACCTCGTTCGAGAGTGTCTTGACCCGCCGCACCGCGTCCAGAACGCCCTGCGAATGCCCATGAGCAGTGTCGACCACGATGATATCAACGCCCGAATCCACCAACTGCTCGGACCGTTCGAAACCAGAATCACCAACAGAAGTCGCCGCAGCGACTCGCAGGCGTCCCAGCCGGTCCTTACAGGCGGTCGGGTTCAGCACGGCTTGCTCGGTATCTTTCAGGGTCAGCAGGCCTGTCAGCTTGCCCTCACCATCGACCACCAGCAGTTTTTCGATCCGGCGGGCTTTCATAAGGCTCTTGGCCTCCTCCAGATCTGCAGGTTCCTGCAGCATCGCCAGATTGTCCGAAGTCATCATCACGTGAACTGGCGTTTCGTCCGAGGTCGCAAAGCGCATGTCGCGATTGGTCAGGATACCCACGACGCGCCCGCTTTCATCGACGACCGGGAAGCCGGTAAAGTTATAGCGCTGCACCAGCGCCTTCGCGTCCGCCAGGGTTTGATTCACGCTCAGCGTGACCGGGTTGTACACGATGCCCGACTCAAATCGCTTTACGCGCCGAATCTCTCGGGCTTGCTCTTCGACCGTCAGGTTCTTGTGAACAACACCGATACCGCCTGCCTGCGCCATTGCGATGGCCATGCGCGCCTCGGTCACCGTGTCCATGGCCGAGCTGAGCAGCGGGATGTTCATCGTGATTTCACGCGTCACACGCGTGGCCGTATCCGCCGTCGCCGGCAGCACCGACGAGGACGCCGGAACCAATAAAACATCGTCAAAGGTAAGTGCCTCACGAATCTGCATCTGTTAACCCCATGCAAAAGCCCGTTTGGCGGTGACCCTATTACATGGATTTAACCTAAGGAAAAGCCCCTGACCTAAACTAGTTTCCCTTCGCTGGCCGATACCGCGGCAAAAAACGACGCAAGACGTTCAAAACGTGCCGCTGAATGGCCTTTCCCTTTGCGCACAAACCCATATCTTGCCGGGCATACGTGCGAATACAAAAGGCAGGCCAAAAATGACCACCGACCCCCTTGTTGTCTTTACTCCGTCAGGCAAACGCGGGCACTTCCCCGTGGGTACCCCGGTTCTGACCGCTGCACGGCAGTTGGGTGTGGATCTGGATTCGGTCTGCGGCGGCCGTGGGATATGTTCGAAATGTCAGATCACGCCCAGCTATGGCGAGTTTCCTAAACACGGCGTAACCGCATCCGAGAACGCGCTGAGCGAATGGAACGCGGTCGAACAGCGTTACGATGACAAACGCGGCTTGAAATCGGGCCGTCGTCTGGGCTGTCAGGCGACAGTTCAGGGCGACATCGTGATCGATGTCCCACCCGAAAGCCAGGTTCACCGTCAAGTTGTTCGCAAGGCCGCCACCGCGCGGGCCATTACGATGGACCCGGCAACCCGGCTGTATTTCGTAGTGGTAGAAGAGCCCGACATGCATTCGCCAACAGGCGATCTGGAACGGCTGGAACGCGCGCTGCGCGAGCAGTGGAACATTGACGCCATCACCGCCGATCTTTCGCTGATGTCCAAGCTGCAGCCCGTCCTGCGCAAGGGCAAATGGGAGGTCACTGTCGCCCTCCACAAAGGCCACAAGGATGAAGCGGCGCGCGTGGTCGAAATCTGGCCCGGATTGCATGAACATGGGCTTTATGGTCTGGCCATCGACCTTGGCTCGACCACAATTGCGGCGCACCTGACCGATATGGAGACCGGCGAGGTCAAAGCGTCCTCGGGCCTGATGAATCCGCAGATCCGCTTTGGCGAAGACCTTATGAGCCGCGTTTCATACTCGATGATGAACCCCGGCGGTGATCAGGAGATGACCAAAGCCGTGCGTGAGGCGATCAACGATTTGACCACCTCAATTTCTGAGGAAGCCGGGATTAGTTCCGAGCTGATCGTGGAAACCGTTTTCGTCTGTAACCCGGTGATGCACCATCTGCTGCTGGGTCTGGACCCGGTTGAGTTGGGTCAGGCCCCCTTTGCCTTGGCAACCTCGGAAAGCATGTCCCTGCCTGCGCGTGAGATGGACCTGACAAATATGAACCCGCGCGCGCAGGTCTACATCTTGCCGTGCATTGCGGGCCACGTCGGCGCCGACTGCGCCGCGGTGGCACTGTCGGAGGAACCGGGAAAGTCCGAAGACCTTGTGCTTATCGTGGACGTGGGCACCAACGCTGAAATCCTGCTGGGCAATACCAGCCGAGTCTTGGCGTGTTCCTCACCTACCGGCCCGGCATTCGAAGGCGCGCAGATCAGTTCCGGCCAGCGTGCCGCGCCCGGGGCGATTGAGCGCATCGAAATCGACCCTGTCACCAAGGAACCGCGCTTTCGCGTGATCGGGTCCGAAAAATGGTCCGACGAGGAAGGCTTCGATCAAGAGATTGCCACAAGCGGCATCACCGGCATCTGCGGCTCGGGCATTATCGAAGCGGTCGCCGAAATGCGCATCGCCGGATTGCTGGACGAAAGCGGCCTGATCGGGTCTGCAGATCAGACCGGCACGCCCCGTTGTGTACCCGAAGGTCGCACCCACGCCTATCTGATCCACGACGCCAGCGCCGAGGGCGGTCCGCGCATCACGGTCACGCAGGGCGATATCCGCGCCATCCAACTGGCCAAATCCGCGCTTTATGCCGGTGCACGCCTGTTGATGGATGAAATGAACGTCGACACGGTGGATCGCGTTGTGCTGGCCGGGGCGTTCGGCGCGCATATTTCGACCAAGCACGCAATGGTTCTGGGTATGATCCCCGATGCGCCCTTGAACAAAGTCTCAAGTGCAGGCAACGCGGCTGGCACCGGTGCGCGGATTGCCTTGTGCAACATTGGTGCCCGGTCCGAGATTGAGCGTGTCGTGCGTGAGATCACCAAGGTCGAAACGGCCATTGAGCCGAAATTTCAGGACCATTTCGTTGCCGCCAATGCCATCCCGCACAAGACGGATCCGTTCCCGGAATTGTCGCAAGTGGTCACTCTGCCCTCGCCCTCCTTCAATGCCGGTGGTGGAGAAGAAGGCTCTGGTCGCAGACGGCGCAGGCGGTCATAGTCACCCCTGACATAAGGGAGGCGACATGCAGATCGCAAACGAGGAACAGGCGGAATATTGGGGGAAATCCCCGTCTGGAGCAAAATGGCTGACCTGTGAGGACCAGCTGGATCAACTGATGGCCCCGGTCCTTGATCTGGTGCTAGAACGTGCCGGATTAAAACCCGGCATGCGTGTTCTGGATATCGGCTGTGGTACGGGTGCAAGCGCGATCGCCGCCGCACATTCCGTGGGGCCAGAAGGCCACGTTCTGGCTGCAGATGTCTCGCAGCCATTTCTGGACCGCGCATCGGCACGGGCATCCGATGCCGGATCGCAAAACATCACCTTCCAGTTCGCCGACGCCCAGACCTACGCCTTTGAAGCAGCGGACCGAGACACCATGATCTCGCGATTTGGGGTCATGTTTTTTGAGGATACGGTTGCCGCCTTTACCAACATGACCCGCGCGCTAAAGCCCGGCGGCACGATGACCTTTGCCGCCTGGGGGCCATTGCCCGGAAACCCATGGTTCAGAATGCCCCATATCGCGGCCTCGGAACGGCTGGGCACGCCGCCCAAGGTCGACCGGAATGCACCGGGCCCCTTGGCGTTTCATGATCGTGAGCGTGTTACCGGGTTGCTGGAAAAGGCAGGTCTAAGCAATATTCGCGCCGATTCTGTTAACCTTATGTTGGACTTTCAAGGCTCTTTGCTGGATTGCGCCGCCTTGTGTACCCGTGTCGGCCCCGCCGCCCGTGTTATTACCCATTTCGACGGTAAACCCGAAGACGTGACTGCGATCCAACACGCCGTCGCCGAAGCGTTTAACCCCTTTGCCAAAAATGGTGCGGTGCACATCCCGGCTGATATCAACCTATTTCAGGCGCGACGCCCGGAGTAAATGACCACAGACGTAACCACGCCCAAAGCGCTGATTTCTAAGCTTTTCCGATGACAAACTGAGTTCTGGAGCGGGTAGCGGGAATCGAACCCGCGCGTTCAGCTTGGGAAGCTGACAGGCTACCATTACATCATACCCGCCGCGTTTTTCACCGATATCACCAGAGGCTTATCGACTTCAAGAACCCATCATCGGAAAAGCGGCATCGCCTTGTTCCGTCCTGACACACCCCAACCTTCGAACAGGACAACGCACCTGGCTCCGTGAAATAGAAAAATCTTCTGCCTCAACGCCAGTTGCGCTTGCAGATCGACCAGCTCCTCGAAATTTTCTTTTTTCCCAAACGCTTGCTTAAGTCAGCGTCTGCCTGTGTTGGGCGATGATGTTGGCTCATCTTCGTACGTGACGACTATCGCGATATCGCCACTAATCTAGCGATCTTGTCAGGTTCCGGCGGCGATCAGCACCAATACGAAAAAAGGCCGGACACATGGTCCGGCCTTTTTTCTCTAGAAGTGATTGGATCATGCGCGACGACGACGCCCGCCACCACGACGGCCACCAACAGCGCCCGCTGCGCCGGCCTCTTCCGGGGATTTGTTGAACCGGATCCACTCACCACCATGCGGGTCATTATTGGTCAGCAGGTTGGCGGCACGGATGGCTTCCATTTCCTTACCGGCACGCGGTTTGGTCGAACCCAGACCGAACAGCTGACAGAAGGTTTCGTCATCCATGTCCGCAGGCAAAATGATCCCCTTGGCTTCGACCTCGGCCTTTTTCTCGGCCAACTTTTTGGGACCCACAGGCAGCGCCACCGGGTTCATGATTGCCGACGTCATGCCTGCGCCCATTGCCATCGGCAGGAACGCATTGTTGATCCCGTGGCGGTTTGGCAGACCAAAGGACACGTTCGAAGCACCGCAAGTGGTGTTTACGCCCAGTTCTTCGCGCAGGCGACGGACCAGCGCAAAAACCTGCTGCCCAGCGGTCGCCATTGCACCGATGGGCATCACCAGCGGGTCAACGACGATGTCATGCGCCGGGATACCGAAATCGGCGGCCCGCTCAACAATCTTCTTGGCCACTTCGAAGCGCACATCGGGATCTTCGGAAATACCGGTGTCATCGTTCGAGATCGCAACAACCGGCACGTTGTATTTTTTGACCAGCGGCAGAACCAGTTCCAGACGATCTTCTTCGCCGGTGACCGAGTTCAGCAACGGGCGGCCCTCGGCAGCTTCAAGACCAGCTTCCAGAGCGCCGGGAACGGACGAGTCGACACAAAGCGGCACGTCAACCAGACCCTGCACCAGCTCGACGATCTTGCGCATCAGTGGTGGTTCGGTCTCGTTCGGGTTGGGGTTCGAGTTGTAGACAACTCCTGCGTTGATATCCAGAACGGTTGCGCCTGCAGCAACCTGCGCCAGCGCGTCTTTCTCGACAGTCGAGAAATCGCCGGCTTCCAGCTCGGCCGCCAGTTTCTTACGGCCCGTCGGATTGATCCGCTCACCGATCACGCAGAACGGTTCGTCAAAGCCCAGAACGGCAGTTTTTGTTTTTGATTCTACGACTGTACGCGTCATGTCCGTTCCTTAGGAGTTTACAGGCTTTGCCGAAGCGCCGCCGTTATTGATGGCCCAGTTGGCGTTGGTCTTGATGCCGCCAAGCGGGAAGAAATGTACGTTGGTGATGTTGAAGTCCGGGTTGGCCGCTTTGTGGTTGGCCAATTCGGTGATCACGTCTGTGGGCTCATAAGGCAGCAACAGCTTGGACACGTCCATCGCACGCTTTTGCAGGACCTTCAGCGACGGGCCAACACCGCAGGCGATGGCAAACTTGATCAGCGTCTGCAGCTTGGCCGGACCGGCGATACCAATATGAATCGGAATATCGATACCAGCTTCTTTCAAACTGTCGGCCCATTCGATGATCGGTTTGGCTTCAAACGCAAACTGTGTTGCCAGCGCCATTTCGGCATCAGTGGTCTCGCTGAATTTCTGCTTCCAGCGCAATGCGTCGTCGACATTCTTAGTCGAGCCGTCGGGGTCGATATCCTTGTTGCCCTCAGGGTGACCCGCGACGTGCAGACGCTTGAAGCCTGCCTTGTCGAACAGACCACTTTCCAGCAACTGCATCGAGCTGTCGAAATCGCCATGCGGGTTGGTAACCCCACCGGCCAACAGCAATGCCTGATCAACGCCTGCCTCGCCCTGATACATCGAGATCCAGTTTTCCAAAGTCGCCGCATCCTTGATGATCCGCGCCGGGAAGTGCGGCATCACTGGATAGCCTTCGTCGGCGATCCGCTTGGCGGTTTTGACCATATCCTCGATGGGCGTGCCTTCGATATGAGCAATGTAAACGCGGGTGCCTTCTGGCAGCAGCGCGCGGAAATCTTCGACCTTTTCGGCGGTGCGCGGCATCACCTCGATCGAATAGCCTTGCAAAAAGGCTTCGACGGTCGGGTTTACAGGGCCGTTTTCGACCGCATCACGTTTCTTGAAGTTCAGCAAAGCCATTGCGGCCTCCCATAGATGTCTCGGGCTCATGCCCAACCGTCATTGGCGATCAGGGCTTTGATGCGGTCCTGATCGTATTCTGTTTCCAAACGCGTGGCTTCGGCCTCGGCAATCTCGGACGGGTCGCCGTCGACTACAAAGGGGGCCGCCTTGCGCCACTCGGCCAGATAGGCATCGCTATCCTTGGCGTTCACCTTCATGGCCGCGCGGTCGATGGCTTGTTCGAACCGTTCCTCCAATTGCCGCTTTGCGCCACGACGGCCTTTGCCGACGATGACTTGGGCGGGAATATCGCGCCAGTAAACAATGGTGACGTCAGGCATTGCGTTTGATTCCTCCTAACCAGATGGACCGGTTCTAAACGTCTATGTGGGGGCAAGTCGGTCGATTTTCGACACACGGCGCATTTCCAGCGACGTTTTTGCCCGCGATGGGATACCGGGGTTGTAACGAAGACTGAACCAAACGCGCATATCAAAATTCTCATCACTTTAATGAGCGTCTTGCACGACGCAATCGCCCGACCTATGGTCGGGGTAACTCGAAAATCGGAGGGCGTTTAATATGGCGCCCAAGCGTCCCAAAGGTGCGGGCGCGTTCCCGAAGGCGGTCGAAAGCCCCGCGCCGGCAAGACCCGATCCAGATGCGTTGTATGCGGCGCTGGATTTGGGAACCAATAGTTGCCGCATGTTGATAGCCCAGCCTAAGGGCAGCGGCTTCCATGTGGTCGACAGCTTTTCCAAATCCGTGCAATTGGGCGCGGGTTTGGAACGGACCGGACGGTTGTCTCGGTCTTCTATGGCGCGCACCATACAGGCGCTTCGCATCTGTCAGCAAAAGCTGAAACGCAACAAGGTCAGGCGCATGCGTCTGGTCGCAACCGAGGCGTGCAGGCGTGCCAAAAACTCACGCGAATTTATCCGGCAGGTAAAACGCGAAACCGGACTGACGCTTGAGATCATCCAGCCCGAGGAAGAGGCGCGCTTGGCCGTGATCTCCTGCGCGCCGTTGGTGTCCACCAAGACCGATCAATTGCTGGTCGTGGATATTGGTGGCGGATCAACCGAACTGGTGTGGATCGACATCTCATCCGTACCGCGCCGGGACCGCCCCGCCGCGATCATGCGGTTGCACCATGGGTTTCACACGACTGACAGCCCCTTCCCTGCGGCAAAAGTCGTCGACTGGATCAGCGTACCCCTGGGTGTTGCAACCCTGCGCGATCAGTTCAACGACGTCGAAGATGACTCCGCTCGCTTTGCCCTGATGAGCTGGTTTTTCGAAGAAAACCTTGCCGATTTCGCGCCTTACAAGGACGAGCAAGCCCGCCTCGGGTTCCAGATCGTCGGTACTAGTGGCACGGTTACAACCGTTGCGGCCTCGCACCTTGGGCTCAAGCGCTATGACCGGACCAAGGTCGATGGTTTGCGCATGACCAGCGATCAGATTGACAAAGTCATACGAGGGTATCTAGAACTCGGCCCTCAGGGTCGGCGCCGGGATCCCCGGATTGGCGATGACCGGCAGGCCCTGATCATGTCCGGCTCGGCCATTTTGCAGGCGCTGTTAAGATGCTGGCCCACCGACCGCCTTTCAGTGGCGGACCGGGGGCTGCGCGAAGGCCTGCTCTATGCGCAGATGAGCGCGGACGGCGTACTGGAAGACGGACCGTTCTGATGGCGAAGACACCAAGTGGCAAAAACAACTCGGGGCGCGGGCAGCGTGACCTGAAGGTCAAGGTAAAGACTGCACGCGGGCGTAAGCTCAGCTCGACCCGTTGGCTCGAGCGGCAGCTGAACGACCCCTATGTGAAACGTGCGCAGGTCGAAGGGTACCGTGGGCGCGCAGCGTTTAAGATATTGGAGCTGGACGAAAAGTACCGGTTCCTCGTGCCGGGTGCACGTGTCGTCGACCTGGGCTGTGCGCCGGGTGGATGGCTGCAAGTGGCGGTCAAACGTGTGAACGCGCTGGGCGAACGTTCCGGCAAACGGATCGGCACAGTTCTGGGTGTCGACCTGCAAGAGGTCGAACCGGTCGCAGGTGCCGAGGCACATGTGCTGGACTTCATGGAAGACGATGCCGACGACAAAGTCAAAGAGTGGCTGGGCGGCAAGGCTGACGTGGTGATGTCCGACATGGCCGCGTCGTCATCTGGGCACAAGCAAACCGACCACATGCGCATCATGGCTCTGTGCGAAACGGCGGCCTATTTCGCCTTTGACGTACTGGAAGAAGGCGGCACGTTTGTTGCCAAGGTTCTGGCCGGTGGCGCCGAAGGCGATCTGCAAAAGCTGCTGAAGCAGAAATTCGACAAAGTTGCGAATGTGAAACCACCCGCGTCGCGTTCGGACAGTTCCGAGAAGTTCGTTGTCGCAACCGGGTTCCGGGGCTAGATCAGTCGTCCAGCGAAATCCGATCCTCTGTCAGCACCTGTTCGCGCAGTGAAGCGGCGGCAATACCTTGTATCAACAACGCTTGGCCGTGATTGATGTATTCCGGTGGTCGGGCCCGCAATTCCTCGATCCGTTGCGACAAAGCCAGTGGCTTTTTGAGCTTGGACGTGTGGACCGGTTTGAGAAACATGTGTCACCTATAAGCTGGGGCAATTCTTGCCTCAGCTTGATCGGTAACTATGAAATTTGCCGGGAAAATGACGGAAACCGGGCCAAGCCGTGCCGTTTCAGCGGCCCAGTTGCTGCTTCAACTGCAATAGGTTCGGGTCCTCTGGGATGATCTCTAATCCCTGGGCCAGAACATCGCGTGCGGCCTGAGGTCCACGATTGATCTGCGCCAGTTGCACCAGCATTGGCCAGGCTTCGGCGCGTTGCGGGTCAAGGGTAACCACCTCTTGAAACGCCCGCTCAGCCGCTAGCGCGTTGCGGAACGTCAGGGCCATCCCGCCAAGCACGAGATGCGTTTCAGGAAAATCCAGACGGTTGGAAATCGCCGACTGCCACTCGGACATGCCCCGCCCCGACAATTGCTGCTGTTCCGCAGTCAGGGCCTGCGGCGGAATGTTCAGAAACTCCTTTGCTGCCGAAATGCGGACATTCCGTAACGGGTCGGACAGCAGCGGCTCAAGCCGTTGAACTTGATCGGGCAAACTGGCCTGACGCTGCAGCGGAGCCGCATTTGCCCGAACCAAAGCGTCTTCGTCCACCAACAGCTCTGCAGTTCTGGCCGCCACATCTGCGGACCCAAAAGATTGCAGCAGATAGGCAGCCGTGGCGCGCACGATGCCGGGTTGCTTAGGGTCGGTTGCGATGTCCAGTAGCTCGTCTGGCCCATCCGCACGACCAAGCGTTGCTGCCTGAAAGGCCGGTCCAAAATGCGGCTCTCGATGCGCGCTGTCCGGAAACCAGCCTTCGATCTGCTGGGCGGCCCATGTCTGATCCTGATCCGAATGGCAATCCGTACAGGCATCCTGCCCAAGCCCCAAATCGGGACGAGGTACACGGAAACTGTGATCGCGCCTGCCGTCGACACCCATATAGACACGCTCGATCATGTGGCAGGACTTGCATTGCGCGCCGTCACTGCCCTCTGGGTGATTGTGATGTTCTGGCGCGTCGTAATCTTTGGCAGCCAGAGTCGGAAACCGTGGATTTGCGGCGGGCGAATGACACTGCGTACACACCCCGTTTCCATCCGCCCTCAGACTCGCGCTGTGCGGCTCGTGACAATCCATGCAGCCCACGCCGCGGTCATACATCTTGGATTGCAGGAACGAGCCGTACACATAGACTTCATCCAAAATCTGACCGTCCGAGTGGTACAACCCCGGACGAAGGACCGCCAGATTGTAGGCGTCATGATAGGGCGTTCCGGGCAGCGGGTTGCCATCTCCATGCGCCTCACGACGGGAATGACACCCGGCGCATTGCTGAATCTCGGCCTCGGTCTGGCCTTTACCCCAATCCATCAGGAACCCGGTGTCGCCCAGACCCTGCGGCAGGCTTTGCCCCCCGACCCACTCGATATGTGCCGAACCCGGGCCATGGCAGCTTTCGCACCCTACGCCGATCTCGGCCTGTACCGAGTCGTATGTTCTGGTTTCAGCGTTGTACTGTTTCTCAAAACCGGTCGCGTGACATTCCGCACACCGTGCATTCCAGTTCTTGTAGGGTCCGGTCCAGTGCAACCCGTCATCTGGGGGTAAATCCTGATCGGGATAGAGGTGAAACCACTGCTTGTTCTCGGTATCCCAAACAACATCGAAACTCTGCAACCGGCCGGGTTCTGTTTCGAACAAGTATTGCTGCAATGGCTCAATGCCGACGACGGAATGTACGCCGTATTCGGTGGTCACTCCGTCTTTTTCCGTGACTTTTGCGCTCAGCGCGCCTTCGGTGTCGGTGAATTCAACGGACATCCCGTCATGTTCGAACCGCGTTCCGTCAAAATCGGCAACAACAGCCCCGTCTTTAACCTCAGTCCAGGCCAGCGCGTGGTGGGAATTGGACCACGCCGCCGCCTCGTCCTTGTGGCAATCGGCACATTGATCCGACCCGACATAGGCCGGAGACTGGCTAAAGGCGGCCACAGGCACAAACAGCCCGACACACAACGTCAGAAATTTCACTGAGAACCCCGATCCTGATTGTCTTCCAGATCCATCAAAGCGCCGTTGTATTCGGCACCAAGGATCAGAATTGCCGCGCACAGGTACAAAAAGATCAGCGCCGCCATGACGCCAGCCAAACCCGCATACGTGGCGCTGTAGCTGGCAAATTGCGCGATGTAGATCGAGAACCCCCACCCGCCGGCCGCCCACAAGGCCAACGTCAGAACAACGCCAGGCAGGATTTGCATCAGCTTGTGCCGCCGCGTTGGCAGGATCAGATGCGCCAACAGGACTGTGCCTGCCGGAACCGCAACCGTGAAGGTCCAGCGCAGCCTGTCTACCGACAACCAGTCCGACACGTTCACATCAGTCTTCTCGCTTACTAGTTGGGTGTAGGCGGGCAAAACAACTTCGACCGCGGCAATGGCCAGAATGGCAACACCACCAACTATAACCAGCCCCAGGCACAGCAACCGGGTTTTCCAGAACGGCCAAACGTCGCTATCGTGATAAGCTTGGTTCATGGCCGCCCGCACAGCCATCACACCGTTCGAGGCGAAGAAGATCGCCAGTAGACCACCCAGCGTTATGACGCCCGAGCCGGATTCCTGCAGGACGGCCCGCAATTCAGCCACGATTGGCCCCGCGACATCTTTGGGCCACGCTCCAAACACAAGCTCAATCAGTTCGTCGGTGACATAACCCTGAGACAATGACCCCGCCAAAGCCACTGTGAACAACACAAATGGAAACAAAGCCAGCATCAGGGACATAGCGACGTGGCTGCTCATCACGAACCCGTTTTTGTTGTTGAACCGCACTACGGCCAGCCACAGCGCCTGAACTGGCCGGCCAATTGAGGGAATCACACGTGCATTCATGCGCTCAGCCTAACCCGCCTCGGCTTTGCTCTGAAATGGCAAATCCCTTCAGAACGTAAATTATCTCGCCCAAATGTTTGGGCACATTGCAGAATCTCGCCCAGCGGTGCAGGATCATCTACCAGAGCGACCACCAATCGTTGTAACGTGCTACGCGGCATCACAGGCGGGCTAAGCGATGACTTTGGAACCTGATCAGAACACGGGCGGTCCGCGGCTGAAGCTGTCGGTTGTTCGGGATGCGACAATTGTCGCCACACTGATTGTATTGGGACTTTACGCGGGTTCAGCATTCCTGATCCCGCTAACCATGGCTTTGTTGATCAACGTTTTGATTATCGCGCTGAGCGACCGGGTAATCTCGATGGCCCGGGTGCCCGTCTGGCTGGCCAACATCGCCGCAATCACAGTTGTTTTGGCTGGTTTGTTCGTGATCATGTACATCCTCGGCAGCCAGGCGACGCAGTTCGCCCGATCCATCAGCACGTATGAAACCCAGTTCGACGGCGCCGTGAACCGGGTCACGGGGCTGGTTGGCAATGACGTCACCACGTTTATCCGTGACAATCTGGTCAGTATCGACATGTCCTATGTCGCGCGTGTGTTGCTCAGCAGTGCAACATCGCTGCTGAACCAGTTTTTCCTGATCAGCCTGTACGTGGCCTTCCTGATGGCCGAGCGTCTGGCGTTTCGCAAAAAGATACAACTGGCGGCGGGCAATCCTGAAACCGGGGCCGAATTCACCACAATTCTGGATGCGATCACCGACAGCCTGCAGCGCTATGTCGGGGTAAAAACCTTTATCAGCCTGGTCACGGCGGGCATCAGTTATTCGGTTTTCAAGGCGCTTGGGCTTGAATATGCCGAAACATGGGCCGTGCTGACCTTTGCGCTGAACTTCATCCCGTCTATCGGTTCGATCATCGCCGTAATCTTTCCGGCCATGATTGCCCTCGTTCAATATGAAACGATCGGGCCTTTCCTGATCATCGTGTTCGGTTGCGGCACCATCCAGTTTCTGATCGGCAATTTTGTTGACCCTGCCTTGCTGGGCCGGTCGCTGAACATGTCTACGTTTCTGGTGATCCTCGCGCTAACGTTCTGGACAACCGTTTGGGGGCTGATCGGTGCATTCCTGAGTGTTCCTTTGACTGTCTGCATTCTGATCATCTTCAGCCACATTCCTGCCCTTAGGCCAGTGGCTATTCTGATGTCTCTTGATGGCCGCCTTGGTGATGACAACGCACCCGCACGGACCCAATAATCTGTGCAAAAACCGATCTTCATAGGGTCCGAGATCTATCGCCATTCGACCTATGGTTCAAAACACCCGCTGGCTATCCCGCGCGTCTCCACCGTCATGGACCTGTGCCGCGCGCTGGGCTGGATCAATTCGGAAAATTACAGGGTCAGCCCCCGCGCAAAACCCGGCGCGCTGCACCGCTTTCACACGCCGGACTACATAGATGCGCTGCAGGCCGCGGAAAGAGCTCAAAGCGTCTCGGATGATGTACGCTCGACCTATGCGCTGGGCACGCTGTCCAACCCGGTATTCCCAGAGATGTACAGACGCCCCGCCACTGCGGCCGGAGGATCAATGTTGGGCGCTGAACTGATCCGCGATGGCGGCATCGTTTACAACCCTGCGGGCGGAACACATCACGGCCTACCCGACCGTGCCAATGGGTTTTGTTATCTGAACGACCCGGTTTTGGCGATCCTGACACTGTTGCGAATGGGCCTGGACCGGATTGTCTACGTCGATATCGACGCCCATCACTGCGACGGGGTCGAGGCCGCCTTTCAGGGTTTGGAAACGGTTCGGATGATTTCCATTCATGAAGCCCGACGGTGGCCGTTCACCGGCAAGCTTGATGATGATGCAGGCGGCGCGGCGTTTAACCTTCCGGTGTCCAGAAACCTCAACGATGATGAATTTGGCGCCATTCTCGACCAGCTGATCCTGCCCGCGGCTGAGGCCTTCAAACCGCAAGCCCTTGTCCTGCAATGCGGCGCCGATGCGGTTGCCGAGGACCCGCTGTCGCGCCTGGCGCTGTCCAACAATTCTCACTGGAAAGCCGTCGCCGCACTGAAAGGTCTTGCGCCCCGCGTTCTGGTCCTGGGCGGAGGCGGTTATAACCCGTGGTCAGTTGGCCGCTTGTGGACTGGTGTTTGGGCCACCTTGAACGACCTCGACATCCCCGAAGTGCTGGAGGCAGACGCGCAAGCCATCCTCGACGCATTGACCTGGAACCGGGCAGCTGGCCGAAATCCTCCGATTCACTGGCTTCGAACGCTGCGCGACGCGCCAAACCACGGACCTATCCGACCAGAATTGAAGGAAGATTTGCGCCGTCTGACTGGGCGGATTTCACAGTAGATCGGTGAATTAAAGGCTGCTAACATACCGCTGTTACGACACATTTTCTAAATACCGCACAAAATCACAAAGTCAGTTTGGAAAATTGACGTCGATTGGACCCACCAAATGAATGCACTTAATCAGATAAATGATCTCAAAGCCCGAATGGGACAATCCATTATCGGACAGACTGACGTGATCGACCGCCTGCTGATCGGGATGTTGGCCAACGGAAACTTGCTGATCGAAGGGCTTCCCGGTCTGGCCAAGACCCGCGCGGTCAAGGCAATGGCCCGCAATCTAGACGCGCGTTTCAGCCGGATTCAGTTCACTCCGGATCTGCTACCATCGGACGTCACGGGGACCGAGGTGTTTCAGCAGACCGATGACGGTGGAACATTCCGGTTCGAGCCAGGCCCTATCTTCGCCAATATCGTTCTCGCGGACGAGATCAACCGCGCTCCCGCCAAAGTTCAGGCTGCGTTGCTTGAAGCGATGGAAGAACGGCAAGTAACCGTCTCGGGAACCACGCATAAAATGGAACCGCTGTTTATTGTGATGGCAACCCAGAACCCGATTGAACAGGAAGGCACCTATCCATTGCCCGAAGCGCAAATGGACCGGTTCCTGATGCATGTTCAAATCACTTACCCCCCGGTTGAGGATGAGGTTGAGGTGATCCGTCTGGTTCGGGGCGAGGAAATCGCGGCGGGTAAAGGCGCAACCAATGAAGCGCCGCCGACAATCCCGCAGGACGCCGTATTCGCCGCGCGTTCTGAAATCGGTCAGATCCACGTATCCGACGCAATGGACCGCTACATGGCCGATCTGGTGCAGGCCACGCGAACGCCCGGCGCGTTGAGCGATGAGCTGGCCAGCTGGATCGACATCGGTGCCAGCCCACGCGCCTCGTTGGCTTTGGACAAATGCGGTCGCGCGCATGCCTGGATGAACCAACGCGACTATGTCGACCCCGCCGATATTCGCGCCATCGCACATGATGTATTCCGCCACCGCATCACCCTGAGCTTTGAGGCTCAAGGCAGCGCCAAATCTGCGGATGATGTGATTTCGGAAATCCTGCAGCTTGTTGCGCTGCCCTGAAACCAAAGGAACGCCGCGTGTCCCAGACCGCCGCATATCCCGACGACCCACGCATACACGTTGATGCGGACCACCTGTTAAAGCTGGGTCCAAAGTCCCGCGCGATCAGCCTGCTGCCCCGCCAACCTGCCCGTTCGATCCTAAACGGCCGGCATGCCTCACGCTTGCGCGGGCGCGGTCTGAACTTTGAAGAACTGCGAAACTACTTGCCCGGCGATGACATCCGTACCATCGACTGGAAAGTGACCGCGCGCACCGGAGAACCCCATGTTAGGGTCTATACCGAGGAACGCGACCGCCCCGCCCTTTTGCTTGTGGACCAGCGTGTTTCGATGTTTTTCGGCACGCAAGTCTACATGAAATCGGTCATCGCGGCCGAAGCCGCGGCGATCGCTGCGCACCGGGTGCTAGGGCAAGGCGACCGGGTCGGTGGGATCGTCTTTGGCGATTCCGATGTGGCCGAACACCGACCCCAACGGCGACCCGCTGCCCTGACACGGTTCCTGTCATCGGTGGGCGCGCTGAATTCAAACCTACGCGCAACGTTGCGGGATGAGCCAACCGTGGCGTTGAATGATGTGCTGAAGCAGGCCGCGCGGATCGCGCATACCAATACTTTGGTGTGCGTCTTTTCCGATTTCGATGGGCTGAATGAGGTGTCAGAGAAACTACTTAGCAGACTTTCTGCCTCGAATGATCTGATATTGTTCAATATTTCCGACCCCAGCTCTCGCGAACTTGCCCCGAACCTTCGGCTTACGGTGTCCGATGGCGACCGTCAGATTGAACTCGACAGCTCGGACCCCGACTTGTCGCACCGAATAAGAACAGCGCTGGAAGATCGACTTGCCCAGCTACAGACGTGGTCGCGCCGCTATGGATTTCCCGTAGTACCGCTGACCACGGCGGAGCCGACGCTCGACCAGTTGCTCAAGCTATTTGGTCATCCCGGAGGCCGAAGATGAGCGTCGATGTCGAAGGCAAATCACTGGTTGACCTGCTGGACATGCTGGAACCTGCCCCGGTGCCCGAGCCTATTTCCATGGTGCCCCAAACCTGGGGGTGGAGTATTTTGGCCTTAATCCTTGCTGGGCTTATCATCCTTGGCGTTTATGCCTTTCTTCGCCACCGACAGTTTAATGCATACCGACGTGAAGCGTTGATCGAATTGGCCGCGTCAGACAACAACGCTGCAAAGATAGCCGAAATACTCCGCCGCACGGCTCTGGTCGCGTATCCACGTCGGAAAGTCGCTGCATTGCATGGAAAAGAATGGACCAACTTCCTAAACCAAACCTCTGATAATGTTACCTTTACTGATGGCGCTGGCCGCCAACTTGTGGAAGCACCATACAGAGATGCAAAAGCCGATCCTGATCTGGAAATCCTCGCGCGAAATTGGATCAAATCCCATAAGCGGGAAAGGACAGCCTGATGTTCTCCTTTGCCGCGCCTTGGGTTTTCCTCCTGCTCCCGTTGCCATTTTTAGTGTATCGGCTTGCCCCACCGTATCGCGAAAAAAGCAGCTCGATCCGCATCCCATTCTTTCGCCATGTCGCACAGGCCGCTGGAGTTGAACCCAAGTCAGGATCCGTCATTCCCCGCCGAGCACGGTTTCAGGCCGCCACAATCGCATTGATCTGGCTTCTTTTGGTAGCAGCCATGGCCCGCCCCGAAAAACTTGGTGAACCATTGGTTATCGAAAAGTCGGCGCGCGACGTGGTGCTTGCCTTGGACATTTCAGGATCAATGGACCAGCGGGACTTCACAACAACGGACGGCGCTCCAAAGCAACGACTGGCCGCGGTTAAGGATGTGCTGCGTCAATTTATTGCCGAACGCCAAGGCGACCGGATGGCTTTGATCATCTTTGGTACTCGGGCCTTTGTTCAAGCCCCTTTCACCGAAGATCTGAACAGTTTGAATGGGTTCCTGGATCAAACTCAAGTTGGCATGGCCGGTCCCAATACCGCGTTGGGGGATGCAATTGGTCTGGGCATACGCACCTTTGACTCCAGCGAGGTCGACCAGCGCCTGATGATCGTTTTAAGCGACGGGGCGGATACGTCCAGCCGCATGACGCCGGTAAACGCCGCAGCAATCGCGGCCGAGAAAGGCGTCGTCATCTACACGATCGGCGTTGGTGATCCAGACGCCTCGGGCGAGGACCGGGTGGATCTGGATGCCTTGAAGGACATTGCAGACCGTACGGGCGGCGAATACTTTTTTGCAGACGACGAAGAGGCATTGGCTGACACATACGCACGCATTGACGAACTCAATCCCCGCGTCGTGGAAACACAAAGCTATAGACCACGTGAAAGCCTTGCACATTACCCGCTTGCGTTGGCATTGCTGACAATGCTCGTCACTATGACCGGTCAACTTGTAATCCAGCGGCGCCGAGGTGCAGCATGAGCGACGCGTTGGCGGATTTCCATTTCTTGCGAGCCTCTTGGCTGCTGTTCCTCATCCCTATTGCGATACTCTGGTGGGTGATGCGGCCCAAACCCAATTCGCACTCCCAATCCATAACCGGCATCGCGCCGCACCTTGCCGCCGCCCTGACCCTGGGGGCAGAAAACAAGAAGCGTGTGTACCCGATAGACGTCGCGATGATCGCAGCAATCTTTGTCACCTTAGCCGCGGCCGGACCGACATGGTCACGGGCCCCGAACCCTTTGGTCGCGGACACGGCACCGCTGGTAATAGCACTGAAGGTCACGGACAGTATGAAGGACCCGGACCTGCCACCATCCCGGCTGGATCGGGCCAAGTTCAAAGTGACTGATCTTATCAATGCACGTGTCGGAGCACAGACGGCGTTGATTGCCTACGCCGGAACCCCACACAGCGTTGCTCCCCTGACCGAAGACGCCAACATCCTGCGCCCGCTTTTGGAGGGCCTCGCGCCAGCAGTCATGCCAAAACAAGGGGATGCAGCCGCAGACGCACTGACCCTCGCCGAAACGATCCTGAACGACAGTGATACACCCGGCGCAGTTTTGTTTGTTCTGGACGATCTGGACCCGTCTCAACTCTCTGCTTTTGAGAACACAACCGTGCCCGTGTTTTTTCTGACAATGCTGCCGAACGGTCAAAACATCGCTCAGTTAAGTGATCTGAGGACCGCGACGGTTGTTCCATTCTCTAACGATGAACGTGATATCAATCGCTTAGAGCGTCAAATTCAATCCGCTTACACTGCGGCGCTGGACGACGATGATCGATTGGACTGGCAGGACAGAGGGTGGATGTTGGCCTGGCCCGCCGCGTTTTTGTCGTTGCTTTGGTTCCGGCGCGGTTGGGTGATCCGTTTGTTGTTGCTGGCAGTGATTTTTGCGGCTCCATCAGGACCCGCAAAAGCCGATGGTTGGCGAGATTGGTTCCTGACCCCGGATCAACAGGGACAGATTGCGATGAACCAGAAACGCTACGTTCAGGCGGCAGAGCTGTTTGGAGACCCATATCACAGGGGGTATGCACAGCTGAAAGCAGGTCAGTACCCCGAAGCCGCGGCAGTCTTTGCCGAACTGGACACACCCGAGGCTGCCTTTTCCGAGGGAATGGCGCGCATTCGAAACCGCGAGTACAGGCCGGCCATAGCAGCGTTTGAAACAGCTTTGGAGCGTCGACCAGACTGGTCCGAAGCGCAGCACAACCTGGAAGTTTCCAAAGCCATCCTCGACTTCGTTGAAACAACCCGGGAGCAGTCGGACACAGGCGAAGAAGCGGGCATCGGGGCCGATGACACAGTCTTTGACAATGAAGCCGGGCGCGGCGAGGACACGACCATTCAGGCCCCGACCGAAGGTGCGCAGGCTATGTCTGCCGATCAGTGGATCAGCACGATCGACACAGATATGCAGGACTTTCTGCGAAATCGATTCCTGTTGGAAAGTCAGGAGCAGAAGCAATGAGATACCTCATATTCCTCATGCTGTTTTTCCCGATACAACTGGGGGCGCAGACAGGTGTTCAACCGCAGGTCACAGCCGAGGCACCTACCGATCCGGTTACTGTCGGGCAACCGGCAATCGTACGGATAAAGGTACTTGTCCCCACATTCATGCCGTCCCCGCCGGTGTTTCCGTCGCTCGAACAAGAAAACATGCTTGTTCGCCTGCCTGAGCGTGCTTCCGGCCCAATCAGCGAAACTGTGGATGGCGAGACCTGGTCCGGTGTTCAACGCAGCTACCGTCTGTATCCGCTTCAGGCTGGGCCGATTGAATTCGGCAAGCAAGAGGTTGTGGTGACCTTTGCCGATCCCGAAACGAATGCTCCAACGACGGTCAGTGTTCCCTTGCCCGAAATGGCCTTGAACGCCGTTGTACCAGAGGGCGCTCGCGATCTGGACCCGCTGATCCTGGCCACGGGGTTCACGGTCGACCAGCAGATCGACGGATCAACCGAAATGGAAAACGGGGGTGCCATCACTCGACGCCTGACTGCCAAAATTGCCGGCACGACGCCCCTTCTGGTGCCTGAATTGATCCCCGGCATGCAGGACCCGCTTCTGAGCGCCTATCCGAAAGAGCCACGTATTACCGAAAGTGAAGACCGGGGTGTTCTGTCTGGCCAGCGCGTTGATGAGATCGTCTATCTTGCGCAACAAGGTGGCCAGACCCAACTGCAGCCTATCACGATCCGGTGGTACAATCTGGACACCAATCAGGTTGAGAAAATTGATGTCGACGCGGTTGATCTAACGCTTGCTCCACCGAAGTGGCAGCCACCGGATGCGGATACGATTTTCAGGTTGCTTGCCTTGTCGGCCGCGTTGACGCTGGTTCTGTGGGCTCTGGCGCGGTTCCTTGGTCCGCGTGTCACAAGTTTGAAACAGGCGCGGCACGACAAATACCAAAGATCCTCTGACTATGCGCTGTATGCGTTGACTAAAGCCTTGCAAACGCGTGATTTATCAAAGTCTTATTCTGCCTTGGAGTTGTGGAAACTGCGCAGCGATACCCCCGACATGGCAATTGGCCTGGAAGAGCAACTGGCTAGGATCGGGGCCGCAAGATACTCATCCCGCACCGGCTCAAAACCCGAGGCTTGGGCAGCGGCATTGTCCGAACTCAAGGTTATGAAACAGACGGAACACCGCGCTCGGAACCAGCTACCGCCGCTTAATCCGTAGGGTCAGCACTGGCAGGCAGCGATCAACTTGCGCCTATCCTTAAGCCGTACGCGGCCATACCCAAGCTCGATCAATCCCAGCTCTACCAAGTTGTGCAATTTACGGTGTAGCGTAGGCAACGACACGGCCACCATTTCGGCCAGTTCATCCTGTGACACGACGATCCACCCATCGGATTTTGAGGCCCCTTCATCCAGGTGCAAAAGGCGCAGAACCAACCGTTTTTCCGCCCCGGTCACTGCCAAATTTGCCATGATGCGCAGCGCAGTTTGCATGTTCTCATGCGATAAAGCATAGAAATCACGAACATATTCGGGGTTGTCACGAACAAGTCGGTCCAGCCGCCGAGACGGAAAAAACAATGCTCGCGTTTTCTGTGTCGCAACAACACTTACCAGTCGGTTGGACTCGGCTAACAACGCAAGATCACCGATCCAGAACCCGCCACCCTGTCTGTGGACAACGAAGTCCTGTCCATCATCCGCAGGTGCAGTGATTTGAACGGAACCCTCTAGAACCGCAAAGACTCCGTTGGCGGGATCTCCGTAGTTATACAGCGCCTCACCCTCATCGAAGGATTTTGCGACCCCGCATGCAAGTAAATCCGATTGAAAGCTTGCGCCTCGCGCCCCGAACCACCCTGAGGCAAGCAGCATCTGTCGGTCACGTGGATTTTCAAACATTAGTATTCATCAATCTCATCATATGATAGGTTTCCGAGCATTGTCATAGCCTAAGGTAAGGCTATTCGATTCTCGACGTAATGTGAATTTTTCCTACCGGGAATCAATACGTTGTTGGCGGAAAAGATAATCGCCGCCATCAATTACTTTTAGATCAACGGATCATTAAGATCCGGCCAATTCAGGAGTAGACCATGTCACCACCCCTATTGATTACAGATAGTTGGCGCGGCACATTGCGCAAATTCGCCGTAGCTACTGTCGCGGTTGCGCTGGCCCTGCCCGCCTGGGCCCAGGATCAAAAGCCCAATATTCTTGTGATCTGGGGCGACGACATCGGACAATCCAATATCTCGGCCTATACGATGGGCCTGATGGGATACCAAACGCCGAACATCGACCGCGTCGCGAATGAGGGCATGATATTCACCGACTATTATGGTGAGCAATCCTGCACCGCCGGTCGATCATCTTATATCATGGGCCAATCGGTATTCCGCACGGGCCTGTCAAAGGTCGGTCTGCCGGGTGCAAAAGAAGGTATGCAGGTCGAGGACCCGACCATTGCCGGTCTCCTGAAAGCTCACGGCTATGCAACAGGTCAATTTGGTAAAAACCACCTGGGCGATCGGGACGAAATGCTTCCGACCAATCATGGTTTCGATGAGTTTTTCGGCAATCTCTATCACTTGAATGCAGAGGAAGAGCCCGAGAACGAAGACTATCCCCAAAACGCTGAATTCCGCGAGCGGTTCGGTCCGCGTGGGGTCATCAAATCCAGTTCCGATGGCATGATCGAAGACACCGGCCCGCTTACCAAAAAGCGGATGGAAACCGTGGATGACGAAACAGTTGCGGCCGCGCTCGACTTCATCACGCGCAAAACCGAAGAAGGCGTACCGTGGTTTGTCTGGTGGTCGGGCACTCGGATGCATTTCCGTACGCATGTCAAAGACGAAATGCGTACAAAGGCTGACGAAATTGCCGGCAAGCATATGGACGAGTACCAAGCGGGTATGATCGAGCATGACATGCACATCGGTCAATTCCTTGCTCTGCTGGATGAACTGGGGATCGCAGACAATACCATCGTTCATTATTCCACCGACAATGGCCCTCATATGAACACTTGGCCAGATGCGGCCATGACGCCGTTCCGGGGTGAAAAGAACACCAACTACGAAGGTGGGTGGCGCGTGCCATCCATGGTACGTTGGCCCGGTAACATTGAGGCCGGTTCGGTCAGCAATGAAATCATGCATCACATGGATTGGTTGCCAACTTATCTGGCGGTCGCCGGAAATCCGGACATCAAGGAGCAACTTCTGGAAGGGATCACCGTTGCCGAAGTGGGCGGCGGACGAGACTACAAAGTGCATCTCGATGGATACAATTTCCTGCCATACCTGACCGGTGAGGCCGAAGAAGGCCCACGGCACGAGATTTTCTACTTCTCGGATGATGGTGATTTGACTGCGCTGCGCTATGACGATTGGAAGGCCGTGTTCCTCGAGCACCGCTATCCGCAGACTCTGCGCGCCTGGGCCGAACCCTGGACCGAACTGCGCATTCCATTGCTGTTCAACCTGCGCCGCGATCCCTACGAGCGGGCCAATATCACCTCGAACACCTATTGGGACTGGTACATTGACCGAGTCTACCTGCTGTTGCCAGCGGCTGAATATGTAGGCCAGTTCCTTGATACTTTCGAAGAGTTCCCACCGCGGCAGAAGCCCGGTAGCTTTACGATTGGCGATGCCAAGGACAAGATCTTCAGTCAGGTTGGCTCGAAGTAAAACCGAAAAACCAGAACCCGCAGTACCCATCTGGCACTGCGGGTTTTTTTGATTTGTTTGCAGCATTTTTATTGCCGCAAGATGCGTCAAAGGTAACGAACCATGACACGAACACTCTCTGCTCTTGCTGTGGCAGTCGCTCTGAACAGTTTCGGAAATTTCACCGCGTCAGCGGACCCGCTGCCCTCTTGGGCGGAATCGGATTCGCGGGACCGCATTATCGAATTTGTCGCCGCCGTGACCGACCCGCAGCGCCCTGAATATGTGACGCCAGCAGAAAGGATCGCCGTTTTCGACAATGACGGCACGCTTTGGGCCGAACAACCTGTGTATTTTCAATTGATCTTTGCTATGGATCGGCTGGCTCAGATGGCTAAGGATGACCCTTCGATCCTGACTACGCCCGTTTTGCAGGCCGCTGCGACAGGCGATCTGAAGACGGTCGCGGAAGGTGGTCATGATGCCTTGATCGAGGTGTTGAATGCCTCTCATTCCGGCGTCACGGTCAACGAGTTCCAAAGCGCCGTCGCCGACTGGCTGGAAACCGCCCGGCACCCGGAAACCGAACTGCCCTATGACCAGATGACCTATCAGCCGATGGTCGAGTTACTGCGGTATCTGCGAGACGAAGGGTTCAAGACCTACATCGTCTCAGGCGGTGGGGTGCACTTTATGCGCGTCTTCGCCGAAGACGCCTATGGCATTCCGCCCGAACAGGTTCTGGGTACATACATGGACACCATTTATGACAGCGCGGAAGGCGAACCGGTTATCACCAAGGCCGATGGCATCGCTTTTGTGGACGACAAAGAAGGCAAACCGATCAACATTGAGCGGACGATCGGTAGACGCCCGATTCTGGCCGGGGGAAATTCGGACGGCGATTTTGCCATGTTGGAATGGACCACCGCAGGCGATGGGCCACGGTTGGGTGTTTTGATTCACCATACCGATGCAGAACGTGAATGGGCCTATGACCGGGAAAGCCCAATCGGCAAACTGGTCGATGGACTGGACAAAGGGCCAGACATGGGTTGGGTGATTGTAGATATGGCGCAAGACTGGTCGCGCATCTACACTGGGGCGAATTGAACCACCACGGAGCCCGATAACCCCATGTGGACACTGCTTGTTTCCGCCTTCGTCTTTGCGCTTTACACAACAGCAGTTTTCTTTTCTGTCCGCGCGGCCCAAACCGCGCGGACACCTCAGGGCGCGGTCGGTTGGGTGGTCTTTCTGATCTCGGCCCCGATGTTTGGCGTACCGCTTTACCTGTTTTTGGGACACCATAGATTTCGGGGCTACCGTATCGCGCGCAAGGAAAGCCAGCGTGTGGTTCAGGGGATCAAGACCTTCGCCGACTACTCAACGCCCGACGCCGACAAATTGCTTATCAACCCCAAACCGTTCGAGGCGCTGGCGCATATGCCAGTGTCGCGCGGCAACGGGGCAGAGCTATTGGTGGATGGGCAGGCCACCTTTGATGCGATTTTTGAGGCGATTGATGCTGCCAAAACTTACGTTCTGATCCAGTTCTACATCGTACGCGCCGATGCGTTGGGTCAGAAACTGAAAGACAAGCTGATCGAAGCAGCCAAACGCGGTGTCAGCGTCCGGTTCATGATGGATGCCGTCGGCAGTTACGCCCTACCCAAGGACTACATCGAAGAGATGCGCGAGGCCGGTATCGCCGTTTCGGATCCGCATGAACAACGCGGACCAAAATTCCGTTTCCAGTTGAACTACCGCAACCACCGCAAAACCGTTGTTATCGATGGCGAAACGGGATTCATCGGTGGTCACAACATCGGGGTCGAGTATTTGGGCCAGGACCCGCATTTCGGACATTGGCGCGACACCCATGTCAGGTTGACCGGTCACATTGTCCGGCAATTGCAGTTGATCTTTATCGAAGACTGGCATTGGGCGCATGAAGAAGATCTGATCGACCAGTTGGATTGGGCCGGGTCCGAGGCGGATCAGGATATCAACGCATTGCTGGTCGCAACAGGCCCGGGCGATGAAACCGAAACCGGGTCAATGATGTTCTTCGCCGCGATCACTGAGGCGAAGAAACGAATCTGGATCGCATCGCCGTATTTCGTACCCGACATCGATATCATGACCGCCTTGAAACACGCAGCATTGCGCGGTGTCGATGTGCGCATTCTTGTTCCTGATGTCATTGATCACCGCCTGCCGTGGCTGGCAGCTTTTGCCTATTTTGATGAAGTTCGCGCCTGTGGTGCACAAGTCTTGCGTTACACAGACGGCTTCATGCATCAAAAGGTCTTCGTTGTGGATGACTCACTGGCCGCAGTAGGCACGACCAATCTGGACAATCGATCATTTCGGTTGAATTTCGAGGCAATGGCCTTGTTCTTTGATCCCCAGACCACAGCCGCCGTCGATGCGATGCTGCAAAAAGACTTTGCCAAAAGCTATGAGCTGACGCGCTATCTGGAACAGCAACCCGTGCACATACGCCTCGGCGCTCCGCTGGCGCGATTATTCTCACCCATCCTTTAAGCCATGAACCTTTCCTGAAACACCCGGGTCATAAGGGCGACCATGTAGGCCGTGGACAACCCAAAGGCCAACAGGCCTGTAACTGCAGCAAAAGTACCGAAGATCCGCAGATCTTCACCCAAGACGATGTCGCCGTAGCCAAGCGTTGTGAATGAGACCAGCGAGAAATAAAGCGCCGTATTCCAGTCGGGCAATACATCGCCGAAAACCCAGACGATGGCCCAAATCCAGACCTGAATGGTGTGGGTCGCGACAATAAAGGCAAGCGCGGTTGCAATTGGACCGGCCGTTGCCAAAATGGCGCCTCTGGCTTCCCAACGCTCGATCAGCCTGTTGATGGCCAGCGTGCACAGAGTCAGAAGAAAGATTTCGACCAGAAAGCAAAGCCCGAGAAACGTGCTGCCCCAAAGGATCTGCTGTGACAAGGTCATGTTTTCGCATCCTGAATTGTACCGACGACAGATCGCCTCACAATGACCTGCACTTCCGGCTGAGACAACCCGATCACCCATGTTCATAGTGCGGCGAAAGGAACCTATGGCGCGTCAACGCTGGACAGTTGGCGAAACTGTTGCAAATCCTTGTAAAAATGAGGGCGAACATGCTTGTGACATTTGACAAGGTTCAAAAATCCTATCCCGGTGGTCGACCGGTCCTGCGCGACGTGTCATTGTCGCTGGATCGCGGCCAAACGCTAGCCCTGACCGGCGAAAGCGGCAGCGGTAAAAGCACCCTGCTGAACCTTGCTGCTGCATTGGACACTGTGGACAGCGGGGAAATCACACTGGGCGGCGTAGCCCTGTCGCAACTGGATGATCCGGGCCGGGCCGCCCTGCGCCGCACGTCCTTGTCGCTGGTGTTTCAACAATTTAACCTGATCCCATCTTTGACAGCAGGTCAAAACCTGTCGTTTCATGCCCGGTTGGCCGGATGCCACGACCCCGATTGGTGCGCCCATCTGGCCCAGCGGCTGGGCCTTTCCGATCTGCTTGATCGATATCCCGAGAACCTGTCGGGCGGGCAACAACAGCGCGTTGCCATCGGTCGTGCCATGGCCGCCCGGCCCAAATTGCTACTGGCGGATGAACCTACGGGAAACCTGGACGAAACAGCCAGCGCCACCGTTCTTGACCTCATGTTGGCTCTTGTTGCGGATACCGGGGCCGCGCTGCTTTTGGTCACCCATTCGCACGAGATTGCGGCCCGTTTGGATCGGCGTGTGCATCTGTCTGGCGGGCTTATCGCATGACGCTGACCGTCATTCAGGCGCTGGCCTCTCATTGGCGGGCACACCGGCTGCAACTGGCGACCCTGCTGATCGGCCTGGCCCTTGCGACCGGTCTTTGGTCGGCGGTGCAGGCCATCAATGCCGAAGCCCGCGCCAGCTATGAACGGGCCGCTGATCAACTGGCGCTAGGTCGGTTTGACGAATTGCACAACCCCGTCGGTCCAATCCCACTGTCGCGTTACGTCGAGCTGAGGCGCGCGGGCTGGCAGGTTGCTGCGGTACTGGAAGGCCCATTGCGGGTTCAGGGTCAGACATTACGGGTCCTTGGCGTTGATATGGTGGCCTATCCCGCCCTGCCCGCCGTCACGCAGATGGAACAAAGCGGCACGCCACCCAACCCTGCCGATATGTTGACCGCGCCGGGGCGACTGCTGACGACCCCGGTTTTGGAGCCGCTATTGGCCGGCCAGACCGGTTTGCCTCCGATCCTGATCAGCGATGCCTTACCGCCCGATCTGATCCTGACCGACATCGGTGTTGCCGAGACGTTGCTGAAGAAGCCGGGAGAGATTTCGCACCTGATCATTTTACCGGATCAGCCCGGTTCAATTCCACCGCTGTCGACTATTGCCCCCGAACTGGAGCGGGTCCCGGCACAGGAACAACTGGATACCGCACAACTGACCGACAGTTTTCACCTGAACCTGTCCGCCTTTGGCCTGCTGTCCTTTGCGGTGGGTCTGTTCATCGTGCACGGAACCGTGGGCCTGGCCTTTGCCCAGCGGCGCGGCATGATCCGGACCCTGCGCGCTTTGGGCGTTTCGATGCGGCGGCTGGTTTGGCTGATCATGGCTGAGCTTTCCGTGCTGGCGATTGTCGGCGGAGTACTCGGTTTGGTGCTTGGCTTTTTCCTCGCAGGCGCGCTGTTGCCGGATGTGGCTGCAAGTTTGCGTGGACTTTACGGCGCACCTGTCAGCGGCCAGATCTCATTGCAACCACAATGGGCACTGTCCGGGTTGGCGATGGCTTTGGTTGGCACTTTTCTGGCCAGCGGACACGCCTTGTATCGCCTGTCGCGAATGCCGATCCTAAGCGGCGCAGGCTTGCAGGCCTGGCGTAGCACAGCTTCGGGTAGCTGGGTCGTCGCCCTTGCTGGTGTCGCCGCTATTGTCGGGGGCATCCTAGCCCTGCTGTTGTTCGGAGGGTTGGAGGCCGGTTTCGTCATGGTCGCCGGGTTGCTGGTCGGGTCTGCGTTAGTATTGCCCTATGCCTTGTCGCGCGTCTTGATCCTGTTTCAGCGTTCAGCGAAAGGGCCAATAGCCCAATGGGTCTGGTCGGACATGCGCGCCCAACTGCCGGGCTTATCTTTGGCGCTGATGGCCCTGTTGCTGGCGCTTGCCGCGAATATCGGCGTAGGCACGATGGTTTCCAGCTTTCGGTTGACCTTTACCGGCTGGCTGGACCAGCGCCTTACATCCGAGCTCTACGTCACCGCTGCCACCGATCAGCAGGGTAAGGACATCGCGGAATGGCTGAACCCGCAGGTAGATGCCATCTTGCCGATCCGAAGCGTTGAACTGGCGAAATCGTCGGGGCCTCTGTTTCTCTATGGTATCATCGACGATCAGACTTATCGTGAGAAATGGCCGCTTATCAGCACCTCGGAACGTGTTTGGGACCGGGTCCACGACGGAACCGCTGTGCTGATCAACGAACAACTTGCCCGCCGGGAAAACCTTTGGCCTGGCGACTCTTTGGCCATCACACCCGCCGACACGATGACCATCGCAGGTGTCTATTCGGACTATGGCAACCCAACCGGTCAGGCCATCGTTTCTATGGCCCAACTTGATCAGATCGCGCCCGGCGCTGAGGCGCGCCGATTTGGCATTCGTGTCGCGCCTTATCGGGCCACGGATCTGGCCCAGGCCTTGCGCGAGCAGTTCGACCTGCCCCGCCGAGCAGTCGTCCAGCAAGCTGCAATGAAGGCGCAATCCATGCAGGTGTTCGAAAAGACCTTCGTTGTTACCTCGGCCTTGAACATCCTGACGCTAGGGGTTGCAGGGTTCGCCATTCTGACCAGCCTGCTGACGTTGTGGACGCAGCGCCTGCCGCAAATTGCGCCCGTCTGGGCGCTCGGGCTGACACGTGCAGAACTGGCCCGGCTTGAACTTTTGCGCAGCGTGCTGCTGGCCGCTTTGACCGCCTTGCTGGCTCTGCCGCTGGGGTTGGCTTTGGCGTGGACCTTGCTGACTGTCATCAACGTAGAGGCGTTTGGCTGGAGGCTGCCGATGTACCTGTTCCCTGTCGACTGGGTTTATCTGTTGGGTTTGACCCTGCTTGCGGCAACCGTTGCCGCGGCCCTGCCTGCCGCCCGTTTGCTGCGCCTGCCGCCTGCGGATCTACTGAAGGTGTTTGCCAATGAACGTTAGGATCTGGCTGATCGTCTTGCTGCTGGCCGTGCCGGGCATTGCCCGCGCACAGGGATACGCAGGCATGGGCGGTTCGGCTGAAGGGTTCACTGTGCCCCAGCCGGAGTATGCGTTTCAATTCCCGCAGGATCATGGCCCCCACCCGGACTACCGGATCGAGTGGTGGTATCTGACAGCAAACCTGAAAGGTGAAGACGGGCGCGATTACGGTATCCAGTGGACCCTGTTTCGGTCGGCACTGAAACCGCATGAGGTCAAGGGATGGCAAAGCCCACAGATATGGATGGGCCATGCTGCGGTGACCACGCCCGACAAACACTATTTCGCGGAGCGTCTGTCGCGCGGCGGCATCGGTCAGGCAGGGGTTACGGCAGCGCCATTCGAGGCTTGGATCGACGAATGGCACATGCGCGGGTCAGACCCAAACGCGGTCAGCCTCTCTGCGAACGGTGCGGATTTCGGCTATGACCTAAAGCTCGAAGCCAACGGGCCGTTCGTTTTTCACGGCGAGGACGGATATTCGGTGAAATCCGGCGACGGGCAAGCCAGCTATTACTATTCCCAGCCGTTTTACGAGGTACAAGGCGTTTTGCGGCTGCCAGATGGCGACGTGGCGGTCAACGGACAAGGCTGGCTGGACCGCGAATGGTCATCACAACCTTTGGCCGCAGATCAAAGCGGCTGGGATTGGTTCTCGCTCAGCTTTGACAATGGCGACAAGATGATGGCTTTTCGGTTACGCGGCGACCGAGGTGATTTCACCGCGGCAACGTGGATCGCCGCCGATGGTACGACGACTGCGATCCCCGATGGTTCGGTCGCGTTCGAGCCGCTGACGACCGCGCCCGTTGCTGGCCGCGACGTACCTGTCAGATGGCGCGTCACATTGCCTGACCGGGATTTGGACGTCGAGGTATCAGCGCTGACACCCAACGCGTGGATGGCCACCCGGTTTGAATACTGGGAAGGTCCCGTCCAGATCAGCGGTAGCCATTCCGGACGGGGATATCTTGAGATGACAGGGTACTGATCCGCCCAATTTTCTTAGCGCACCACGTAGACAGAGACGTCTGAATGCCGCACGACCCGTGCAGCATTCGGGCCCAGCAGATAATCTTTCAAGTCGGGTTTGTGCGCACCGATCACGATCAGATCGCTACCAGCACTGTCCGCAGTTTTCAGGATTTCCTGATAGGCAGTACCCGTCGCGACCACGTGGCGGATCTTTTCATTCCGATCTGCCCCCAGTGTGGACACACACATCTCGGCCAGTTTGGTGTGCGCCTCTTCCAGCGCCTTGTCGTGAAAATCACTTTCGAAAAAGCCGGACACCCAGCTTTCTCCGAAATCCGGCAGGACCGTCACCACATCCAGTTGAGCACCTTCCTGATCGGCCAGCTTCGCAGCTTTCTTCAGGACATGCGTATCAAGATCGCCGTTGCTGATATCGACGGCGCAGAGAACAGCGTTTGTCATGCGGTCACCTCTTGTCTGGCGGCGCGGCCGCGCTGAAGGAAAGCGATCAGTCCCAGCAAGAGCATTGCCGGAATGTAGATCAACTGTTTCGGTGGCTGACTGGCGGGCAAGCTGACCGAGGTCAGGCGCACTGCCTCATCCCCGTAGTAGTCGAAGATATCCAAGTCATCCGCGACAGGTGTCCCGAACAATGGCTCTTCGAGTTTGACCAACCCGTCTTCTTCAAGCAGCAGCAAGCCCATCGCGTCGACACGCGCTTGCCCGCCCTCTTCGCTGCCAACGGGAACAACAACCGTCGTGTCCGTCATCTCAAGCGTGTCAAAGTCTGGCCCGCTGATGACCATGCGCACCTCGGTACCCGGAGGTGTTTCGCCGATGGTCTCCACAAACGCAGCAGGCTCGACCGAGGTAAACGGCGGCGCGATGCGGTTCATGAAGAAGTCGGGCCTGAACAGCGCGAACGCCACAAGGATCAGCGCGATGCTTTCATAGATGCGGCTGCGGGTCAGGAAGTACCCCATTGTGCCGGCTGTGAAGACGAGGATGGCGATTGTCGCAAATATCGCCACGGTTATGCCTTCGACCCACGTCACATCGATCAGCAGCAGGTCCGTGTTGAAGATGAACACGAACGGCAAGGCCACGGTGCGCAGGCTGTAAAAGAACGCAATGAAACCGGTTTTGATTGCGTCACCACCGGATACTGCAGCGGCCGCAAAGCTCGCCAATCCAACCGGCGGGGTCACGTCAGCCATGATCCCAAAGTAAAAGACGAACAGGTGCACTGCGATCAACGGAACGATAAGTCCGCTTTGCGCACCCAGCTCAACAACCACACCAGCCATCAGCGAACTGACCACAATATAGTTTGCGGTGGTCGGCAGGCCCATGCCCAGGATCAGGCTCAGCAGGCCGACCATAATCAGCATCAGGATTAGGTTGCCGCCTGACAGGAACTCAACCAGGTCGGCCATCACTTGTCCGACACCAGTCAGCGTCACAGTGCCCACGATGACGCCGGCTGTTGCCGTTGCCAGCGCGATACCAATCATGTTCCGCGCGCCGTCGATCATGCCCTGCCAAAGGTCAGCGACACCATCAATGAACGTGTTGTAGACGTTGCTTTGCCCGCGGAATATCGCCTTGAGCGGCTTCTGCGTCAGCAGGATCACGAAGAGCAGCGTCGTGGCCCAGAAAGCCGACAGACCCGGTGACTTCTGCTCGATCATCAAGAAGTAGACCAGCACGATAATCGGCAACAGGTAGTGCAGCCCAGCTTTGTAGATGTCGGCAATGATCGGCAAGGTCACTTCCTTGGCGTTTGGATCGTCCGGCTCAAGATCCGGCACCTGAGCGGCCAGATACAGCAGTGCCACATAGATGGCACAGATGATCAGGCTGAGGACCAGCCCAGCCGATGACGGCACCCAGTTTGTCACCGCTTCGACCGGGAATTGAGAACCGTAGCACAGCCCGGCAAAGACCAGGAAGAAGGACAACATACCGACAACTGTGCGCGCCAGCTTTACGTCGCGGTCGCCCAGCGTGGGCATGTTCCGCTTCACGGCCTCAAGGTGCACGATGTAGACCAGCGCGATGTAGGAAATCGCGGCAGGCAGGAAGGCGTGGGTGATCACCTCGACATATGAGATGCCCACATATTCGACCATCAGGAAGGCCGCGGCCCCCATCACCGGGGGCATGATTTGCCCGTTCACGGATGAGGCAACCTCGACCGATCCGGCTTGTTCGCTGCTGAACCCAACACGCTTCATCAGCGGTATGGTGAATGTACCCGTTGTCACAACATTGGCGATGGACGAACCCGAGATCAGGCCGGTCGCGGCCGAACCCACGACGGCCGCCTTGGCAGGACCACCACGCAGGTGCCCCAAGGCACCGAAAGCCATCTTGATAAAGTAGTTCCCTGCCCCGGCCTTATCCAGCAAGGCCCCGAACAGAACGAACAGGAAAACGAATTTGGTCGAAACCCCAAGCGCGATGCCAAACACGCCCTCGGACGTGATCCACATATGGCTCATCGCCTTTTTCAGGCTTGCGCCTTTCCAGCGAATAACCTCGGGAACCCAATCAGAGGATCCGAAAAACACATATACCAGAAAGATCGTCGCAATGATCGCCATTGCGGGGCCAAGCGCACGACGCGCGGCCTCGAACAACAACAGCAGACCAACCAGGGCGACCCATTTGTCGGTGTCATCCGCAAGACCGCCTGCATCGACGATCTTGTTGTAAAAGAAATAGCCATACAGCGCGACAAACGCGCCCAGCAGCCCCATGATCCAATCCTGAACCGGGATATAGTTGCGCGGGCTTGATTTCAGCGCCGGATAGGCTGCAAAGGCCAGAAACAACGCAAAGGCCAGGTGAAACTGCCGCGCGTTGTTCACAACGCTGCCGGGCAGCACATAGTTCGCAAGTGGCGAGGCCAGGACGACCTGAAAGATCGACCAGATCGCGGCTACCACGGCCAGGAATATCCCGACATTACCGACCGGATTACGTCCACCCGCATCGGATGAGGCCACAAGATCCTGTAGCTCTTCTTCGGATAGCGGACGATTGGATTGTGTGTCGGAACTCATGAAATGTCTCCCCGTCGCGGCCATTTTTGGCCTTCTGATCCACCCGATTTGTTCGGGTTTGGGTCGCAGGGCGCCCGTTGGGCACCCTGCTTTAGGTCTGGTTTACTGAACCCAGCCTTTTTCTTTGTAGTACTTCTCGGCACCCGGATGCAGCGGAGCCGACAGGCCGTCTGCAATCATCTCTTCGGGCTTGAGGTTGGCAAATGCAGGGTGCAGCTTTTTGAAATCGTCGAAGTTCTCGAAGACCGAGCTGACAACGGCATAAACCGCGTCATCTGACACGTCTGCCGAGGTCACAAACGTCGCGCCCACACCAAAGGTCGAGGTGTCGCCATCCGAACCACGGTACATGCCACCGGGGATTGTTGCGGTACGGTAGAACGAGTTGTCGTCAACCAGCTTGCTGACGGCGTCGCCGCTGACGTTCACCAGAACCGAGTCACAGGCTGTAGTCGCTTCCTGGATCGAGCCCGACGGGTGACCAACGGTGTAAACCATCGCGTCGATCTGGTTGTCACACAGAGCCGCCGACTGTTCAGCCGCTTTCAGCTCGGTCGCCAGTTCGAAATCGTCGGTGGTCCAACCCATTTCGCCCAGCAGGACTTCCATCGTGCCGCGCTGACCGGAACCGGGGTTACCGATGTTGACGCGCTTGCCCTTCAGGTCCTCGAAGTTGGTGATGCCGGAATCGGCACGTGCAACAACGGTGAACGGTTCGGGGTGTACCGAGAAGACGGCGCGCAGGTTTTCGAAGGGGCCAGCCTCTTCGAATTTCGAGCTGCCGTTATAGGCGTGGTACTGCCAGTCGGACTGGGCAACACCAAACTCCAGTTCGCCTTCGCGAATGGTGTTGATGTTGTAGACCGAACCACCGGTCGACTCGACCGAGCAACGCACGCCGTGCTCTTTACGGCCTTTGTTCACCAGACGGCAGATCGCGCCACCAGTCGGATAGTACACGCCGGTCACACCGCCGGTACCAATGGTGATAAACTCTTCTGCATAAGCGGCCGGAGCCATAAGAGCTGCGGTAACGACCGCGCCCAGGCTAAGCTTGCTGCTATTTTTCATTTTTGAGAACTCCCAACTCTTATTGTGGATGAGAGACAGTTCAGCGGCCCCCATCCAGGGACCCTGCCGGTACGGCAAGCGAACCCGTCTTGCAACGGGTCAAGCATCTGAAATTTAAAAGTCTCCCAACGCCTTTGACGTTTCATTCAGACACTCCGCTTGTCAACCCCTGCGCGGGGTATGAAGGCCCCGATCCGCAGATGTGAGGAGATTTCCGAAAGTTTCCCCCTTTAACGGGGCGGTTTTGCACAGATCGGCATCACTGGGCCGGATCATGAGAAACCGCGCCAGCTAAATATCCAAAAACACTTTGAAAGTTTGGATTCCGCAACCTAGGCTTGGCCAAACGACCCGATGTTTCATGAATTTACGCGGAAGGGTTCTGGACAGTGGACGGCAAATCACCCAGTCCGATGCTTGTGATCGCCCTAGCCCTTAGTGCGGCCATCGCAATCTGGGGCATTGCTGACCCGCAAGGCCTGGGTCGCATTGCTGCATCGGCGGTTGAGACGCAATTCAACAGCCGCGGCTGGTTCATCATGCTTGAGGTCAGCGGGCTTTTGTTTGTGGTCCTCTTTCTGGCCCTGTCACGGTTTGGAGATATCCGCCTTGGCCCTGACACAGCCGAACCAGAGTTTTCAACGACCGCGTGGATCGCGATGCTATTCGCCGCAGGGATGGGTGTCGGTCTACTGTTCTATGGCGCAGCCGAGCCGCTGACCCACTACGAAGTGCTGCGTCAATACAATAGCGACGCAGAAGCGGCCAGTTATGCGATGTTCGTGACCTACTTGAACTGGGGATTCCACGCCTGGGCGATTTACGGAATCGTCGGATTGGTCATCGCCTACTTTGCCTATCGCCGAAATCGCACTTTGTTACTAAGTGCCCCAGTCACCGACGCACTTGGTGAAGCAGGATGGACAAAAGCGCTGGGGTGGGTTTTCGACTTGCTCTCGATCGTCGCAATTGCCGTCGGGTTGGCGGGCTCAATGGCAATGGGGGTATTTCAGATCCAAACCGGATTGGCAGGCCTGTTGGGTATAGAAACCCCAGGCGTGCTGACTCTGCCCGTTTTTGCCGCGCTTTGTATTGCATTCATCATACCGTTGCGTCGCGATCTGGGCGACGGAATGGCCCTACTGTCCAACGCAGCAATGCTGATCGCCGTCGGGATGATGGTCTATCTTCTGGTGCTGGGTCCCACATCTTATCTGATGGATGGCATCGTTTCGGGATTCGGACGCTATCTGTTCGGTGTCCTACCCGCAGGATTCTCGACCGCGGAATTCTTCGACGACCTCTTGGTCGACTGGTTCCACGGCTGGACGCTGAACTATATGATCTGGTGGCTTGCTTGGTCACCTTTCGTGGGCATTTTTATCGCCCGGATTTCCCGCGGACGCACGATCCGAGAGTTTCTGATCGGAGTCGTCGTCACCCCTACACTTTTCTCTATCCTGTGGTTCGGCGTTTTTGGCGGCTTGGGTTTTTTCGATGCTTTGCGTCAGGACGGAGCCTTATCAGCCGTCAACGCAGAGAACCTTGACGCAACAACATTTGCGTTGCTTGAGCGCTTCCCGCTAGATGGCATCACAAGAATAGCAACAATCCTGGCCGCGTTCCTGTTCGTGGTTACCAGCGTCGTAAGCGCCGGGTTCACCCTTGCGATGATAGGAACCGGAGGCGACGACAACCCCTCCCCCCGAATTCGTACGATTTGGGGCATTATCCTTGGCGCGTTAGGGATGGCGATGATTCTGGTGGGCGATATCTCTCTGGTAAGGTCCATAATAGCGCTGTCAGCCATCGCCTTCGTGTTTATCGTGCCAATTATTGTTGTCTGTCTGTTCAAACGTCTGGCGCAGGAGGACCGATCATGAGTGGCCAACTGATCGACACCGCACTGAACCTAAGCGTTTTCGCCTATGTTGGGTTTCTGGCGTGGCTGATCCTGCGACGCAGTAAGTGAGCGCAGAAACTGGGATTGGATTCGGCATGAACAACCCTAGTTTGTTCGCTTTTTCCTGAGTTTGCCGGAAAACTTGCCCGAAAAAGCTGCGCGCAATCCGGAACTTAGATTGTCGCCAAGCTTTCCAACGACCGTCAAAACCCCGACATTTTCGGTACCGGACCAAAAGTGGCAACATGAGCATTCGAAATGCCAAAAAAGAAAAAACAGAGAGCAGGTTACCCTAACTCTCTGTTTTTACCTTGGTACCCAAGGCCGGACTCGAACCGGCACGTCCGTTAGGACGGGGGATTTTGAATCCCCTGCGTCTACCATTCCGCCACTTGGGCCACGAACACTGGATTAGCGCTCATAATCGGGAAGGTCCAGAGGCAAAAAACAACCGATATTCAGTTTGTTTTCTTCAGGCACGGTTGACGACCCATCAGGCGCATGGTTTGGCTGACGCAACAAGAGAACGGGATTTTAGCATCTGATGTTGCGATCGCTCTATGACTGGACCATTCGTCTGGCCGAACACCCGCACGCGCTTTGGGCTCTGGCCATTGTGGCATTTGTCGAAAGCTCGTTCTTTCCGATTCCCCCGGACGTTCTGATGATTCCCATGATTCTTGCGCGCCCGTCGCGCGCCTGGCTGATCGCGACGGTCGCCCTGGTGGCGTCGGTGCTGGGAGGCATGCTGGGTTATGCGATCGGCGCGTTCTTCTATGAAAGCATCGGCCAACCCATCCTCGAATCCATGGGCAAAGCGCATGCCATGGAAGAGTTCAACACCAAGTTCAACGACTTCGGATTCTGGGCCGTGCTGGGCGCAGGGATTACCCCATTCCCGTATAAGGTAATCACCATCATGTCCGGTTGGACGGGCATGCCGCTGGGCACATTCATCGCCACGTCGATTCTGGCCCGCGCGCTCAGGTTCTTTGTTGTTGCCGGGCTGCTTTGGGGCTTTGGTGAACCCATTCGCAACTTCATCGAAAAGCGTCTGGGGCTTATGTTCACTCTGTTTGTCATCCTGCTGTTCGGTGGGTTCTTAGCGGTGAAGTTCTTATGACACGCAAAAAACTGTTGATCCTGATAGCGGCTGGCGGTTCTGCTGCACTCTTGCTGGGCGCGTGGGCGTTTCAACACCTGGGCGGTATGACCCCGTGCAAAATGTGCATCTGGCAACGCTATCCCCACGGCGCGGCTGTTCTGATTGGCGTGTTGGCCTTTGCCTTTCCAGGCATTCGCCCCCTGCCGCTTTTGGGTGCGGTTGCCGCGATGGTGACTGCCGGGATTGGCATGTACCACGCAGGCGTCGAGCAGAAATGGTGGGAAGGTCCAACCAGCTGCACGTCGGGCGATATTGGCGGATTGTCCGCTGAGGAGCTTATGGATCAGATCATGTCCGCGCCGCTTGTGCGCTGTGATGATATCCCGTGGGAGATGTTCGGCCTGTCGATGGCCGGGTGGAACGCTGTGTTATCGGCTGGTCTGGTTTTAGTCTGGTTGGCCGCGTTCCGCGCAAAATAAACTTTACTACGCGTCCAGTTCGGCATCCCAATACAGAAAGTCGATCCAGCTGTCATGCAGGTGGTTCGGGGGGAACTTGCGCCCGATGTTTCGCAGCGCCTCGGCATCTGGCTGACGCGGCGGTTTGCGCAGCGACATGCCCGCCTGCCGCAGCGACTTCGATCCCTTCCTCAGGTTGCAGGGGCTGCACGCCGCCACAACGTTCTGCCAACTGGTCACACCCCCGGCAGCCCGCGGAACAACATGGTCAAAGGTCAGGTTGTCCCGGCTTCCACAATACTGGCAGCGGAACTCGTCCCTTAAAAATAAATTAAAGCGCGTGAAGGCCACGCGCTTTCTGGGTTTTACATAGTCTTTGAGGACAACGACCGACGGTATTCGGATCTCGGTACTGGGGCTTCGGACGACCTCGTCGTATTCGGCCACGATATCCACCCTGTCCAGCCAGGCCGCCTTGATCGCTTCTTGCCAGGGCCACAGGGACAGTGGGTAATAGGATAAGGGGCGATAATCGGCGTTCAAAACCAATGCCGGATGGTGCTTTAGGGCACCCGGTTCCCTGACAAATTCGGTCCTGAATTCTCCGTCCATATCGGAATCGCTCCTCGCTCTGCTCTGCCCGTTATTGACACCAGAGCGGGGAACACCCGCCCCGGCCTTAACTCAACTATATATCGTGTTAAAACTCTGACAAGCCCTGAGTTTCCACAACATCTCGGGTATTGAGTATGCCTGCTCCGTAACAAAGACGTGACAGTTATCCACAGGTTGCGTTCTCTGCCTCTGGCAGGCTATGGCGGGATCATGAGCTGGTTCATACGATTCAACAAACCCTTCGAAGTGTTGCCGCAGTTTACCGACCGCGCAAATGCAGAGACACCGCGCAGCACTTTGTCGGATTTCATCGACCTGCCCGGTGTGTATCCGGCTGGGCGGCTGGATCGCGACAGCGAGGGTCTGATGCTGCTGACTGACAACGGCCGGCTGCAGGCGCAAATATCGGACCCCAAGCACAAGATGCCCAAAACCTATTGGGTTCAGGTGGAAGGTTCACCCGATGCTGCCGCCCTGAAGGCTCTGCGCGACGGGATTGATCTGAAGGACGGACCGACGCGCCCGGCCAAGGCCCGGTTGATGGATGAGCCCGAAGGCCTGTGGCCACGAAACCCACCTATCCGCGTCCGCCAAACTATACCGGATAGCTGGATCGAGCTGACCTTGCGCGAAGGCCGCAACCGGCAGGTTCGACGCATGACGGCAGCGGTCGGTCATCCCACCCTGCGCCTGATCCGCGCCCGGATCGGGGACTATACACTGGAGGGGTTGGAGCCCGGCCAATGGGACAGCCTGACAGCCCCTACATTGGATTCCGCGCCGCAACGAAAACGGGACCGCCGACCGCGCAGGTGACAAAAACGTCCTTTTGTGATAGGGTTAAGGCATGAAAGTCACCCGAAGCACACCATCCCCAGGGGGGATCCTTGAGGCCGCGCTTTATGTTGGCGATCTGGACGCGGCTGAACGATTCTATGGTGAAATATTGGCGTTAGAGTGTATTCAACGCGTCGCGAACCGGCATGCGTTTTTCCGCATCGGCGGATCGGTGTTGTTGCTGTTCAACGCTGATGAGACGGCAAAACCGCCGGAAAATCCGAACCTGCCCGTCCCGCCGCATGGCGCACGCGGGCCCGGTCACGTCTGCATGACTTTATCGCGGACAGAGATAGACGAAATGCGCAAGCATCTACTGGAGTGGAACATCCCCATAGACGCCGAGTTCGATTGGCCAAGCGGGGCACGATCGCTGTATGTTCGGGACCCCGCCGGGAACTCGGTGGAATTCGCTGAAGGTCACCTGTGGGACTGAGACCCTAGCGCAGCGGTTGCCTTTCTCCCCCGACAATTCTGTAGATGTCGCTCGAAACAACGCCCACTTCGCCCAGAACAGCTTGAAACTCGGCCATATGCGGGGCAGCGAAATGCGCCTCGAGCGCGGCCTGATCCTGCCATTCTTCATACACGCGGAACTTGTTGGATTGCCCGAGTATCTGGCTGAATTCATAGATCAGGCAGCCGGACTCTTTTACGGTCTCGGCGACCATTTTCTGAGCGGCCTCAATGGCTTTGTCGACACTATCTAGCGACACTTCAACCGTTCCGGTGACAATCAGCATGTCGTTTCCTTCATCAATTCAAACCGTTTCGAAATCCTGTCGACTGGCGTTCCGTCTTGCAGAGAAACAGCATATGTGACCGAGTAGTCGCGGAAACCCATCTTGTCGTAATAGCTAAGCCCCTGCCGGTTGTCGGCCCGGATCGTCGCGTTGAGCGCGCTGAACCCAAGGGCCGCAGCGTAGGTCGTGGTTTCAGAGAACAACGCCCGCCCTGCCCCTTTCAACACCGGCTCTCGCCGGGTGAAAGTCGCTATATCCGCGCAATCTTCCGGCAGGTTCTCATTCGTGCCAAGCCATTGAAACCCGGCCACCTCGCCCTGTTCATCAAGGGCAACGAGGCAACAGATTTTGTCTGCGCCATTCAGGTAGACTTGGGCAAACAGCGCCTCGGAAAACGGTGTTTCAAACGCGGTCGTCCCGCCGATAGCAATGATTTCATTGAGAATCCGACAGGCAACTGCCACATCCTCAGGCATCATGGGACGGACCGCGATCATCGCTACAGGCTCAGCTTGTCGCGCATAAAGGCCAGCGCGACACTAAGACCGTCCGGGGCAATCCCGTGGCCGGTGCCTTTCATGACATGCGCATATACTTCTTTGAAATCTGCAGCCTGCAGTGCTTCGGCAGCTTCGGGCAACGATTGTGGTGGAACCACGTCGTCGGCATCACCATGCACCAAAAGGATCGGCATTCGGCTGACGGTTTCGTCGGGCAGCAGGTCCGGTTCCAACAACCGGCCAGAGAACGCAACAATCCCAGCCACCGGGTCTTCGCGGCGCGGCGCGACGTACAGGCTCATCATCGTACCTTGCGAGAACCCAAACAGGACCACCTGCTCGGGCAGCACATCTTCATCCACCATCAGGGCATCAAGGAAAGCGTTGAAATCGTCGGCGGCCATTTCCATGCCACGGCGTGCTTCTTCTTCGGACGACCCGTCAATCCACGGGATCGGGAACCACTGATATCCGTTGGGCATTCCGGGAATCTGTTCCGGCGCATCGGGTGACACAAACAACGTGTCGGGCAGATGTTCCCCCAGCGGATCGGCCAACCCCAGCAAATCGGCCCCGTTGGCGCCATAGCCGTGCACGAACACCACGACCGAGCGTGTATCGCCCGAAACCGGCTCTTTTCGGAGCGCATTCAAAACCCGTGTCATCTGATCCCTTCTCGTTCTTTTGCCACCCGGTAATAGGCCCACAAAACCCGCGCCGCAACCGACCGCCAGGGCGACCAGGCTTCGGCCATCTGGCGCAGCTGTTTGTCGGTCGGCCGATCGGGCAAATCATAGAGGATGCGCGCAGCCTCTTGCAGCGCCAGATCGCCCGGCGCGATCACGTCAGCGCGGCCGAGCGAAAACATGGCGTAGATCTCGGCGGTCCAGACGCCAATACCCGACACCTCGGTCAGGATCGCCACTACGTCATCGTTTGAAACGTCCCGCAAGGCTTTGTAGTCAACGCGCGCCTCAGCCAAAGCGCGGGCGTAGCGGATTTTTTGCCGGCTTAACCCAACTGCACGCAGATCATCGTCGGTGGCCCACATGATTTTGCGCGGGCCGGTCAGTTTCGCATCCTTCAACCGGTTCCAGATCGCATTGGCCGAGGCCACACTCACCTGCTGACTGACTATGGCGCTAAGCAGTTGCGCAAACCCGTCCGGGCGACGGCGCAAGGGCAGCGGACCGGTCTGTTCCATCGCATAAGCCATGCGCGGGCAGCTTTCGGCCAGCCACGTCGCGCCTTCTTCCACACAGTCGGGTGTTTCTATGATCCGTCCAACGGACATGTGCTCTCCGGCCTCGATGATCGACTGCACGTTAGGCTGCTTTGCCGCAGATGCAACCCGCTTGTGCACAATCGTTTTCGCCATTACGCATGTGCTCATGACGATGACCGCCACCCCCTCCGACAACAGTCAGGCCAAACGGAATGTCGCCGTTCTGGTGGCCGCGCAGGCCTTGCTTGGCGCACAGATGCCGATGATCTTTATCGTCGGTGGGCTGGCCGGACAGTCATTGGCAACCAATCCCTGCCTGGCGACTCTGCCCATATCTTTGATCGTCCTTGGCTCAATGCTGGCGGCGACGCCGATCTCGGCCATCATGCAACGGTGGGGTCGCCGGGCTGGATTTCTGGTCGGCGCGACGGCAGGGGCTTGCGGCGGGCTTGTCGGTGCATATGGCTTGTTTCTGGGGTCATTCCCAGTGTTTCTTGCTGGCAGCCTGCTGACCGGCATCTACATGAGCGCGCACGGTTTCTACCGCTTTGCCGCCGCTGACACCGCATCGGACGATTTCCGTCCCAAAGCGATTTCCTACGTCATGGCGGGCGGTCTGGCAGCGGCAATCATCGGGCCTCAGATCGTCAAACTGACCTCGACCGCGTATGTCATCCCTTTTCTCGGCACGTATATCGCTGTTATCGCGGTGAACGTCATTGGCTCGGCCCTGTTCTTTTTCCTCGACATTCCGACCCCGCCCAAGCCTGCGGCTGATGCCCCCAAAGGCCGGTCCCGGATCGAGCTTCTGAAGACGCCGCGTATTGCGGTCGCAATCATCTGCGCCATGGTGTCCTACGCGCTGATGAACCTTGTGATGACGTCGACACCGCTGGCCGTCGTGGGCTGCGGGTTCAGCGCCAATGACGCGGCGGATGTCGTCACCAGCCACGTGTTGGCGATGTACATTCCCAGCTTTTTCACCGGACAATTGATTGCCCGCTTTGGGGTCGAACGGATTGTGGCACTGGGCCTTCTCATACTAGCTGCGGCCGGAGTGGTGGCTTTGCAGGGCGTTGAACTAGGTAACTTCTTTGTCGCGCTGATCCTGCTGGGCATTGGCTGGAACTTTGGTTTTATCGGCGCAACCACCATGTTGGCTGAATCGCACGACGTCAGCGAGCGCGGACGCATGCAGGGGTTGAACGACCTGCTGGTGTTTGGTGGCGTCACGTTTGCCTCACTGGCTTCCGGCGGGCTAATGAACTGTTCTGGCGGCTCTCCAATCGAAGGTTGGACCGCGGTGAACGTCGCGATGATCCCCCTTCTGACTTTGGCGGGCGGCGCGCTTTTGTGGCTGACGATGCGGCCCCGAACGGCCTAATCGTTAAGGTTCAGTATCGGTGCAAAGGCACCTAATTTCTGTGCCTCGGCGATCCCCTCATCAATGTGCTTGCGGTAGATATCCCACATCTGCCGCCTCAGGGTGCGACCTTCGTCTGTAATGCGAAGAACCTTCCCCCGCCCATCCCCAGCTGCAGCATGGCGTGTCAGCAACCCGTCTTCCGCCATCCGTGCGACCTGACGAGAAAAGCTGGACTGATCAAACAGAAGTTGCTGCTCTAGTTGCTTGGGGCGCAGACCGTCCGGCGATCTCTCTAACTCCCACAGAACATCATACCAGTGCAGTCGTGGATATCCGGCTGCCACCAGCGCGCGCTCAGCCCGGGAAAAGATCCGGGTGCGTGTCTGGTTCAGTGCGATCCAAGCCGCCTCTCGTTCTTCAAATCCGCTCATCACGCCTCCGCGAGGATTGTGGTTTTTCTTTGCTCATCATTTTAGATGCATTTACATGTTAATCATCAACCCTGCAAATCAGAGAAATGTCATGAAGCTGTTTACCGCATCTGCCCTCGTTTTGGCACTGGCCACGCCAGCCTTTGCCGAAACCTATCACTTTGATCAAAGTCACACGGAAATCCGGTTCTACTACAACCACGCGGGACTGACCGAACAATCCGGCGAATGGACCGCCGTATCCGGCACCGTCGAGTTTGATCCCGAAAATGTCACCGCAACCAGCGCGGATATCACAATCGACGCCTCAAGTGTCGAAACCGGTTGGGGGCCGCTCAACGATCACCTCAAAAGCGGTGATTTCTTCGACGTCGAGGCTTACCCAAACATCAAATTCGTCTCGACCTCGGCGGTGCAAACCGGTGCAAGCACCCTGCAAATGATCGGAGATTTGACAATCAAGGATCAGACCAAGCCCGCAACGCTTGAGATCGACCTGACCTTCATGGGTGAACATCCCCTGGCTGGATTCTTCGATTACTACAAAGGTGACTGGGTTGCCGTCGAAGCCGATGGCCAACTTTTGCGCAGCGAGTATGGCGTCGGGATGTTTGCCCCGGGAACGTCGGACTTGGTGCAACTGAAAATCTCGGCCGAAATGCGCGCCGGCGGCTGGGAGTAACTACCAGCGCCCCGTTGCCGCCTGCACCATCAATGACAGGCGGCGGCGGATTTCACCCGGCCCAAGGGTTCCTGAGGCGACCTTATCCGGGCGCGCAATGACCTGCTTTAGAACCAATTCGGTTTGCCAACCGGCATGCAGAGCGGCAGCAGCTTTTGCCGAAACCAAGTTTCGCTGAGTACGTGCCCGTTTCAACCGCCCGTGCGCTTTTTCAGCCAGACGCTGAACACCCGCAGGCGTTCCATCCAGCAGCGGAATTCGCCCGCGTGCTTCGAGGTCTGGGATGGCGCGCAACCAGTTGGCTACCCCAACGGCATAGCCAAAGTCCCGCACGACATCCTCATCCGCCGACCCCAGCGCCTGTGCCGCTACTACCGTGAGCGTGCCTGCGCTGTGGTTTATGTACGCGTCGAAATGATCTTCGTCCTCGAACGGGTCGCGATAAATATCCCAACGCCTTACAGCCACATATTCATCCATCATCGACGCAAGATGAGGGGACAAGACACGCGACAGCGGTGTGACGACCTCGTGCCGGCGAACAGTCGGACCCTCGGCAATCTCCTGCAAGGCATCGCGCCACCATTGCAGGCGCATCTCGGCAATCATCGGCTCTTGCGTCACCCAGGGTGCCCGGGCGACTTCGATGTTCAGCGCATAAATCGGAAACAACACCGCCCGTGCGGAAACCGGGGCCGCCATGGCAGCCATGAACCGGTCGGGATCGGCCTTGTGTAACAGCGCTGCACAGGCCTTGACGTCATCGTCAAATGGAGCACTCACTCGGCGACTGCCGACTGTGGGCCGCAATCACGCACCAGTTTCCATTGGATCGCGTCCAGCAACGCCTCGAACGAGGCATCGACTATGTTCGCGCTGACGCCAACGGTGGACCACCGGCGACCCTGCCCATCTTCACTGTCGATGATAACGCGGGTTACAGCCTCGGTGCCGCCCTGCGTGATACGCACCTTGAAGTCGACAAGATGCATGTCGTCCAATATCCGCGAGTATTGACCAAGATCCTTGGCCAGCGCCTTGGCCAGCGCGTTCACCGGACCCCGGTCGCCGCCGGACCCATCCAGAGACTCGCTGACCGACAGTTTCTTTTCGCCGTCGACCTTCACCACAACAACGGCCTCGGACAAGCTGACCATTTTGTTGTACTTGTTCTTGCGCCGTTCAACGGTGACCTTGTACCGCTTTACCTCGAAGAACTCGGGCAGTTGACCCAGTTCGTCCCGCGCCAGCAACTCAAAGCTGGCCTGCGCGGTGTCGTAGGAATAACCTTCTGCCTCGCGCAGCTTGATCCGTTCGAGGATGCGGCCCAAGGCCGGGTCACCGGATTCGACCGACAAACCGGCCTCGATCAAGCGCTGGCGCAGGTTCGACTGCCCCGCCTGGTTCGACATCGGAATGATCCGTGTGTTCCCAACCGACGCCGGATCCACATGTTCATAGGTCGTCGGGTCCTTAAGGATCGCGCTGGCATGCAGCCCAGCCTTGTGCGCAAAAGCCGACGCCCCGACATAGGCGGATTGTTTGCTGGGCACCCGGTTCAGGATCTCGTCCAGCATGCGGCTGACGCGGGTCAGACCCGCCAGGGCCTCTACACTGACGCCGATGTCAAAGTTCGATGCATAAGGTTCTTTCAGCAGCAGCGTCGGGATCAATGAGGTCAGGTTCGCATTTCCGCAACGCTCTCCCAATCCGTTCAAGGTTCCCTGAACCTGCCGCGCGCCCGCATCGACAGCCGCCAAAGAACAGGCCACCGCGTTTTCCGTATCGTTGTGGGTATGGATACCCAGCCGGTCCCCCGGCAGGCCTGCCGCGACCATCTCGGACACAATCCGAGACACTTCCGCAGGCAAAGCCCCCCCATTGGTGTCACACAAAACTACCCAGCGCGCACCGGCATCCATCGCGGCCCGACAAACCTCAAGCGCATAGGTTGGATTGTCCTTGTAGCCATCAAAGAAATGCTCGGCATCAAACAGCGCCTCGCGCCCCTGCGCTACGATATGTGCAACAGAGGCACGGACGTTCTCGACATTCTCCTCAAGCGAGATGCCAAGCGCATGGGTCACGTGGTAATCGTGCGACTTACCCACCAGACAGACCGCCCGCGTACCCGCGTTCATCACCGCCGCCAGAACATCGTCATTCTCTGCCGACCGGCCCGATCGCTTAGTCATCCCAAAGGCCGTCAAGCAAGCTGACGTCTTGGGAGCCGCATCGAAAAACGCACTATCCGTCGGGTTCGCCCCCGGCCAGCCGCCCTCGATATAGTCTACGCCCAACTCGTCCAGAGCCTGCGCGATCTGCACTTTCTCAGCGGTCGAGAACTGCACACCCTGTGTCTGCTGCCCATCGCGCAGAGTAGTGTCGTAGAGGTAGAGGCGTTCTTTGGTCATCATACGCCCTCCAGCTTGGCCGCATCGAACCCAGTGCCTGGAACCAGTTCGACACCGTCCTTGCTCATCCGTACTTCCAGACCAGCGGCCACGTAAGCTGCCTTTAGGCGATCGACCTCCGAGAAGTCTTTGCTCTGCATTGCACTCGCCCGCGCATCAGACAATCTGTCTGCATGAGCTGAAAGATCCACGGAAGCCGTATCAGCCCAAGCACCCATTTCTTGCGACAACAGACCAAGCAGCTGAGCACCGGCCAGCAACGAGGCCGCATCACCATCCGCCGCCAAACGGTGCAACTCTGCCAAAGCACCCGCCGTGTTCAGGTCGTCCCCTAGCGCAGCAACGACTGCGGGTGCAGCGCTGGCGGCGGGCTCGATGCCTGCTGTCAGCGCCCGCCACTTGCGCAACGTCGCCTCAGCCTCACGGGCCTTTTTCTCGGTCCAGTCCATCGGCTTGCGATAATGGGTCTGCAGGAAGACAAACCGGATCACCTCGCCCGGAACGCCCTGTTCCAACAAGTCATGCACAGTGAAGAAGTTGCCCAGCGATTTGGACATCTTCTTGCCTTCAACCTGCAACATCTCATTGTGCAACCAGTACCGCGCGAACTCACCGTGCGGATGGGCGCATTTGCTCTGGGCGATCTCGTTTTCATGGTGCGGGAACATCAGGTCGTTTCCGCCACCGTGAATATCAAAGCTCTCGCCCAGCAGCTCATAGCTCATGGCCGAACATTCGATGTGCCACCCCGGACGACCACGACCCCATGGGCTATCCCACCCCGGCAACTCATCGGTCGAGGGCTTCCACAGCACGAAATCCATCGGGTTCCGCTTGTATGGCGCAACCTCAACCCGGGCACCGGCGATCATGTCATCCACCGATCGACCAGACAAAGCGCCGTAGTGTTCCTTCCAGCTGTCAACTGCGAACAGAACGTGCCCTTCGGCTGCGTAAGCGTGCCCCTTCGCGATCAAATCTTCAATCATCGCAACCATTTGCGCGATGTACTGAGTCGCACGCGGCATCTCGTCGGGCTCAAGCGCGCCCAACGCGCCCATGTCGTGCAGATACCAGCCGATGGTTTCATCCGACCGCTCCTGCACCAACTGCTCCAGCGTGCCCTCAGCACCCGCCTTCTGGCGTGCCAGCGCGGTTGCGTTAATCTTATCATCCACGTCGGTGAAATTGCGCACATAGGTCACGTGATCCGACCCGTAGACATGGCGCAGCAACCGATAGAGCACGTCAAACACCACCACGGGCCGCGCATTGCCCAGATGGGCGCGATCATAGACCGTGGGTCCGCAGACATACATCCGCACGTTATCGGCACTAATCGGAACGAAATCTTCTTTCGCCCGTGTCCGTGTGTTGTGCAGTTTGATTGTCGTCATCAGTCGGCTCCTAAAGACAGCAAATGCTTGCGCTTGGCGCGGGCTTAGCAACTTGTCTCAGGGATGAAAACGAAAGAAACCGGCCCGCTTGATAAATCAGCAGGTAATGCAGCAGATAATGATGCAGGTCATACGGTTCATGTCCTTCCCCTAGCATGGACAACGCGTTCAGCCAAGACTTGAGTTCAATCTCAAGGTGACGCACCCTTTCGACCATGAGCCGAGAATTTGTCAATTCCATCTGCCGCACGTTCCCAGGCGCTGACCTTTCCGACCCTTGGGGCGGAGGCCATGATGCCTGGAAGGTTGGCGGTAAGATGTTTGCCTGCATCGGCACTGCCAACGATGGCGTGTCCGTCAAAACGCCTGATATCGAGACAACTCAGATGCTGATCGAAGCAGGCGTCGGTACCAAAGCCCCCTATTTTCATAGCAGCTGGATCCGCCTGCCGTTTGACTGTGACGAGGATGAGATGCGTCATCGGCTGGCCACATCTTACGATCTGGTGCGGTCTACCCTGACGAAAAAAGTACAGTCCACTCTGCCCCCACGAAGCTGATTGACATTTTCCAATGCCTCTGGCCCATTCTGCGCTGAAGACAAGATCGGAGCGTGCCATGAAACTGTCGCAGCGTATCACTCATCTGACCGGAGGTGGCAGTGATGGGTGGGATGTATTTTACCGTGCGCGCCGGATGATCAGTGAAGGGCACGTCATTTCTGAACTCACCATTGGTGAGCATGACATTCGCACGCACCCGACCATTTTGGATGCCATGGATCTATCGGCGCGTCAGGGAAACACCGGCTACGCTGTGGTGCCCGGATCGGATTTGCTGCGCGATACCGTTGCGGCGCGCATTCAGGCCCGCACTGGTCAGAAGACAAGCCGAAATAACGTGTTGATCACTCCGGGCGGCCAATCTGCGCTATTCGCAGCCCACGTAGCGGTGTGCGATCCCGGTGATGTCGGCCTATATCTCGATCCCTACTACGCGACTTACCCCGGCACGATCCGGGGCGCCGGTGCGACAGCCCGCGCCATCCAGACCACCGCCGAGGATGCATTTCAGCCGCGCGCGCAGCAGATCGATGCGGCGGCAGATGGTGCGGTTTCGCTGTTGATCAACAGCCCGAACAACCCCACTGGTGTCGTATATTCCCGCGAGACGCTGAACGGTATCGCAGATGTTTGCCGTGCCCGCGACCTGTGGCTGATCTCGGATGAGGTTTATGACACGCAGGTCTGGGAAGGTGAGCATATCTCACCACGTACCCTGCCCGGAATGGCCGAGCGTACTTTGGTCGTTGGTTCGATGTCCAAGTCGCATGCGATGACCGGGTCCCGATGCGGTTGGGTGGTCGGCCCCGAGGAGGTGATCGCCCATCTCATCAATCTGGCAACGCACACAACTTACGGCGTGCCCGGGTTCATTCAGGACGCCGCCAGTTTTGCTTTGAGCGCGGGTCATGATCTTGAAGAGGAAATCGCCGCTCCGTTCCGGCGTCGTCGCGCGTTGGCGGTCGAGATTCTTGCCACCCAGAACACCATTGGCCTCGTGCCGGCACAGGGTGCAATGTACCTGATGCTGGACATCCGCGCAGCGGGGCTAAGCGGTGAGGCATTCGCCAACGCATTGCTGGATACACACGCAATTGCCGTCATGCCCGGTGAAAGTTTTGGCTCAGCGGCGGCAGGACACGTGCGTGTTGCGATGACAATTGATGACGACCGCTTTGCTGCAGCACTCAGTACGATTTGCAATTTCGCCGCCGTCCTGGCGGAAAGTCACGCGGCAGAATAGACGGCCTTAAAACCGGAAGGTTGTACGCAAGTTGAACACGTTGGCGTCAATATCGCCCTGACTTCGTGTGACGTCGTTAAAATCCTGACGCAAAGCCTCACCGCTGATGACGAAACTGTCGCCGATGGGATAGGCAATTCCGATGCCGTACACTGCAGCGGTGTCATTTTCCGGTGACGCATCCAATCGGGCCGCGCCTACGACGACATAGCCCAAGGCCGGTCCGAAATCATAACCACCGCGCAACTTAAGGCGGGTCAGACTGTCCACGCTACCTTCACCCTGCCCCAGATCCAGAGAAAGTCGATTGTATTCCAGCTCACCGCCAAGAACGAAATTCCCGAAGTCATGGTCATAACCGACAAGCGGTCCAAAAGTCGTGTCGTTTCCGCCAGAGTTATTTGGGCCATCTACATCCGCATAGCCAAAGCTGAAGCCCGCATACGCCCCCGTCCAATCCTCTGCATGTACCGGTGCAATGCCGATTGTCAGGCAGGTGGTCATGAGGGCCATCAGGGCTTTCATCAACCTCTCCAAAATTCCTTGCAGCGCGCCCACCAAACGATGGGCTTCATCACATAAAACTTGGTCTGCAATCGTTAAAAATCCATTGAGATCACGGACCACTCTTAAATAAGTGATAGAAGCTTAACAGATTTTCCCACATTCGGGAAAAAACTTCACCCCACGGCAAGAACGTGATGCCGACAAGGCACAACACTTCGTTTTTGGCCCCTCAGGTCGCAAACAGGACAGATTGTGCGCCCTCGTATTGAGAGAGTTTGCATCACCAATTGAGGACCCGCATGCAAAGTGACGTTTGGAAGATTCGCCTGATCAGCCGTACCATTGGTGCGGATCGCGGGCGTGCCGCGCGTGGGCGGCCGGTTGTGGTCTGAGTACACTCACCCTGAACGTACTTTTTCGACCGGACCTTAAATTATGAACGAACAAACCCGAAATTCATCGCGCAGCGGCGGTCGTGCCGCGCGCCGTGCGGCCCGTGCCACAGCGCTGCCCGAACATCTGCGCCCGATCCGCCCCGGCATGGAGGGCGGCATGCTGAAGGTGCTAACCCCGGCGCAGATCGAGCGTATCCACCAAGCCGCGCTGACCGCGCTGGAAACCATTGGTCTGGCGGACGCCCCACAGAGCGGGATCGACTATCTTGTCGGCGCTGGCTGTATCTTGGGTGACGACGGGCGTATTCGCTTCCCCCGCGCCTTGGTCGAAGACACAATCGCCAAGGCCAATCGCTCGGTCACATTGCATTCAAGAGATGGCAACTCCGATCTGGAACTGTCGGGCAACCGCGTCCACTTTGGTACTGCCGGCGCGGCTGTCAGCATGGTTGATGTTCACGGGCAGGAATACCGGGATTCGACACTTCAAGACCTGCACGACGCATCCCGAATCTGTGAACAACTTGAAAACATTCACTTTGTTCAGCGCCCGATGGTGTGCCGCGACATCGCCGACAACCTCGAGATGGATTTGAACACGGTCTACGCCACCACGTCAGGAACGTTCAAACATATCGGCACGTCCTTCACCGAACCCAGCCATGTTGCCCCCGCGATCGAGATGCTGCACATGATCGCTGGTGGCGAGGATAAGTGGCGTGAACGGCCCTTTATGTCGAACTCGAACTGCTTTGTTGTTCCGCCGATGAAATTCGCAACCGAAAGCTGCGAAGTCATGGAGGAATGCATCAAAGCGGGCATGCCCGTTCTGCTGCTATCGGCCGGAATGGCCGGCGCCACCGCGCCTTCGACAATCGCTGGTGCTATTGCGCAGGCCACCGCCGAATGCCTGGCCGGGTTGGTTTATGTAAACGCCGTAAGTCCAGGCGCTCCCGCGATTTTTGGCACTTGGCCTTTTGGCCTTGATCTGCGTACAGGTGCGATGTCCATCGGGTCTGGCGAACAAGCACTCCTGACAGCGGGCTGCGCCCAAATGCACCACTTCTACGACCTGCCGGGCGGCGCGGCCGCCGGTGCATCGGATGCGAAACTGCCCGACATGCAAGCCGGGTGGGAGCAGATGTGCTCGAACGTCATGGCCGGGCTTTCGGGTTTGAACATGGTGTATGAGTCCGCAGGCATGCATGCCTCGCTGCTGGGATTCTGCCATGAAAGCCTGATCCTCAGCGATGATTTAATCGGGCAAGCGCAACGCTGTGTTCGCGGCATCGAAGTGACGGACGAAACGCTGGCACTGGATCAGATGGCCGAAGTCTGTATCGGAGGACCCGGTCACTATCTGGGAACCGATGCAACGCTGAGCCGCATGCAGGCGGACTATGTCTACCCGACTTTTGGCGACCGGTCGTCTCCGAAGGAATGGGTTGAAATTGGCAAGCCCGATTTGATCGAAAAGGCGGTGAAGCGGAAAGAAGAGATTCTCTCGACGCCGTCTCCGGCCAGATTCGATCCGCTTTTGGATGCCGAACTGCGCGGCAGGTTTAACATTTATTTGCCGGCGTAACCCATTGAAATATGGCGGCCCGTGGGGGTACGGGCCGCCGATGCCTTCGCGGGATTAACCGTTGCTGGGCGGTAGCAACCCTGCTTCCTGCGCGATGGCAATTTCATCTGCGTCCAGCGACCCGTCGCCGTTGGCGTCCATCGCCGAGAAACCATCGGCGTCAACCTCGGGCAGAACGGCCTGAACTTCTTCTATGGTCAGAACTCCATCGCCGTTGGTGTCCGCCGAGGACTGCGCAGCAGCCATCGCCGGCAGGCCCAATACGAATGCAGAAATGATTGCCAGGTTTTGCGGTTTCATTGTGATGCCTCCTAAGTGGTAATTGTGTGTGTTTTCGTCCGGACAGGCACCACAGACACCAAACCGATGAACGTCGTCACCCCAACCCGGCAACACGCGCTGTTTCGCGCCATTCTCCGCGTGTTTGTCCGAGTCGCGTCTGCAATCAACCGCTGGGCGAAACGTACAATCCTCGTTTCGGCGGTTCTTGCCCGATGCGCCTGTGCCGTTCCGGCAAGGCCCTGCCTAAATCACCGACTCGGGGGGCAAAAAGAAAGGGGGCCGAAGCCCCCTGTCAGTTTCGCCATCCAGGCTCCATTCGTTGACCGCCCGGTGTTTTGTTTGCCTGCGGCCTGGACGTCGCATGGAACGAGCGCACCCGTCCCGTGAGAGAGTGGGAAAGAGCAAATATTCCGCCCCACCCTGTTCCCGGTCGACACGGGCATGTCGACCGAGTGGACCAAGGCGTATTTGGTAAGTCTCAACGCCTTGTTCCGTGTTCGTCGGGATCGGACATCCGAGGGGAAACCCTGATCCCTACACCCCGCCTGACGGGGCGTTTTCCTTAGCTACACCCGCTGGTCGCTCCGCAGGTGTTGCACTTCATGCAGGTGCCATTGCGCACCAGCGTGTAATTTCCGCATTCGCCGCAAGGATCGCCCTCGTACCCCTGCATCTTGGCCTTGGTCCGTGCGTCCATGCCCGTGGCAACGGCAGTTTCCGTAACCGGAGCTTCGAATTGCGCAGCCGGTTCTGCCATGCCGTTCACTTCCGGTTGGCCGCCGTTGAACACCACCAGATCCTGCGGCAAACGTTTGCGCAGATATCCGGTCGAGCTGATTTGTTTCAACACTTCCAAGGATTTGGACGCAGCGCTGTCACTGATTTCTGATACGTTGGACAGTCCGTCTTCTTCGCCGCGGCCCAGATCGTCGAAGGTTGCGCCTTCGGGTTTCACATGGGCCAGATCGGTGCGATCCAGATAAGACACGGCCAGTTCGCGGAAGATGTAATCCAGGATCGAGGTCGCGTTCTTGATCGAGTCGTTGCCCTGCACCATTCCCGCCGGTTCAAACTTGGTGAAGGTAAAGGCGTCGACGAATTCTTCCAGCGGCACACCGTATTGCAGGCCAACCGACACTGCGATGGCAAAGTTGTTCATCATCGCCCGGAAGCCAGCGCCTTCCTTATGCATGTCGATGAAGATCTCGCCCAGCTTACCGTCTTCGAACTCACCTGTTCGCAGATAGACCTTGTGGCCACCGACGATCGCTTTCTGGGTGTAACCCTTGCGGCGATGCGGCAGTTTCTCACGATGGCTGCGGATGATTTCCTTGACGACGACCTTCTCGATGACCTTTTCGGCGAGAACGACGGCTTTTTCATGGGCCGTGCCGCTTTCCAGCACCTCTGCTGCCTCGTCATCGTCCTCGACCAATGCGGCCGCCAGCGGCTGCGACAGTTTCGAGCCATCACGATACAGCGCGTTGGCCTTCACACCCAGCGACCAGCTGAGTTCATAGGCTTTCTGGCAATCCTCGATGGTCGCGTCATTCGGCATGTTGATCGTTTTGCTGATCGCACCCGAGATGAAGCTTTGGGCCGCGGCCATCATGGTGATGTGGCTATCAACCCCAAGGAAACGCTTACCTTTCTTGCCGCACGGGTTGGCGCAGTCGAAGATCGAATAGTGCTCTTCCTTCAGGTGCGGCGCGCCTTCCAGCGTCATGGTTCCGCAGACATGGTCATTGGCTGCGTCGATATCCGCCTTGGTAAAGCCCAGATGGCGCAGCAGATCGAACGTCGGATCATTTAGCTTGGTCGCCGGGATGCCCAGAACGCCGGTGCAGAAATCCTCGCCCAGTGTCCACTGGTTGAAGACGAACCGGATATCAAAGGCGCTTTCCAGCGCGGCATCCACCTTGGCCAGCTCATTTGGGCCAAACCCGTGACCGGTCAGCGAGGTGTGGTTGATCCCCGGCGCGTTGCCGATGGTGCCGTGACCAACCGCGTAACCCACGATCTCTTCAATCTGAGACGAGGAATAGCCCTGCTTTTCCAGCGCCGACGGCACCGAGCGGTTGATGATCTTGAAGTAGCCGCCACCCGCGAGCTTTTTGAACTTCACTAGGGCAAAGTCGGGCTCGATCCCGGTCGTGTCACAATCCATCACCAGACCAATGGTGCCGGTGGGCGCGATCACCGTGGCTTGCGCGTTACGATAGCCGTTCTTTTCGCCAAGGCTCAGCGCCTCGTCCCAAGCCGACATCGCTAAATCGACCAGACGCTTGTCCGGGCAGTTGCCATGGTCCAGAGGCACCGGCTTCACGGCCAGTTTCTCATACCCATCGGTCACACCTTGCGAGGCACGGCGGTGGTTACGGATGACGCGCAGCATGTTGTCTGCGTTGCGCTCATAGCCCTTGAAGGGTCCAAGCTCTCCGGCAATCTCGGCCGAGGTGGCATAGGCCACGCCGGTCATGATCGCGGTCAGCGCGCCACAGATCGCCCGACCCTCATCCGAGTCGTAGCTGTAGCCCATGTTCATCAGCAGACCGCCGATGTTGGCATAGCCCAGACCCAAGGTGCGGAAATCATAGGACAGTTGCGCGATTTCCTTGGATGGGAACTGCGCCATCGTGACCGAGATTTCCAGCGTCAGGGTCCATAGGCGCGAGGCGTGCATGTAGTCTTCCGCCTGGAACTCACCATCCTTGAGGAAGGTCAGCAGGTTCATCGACGCCAGGTTACAAGCTGTGTCATCAAGGAACATGTATTCCGAGCACGGGTTCGAACCGCGAATCTCACCATCTTTGGGGCATGTGTGCCATTCATTGACGGTGTCGTGGAACTGAATGCCGGGATCGGCACAAGCCCATGCGGCGTGGCCGACTTTTTCCCAAAGGTCGCGTGCCTTGACGGTCTTGGCAACTTTGCCATCGGTGCGGTTGATCAGTTCCCAATCGGCATCTTTCTCAACTGCGGTCAGGAAAGCGTTAGTCACGCGGATCGAGTTGTTCGAGTTCTGACCCGAGACCGAGCTATAAGCTTCCGAATCCCAGTCCGTATCGTAAGTCGGGAACTCAATGCTGTCGTGACCCTGCTTGGCATAGTCCAGAACGCGCTTGATGTAAGTTTCTGGGATCGCAACCTTTTTGGCTTCGCGAACCGCGTCCTTCAGGGCATCATTCTTCTTGGGATCATACGCGTCGTCTTGCGCGCCGTCCCATGTGCGGATGGCCTCGAAAATGCCGTTCAGCATCTTCTCGTGCATCTTCGATCCGGCTACGATCGAGGCCACCTTCTGCTCTTCGATCACCTTCCACTCGATGAATTTCTCGATGTCAGGGTGATCAGCATCGACGATTACCATCTTTGCTGCTCGACGGGTTGTTCCGCCTGATTTGATCGCGCCAGCGGCGCGGTCGCCGATCTTGAGAAAGCCCATAAGGCCTGAAGACTTGCCGCCACCCGAAAGCGCCTCGCCTTCTGCGCGCAAGTGGCTGAAGTTGGTCCCGGTGCCCGAGCCGTATTTGAACAGGCGCGCCTCGCGCACCCACAGATCCATGATGCCGCCTTCGTTCACCAGATCATCATCGACAGACTGGATGAAGCACGCGTGCGGCTGCGGATGTTCATACGCGGATTTCGATTTGGTCAGCTTGCCGGTCTTGTAGTCGACGTAGTGATGACCTTGAGCGGGACCGTCGATTCCATATGCCCAGTGCAGACCGGTGTTGAACCACTGTGGGCTGTTCGGCGCGGCGCGCTGGGTCGCCAGCATATAGCGCATCTCATCAAAGTAGGCGCGCGCATCCTCTTCCGTCGAGAAGTAGCCACCCTTCCAGCCCCAATAGGCCCAGGCGCCCGCCAGGCGGTCAAAAACCTGCTTTGAAGACGTCTCACCATCGAACTCCGCGTCATCGGCCGGGACCGAGCGCCACAGAAATTCGGGGACGTCTTTCTCTTTTACTTTCTTCAGCTTAGTCGGCACGCCCGCCTTACGGAAATACTTCTGCGCGATGACGTCGCTGGCAACCTGGCTCCAACGCGTGGGCACTTCGATGTTGTCTAGGCGAAAAACGATGGTGCCATCGGGGTTTCGGATCTCAGACGTCGCTGAGACAAAGTCCAGTTCCGCATAAGCGTCCTGCCCCGGTTTCGTAAATTTCCTGTCAATCTTCATGTCCGCACGCCCTAGATTCAATCAACTTGTCTTTCAGCGTCAGGTCCTCAAGACGCGGACCGATCGCCATGCCGTATAAAATTGGGCGCAATAGACCAGCCGCTGCATTCCGCAGCGCAAAACCGATCAAACGGTTGCACGTTACTATGATGTGCTTTCCGACCCTCGCCCTGTGCCCTATTCTGGTTTTGATACCAGATTTTGTGGCAACCCTTCCGGCCCATACAACTTGGCGTATCGACCCATAGATCGTCAACGCCATTTTTAAGTCATTTTTGATATCTTTTGTGTTGACCCATTTCTGACAGCTTGCATCCCGACACCCTGTTCTGATTCCTCCACAGGTTCATCCACCGGATACGCGCAGCGATTTCAAAAACCCGCAGGTAAATTAACTGTGTTTCCCGGCACAGTTATCGGAATTTGATAATCTAACGCTAAGATGTCTAGGTTGGATGAGAATCACGAAGCAGTCATTTTGATCCGCGGCGCTGGGTAAGCAGCCAGGCGCGATCACACAAAGGGGAGCGGACAGATGTCGTTGTTACGTTTACTTCCGATTCTGGCCCTGATCGTGGCCTGCACACCACAAGATGTGCGCCCTCCGGCACGCAGCGCCCAGTTCGATGATTTCCCCAAAAGGCTGTTCGACACGTTCGAGATAAGCTGCGACGGCCCGGGTGAACGCTTTGAAAGTACCGGGAATCGGGTTTTCGAATGCACCGAGCTTCTACCTCCGGACATGACCGCTTTTCTGATTCTCAACTATGACGGTTACCCTCAGGATCTGCCCAAAAGCGTGATGCGGCTGACAACGACCAAGAACAACTCGGGCTACCGTGTCGATGCCGAGCTGTATTTCAACGTCCCACGCAAAAGCGGCCCGTCGGTCAAAGTACCAGTGGAAAGCGAAACGCTGGATAAGGCGCTTGGCGCGCTTTACCAAGCGTTGGGTGGATCACCAACATAAGTGAAAGAAGTGGTCGGGGCGGCAGGATTCGAACCTACGACCCCCTGTACCCAAAACAGGTGCGCTACCAGACTGCGCCACGCCCCGAACCGTGCGCCTTCCTAACCATGCCAATCTGATTTGAAAAGCCCTAACAGGACCAAATTGCAGGACCTCGCGAAAAAATTTCGTGCCGCACGACGGTTCCGGGCTTAATCGAGTAGCGCGCGGCCAGTCCGGCGTTGATTTCGAGAACCGCAAAGACGGAATCGCCGCCTTCGATTGGCGTCAAATCACCGGGAATCGCGCCTTGATGAACATGCGTCACCGTACCGGCCCGATCGAGGAAAATGATGTCCAGGGGAATCAGCGTGTTCTTCATCCAGAACACCACGGGCTGCGGCGGGTCAAAAACGAACAGCATGCCCGAACGGTTTGGCAGCGACTCGCGGAACATCAAACCGCGCGACCGATCCTGCGGGCTAATCGCCAATTCGATATTGAATCGGATCTGGGCCGAGTCGTTCCTGATGTCGATCTGATCAGGCTTACACGCAGCCCAGGTCATCCCGGACCAAAGCAACAAAACCGCTAAAAGACCCGAAAAAAACTTAGGCATGAAACACTCAGTCGTCCAAAGCAGCTTCCCAGGCCAGTACCTGAGCCGCCATACGTCCACGCTTGCCACTGATGACACGCATCGCGAGGGCCTCGCCCGGCTGCAGATCCGACAGACCAGAGCGGCGCAGAACTTCGATATGCAGGAACACATCTTCACCACGGCCAAAAACATTGGCGAACCCAAAGCCTTTGCCTTTGTCGAACCATTTGACTCGCGCGGCCTCTAGCGGGGCAGCGGCGATCTCAACCGGATCAAGCTCGGCAAAATCAGCCAGCATCATCGTGTCCGTCCGCGCGGGCGGATCGACACTGATGACCTCGACCGCCTGAACACCACGGTCCGTGCGATGGGTCATGATTTCTATGCCCGCACCATCTGCGACCGAACTTTGGCCGAAGTTGCGCAACACATTGACGTGCAACAAAATATCCGGACCGCCCTCATCAGACACAACAAATCCGAAGCCCTTTGCAGGGTCAAACCATTTCACGTGTCCACGGACGCGGTACATGTTGTTCAGATCTTCTGGCACGGCGTTCCCATCGCGAAAATTGTCATTTCGTTAAGGGTCCGATGTGTATGGGAATGGCTCGCAAATTCAAGCTGAAAAAACCCTTTGTTTTCGGCTTCTTGCATTTCACGATACGCGAACGTCATGGATTTAACCTCTGTATCTGCCAGTCGGAACCCACTTGATCCCGCTGCCATCGGAACCTGTCGTGCAACCGAAAGGCCCCATCGGCCCAGAATTCGATTTCGGTTGGCACCAGCCGATAGCCGCCCCAAAACGGCGGGCGTGGCGGGTTCGGGCCCAACTTGGCCGTCACCTTGGCCACCTCGGCCATCAGAACCGAGCGACTGTTGAGAGGCTGAGACTGCTTGGACGCCCAGGCCCCCAATCGGCTTTTTAGCGAGCGGGACGCATAATACTCATCCGCCTGCGGCCCGCTTTCTCTGGTTATTGTACCACGAACTCGGATTTGCCGCCGCAGAGATTTCCAATGCATCACAAAAGCAGCTTTTCCAGCGCCGTCCAACTCGGCCGCCTTGGCACTTTCGTAGTTGGTGTAGAACACAAAAGCTGCCGGTTCGATCTCTTTCAGAAGAACCATTCGCACATTCGGCATACCGTCCGAATCGACGGTCGCCAAAGCAATAGCGTCCGGATCGTTCGGTTCATTCTCTTTGGCCTCAGCCAGCCACCGCCCCGCTATTTCAAACGGATCGGTGCCGGCAAATATGCCGCTACGTTCGCTCATTCCCATCCCCTGGAAACTAATAAAGCCCACCCTAGGGCGAGAACCCGCCACGGGCAAGAGCGCGCGGCCTTGATGCAGCGCACCCAATGGCATAAACCATCCCAACATAACGCGAAGACAGGCGGAGAACCAAACATGTCAAATCAGTTGATGGCCGGCAAACGCGGCCTCATCATGGGACTGGCCAATGATAAATCAATCGCATGGGGAATAGCCCGTGCCTTGTCCGAATCCGGAGCAGAGCTGGCTTTTTCTTATCAAGGCGACGCACTTAAGAAACGCGTTGATCCACTGGCGGCACAACTTGGCAGTGAAATTGTTCTGCCCTGCGACGTCAGTGACGAAGAATCGATTGATGCGCTGTTCACATCTCTGGAAGAGAAATGGGGCAAGCTGGACTTTGTTGTTCACGCCATCGGTTTTTCGGACAAGAACGAACTGCGGGGCCGCTACGTCGACACGTCGCGCGCGAACTTCAAACTGACCATGGACGTGTCGGTCTATTCCTTTACCGCTGTGATGCAACGGGCCGAAAAGATGATGTCCGAAGGCGGCAGCGCAGTCACCCTGACCTATTACGGTGCTGAGCAGGTGATGCCGCATTATAACGTGATGGGTGTCGCCAAAGCTGCACTTGAGGCATCGGTCAAATATCTGGCCGAGGATTTGGGCAAGGACGGTATCCGCGTGAACTCGATCTCGGCCGGTCCGATCAAGACATTGGCCGCCAGCGGGATTGGCGACTTCCGCTACATTATGAAATGGAACGAGTATAACTCGCCCCTGCGCCGCAACGTGACTATCGATGATGTTGGTAAATCGGCACTGTATCTGCTGTCGGACCTCAGCAGCGGTGTAACAGGAGAAAACCTCCACGTGGATTCGGGTTATCACATTGTCGGCATGAAAGCCGTCGACGCACCTGACGTCGAAAAGGGTTAATGACATGAGCGCCAAGGATCGCCTGCCCCACGAAAAAGGGTTTCACATCAGCTGGGATCAGATCCACCGTGATTCCCGCGCCTTGGCCTGGCGTCTGGACGGGCAAGGCCCGGATGACGGCGCATGGCGCGCTGTTGTGGCCATCACCCGTGGCGGTATGGCGCCTGCGATGATCGTCAGCCGCGAGCTGGACATTCGCACCGTCGACACAGTCAGCGTGCGCTCGTACCACCATCAGGACCAAGGCGAAGCCGAGGTGTTGAAAGCCCCCGATGCCCAGCTGATGCGCGACGGCGAAGGTATTCTGATCATCGACGATCTGGTCGACAGCGGCAAAACGCTGGAGCTGGTGCGCGCAATGTACCCCAAGGCGCATTTCGCGACAGTTTACGCCAAGCCCAAGGGTCGTCCGATGGTGGACACGTTCATCACCGAGGTCAGCCAGGACACCTGGATCTTTTTCCCTTGGGATATGGCCCTGCAATATGTCGAGCCCTACCGCGGGACCGACTAAAAGAACCCTCTCAACCCACAAAGAGTGAGGCAAAGCCTTACCAAGGACAGGCCCGTCATGACCCAGTCCCGTACCACCGCGACATTTGCCCCTCCGGTCATGGAGGCGCGGCGCTGGTTGGAGGGGGTGGAGTTTCCTGATGACCGTCCCCTGATCAACGTCAGCCAGGCGGCCCCGGTCGATCCACCGCCCCTGGCGTTGCGCGAAGCGATTGCCAGCTTTGCCGTGACCGAAGACAGCGCCCATCTTTACGGGCCGGTTCTGGGCAATCCTGCCCTGCGATCTGAACTCGCCCTTCAGATCGGGTCGCATTATGACGCGCTGGTGTCCAGCGATCAGGTGGCAATCACCTCGGGCTGCAATCAGGCATTTGCGGCTGCGGTCACAGCGATCACCGATCAGGATGACGAGGTGATTGTTCCAACGCCTTGGTACTTTAATCACAAGATGTGGCTGGACATGGCAGGCGTCCGAACCGTGGATCTGCCAACCGATGACGCTCTGCTGCCCGATCCGGACGCAGCCCGTGCTCTGATCACTGACAAAACCCGCGCTATCGTTCTGGTGACCCCGAACAATCCCGGCGGAGTGGAATACCCTGCCCCTTTGGTGCGCGCATTCTTTGATCTTGCGCAAGAGGTCGGCATCCGGCTGATCGTGGACGAAACATATCGGGACTTCGACAGCCGCAGCGGCCCACCGCATGACCTGTTCGCCCAGCCTGACTGGGATCAAACCCTGATCCACCTCTATTCCTTTTCCAAAGCATACAGGCTGACCGGCCACCGTGTCGGCGCGATTGCGACCGGCACTGACCTGCTATCCGAGATTGAAAAGTTTTTGGACACGGTCGCCATCTGCCCAAGCCAGATCGGCCAGCACGCAGCCCTTTGGGGAATGCATAACCTGTCGCAATGGCTGGCAGGAGAACGGGATGAGATCCTCGACCGCCGCGCCGCAATTGCCGAGCTGTTGCCAAGCCTGACGGACAAGGGTTGGCGGCTGCTGGGTCTGGGCGCTTATTTCGCCTATTTCGAACACCCGTTCGATATCCCATCGGACGAACTGGCCCAACGACTGGTCCCCGAGGCCGGCATCCTGCTGCTGCCCGGCACAATGTTCATGCCCGAAAATGATGCGGCCGGAAAACGTCAGGTTCGTATCGCATTTGCCAATCTGGACCGCGCCGGATTGGGGCAATTGTTCGAACGGCTGGCTGCTCTGTCCTTCTGAGCTTGCTCCCCGACGGTGCGCGTCGTATTCAGGGCCGCAACCGACAGGGCAGTTACCTGCCGACAAAAGCACGAAGAGGGCACAATGGCCGCAGGCGTAAAAAAGTTATCAAAGACCTTTGTCTGGATTCTCATGGGCCTTTTGATGCTCGGACTTGCAGGGTTTGGCGCAACCAGCCTCTCTGGCACCGTGCGTTCGGTGGCCCAAGTCGGGAATGAGGATATCTCGGTTGATGACTATGTCCGCGAGCTGCAGCGCGAAATTCGCGCGGTTGAACAACAGACAGGCCAGCCTTTGCAAATGTCGCAGGCCATTGAATTTGGTCTGGATCGTCTTGCCTTGTCGCGCCTGACGGCTTTAGCGGCGCTGGACAATGAGGTCGGTTTGTTGGGTATCTCGATCGGTGATGAGAACCTGCAGGAAGAAATTGTTGCGATTCCGGCTTTTCAGGGCGTCAACGGCACATTTGACCGCGACGCGTATCAGTTCCAACTGGAACAGGTCGGCATGTCAGACACCGAGTTCGAATCGGACCTGCGCAAGGAAACATCCCGCACAATCGTGCAGAGTGCCGTGGTTAGCGGTGTGAAGATGCCCGAAACCCTCACGCAGGTGTTGACCGACTACGTTGGTGCCCGCCGCAGCTTTACCGTCGCAACTTTGGCGCCTGACGCCCTGCCCGCACCTGTTGCCGCCCCGACCGACGAGCAGGTCCAAACGTTTTATGATGAGAACACCGAGCTGTTCGCCCTGCCGCGCACCAAAAAGCTGACGTATGCGATCCTGTCACCCGAAATGCTGCTCGACGACGTGGAAGTCGACGAGGATTCGGTAAAGCGTTTGTACGAACAGCGCGCAACTGAATTCCAACAGCCCGAGCGTCGCCTAGTTGAACGCCTGACCTTTCCGGATCAAGAAGCAGCACAAACTGCCATGGCTCAGCTAGAGGTCGGCGGTGCAACCTTCGAACAACTGGTTCGGGATCGCCAACTTGAGCTCAGCGATATCGACCTTGGCGACGTCACCCGCGAGGATCTGGGCGAAGCAGCCGATGGTGTCTTTGCTGCCGATCTGGACGCTGTTGTCGGCCCGCTGCCTTCCACCTTCGGACCGGCGCTGTTCCGCATCAATGGCTCGCTTGCCGAAAACAACACGTCGTTTGAAGATGCCGCCCCTGCCCTGCGCGAGGAATTGGCAGCCGATCGCGCCCGCCGCCAGATTGAGGCGCAGGCCGAGGATATCAATGACCTGCTGGCCGGTGGCGCGACTTTGGAAGAACTGACCTCCGAGACCGAAATGGAGTTGGGCCAAATCGACTGGAGCGCGCAAACCGGTGAAGGCGTGGCCGCCTATGACGGGTTCCGCAGCGCGGCCGAAGCCGTACAGGACGGCGACTTCCCCGAGGTTGCGTTCCTCGAGGACGGCTCGATCTTTGCTCTGCGTCTGAACGAGGTTCTCGAACCCCGGCCGGAACCGATTGATTCTGCGCGTGACCGCGTTGTTGCCGCCTGGACCCAGGCCGAAACCAACAAGGCGTTGGAAGAACAGGCAAATGCTGTTCTGGAGCAGGTGCAGACCGATGGTGAGTTTACGGCTACCGGATTGCCGTTCCGCGTCGAAAACGCCCTGACCCGCACGGCCTTTTTGGAAGATGTACCTGCAGACTTCATGACTCAGGTCTTTGAAATGGAGCAAGGTGACCTGCGCGTCATTCCCGGTGCCGGAACCGCGTTTATCGTGCGTCTGGATGAACTGTTGCCACCTGCCGAAACAGATGAGCTGCGTCAGGTCCAAGCGGCCCTTACCGCGCAGCTGGATCAGGCTTTGGCACAGAACATCTTTGATGCGTTTGTCCGCGATGCACAGGTCCGTGCCCGTCCCGTCGTAGATCAGCAGGCCCTGAATGCTGTTCAGGCGAGCTATTAAAAGAGACTGAATATGGCGCTGACCCCCGACTTTGACCGCTTCGCCCGCGCCTATGAGGCAGGCGAGAATCAGGTTGTCTACACACGCTTAGCCGCTGATCTGGACACGCCGGTTTCCTTGATGCTCAAGCTGACAGGCGCGCAGAAAGACGCGTTCATGTTGGAATCGGTTACCGGTGGTGAGGTTCGTGGCCGCTATTCGATCATCGGGATGAAGCCGGACCTGATCTGGCGCTGCCAAGGCGAGACGTCCGCGCTGAACCGTTCGGCCCGGTTCGACCCTGACGCGTTCTCGCCCGAAACGGGCAACCCGATGGATAACCTGCGGGCGCTGCTGGCGGAAAGTAAGATCGACCTGCCGGACGACCTACCCCAAGCCGCAGCCGGGCTGTTTGGCTATCTCGGCTATGACATGGTGCGGCTGGTGGAATACCTGCCTGATGTGAACCCTGATCCGCTCGGCCTGCCTGATGCCATCATGCTCAGACCCTCGGTCATTGCAGTGCTGGACGGCGTCAAAGGCGAGGTCACGGTTGTGTCGCCTGCATGGGTCAGCGAAGGGCAATCGGCCAAGGCTGCTTATGCACAGGCCGCAGAACGTGTTATGGACGCAGTACGCGATCTAGAACGTGCCATGCCCGCCGAGACGCGCGATCTTGGCGATGCTTCCGAGGTGGCTGCGCCAGTGTCAAATTTCACCAAATCCGGCTATTTGGAAGCGGTCGAAAAGGCCAAGGAATACATCCGCGCGGGCGACATCTTTCAGGTTGTTCCGGCACAGCGCTGGACTCAGGACTTTCCGCAACCTCCCTTCGCGCTCTATCGTTCTCTTCGGCGCACGAACCCGTCGCCCTTCATGTTCTATTTCAACTTTGGCGGCTTTCAAGTCGTGGGTGCCAGCCCCGAGATTCTGGTCCGCGTCTTCGGCGATGAGGTCACGATCCGCCCCATCGCCGGCACTCGGCCACGCGGCGCGACCCCCGAAGAGGACAAGGCCAACGAAGTTGATCTGCTGGCCGACAAGAAAGAGTTGGCTGAACATCTGATGCTGCTGGATCTGGGCCGAAACGACACCGGGCGCGTGGCAAAGATCGGTACTGTGCGCCCAACCGAAGAATTCATCATCGAACGCTACAGCCACGTGATGCACATCGTCTCCAACGTTGTTGGTGAGTTGGCCGAAGACAAAGACGCGCTGGATGCCTTCTTTGCCGGAATGCCTGCAGGCACCGTTTCAGGCGCGCCCAAGGTCCGCGCAATGGAGATCATCGACGAGCTCGAGCCCGAAAAGCGTGGCGTTTACGGCGGTGGTGTGGGGTATTTCAGTGCTGGCGGCGACATGGATATGTGTATCGCCCTGCGTACGGCCATCGTGAAAGACCAGAAGCTTTATATTCAGGCAGGCGGAGGCGTGGTCTATGACAGCGACCCCGAGGCCGAATTCATGGAAACCGTCCACAAATCGAACGCCATTCGGCGTGCGGCTGCAGACGCGGCCCGGTTTACCGGCTCTGGCAACTCTTAAAGAATAGCGGCTGACCTCATGGTCAGCCGTTTTTTATCTTCAGCCTTACTGAGCTTCTTGCGTCATGACCGCTGAAATCGGGGCCATGGCCACGCGGCCACCGCGATCTTCCAGCCCCCATAGCAACAGGGCCGAGATCGTGTCCGGGCGCAGCCGTCCCAACATGACGACAGTTCCTTGCTGACCAGCCCGGAACGCCGCCTGATCCAAGAAACGTCGCATGATCGTTGGGTCCTGACGGGCACCGTCGATGTCGCGAAAGATGACCCCGGAAGGGATGCCATTGCGAGCGGCCAGTTTCTGGACGGTGTTCAGGCCATTATCCTGGGTGATAAGCCCGCGCCCGGTATCACCGGCAATTGCGGCCACCTGATCGGCCAATTTGCGATTGCCCTGAATGCCGGTTCCCACGCCTTCCAGAATACCAACGGTTTCCGGCAGAGTGTCCAGCCAGACAGCCATCGAAACCTCTGCATCTTGTGCGCTGGCCGCCTTGGGCAAGTCGGCAAGGGCCAGAACCTCGAAACCCGCTGCGCGATGGCGGGCCATTTTTTCGGCCGCATCGGGATCAGACGGGCTGACGGCAAAGCTCAGTGGGTATGGGAAATCCTTCAACGCCTCGGCTCCAAAGGCCCCTTCATCATCAATCAAAATGATCGACATAAGCGGTTTGGCCTCGGGGTTTTCGAACTTGGCGGCATAGGCATCAATTGGCTTACCGGGCAGAAGTACCGCGGGTTGCTCGTCCGCTGAAACCGGCGCGTCATCGCGTTCAGTCAACGGGACGACTCGTTTGCCAACGATCAGACCGTCGGCATCCGTTTCTTCACCGCCGATCTGTGGGACCGCTGCGATCCGGGGCAGCTTTTTAAGCTGTGGGTCTTCTTCCCCTTCTACGGCAATCGGGTTTTCCTCAAGCGGATCGACCTCGGGCTCCAGGGGTTCGATTGCCGTGGGTTCAGGCTGCGGCTCGGGTTCCGGTTGAACCGCTGCGACCTCGGGCTCGGGCTGGGGTTCTGGTTCGATTTCCGTTTCGGTGACTTCCGGCAACGGCTCTGCGATTTCAGGCTGGGTCTCTGTCACCTCGGGCTGCACCTGTTCCACTTCCGGTTCGGGCAGTATTTCCAGGACTTCGGGCGCGGGCTGCGGCTCAACCTCGGCAATGGTCTCTTCTTGCTTGGGTGCAACCGGCGGTTCCGGCGCGGTTTCCGAAATGATCGGCTCACCTTCGGTGCTGGGCAATGACTGCAATTGCGCAGGCGACTGCGGCACGACCGGAGCCTCGTTTGATGTGGTTACCTCAACCGTTTCAGGTATTTCGACCCCTTCGACCTGCGTGACGATCTCACTGATCGTCGGCTCAGAGTCTGGCACAGTCTCCACGTCCGCCAGCCCGGCAAGATTGTCCGTTTGATCCCCGGACGCATCGGATGTCACCGGCGCCGCGGTTACCAGATCGGCATCTGCCACCGTCTCAGCCGCTTCGGCGCTGACCTCGGGGGTTGCAGCCGGTGCCGGCTCGGGGGCCTCGGCGTTTACAACCGGTTTCCGGGTCAAAGGGGTATTCAGGGATAGTACCACACCAAGCAGACCAACAACGACCGCCCCTGCGATCATCCCGCCTAAAAATCCGCCCATCTTAACTGCCTCTCGCCTTCATCCTGCTTCGATCGCCTCAACGCCGTTTACCGCGCCTTTGGCCTGCGATTGCGCCCTGAACAGGATGTCCTCTTGACGCTGCCCCGCAAGCCTGAGCATGTATGTCCCGACATTATACCGTGGCCAAGGGCTGTATCGCCAGTCCGAAATGCCCAAGCCGAGACAAGTGCCCAAATGCTGCTGCTGATCGACAACTACGACTCGTTTACCTACAATCTGGTACACTATTTAGGCGAACTTGGCGCCGAAATGGTCATTCGGCGGAATGACGCCCTGGATGTACAAGAAGCCATGGCGATGAACCCTGCAGGAATTCTCCTCAGCCCTGGCCCGTGCGATCCTGATCAGGCCGGTATTTGCCTTGCGCTGACAGAAGCAGCAGCCGAAACAAAGACACCGCTTCTGGGGGTCTGTCTTGGTCATCAGACGATTGGGCAGGTGTTTGGCGGCAATGTTGTCCGCTGCCACGAGATTGTCCACGGCAAGATGGGTATGATGCACCACACCGGTAAAGGCGTGTTCGCTGGCCTGCCCACCCCGTTTGAGGCGACCCGCTATCATTCGCTTATCGTGGATCGGGACACGTTGCCAGATAGCCTTGAGATCACAGCAGAACTGGAAGACGGCACCATCATGGGCCTGCAACACAAAGAATTGCCCATTCACGGCGTACAGTTCCACCCGGAATCAATCGCCTCTGAGCATGGCCACGCTCTGCTCAAGAATTTCCTGTCCGAGATGAAAGTTCCTGCATGAGCGACGCTCTGAAGCCACTGATCGGAGCCGCTGCCGATCGACCCTTAACTCGTGCCGAGGCTGAACAAGCTTTTAGCATCCTGTTTGATGGCGAAGCCACGCCCAGCCAGATTGGCGGCCTGCTGATGGCGATGCGCACTCGTGGTGAAACAGTAGACGAATACGCCGCTGCCGCTGCTGTGATGCGCGCTAAATGCAATGCGGTCAAAGCTCCGGCTGGTGCGATGGATATCGTTGGCACTGGCGGCGACGGCAAAGGCACACTGAACATTTCCACCGCCACAGCGTTTGTTGTCGCCGGGGCTGGTGTCACTGTCGCCAAACACGGCAATCGAAATCTGAGTTCCAAATCAGGTGCCGCGGACGCCTTGGGACAGCTGGGCATCAACGTTATGGTTGGCCCGCAAACCGTTGAAAAGGCTCTGCAAGAGGTCGGCATCGGCTTTATGATGGCACCCATGCACCATCCTGCGATTGCGCATGTCATGCCCAGCCGGCAAGAGCTTGGGACGCGTACGATTTTCAACATTCTTGGCCCGTTGACCAACCCCGCTGGTGTTCGGCGTCAACTGACCGGTGCGTTCAGTCGCGACCTGATTCGCCCAATGGCGGAAACGTTGGGACTGCTGGGCGCTGATCACGCCTGGTTAGTGCACGGATCAGATGGCACGGATGAGTTGACGATCACCGGCGTAAGCTGGGTCGCCGCGCTGGAAGATGGCGTTGTGAAAGAGGTCGAGCTGCATCCTGAAGACGCAGGGCTGCCGGTCCACCCGTTCGAGGATATCATCGGCGGAACGCCCGAGGAAAACGCCGTGGCCTTCCGCGCCTTGTTGGACGGCGCGCCATCGGCCTACCGCGACGCTGTTCTGTTGAACTCTGCCGCAGCCCTTGTGGTTGCTGGCTCTGCTGATGACCTGAAAGACGGCGCTGCCAAGGCGCGGGAAAGCATCGACAGCGGAAAAGCTAAAGACAAAATCGCGGCCCTGGCCCGAATTACGCAGGAGGCCGCATGACCGAGACGGTTCTGGACAAGATCAAAGCCTACAAACTTGAAGAAGTTGCGGCAGACAAGGCGCAGAAGCCGCTGGAAACACTGGAAAACGAGGCCCGCAACGCACCAGAGGTCCGCGGTTTTGCCGATGCGCTTCGAACAGCGGCGCGTCGGGGTTACGGCCTGATTGCCGAGGTCAAGAAAGCCAGCCCGTCCAAGGGTCTGATCCGCCCGGATTTCGATCCACCCGCTCTGGCCAAAGCCTATGAGGAAGGCGGCGCTGCGTGTTTATCGGTGCTGACCGACACGCCGAGTTTTCAGGGTGCAAAAGAGTACCTAACCGAAGCCCGGTCTGCGACCGAGATTCCGGCGCTGCGCAAGGATTTTATGTACGACCCCTATCAAGTGGTCGAAGCGCGTGCTCTGGGTGCAGATTGCATCCTGGTCATTATGGCATCGGTAGAAGACGCCCAAGCCGCCGAACTGGAACAGACTGCATTCGACTGGGGTATGGATGTCCTGATCGAAGTTCACGATCAGGAAGAACTGGAACGTGCCGCCCTTTTGAAAAGCTCGCTGATTGGAATAAACAATCGCAATCTCAAGACCTTCGAGACATCTCTTGATACCACACGGCATCTGTCCAAGCTTGTACCAGCGGGCCGGACGATCGTTTGCGAAAGTGGTTTGAGCACACCGGAAGATCTGGCAGACATCGCACGTTACGGCGCGCGCAGCTTCCTGATCGGTGAAAGCCTGATGCGTCAGGACGACGTGGCAGCAGCCACCCGCCACCTTTTGGCAAGCCCTCTAATCCCCGGAGTCATGTGATGCCGCTGACCCATTTTGATGCTCAGGGACAGGCCCATATGGTCGATGTCTCGGACAAGGAAGTAACCGACCGCGTCGCCGTGGCGGCCGGATACATCAAAATGGCGCAGGACACCTTTGATCTGATTTCCGAAGGCCGCGCCAAGAAAGGTGATGTTCTGGGCGTGGCACGCCTTGCAGGCATTATGGGCGCGAAGAAAACACCTGATCTGATCCCTTTATGTCACCCGCTCCCGGTCACCAAAGTAGCTGTCGAACTGACGCTGGATCCCGACTTACCCGGAGTGCTGGTCGAAGCCACAGTCAAAACTTCGGGCCAGACCGGTGTCGAGATGGAAGCGCTGACCGCCGTTTCTACGGCTGCCTTGACGGTCTATGACATGACCAAGGCCGTGGATAAGGCCATGGAAATCGGCGGCATCCGTGTATTGCTGAAAGATGGCGGTAAATCAGGGCGTTACGAAGAAAAATGATCACCGTCGAAGAGGCCCGCGCGCTGTTGTTTGAACTGGTCTCGCCCCTTCCAGCCGAGACCGTTGCTTTGTCCGACGCCGCAGGTCGTGTTCTGGCTCAGGATATCGAGGCCACTCGCGACCAGCCGCCTTTTGAGGCATCCTCGATGGACGGCTACGCGCTGAAAGCGACCGAGGTCGAGCTGCACGCCATGTTCATGGTCATCGGCGAGTCGGCCGCTGGCAACCGCTACACTGGTCGCGTCGGGCCTGGACAGGCAGTGCGTATCTTCACCGGCGCCCCGGTCCCCGAAGGTGCTGATTTCGTTGTCATTCAAGAAGATACCGAACGTCGCAGCGACCTGATCACAATCTCGGACCTGCCCGGGCCAAAAACGAATATCAGACCTGCAGGCGTCGATTTCAAAGCAGGAACAAAGATCTCGGCCCCCCGTCGTTTGCGCGCAGAAGACATCGCGCTGATGGCGGCGATGAATGTTGCGACCGCTCCAGTGACTCGAAAGCCTGTTGTCGCTCTGATCTCCACCGGTGATGAGCTGGTAATGCCGGGTGAAACCCCCGGCCCCGATCAGATCATCGCATCCAATACGTTTGGCTTGAAAGCACTGTTAGAGGACGTTGGCGCGCACGTCCGCATCCTTCCGGTCGCGCGCGATACGGTCTCATCGCTTGAAACAGCCTTCGGACTTGCCGAAGGAGCAGATCTGGTTGTGACCATCGGCGGCGCATCGGTTGGAGACTACGATCTGGTGTCAGATGTCTCAACCGGGCTGGGAATGGAGCAATCTTTCTACAAGATCCGAATGCGCCCCGGCAAACCCCTGATGGCGGGTCGATTGGGACAAACGGCAATGGTCGGCTTGCCCGGAAATCCTGTCAGTGCAATGGTTTGTGGCTATCTCTTCCTGTTGCCAATGGTGCGTCGGATGTTGGGTGTCGAACAGGTTCTGCCGCCATTACGAACCGCAAGGCTTGCTGAACCGCTCGGCGAAAACGGTCCGCGTGAGCATTACATGCGGGCTATGCTGGATGAAACCGGCATTCGCGCATGTTCCGATCAGGACAGTTCACTGCTCAGCGTTTTGGCGCAGGCAAATGCTCTGTTGGTGCGGACTCCGCATGACCCCGCCCGACCTGCCGGGGATGAGGTTCATTACCTGCCGATCTAAATCCCGCTCAAATCCGTTGACACAAAACGTGAACATGCGTAGAACAAAAGAAAACGCATGACCGATGAGGTGTGAGCAATGTTGACCAAGAAGCAGTTGGATTTGTTGGAATTCATTCACAAACGCGTTCAGGCGGACGGTGTTCCGCCCAGTTTCGATGAAATGAAGGCCGCGTTGGACCTCAGGTCCAAATCCGGCATCCACAGATTGATTACGGCACTAGAGGAACGCGGGTTCATTCGGCGTCTGGCGCATCGTGCACGGGCCATTGAAATCGTCAAACTGCCGGAAAGCCTGGGTGGAGAACCCACAGTGGCCTTCAAGCCGCGTGTGATCGAAGGCGACAAGCCTTCCGGCCCCCGCCCCGCGAACTTTGAGCCGGTGACCGTCGATGCGATGGAATTGCCAGTGATGGGCCGCATCGCCGCCGGTGTTCCAATCGAAGCGATCAGCCACGTCTCGCACCGCGTCGCGGTACCCGGAACAATGGTTTCCGGAAAAGGAGAGCACTACGCGCTGGAAGTGCGTGGCGACTCGATGATCGACGCGGGTATCAACGATGGCGACGTGGTGGTGATCCGGGAAACCTCGGTTGCCGACAACGGCGATATCGTTGTTGCTCTTGTCGAAGATCAGGAAGCCACCTTGAAGCGGTTCTTCCGCCGCGGGCAGGCGATTGCGCTTGAGGCCGCGAACCCCGCCTATGAAACCCGCGTTCTGCCGGAAGATAAGGTCAAGGTGCAGGGTCGTCTGGTTGGACTGATCCGCAGCTACTAAAACTGCTTGGTAGCTCGGTTCCCGGATGTGTTCGGGGACCAGAGCCTGTCGCCCATCACCTCTTTAGACGTTGTGATCTTGCCGCCCGACAGGGACAGGCTTCCCGTTGCCAGCAGCCGTTTCGGATCAAAGACTTCACAGCCACCGGACAGTTGCAGCGCCACGGCAGAAATCACGATCTGATCGGCATTGCAGGCACTGATCCCGCGCGCCGCGCGTTTGCCTGTAACGTGCAACACCTCTTTGCCCTGCCAGTCATACCGTTGAATGGTGCCGGAATCATGCGGCCAACGGCTGGCCGCATGCAGCTGATCTGCCCCGTCCCCATCATTTTCCAGCCAGACGGTTGCGACAAACCCGCTTCCCTTTTTCTTACTCAAGGCGCGTCCTTGTTCGGTCATCACGCCAACAAGACCACCACTATCCGCAACCAGTATTTCAGGGCGATTTCCCTGCCCCCATAATATCAACGCCACGGCCATTGGTGCCACCCCAACCCATTTGGCCCGTCCTTGCCACAGCGCAAGCCACAGGCCGCCAAGCGCAATTAGCGGCAGGACAGGGGTCGGCGGGCTGACAACATATCCTTGCGCGCCGTCAAATCCCGATACCCATTGCGAAACCGCAAGAATCCACTCTAAACCCAGCCCCATCACTGCCAGAGGCACCATCTCAAAGCCGAATGGCGACAGCAGTGCTGCCACCACGGCCGAGGGGACGACAATCATGCCCATGACCGGCACCGAAAGCATGTTGGCCAGAAGGCCATAGTGAGACAATGTGTTGAAATGCGCCGCACCAATTGGCGCGGTTGCAAACCCCGCGATAGCCGAGGAAATCAGAAGGCCCGCGACAGGTTTCAGCCACTTTGGCCCCGGCATCGGTCCCAATTTACGCAACGCTCCGAACACCGCCACAAGCGCTGTCGTTGCGGCAAAAGACATTTGAAACCCCGGGCTAAGCAAGGATTCGGGGCGCAGAATGAGTACAATAAGGGCGGCGACCGCAACGGCCCGTAGGGAAATAGCGCGTCTGTCGATCAGTATGGCCATCAACATGACACTCGCCATGACAAAGGCGCGTTCCGTGGCGACGTTTCCCCCAGACAGTAACAAGTAGATCGTGGCCGAGACCATCGCACAGACAGCCGCCAGTTTGCGCACAGGCAATCTGAGAGCCAGCGCAGGAATGGTTGAAAACAAAAGCCTGCACATCAAGTAGACGAACCCGGTCAGCAGGCCCATGTGGAGGCCCGAAATCGCCAACAGATGCGCCAGGTTGGAAGCGCGCAGTGACTTTAGCGTTTCTTGCCCCATACCGCTGCGATCACCCGTTGTGACGGCGGCCGCAAACCCGCCAATCTCACCCGGCAGGATCGTGCGGACATGGTTGGAAATCGCCATTCGCCGTGCTGTAATGCGGATGCCTTCGGGCTGCGGGGGCGCAGCGATCAGCACCGGAACTCGGGTGTATCCCACGGCCCCCAGTCGTTGAAACCACGCGTGTCGCCGAAAATCGAACCCTCCCGGTTCCACCGGGCCTTGTGGGGGCGACAAATGGGCAGTGGTCATGATCCTTTGGCCGGGCGCTAGTGACCGTGCGCCGCCGTGCAGGGAGAGCCGCACGCGCCGCGGCCGCCGGTCACCGGGCACATCCCCTATACGCACCCGATCCAGCGTAATCCGCAGCGCATCCGACGCAGAGCGATCCATGGCTACAACCCGCCCCTCGACCGGGCCGTAATAACGCCAGGACAGGACCGGCTCTGCCACCGTGTGGGCGCGCGCGCCCGCCAGGATAAACCCGGCAGCGATCAGCGCCCCCCCTGTTGTCAACGCAGCCCAGCCAGACGGAAGCCAGCGCACCAAGCCTAAGCAAATCGCGATCACGGCAACGAGGCCTGCATAGATCATCCACCCCGGTTCAAACCGCAGGCTGAAATACAGACCAATACCGACGGCCAAACACACCGGAGACCACTGAAACAAATACCCTGTCTGGTTCAGTAATGCGGTCTCGACCCGTGCCAGAACACGCATGGTTGCCCCCGTCCTTCCGGCTCGTTAGACAGGCGCCAATCTATGCCCGACACGGTTACCAAAAGGTTAATCCACACAATGTCCGATCAGGTCGTCACTCGTTTCGCCCCGTCCCCAACCGGTTTCCTGCATATCGGCGGGGCCCGTACGGCGCTGTTCAATTGGCTTTATGCCCGCGGCCGCGGCGGCAAGTTCCTGTTGCGGATCGAGGACACCGACCGTGAACGTTCGACCCCCGAAGCAACGGCTGCAATCCTGCAAGGGATGGAGTGGCTGGGTCTTGATCACGACGGCGATGTAATTAGTCAATTCGAGGGTGCCGAACGTCACGCCGAGGTAGCGCATCAGTTGCTGGCTGAGGGCAAGGCGTACAGGTGCTTTTCAACGCAGGAAGAGATCTCGACCTTCCGCGAACAAGCACGGGCCGAGGGGAAATCGACCCTGTTCCGCAGCCCTTGGCGCGATGCCGACGCGTCCTCCCATCCGGACGCTCCGTTTGCGATCCGCATCAAGGCGCCTCAGGACGGCACGACGGTAATCCGCGATCAGGTTCAGGGTGACGTGACCATTCGCAACGATCAGTTGGACGACATGATCCTGCTGCGGTCTGATGGGACGCCGGTCTATATGCTGGCGGTCGTGGTAGATGACCACGACATGGGTGTGACCCATGTGATCCGTGGCGACGACCACCTGAACAACGCCGCGCGGCAGATGATGATTTATGAGGCTATGGGCTGGGACGTACCTGTCTGGGCGCATATCCCCCTGATCCACGGGCCGGATGGTAAAAAGCTGTCCAAACGCCACGGTGCTTTGGGCGCGCAGGAATATCAGGCCATGGGCTATCCAGCCGCAGGTATGCGCAACTATTTGGCGCGTCTGGGTTGGAGCCACGGTGATGATGAATTCTTTACGGACGCACAGGCCAAAGAGTGGTTCGATCTTGACGGAATCGGCAAAAGCCCTGCCCGTTTCGACCTGAAAAAACTGGAAAACCTGTGCGGGCAGCATATCGCCATCGCGGATGATGCTGCGTTGCGGCAAGAGATCGAAGCCTATCTGGCAGCGGCAAATTTACCTAACCTCACGGAAACACAATCCGGTGATCTGGAACGTGCGATGTATTGCCTCAAGGATCGCGCGCGGATGTTCCCGGAACTTCTTGAAAAAGCTCACTTTGTGTTGACATCTCGGCCAATTGACCCCGATGAAAAGGCTGCAAAAGCGCTGACCTCAGTATCCGATGGTATACTGAGTGAATTGACGCCGCACGTGCAAAATGCTAGCTGGACGCGAAACGAACTGGAGCAAACCCTAAATTCGTTTGCAGAAGCGAAAGAGGTTAAGTTCGGCAAACTGGCGGGTCCGTTGCGGGCTGTGTTGGCAGGTCGGGCAGTGACGCCTTCAGTTTTTGACATGATGCTTGTGCTGGGGAAGGAAGAAACCCTGGCCCGGCTTTCTGACGCAGCGACGTAAACCCAATCTTCATATTTGGGTAACGCTGCTCCGCTAACACCCGGACTGCGCGCCCGCGCGCAGCCGTTGCCCGCAAGGTCGGACAGCGATTCGACATGCGTAAGAATGAGGAAGGGACACTATGACCGACAGCAATAAAACAGCCACTCTGACAGTCCATGGTGAAACGTACGAGTTGCCGGTTCATTCTCCGACCGCTGGACCTGACGTCATCGACATCCGTAAACTGTACAGCGATGCCGGAGTGTTCACCTACGACCCCGGTTTTACGTCGACCGCAAGCTGTGACAGCACCATTACCTATATTGACGGCGAAAAAGGCGAGCTGCTGCACCGTGGCTATCCGATCGACCAGCTGGCCGGAAAATCGCATTTCCTAGAAGTTTGCTATCTGCTGCTGTACGGAGAGCTGCCGCAAGCCAAAGATCTAGAGCAGTTCGAAACCACCATCACGCGCCACACCATGCTGCACGAACAGATGCAGTACTTCTATCGCGGCTTCCGTCGGGATGCGCATCCGATGGCGATTATGGTGGGTGTCGTTGGCGCAATGTCGGCGTTCTATCACGACTCAACCGACGTATCTGATCCGCATCAGCGCGAGGTCGCTTCGCACCGTCTGATCGCCAAGATGCCGACGATCGCCGCATGGGCCTATAAGTATCACATCGGCCAGCCCTTCGTTTATCCGCGCAACGATCTGGACTACGCGTCCAACTTCCTACGCATGTGCTTTGCCGTTCCCGCTGAAGAATATGAGGTGAACCCGATCCTCAGCCGCGCGATGGACCGGATTCTGACGCTGCACGCAGATCACGAGCAGAATGCGTCGACCTCGACCGTGCGTCTGGCGTCATCCTCGGGCGCAAACCCGTTTGCGTGTATCGCGGCGGGTGTGGCTTGCCTTTGGGGCCCTGCCCATGGTGGCGCAAACCAGGCCTGTTTGGAGATGTTGGAAGAGATCGGTTCCGTCGATCGTATTCCGGAATACATCGACCGCGCCAAGGACAAGAACGACCCGTTCCGCCTGATGGGCTTTGGCCACCGCGTCTACAAGAACTTCGACCCGCGCGCGACTGTGATGAAGCAATCAGCCGACGAAGTGCTGGAACTGCTTGGCGTCGAGAACAATCCGAAGCTGCAGGTTGCCAAAGCATTGGAAAAGCAGGCGCTGGAAGATCCGTATTTCGCCGAGAAAAAACTGTTCCCGAACGTGGACTTCTACTCGGGCATCATCCTCGAGGCGATGGGTTTCCCCACTTCAATGTTCACGCCGATCTTCGCGCTGTCGCGCACCGTTGGCTGGGTCAGCCAATGGAAAGAGATGATCGCAGATCCACAGAACAAAATCGGTCGTCCGCGTCAGCTGTATCTGGGCGAAACGACCCGCGATTATGTGGACATCGAAAACCGCTGATAGCCGGTTACAATTTCGAAACGCCTCGGACCCGTGTCCGGGGCGTTTTTTTTTGTTTTAGAATAGTGTCAGTTGATCCCCGGCCTGCGCGGGCCTGGAAAACAGATCACATCGTAGCGGCGGTGTTTTTGTGGCCAACCCCAAACGTTTGACCGCGAGCTTGAAGCGCTTGGCCACCAGCCCGGCATACTCACCCTCCCCCCGCATGCGGTGCCCCCAACGCGGGTCGTAGCCACGACCGCCGTGCATTTCGCGCAGTTTGGACATGACCTTTTCAGCTCGAGCCGGCTCATGCTGATGCAGCCAGGATTGCCACAGCTCAGAGACTTCGCCCGGAAGGCGCAGCATGATCCAAGTTGCGGAATCAGCGCCCGCGTCTCGCCCGGCTTCCAGCATGGATTCCAATTCGTGATCCGTCAGACCCGGTATCAAAGGCGATGTCATGACGCGTACCGGCACTCCTGCATCGGTCAACCGTCGGATCGTCGCCTGCCGTCTTACAGGGGATGGCGCGCGTGGTTCCATCCGTCGAGACAAGCCTGGGTCCAAAGTTGTCAACGAAATGCCGACCCGAACCAACCCAAGTTGCGCCATAGGGGTAAGGATATCCAAGTCCCGCTCGATCAACGCACCTTTGGTCACGATTGCGACCGGGTGCTGGAACTCTTGCAAGACCTGCAGGCAAGCCCGTGTGATTTGGTGGTATTTTTCGATCGGCTGATACGGGTCGGTGTTTGTTCCCATCGCAATGGTCGCCACTTTGTACCGGGCTGAGGACAGTTCTTTCCTAAGGACCTCTGCCGCGTTTGGCCGTGCAATCAGCCGGGTTTCAAAATCCAATCCCGGCGACAATCCCAGATAGGCATGTGTCGGGCGGGCAAAACAGTACACGCACCCATGCTCGCACCCGCGATACGGGTTAATCGAGCGGTCGAACGGCAGATCGGGCGATCGGTTGTAGGTGACCACACTGCGCGCTACCTCTTCTCGGACCTCGGTTCTGAGCTGGGGAAGTTCTTCTTCCATCTCCCAGCCATCGTCACAGGCCTCGGTCGCAAAGCGTTCGAATCTGCCTGATTCATTGCTGGCCACGCCGCGGGCCCTTATGTTGAGTGCAGGCATATTTGTTCCCGTTATGTTCTTGCTCATGAATCAATAGACCCTGAATCGCCATGCGACAAGGAAAACTGCGCGAACCGCCCTATTCGCCCCCGATCCTGGACGACCGGTTTTTCCCCGGTTGTGAACAGATTGCAGGATGTTGTTGCAGATAATTCCATCGTGATCGCAAACAATTTGACGTATAGGTCGGTCCCGGAACTGCCAAGGTCGCAATCGTAACAGTCTAACTGCGACGAAATGGCCAAAACGGAAAAAATGCCACCACGGGCCGATGGCCCGCCCAGCACAGGGAAATGCCCCATGTCCGATGAAGAAGACATCGTCCTGTCCGAACTCAACGACGACGAACTTGTCGAGCAGATGTTCGACGATCTTTATGACGGCCTGAAAGAAGAGATCGAAGAAGGTGTGAACATCCTGCTTGAACGCGGATGGACGCCATATGACATCCTGACCAAAGCATTGGTCGGTGGCATGACCATCGTGGGCCACGATTTCCGCGACGGCATCCTGTTCGTGCCGGAGGTTTTGCTGGCGGCCAACGCGATGAAAGGTGGGATGACGATCCTCAAGCCGCTGCTGGCCGAAACCGGCGCGCCGCGGGTCGGCAAGATGGTGATCGGCACCGTCAAAGGCGACATCCATGATATCGGCAAAAATCTGGTGTCGATGATGATGGAAGGAGCCGGTTTTGAGGTCGTGGATATTGGCATCAACAACCCGGTCGAAAACTATCTGGAAGCACTGGATTCCGAACAGCCAGACATTTTGGGCATGTCGGCCCTGCTGACCACAACTATGCCCTACATGAAAGTGGTCATCGACACGCTAATCGAACAGGGACGGCGTGAAGATTACATCGTACTGGTTGGCGGTGCCCCTCTGAACGAGGAATTCGGCAAGGCCATCGGCGCAGACGCCTATTGCCGTGACGCCGCTGTGGCGGTGGAAACGGCCAAAGACTTTGTTTCGCGCAAGCACAACCAGCTTGCCGGCTGATCCTGCTCACAGGGAAATGATCAAGGCCGCCCTTTAAAGGGCGGCTTTTTTCGTTTTTGGGCTTGCTACTCATGGAAATTTGGACAAATTAAGCCTGTAGTTAAGGCCCAGTTTGTTACGCGGGTTTGGTTAAAGAGTTTTTGGGGTACGGAATGCCGACGACATTCAATGCTATTTTTCTTGGTAATCTTGCAATCATCGACCCGACTGAGGGTAACAACACCGCTGAAAACGCGGGCGCTTTGGTTGGACAAACTTTTGGTGGTCCGGGTGATCCATTACTTGACGACGCTGTCGTTTGGACACCGGTAGGAAACCCTGGTGGAACCTACGAAAACAACGCCAACTCTGACGTGGATTTTTTTGCAATTGATGGCGCTGCGACCACTTTCGATGCAGCTGTCGCCTACAATGCGACAATTACGTATGTCGACGGCACAACGGCAGACATAACGGCAGTCATCGCGCAAGACACGCTCGGGAACACTTTTCTGGTTCCAGAATTCTCAGCCAACAGCGATCAGGCCGCATTGGAATTTGCGGGCATCAGGTCACTAACGCTCAACAGTATAAACACCGCCACAACTACGGGTTTGAACGCCGACCGTGAATCCTGGGACATCGCCAGATGTTTCGCAACCGGCACTCTGATCAAAACGGAACGTGGTTTGGTCGAGGTCGAGAATTTGCGCGTGGGTGACAAAATTCCGACGCTGGATCATGGGCTGCAAACACTGCGTTGGATTGGCTCTCAGACCGCGCGTGCCGCAGGCGTGTTCACGCCTGTGCTGATCAGGGCGGGTGCGCTTGGCAATGATCGCGATCTCTTGGTCTCGCAACAGCACAGGATGCTGATCAGCGACTGGCGGGTCGAGCTGCATACGGGCCACGCTGAGGCGCTGGTGCCTGCCAAGCATTTGGTGAATGGCCGCGATATCGTGATGAAGCCCGGCGGTCTTGTGACCTATTATCACCTAATGTTCGATCAGCACGAACTGATCTGGGGCGAAGGGTGCCTGAGCGAGAGCTTTCACCCCGGAATCCAGGCGTGGAACAGTTTTGAGCATGAAACACGGCAAGAGATCCTGTCGCTATTTCCGGAACTCACCAGTCACGGGATCACCGCCTATGGTCCCCCTGCCCGCCCATCGCTTCAGTCTTTTGAAACGCGTGCGTCGGTGGCCTGACACGGGATGTCGGAAGCGGGCTTGCCTTGATCCGGCATTCATTCTTTGATGCTGCAATCCTTCAGGGAATTGACGATGCAGCAGAACACCACACCGGATGACGCAAGCCTGACGACAAAAGGCTATACCGAAGACACTCGGCAAGGCGGCATACTGCTATTGGCATGCGGTGCGTTGGCGCGCGAAATCCTGCATCTAAAAAAACGCAATGGCTGGGATCATATGACCCTGACTTGCCTGCCCGCCATACTGCACGTCCACCCCGAACGGATTACGCAGGCTGTCGAAGAAGCTGTTGCCAAGCACCGCGGTAACTTTGATCAGATCTTCGTCGTCTATGCCGACTGTGGCACCGGAGGGTTGTTGCAGAAGGCTTGCGAAGAGATGGGCATTGAGATGATCAAAGGCCCGCACTGCTATTCCTTTTTCGAAGGAAATCAAGCCTTTGAAGACCATGGCGATGATGAAACGACGGCCTTTTATCTGACAGATTTTCTGGCCCGTCAGTTTGACGCCTTTGTGTGGAAGCCGCTGGGTCTGGACCGCCACCCCCAGCTGCGGGACATGTATTTCGGGAACTATACCAAGCTTGTCTATCAAGCCCAAACAGACGACCCGGACCTGACGGCCCGCGCACAGGAATGCGCCGAACGCATGGGCTTGACGTTTGAACGACGCTTCACCGGCTATGGCGATCTTGAGACAACTCTGACCGAGTGGGCCACCCGCAAGCCGACGGCCTGAACGTCAGGCGTTCTCTTGCGCGACTTCGCGGATACGCTCAATCATTGACCGCAAACCATTTGACCGCTGTGCGGACAGGTGATCATTCAGGCCAAGGCGCGCCAACTCACCGCCCGCGTCGACCTTTGGAACTTCGCCAACAGGCAAGCCATTATACAAAGACCGAAGCACCGCAATCAGCCCGCGCACGATCAACGCGTCGCTGTCGCCGTCGAACCGGAAAACACCGCCGTCGATCATGGGGTGCAGCCACACCTGACTGGCACAACCATGCACCTTGGTGGCCGGCACTTTGAGCGCATCATCCAGCGGCTCCATCGCCTTGCCCTGATCGATGACGTGGCGATACCGGTCTTCCCAGTCATCCAGAAACTCAAAATCCTCGACGATTTCCTCAAAGGCGGGCGTTGCCATTTCGCAGCGGTCCTTTTTGTTGCGATCACATTTGTGACCTATGCCTCTGTTGGGCACCTGTCCAGCCCCGGTGTGGGTTTTCAATCTTTGGAATTTACGATAACCCATTGCTGAAAATACTTCTCTGGGCTTTGGGACCATGAAAAAATCAACACCTCTTCTATTGGTCAGCACTCTGGCACTGGCGGCCTGCAGCGGCTGGAGCGAGTCGCGCGTGAATCCGACCAATTGGTTCGGGTCCAGTACACCTGCCCCTACTGAAGTATCCGTAAACGAAGCCGATGCTCTGGTGCCCGAAGGGCGTGACGGCCCGGGCCTGTTTTCGCGACCTGAGAAGGAAGTGATCGGCTTTGCCATAACCAAGGTAGATGAGCTACGCATCGACCCCACACCAACTGGGGCAATCATCTATGTCAAAGGTACCGCCTCAAGACAGGGGGCTTACAATGCGCGCCTTGTACGCGTGGAAAGCGAAGAGAACGAAAAGAACGGCATTCTGGAATACACGTTCGAAGTCAGCTACCCAAGCTACGCAACCAATCTGGGCTCCGAAAGATCGCGTGAGGTCAATGATGCCACTACGGTTGGCCGAGCCGAGCTGCGAAACATCCGTCTGGTTCGCGTTCGCGGCGAACAGAACACATTGGAATCCCGGCGGCGCTAACGGTCGCTAAAGCGACACGACTTGTACGGATTGCCCCTTGGCGGCCAGAGCGATCTTGCCGTCACACAGTTTCAGGGCATCTTCGCCAAACACCTCAAATCGCCAGCCTGACATTGAAGGCAGCTTGCGCTCGCCCGCAGCCAATTGGTCCAGTTCGGAACTTGTTGCGATCAGCTTCGCCGCCACGCCTGAGCTTTCGGTTTTGGACTTGAGCAACACGCGCAGCAGATCGGCAAGCGCCGGGTTGATCTTTAGCTTGTCACGGCTGTTATCGACGCGCGGCATTTGATCGGCAGGGCAGTTTACCCCGCGTTTCACCGCCGCCAGAATACCATCGGCAATCGCGCCTTTGCGCGCCTCGCGCAGCAGCAGGCGAGAACCACCAAGGTCCGATGGAGATTTGGGCTTGGTTGAGGCAAGCTCGATCAGGGCGTCATCCTTGAACACACGGCTGCGCGGGACGTTGTTCTCCTGCGCATAGGCCTCGCGGAACTGCGCCAACTCGCGCACGACGGCCAGGAACTTGGCCGAATTCGTCCGGGTTTTTACCCGCTTCCATGCATCTTCGGGACGGATATCGTAGGTTCCGGGCTGGGTCAGTGTGCGCAACTCTTCGGATACCCAATGGCTGCGCTGCGACTTGTTCAACTGGGCCGCCAGATATTCGTATATCTGCCGCAAATGCGTGACATCTGCCAAGGCATAGGTCTTTTGCGCATCTGTCAGCGGCCGACGTGACCAATCGGTAAAACGCGAGGTTTTGTCGACGCCTTCCTTGCAGATTTTACGCACCAAAGTCTCGTAGCCCACCTGCTCACCAAAGCCGCAGACCATCGCGGCGACCTGGGTGTCGAACAGAGGTTGCGGGAACACGGACGCCTCGACCCAGAAAATCTCAAGATCCTGCCGCGCGGCGTGAAACACTTTGACCACGCTTTCATCACGAAACAGCTCATAAAGCGGATCCAATGACAGGCCATCGGCCAATGGGTCCACCAGAACGGCACTGCCTTCATCATCAGATGGAACCGCAAGCTGCACCAAACAGAGTTTTGAATAGTAAGTCCGTTCGCGCAGAAACTCGGTATCTACGGTGACATAGTCATATTCCGCCGCGGCCTTGCAGAAATCGGCCAGCTCTTGCGTCGTCGTCAGGGTTTTCATGCGCGGTGCTGTTCTTGCTCTTGTTCTGTGCGGCCGATTATCAGTTTCATTCCGTACCCAGCCGTATTGCGGACCATAGGATGAATTTGACGCGGGTGTAAATCATCCTGAGACGTTCAGGGCAGCAACACCGGAGTCCGATCCCCACTGGCGTAACGGCGCAACACTGTAGGGTAGAGTTTGTGTTCCCACACCAGCACCCGGGCGGCCAATCCCTCGGGCGTATCACGCGGTTCAATATTCACCCGCGCCTGCCCAAGGATCGGTCCGTCATCCAAAGCTGCGGTGACTTCGTGGACCGAACATCCATGTTCGGCATCCCCGGCTTCAATAGCGCGCGCGTGGGTATTGAGACCCTTGTATTTCGGCAGAAGCGAAGGGTGGATATTCAGCATCCGCCCCTGAAAGCGCGAAACGAAATCACCGGTCAGAACGCGCATGAACCCTGCAAGGCAAACGATATCGGGTTGCGCCTCTTCCAGCGGTTTCAGCAACTCGGCCTCAAACGCGGCGCGGTCACCCTTGAACGGTCTGTGATCCACCGACGCGGTTGGAATGCCACGCTCTGCCGCCTTTGTCAGCCCACCCGCGTTCGCATCATTGGACAGAACCAGGCTGGGCCGCGCAGGGTGATCGCCGGTCATGCTGTCGACCAGCGACACCATGTTCGACCCCCCACCAGAGATCAGAATTGCGACGCGTTTGTGGCTCACAACAGGGTGCCCGAATAGGCCATGCCCGCTGTCCCGGTCACAGTGCCGATCCGCGCAACCGTTTCGCCCGCGTCGGCCAGTAACCCCGCCAGATCATCCGCGCGATCCGCGTCACATGCGACGATCATGCCAATGCCGCAGTTGAAGGTTTTCAGCATCTCGGCCTCGACGATTCCACCGGTTTCCGCCATCCAGCGAAATAAAGGCGGCAAGTCCCATGCATTCAGGTCAATCTCGGCGCCCAACCCCTCGGGCAACACGCGCGGCAGGTTTTCGGTCAGGCCACCGCCAGTGATATGAGCTAGTGCATGAACGCCCCCTGCCCGGATCGCCTGCAACGCAGGTTTAACATACAGACGCGTTGGGGTCAGCAGCGCCTCACCCAGAGAACCGTCGCTGAACGGGGATGCTGCATCCCAGTCCAGGCCCGAAATTTCGACAAGTTTCCGAACCAGCGAGTAGCCGTTGGAATGCACACCGTTCGACGCCAGCCCCAAAAGCACGTCGCCGTCCTGAACGCCGGCCGGCAGATGCGCACCACGCTCCATCGCGCCGACCGAGAACCCGGCCAAATCGAAATCACCATCCGGGTACATGCCGGGCATTTCAGCAGTTTCACCGCCGATCAAAGCGCATCCGGATTGGACACAGCCTTCAGCAATGCCTTCGATGATCCGCGCGGCTGTGTCGGTATCCAGTTTGCCGGTCGCAAAGTAATCCAGGAAAAACAGCGGCTCAGCACCCTGACAGATCAGGTCATTGACGCACATGGCCACAAGGTCGATGCCCACACCGTCGACAACACCGGTATCAATGGCAATGCGCAGCTTGGTGCCCACCCCATCGGTGGCTCCAACCAGAATCGGGTCCTGATATCCGGCATCCTTTAGATCGAACAGAGCGCCAAAGCCGCCCAGCCCGCTCATCACACCCGAGCGGTTGGTTCGTTTTGCGGCCGGCTTGATCCGGTCGACTAGGGCATTCCCCGCATCAATATCAACGCCTGCATCGGCATAGGTGATTCCGTTCTTGCCCGTGGTCATGGCCAGCCCCTTATGAATGGTTCCCGCGCGGGTTAGTCGATTGTGCGACTTGTTGCAACGGTCAGGCTTGACGCGGCCGTTCACCATGGTACTCAAAGCGCTCAGGCGGGCCTGTAGCTCAATTGGTTAGAGCAGAGCGCTCATAACGCTTTGGTTGCGGGTTCAAGTCCTGCCGGGCCTACCACCGTCTACTTGTACATTGTTATCAGTTTCAGATGCTTGCCAGACCAGCGATGCATGGTGTTTCTACTGTCCTGCCCAAACATAAGATGCATTCTTCTAAATCTGCAGGATTGCCCAGTAACTCTGAACCTTATTCAAACCCCTAGAGTTCGGAGTCCCCGCTCAAGCGGAAGTGCCATTTGGTACATTCAAGAGAAATGACACATCCGCATACTATACTTTTGGATATATCACCTATTCGAATGGGTTTTTGGCTATCCCATTTCCATTTAGTGAAACTTGAAAATTCATGTTTTTATGATCTTGCACGTCCCATACATGTGCATCCCAGCCTCCGACCCGCACCCAGTAGGAGGAAATTGACCGGCTTCGCGACCCCTCCGCTCACTCGGACCGCGAAGCTGGTTTTTTTTGTGCCGTTTTTTGATTGTAAAGAGCTTTCAAAGACAAAGCGCACCGGCAAACCTCCAATTGAAGTCCCTACCTACTTTGGAGGTTCTCCGAAGTATCCACCAAAGTATCCAACCATCGCACCCAAAACGCCGACTATGATGACAATCGAGATTAATGCACCACTGCTTTTTGAGTAATATCCAAGCGTCAGGAGCCCAACGACAAATATACCAACCAAGAAATACAATACAGTGTTGTCCATACCTAAACCTATGCCGCAAAAGACGTTCTGTAACGTTACGATAGAAATGCGCCTCAAGTCTAATGGGGGAGTTACACCCCGTTAAACACCAGGGTAGCCACTCGTTCCCGCTCCAAAAAACCCGCGTTGTTCGGAGGGAAACCGTTACAAACAACGCGGGCGGCAGTTGGGGTAGTGAAGGCGATACGGAGCGGGTCAAGAATTGGACCAAAAAACCCCGGGTAAAGCCGTTCGGTCTAATATGAGGAGGTAACTTTACGCTTCAGGATCTGTCGCTTCAGCCTTTTGGAAAACTGCCAAGGTGACAAACAACCCGCCGATCAGCAGCAAATGGCCCAATGCGGTTACACCGAAAACAAAATAGCTACCAACCATCAGCGAGAAGATTGCGCTCCACATCCATGCCAACATCTGCATCAGCATGTGTGCTGTGGATAGCGAGTATTTTTTTAGTGGGTTTTTCGTTTCATCCATTACCGATACCCACGATGATTTTACGTCGAAACTATTGGTCATGACTTCCTCCCATTCTAAAGGTTGTACGGGGTGATCGGTGCTTTAGACCAAAGAAAAATCTTACGCGCCGCTTGTGGCTGCGACATAAATCATGAATTCCGGTCCTACCAAAATCATCGCCCAACAATGATATCTGCGCAAAGACCGCCCAGCCTTTCACTTTTACCAAGCCGCAGAACACCGCCATGTGCGCGGGCAATATCCGCAACAATCGCCAACCCAAGACCAACGCCACTGCCCTGATTCTGGTTGCGTGCAGGATCAAGACGCGAGAACGGTTTTACAGCCTCAGTGCGCTGCTCTACCGGAATGCCTGGTCCGTCATCTTCGACCCGGATGCGCGTGGTTTTGGGCGTCAGGGACAAGCTGACCTCGGCGCGGTTGCCGTATCGCACCGCATTGCCAATCAGGTTCTCGACCGCGCGGCGCATGGCCATGGGGCGCAGCATCGCCGTGCCGTCACCTTCGACTGAGACCAATTCAGCCTGATGACCTGCCCGTCGCGCGTCTTCGACGATCTGACGCAACAACACTGCGGGTTCGATCGCCTCGGCTGGCCCCTCGGCGACACCACGTGAGAAATCAAGGAACGCATCCAGCAGCAATTGCATTTCGTCCACGTCCTGTTTCAGCGGTGCCGCCTCATCCTCGGGCAACATGGAAAGTCCCAGCTTCAGGCGCGTCAGCGGTGTTCTCAGGTCGTGGCTTACACCCGACAGCATCATAGTACGCTGTTCCATCTGTCGCTCGATTCTAGCCCTCATTTCCAGAAACGCACTGCCAGCAGCGCGCACTTCAATTGCGCCCCCTGGCGTGTATGGCACCACCCTGCCCCGACCAAAGGCCTGCGCAGCGTCAGAAAGGCGGGTAATAGGCCGCAGCTGATTGCGCATATAGAGGAATGAGATCGTCGTCATCACAACGGCAAAGAACATCATGGTCACAATCAACTGATGCGGCGCCGTGGGCGACAGGCGGCGGCGATCTATCGTCAGCTGAAGCAGCCCCAGATCGGTTTCAAGGTACAACCGAGCTTCATCACCCGAAGGCAAAGCGACGGCGGCCAGATCGGGCAGCCCCGCACGCAAATGGGATTCGACCTGTGGTGCGATAAAATCGTACCACCGACGCCTGTCCGTCATCGGGTCTTCGTCGCCGTCAACAAAACGGGCTTTCATATCAAGAACCGATAAATCCAGGCGTATCGCTGCCAGCGCCTGCTGTTGGGTCTCGGCCTTTTTCATGGTTTCCAGCACCAACGTCACTTCGCGCGTGGCGGTCTTGGTCATCTGCGCGGTGACGTCCTCGAGATGCTTTTGCAAAAAGGCAATCCCCACCACCAACAGCAGCACGACAACAGGAAGAACCAGAATTAGTGCGGCCCGGGCATAAAGGCTGCGCGGCATATATTGTTTGAGCCATCGACTGAACATGCGCTAAACCTAACGGGCTGATCCGCCAAGAGAAAGAGCTCAGAATGCAGGCGCCTGACGATTTCAACCCGCCCCCCGGTCTGGCGATCGACTTACAACCCGGGCTGCGGCGGATACTGGCCCCGAATCCGTCCGCGATGACCTATCGCGGTACGAACACGTACCTTTTGGGAGAACGTAATTTGGCGGTCATTGATCCCGGTCCTTTGAGCGATGCTCATCTTGAAGCGATTCTGGATGCGGTGCGCCCCGGACAGCGGATCAGCCATATTATCGTCACGCACAGCCATCTGGACCACTCGCCGCTTGCGGCACCATTGGCAGCACGCACCGGCGCGCCAATTCTAGCCTTTGGCGGACCGCAGGCCGGACGCAGCGCAGTGATGACACAACTGGCGCGGCAGGGTCTGGCCGGAGGTGGCGAAGGAATCGACACCGCGTTCCGCCCGGATTTCGAGGTGGCAGATGGAGAGATGATCGAAGGCGATGACTGGCAGCTTGAGGTCATCCATACACCTGGTCACTTGGGCAATCATATCGCTTTGGGCTGGGGTGATGTTTGCTTTACTGCCGATCATGTCATGGGATGGGCCAGCTCGCTGGTTTCTCCACCGGATGGGGACCTGACAGACTTTATGCAAGCCTGCCACAGGTTGCGTGCGGGGGATTGGGCCGTGTTTCACGCGGGTCACGGTGCGCCGATCACCACCCCTTCTGAACGGTTGGACTGGCTGATCACTCACCGACTGTCCCGCGAAGCGCAGATACTGGCGGCGCTGGAGGAGCAGCCCGGAAACGCCCGCCAACTTGCCGAACGCGTCTATACCGACACGCCAGCCGCACTTTTGCCCGCGGCTGAACGCAACGTATTCGCACATCTAGTTGATCTTTATGGTAAATCTCAAGTTTACACTTCCGACGCACTTTCAGTCGATGCCATGTTTTCAAGGGCAGCCTGAAGAGGCAGAACTTTTTTTCCGTTTGATGCAGTTCCCCTCTGGACGGGCAAAAAACGGGTTGTTATACGCCCCTCAGTTCCGGCGTAGCTCAGCGGTAGAGCAGTTGACTGTTAATCAATTGGTCGTAGGTTCGATCCCTACCGCCGGAGCCAAAATCCCCTGATATCAAGACCCTCATACGGCGCCAAATTTGGTACTATTCGGATTGATGTCATTTTAGCGAAAAAAATTCTGCCCCCCACTGGACGCCGTAGAAACAGGTTGCTATACGGCGCGAACCGTTCCGGCGTAGCTCAGCGGTAGAGCAGTTGACTGTTAATCAATTGGTCGTAGGTTCGATCCCTACCGCCGGAGCCATTTCCAACAATATCAGGCGCTTAGCCGATCAAGGCACTCTCGAAGTCTGCGCGCAGGTTGCGCTTTAGGACCTTGCCGGTCGCGTTCAGTGGCAATGCATCCACAAATACTACCTTATCGGGCACCTGCCACTTGGCGATTTTACCGTCGAAGAAAGCTAGCAACTCCGCTTCACTCGGGTCCGCGCCTTCGGCTTTGACAGCCACCAACAAGGGGCGTTCGTCCCATTTGGGATGCGGCACACCAACAACGGCTGCAGTGGCAAGTTGCGGGTGGGCTACGGCGATGTTTTCCAACTCGACCGAGCTGATCCACTCGCCCCCGGATTTGATGATGTCCTTGGACCGGTCGCGGATAGTCATGTACCCGTCGGGGTCCAGCGTTGCCACGTCTCCGGTCGCGAACCATCCGTCCTGCAGTAGGTCTTCATCCTGCATTTGGAAATAGCTGTCCAACACCCAATGACCGCGCACCAGCAGATCGCCCTGCGTAACGCCGTCATGCGGCAGATCATTGCCGTCATCATCGACGATTTTCAACTCGACCCCATAGGGCGGACGACCCTGGCTTTCGCGCAGCTTGTGTTGTTCTTCAGGCGGAAGGTCCAGATGTTTGGCCAGTGGGTTGTTCGTGCTTCCCAGCGGACTCATCTCGCTCATGCCCCAGGCGTGAACCGTATCGACACCATAGGTCTCGCGGAAAGTTTCGATCATCGAGGGCGGGCATGCAGCACCGCCAATCACAGTGCGGTTCAAGCTGGCCAGTTTGCTACCTGACTTCTCGGCATGTGCCAGCAAGCCTTGCCAGATCGTCGGAACCCCCATTGCCAGCGTCACGCCATATGTATCGACTAGATTCACCAGTGCTTCGCCATGTAGACCCGGCCCGGGCAGCACCATGCGTGAACCCGACATGGCGCAGGCATAGGGCGACCCCCAGGCGTTGACATGGAACATTGGAACCACCGGCATCACGACATCCATAGCAGAAAAGCCTATGACATCTCGCGTGTTCGATCCAAAACTGTGCAGGACTGTGGAACGATGGGAATACAGAACGCCTTTGGGATTGCCCGTCGTGCCCGAGGTGTAACACAGGCTGGACGCTGTGTTTTCATCGAAACTCGGCCACTGAAAATCGCCATCGCCAGTTTCGATCAGGTCATCATAGAACGCGACGCCAGGGATTTGAGCAACGGCGTCTTCATTCCGTGGGCCCATCAAAACGAAATGGCGCACTTCGGTCAGGTGTTCGTGCAGGGCCGCGACCAGAGGGATGAATGTCGCATCAAAGAACAGAACCCGGTCTTTGGCGTGGTTGATAATGTAAGTCAGCTGTTCCGGGAAAAGCCGGGGGTTCACCGTGTGGCACACAAAGCCCGCGCCGGAGGTGGCATAGTAGATCTCCAGATGTCGCCGGTTGTTCCAGGCCAACGTGCCAATTCGATCCTGCGGCTCCAACCCCAGCTTGGTCAGCGCTGATCCCAGTTTTCGCGCGTTTTGCGCCACTTGCTCCCATGTGGTTTCGGTGACCGATCCATCGGTTTCGACCGAGTAGATCTCGGTCTGGCCATGATAGCGTTCGGCGTGATCAATCAGCGACGAAATCAGCAAAGGCTGCGTCATCATCTGTCCCAGCATGGACATCCTCCCATTATCAGCGTCGCCTCTATTGGGCAGTGCTGTCTGCTTGCCTGATGCCACTCGCCAGCGTGCGCAAAGCAAAGTGTTCAGGGCGTTCCCTAAGAACAGACCCTGCCAATCATTTAATTGTCTGACAATAAAAGAATGCAGCCTGCCTTCACGGCAGACTGCAAAAAACCGCGTTAATAATCGCGGTGGCGCATTGCATAGGCAACCAGGGCAGCGGTCGAGCCGTCCTTGCCAGTCGCGCTTTCTTCTCCGTCGACGATCGGGCCGAGAGATGTCGCAAGTTCCTTGCCCAGCTCAACGCCCCACTGGTCGAACGAGTTGATGTCCAATAGGACGCCCTCGACAAACACACGATGTTCGTAAAGCGCGATGATCTGGCCCAGAACAAACGGCGTGAGCATTGGATACATCAACGTTGTCGAAGGACGGTTGCCCGGAAAAACACGGTGACGGGCTTGCCGTTCCAGCTCGTCCCCTTCCAGCCCCTTCTCCGCCATCCGTTGCCGTGCTTCACCCAGCGACCGTCCGCGCATAAGCGCCTCGGACTGCGCCAGGCAATTGGCCAGCAACAGGCGGTGATGGTGGGTCAATTCCGGTTCGTGCCCTTCGGCCGCAACCATGAACTCACAGGGGATCACGTCGGTGCCTTGGTGGATCAACTGATAGAATGCATGCTGCCCATTGGTGCCCGGCTCACCCCAAACGACGGGGCCCGAGGGAATGGTCAGAGTGTTGCCGTCCATGGCAACAGATTTGCCGTTCGATTCCATCTCGAGCTGTTGAAAATACGCTGGCAATCGCAGCAGGCGCTGATCATAAGGCAGCACGGCCCGGCTAGCGTGGCCCAGAACCTGACGATGCCAAATGCCGACCAAAGCCAGCATAACGGGCATATTTTCGACCCAGTCGGCGGCGCGGAAATGTACATCCATCGCCTGCCCGCCGCGCAAGAATGCGTCAAAAGCATTCGACCCTACGGCGATCATTACCGGCAGGCCCACTGGGCCCCAGACCGAATAGCGCCCGCCAACCCAATCGGCAAAACCGAAAACGCGCTCTTGGGGAATACCAAAGGCTTGGGTTTTGTCCAACGCACTAGACACGGCGGCAAACTGCTTGCCCGGATCGCCGCCGCCATCTTCCATCCAAGCTCGCGCGGTTCGGGCATTGGTCATCGTCTCGATGGTCGTGAAAGTTTTGGAGGCAACAATCACCAGTGTCCGCGTTGGATCAAGCTGGCGCAGCGTATCGGCGATATGTGCGCCGTCCACATTCGAGACATAGTGCAGTCTTGGTCCATCATGATACGGGGACAGCGCATGCGTCGCCATCACTGGGCCCAAATCCGAACCACCGATCCCGATATTGACCACATCGGTAAAGGCGCCCCCTGCCCCGGTGACCGCCCCGCCGCGCACCTCTTCTGCGAAGACACGCATCCGTTGCAGAGTGTCCAGAACATCAGGCATGACGTCCAGACCATCGACCTCAACCGGGCCACCATCCAGATTACGCAGCGCTGTGTGTAGAACGGCACGGCCTTCGGTTTCGTTGATCTTTTCACCATCGAACATCGCCGCGCGGCGCGAAGCCAGGCCAGCCTCATCACACAACGCGATCAAGGCCTTTCGGACGTCATCTGTGATCTGGGTTTTGGAATAATCAAACAGCAGATCTCCGGTGGACGCGGAAAAAGTCTGAGCCCGGTTCGGATCGCTTTCAAACAGCCCGAGGATGGCCTCGTCCTGCACTTCGGATGCTAGATTTTTGAGCGGGTCCAACTGCATCTGTGTCACTCCGCCCAATGAACCGTCATGCCGGTCAGCGCGGCAGCGATCGGGGCCTCTTCCGGAGGCAGAGACATGGCCTTATCCAACGCATCGCGCTTGGTGGCGCCAAAGATAATCAGGTGTTTGGATAGCGCTCCATCCAACACGGGGCCAGTCAGCGTGATCCGCGCCTCTGGCTGGGTTTCGGGACGGGCGACTGCAAGCGGTGGCGCGTGACTATCCAGCGCGTCTTCAAGCCCCTCCATCCCCGGAAACAGAGAAGCTGTGTGCATATCCTCGCCCATTCCAAGAACCAGAACCGAAAGCGGCAAGACTGGTGTAATCAAGGATTCGATTTCCGGCAGGACATCGTCCGGTTCTTTACCTTCAACATACAGCGGCACGTATTGAGCAGCCGAAGCACGGTTTGTCAGCAAGCGCTGCCGGATCAGCCGTTCGTTCGAACGGTCGCTATCACCCGGAACACAGCGTTCGTCCGTGGGTAAAACCCGCACACGGTCCCATTCCAGATCAGCCGCGCACAGGCCATCGAATACCGGCCCGGGGGTCGTGCCGCCCGGCACGGCCAACGAAACCATGTCGTGATGCAGCAAGGCAGCCTCCAACTCTCCGGCCAAGGCGTTTGCCACGTCAATCGCCAGCATGTCGCGATCGGCATATTCCTGAATCTTCATGGGTTTATTCCTTGCCAACGGCGACCATCTCGTTTCATCAACAGCTCGGCGTCGCCCGGACCTGTGCTGCCGCTTTCGTATGGTTTTGGTACGTCACCGCGCGCGTGCCAGCCGGCAATGATCGGGTCGGTCCAGGCCCATGCGGCCTCGACCTCATCCCCGCGCATGAACAGTGTCTGGTTGCCCCGGATCACGTCCATGACCAGCCGTTCATATGCATCCGGGGGGTCATGATTTCCTGACCCTAGCGCCTCGGCAAAACTCATGTCCAAGGGCACATCGACCAGACGCATACCACCCGGGCCCGGTTCCTTGATCGTCACCTTCAGCGTTATTCCTTCGTTCGGCTGCAGCCGGATCGACAGGACATTCGCGTGGCGTCCAGCCTCTTCGCCGAAAATTGAATGCGGCGCGTCTTTAAACATCACATTGATCACCGATGACCGCGCAACCAGACGTTTGCCCGTGCGTAGATAGAACGGCGTGCCCGCCCAACGCCAATTGCTGATATGCGCTCGCAGCGCCACATAGCTTTCGGTGGTCGAACGTGGGTTGCCCACAATTTCGCGGTATCCTTTTCGGCCGCCGCGGCCATCGAACTGTCCACGCACGATGTGGTGCGGTTCAACTTGATCAAGGGCACGAATAACCTTGAGCTTTTCGTCCCGCACGGCATCCGGATCAAACTTCGCCGGCGGCTCCATCGCGATTAGGCACAGTAACTGCATCAGGTGATTCTGCATCATGTCGCGCATGGCACCTGCGCGCTCATAATACTCTTCCCGCCCGTCGATACCTACGGATTCGGCCACCGTGATCTGGATGTGATCGACATACTGGCTGTTCCACAGCGGTTCGAACAGCATATTGCCAAAGCGGACGGCCATCAGGTTCTGGACGGTTTCCTTTCCCAGATAGTGATCGATCCGGTAGATCTGGCTTTCCCGAAAATGCTCAGCCAAGGTCGCGTTTAACGCCCGCGCACTCTCCAGATCGTGGCCAAAGGGTTTTTCAACGACGATCCGCGTGCTTGGCGTTGCAAGATCATGCGCTTTGATCCTTTCGGCCAAAGGCCCGAACAGGCGCGGACCGACCGAGAAATAGAACGCCCGCACCCGGTCATGGTTCAGTTTGTCGGCAAGCTGTTCCCAGCCCTCATTCGAATACCCGTCGAGTGTCACATAGTCGACGCGGTCCAGAAACGCGCGCAATGCGCCCTCGTCCTGGCATTGCGCAGCAGCATGGGTTCGCAGCGATTCGGCGACCATTGCCTGAAACCCCACGCGATTGTGGACCGTGCGCGCAGCGCCAATGATTTGGACGCCTTCGGCCCACTGCCCTGAACAAAAGCGCCGAAACAGGGCCGGTAGAATCTTACGTTGCGCCAAGTCGCCGGTCCCGCCAAAAATGACGAGATCGAACGGATCAACAGGTATGACGCGAGAAACCATGGTTTTTCCTTATCTTGCCCCGCCGGGCATGTCCAATGTTAGCGCAATCGGTCAGCGTAAATCCCCCATCATCAAAACTCTGTCAGGTCGCACTTGCCTGACTTAACTAATCCGAGTCGAGCAGCTACATCAGAAGTAACTTCAAAGAACCGGATACCGGAATGAAAGACAACGCGCCTCAGACCGCCAATATCGGCAAGTTTCAGAACAAATTGGTGACAGCAGATGGGCAAACCCGCGCTTCCGTAGCGCTGAAAAACCCCGAGACGTTGTGGTTCAATACCGGCACTCTTTGCAATATCGAATGCGTCAACTGCTACATCGCCAGTAGTCCAACCAACGACGCGCTGGTCTATATCACCACCGAAGAGGTGCGCGACTACTTGGACCAGATCGAAGAACGCGACTGGCCGGTGCGTGAGATTGGGTTCACTGGGGGCGAGCCCTTTATGAACCCGGAAATGATCGACATGACTCGTGAAACGTTGGAACGCGGCTATGAAGTTTTGATCCTGACAAATGCAATGCTGCCGATGATGCGCCGCAAGATGCGCGAGGGTTTGCTGGATCTGAAGCGCAATTATGGAAACAAGCTGACACTTCGAGTTTCCGTGGACCACTATCGCCCCGAACTGCATGACGAGGAACGCGGAAAAGGCAGCTTTGACAAGACGATCACTGGAATGGAGTGGTTGCGCGACAACGGGTTCAATATCGCCATCGCAGGCCGCACGGTCTGGGGTGACAGCGACGCCGACAGCCGCGCCGGGTATGAGGCGTTCTTCAAGCAGCACAGCTTTGACATCGACGCACAGAATCCCGGCCAGACCGTTTTGTTCCCCGAGATGGACGAAACCGTCGAAGTCCCTGAAATCACAACCGCTTGCTGGGGCATTCTGGATAAAGCACCCGAGGCTGTTATGTGTTCGAATGCCCGCATGGTGGTAAAACGCAAAGGCGCGGATCGCCCTGCCGTTCTGGCCTGCACCCTACTGCCGTACGAGCCTGAGTTTGAAATGGGCACCACACTGGCCGAGGCCGAGGCCGACGTACACCTCAACCACCCACATTGCGCAAAGTTCTGTGTTCTGGGCGGCGCCAGCTGCTCGGGCTGATCAGTTCAGCTCGGGCGACTTCCAGTATTTTGTGCCTGACGCCCCAGCCGAAACGCGCCAGCCCTTTTTGCTGAGCACAAAAAACGACCGCCCGTCTATGAACCTGAGCGTCTCATCGGTGCGCTCATCTCCATACATTGCGCCGGATTCCGCAGTCGCGTCGTAACCTTGCGTGATAAAACTGTCCAAATCTGCTTGGGTTTCAAACAGGATCACGAATTTGGTCTCGAACCCGCCGATACCGATCGCCGCGCCCACGCCGCCGGTTCCCATATTCATGTAGGTGTGCTGACCAGTTTCTTTGTTCACGGCAACACCGCGCCCGTACCCTGCGGACACCGGGAAAACTGTCACCTTGCGGGAATCGAACGCAGCATATCCCGCACTGACATCATATAGCGCTTGTGCTTGGGGATTTTCGGCAAGCAACTGCGCCAACACATCGACGGCCATGACATCCAGCTTGGCGCGTGTCTCTTCGGGCGTCGCCTCGTTGGACAGCAAATCAGAGGTGGACGTGATGGTTTCGTCAACCGCGTTCGCCCCTTTTTCGAGTGTCTGCCCGACGGTTTCTGCCCCGCGTCCGACAGCATTAGCCGTATTTTCAGCGCCCTTCTTGATTTTATCAAGGACACCTTCGGCCGACACCGGCCCGGCTAGGCAGATGGCAACTGCAATCAATAAAACTCTGGGCATTCCGTGTTTCCGCTTGTGGCCAATGACTTCGCCGCCACGATACCGGATGCACCGGAAATGTATATGGGTTTGGGCCTGATGCGCCCCGGCGTCAATTCACTCGGAATTCGCCTACCACGTTGCGCCATTCCCCAGGCGCGATCATCTTGCGATGTGTAAACCGCACGGAATGCAGCGGTCCTTCAATCTCTCGCTGCCAGAATTCAATAAAATCGAATAGTTTGGGATGATCCGGCGCAAGGTCGTATTCCTGCCAGATAAATGTATTGAGCACGTGAATATAGTCGGGCATGTGATAAAAAAATTCGGCCGTCGTCAGCCCATACCCCTTGAGCATCAGTTCTGTTTCGCTTTGCTCCATGCAGACCTCCAAAATTGTTGCAAGGTCTCTTCAGCATAACACAGAAACCACCTAACCCTTGGTTAACAATATGTTACCCCAGTGTTACGGGTGTTTTTTGCCCAGATTGCGCTGCTTGCTTGCACCTTATGTGCCGGGTCTGATAAGGTACATCCACAAGATATAGACCCAGCACAATAAACGGGCAGGTTACGTGAGCGATACGCCAGAAACCCCAGAAAACATGGATGAAACACCGCCCCAGCGTCCCGTATATGACGGCCCGACGGTATCCATCGAATCCGAGATGCGCACGTCCTACCTGGACTATGCGATGTCGGTCATCGTGTCCCGCGCGATCCCCGATCTGCGGGATGGCTTGAAACCGGTGCACCGGCGCATCCTCTATGCCATGCACGAGACGGGCAACACCCACGACAAGTCATACCGCAAATCGGCCCGTCCGGTTGGCGATGTCATGGGTAAATACCACCCACATGGTGACAGCGCGATCTATGACGCGCTGGTGCGGATGGCGCAGGATTTCTCGATGTCGCTGCCGCTGCTGGATGGTCAGGGCAACTTTGGCTCGATGGACGGCGATAACCCGGCGGCCATGCGCTATACCGAAGTGCGGATGGACAAGCCGGCCGCATCTCTGTTGGCCGATATCGAAAAAGAGACAGTCGATTTTCAGGACAACTACGACGGCAAGGACCGTGAACCGACGGTTCTTCCCGCCCGTTTCCCGAACATGCTGGTCAACGGTGCCGGTGGTATCGCCGTCGGCATGGCAACCAACATCCCGCCGCACAACCTTGGCGAAGTCATCGATGCAACGCTGGCGCTGATCGATGAACCGGATCTGACATCTGAACAGCTGATCGAATATATCCCCGGCCCTGATTTCCCAACCGGTGGTGTGATGTTGGGCCGTTCCGGCGCGCGCAAAGCTTATCTGGAAGGGCGCGGCAGCGTCATAATCCGCTCCAAGACCCGCGTTGAGGAAATCCGCAAGGACCGCTATGCCATCGTCGTGGACGAGATCCCCTATCAGGTGAACAAGGCCTCGATGATCGAAAAGATCGCCGAAGCCGTTCGCGAAAAACGCATCGAAGGCGTCAGCCACGTTCAGGACGAATCCGACCGCAATGGGGTGCGTGTCGTGGTCGAACTCAAACGTGATGCGACGCCCGAAGTTGTTTTGAACCAGCTTTTCCGTTTCTCGCCGATGCAGACCTCGTTTGGCTGCAACATGTTGGCGCTGAATGGTGGCCGGCCCGAGCAGTTGACCCTGCGCCGGTTCCTGACCTCCTTTATTGACTTCCGTGAAGACGTCGTCGCCCGTCGCACTGCGTACGACCTGCGCAAAGCCCGCGAACGCAGCCACATCCTGTGTGGTCTGGCCGTGGCCGTGTCGAACGTGGATGAGGTGGTCGCCACGATCCGGTCATCCGCTGACGCGGCGCAAGCGCGTGAAAAGCTGATGACCCGCCGCTGGCCTGCGGCTGAGATTGAAAGTTATCTGCGCCTGATCGACGATCCTCTGTCCAAGATGAACGACGACGGCACCTATAACCTGACCGAAGTTCAGGCCCGCGCCATCCTCGACCTGCGTCTGCAGCGACTGACTCAGATCGGTGTCAAAGAGGTTACAGACGAGCTGGAAGAACTGGCAGGTAAGATTCAGGAATACCTCGATATTCTGTCCTCGCGAGAGCGCATCATGTCGATCATCGGAGATGAGCTGCGCAGCGTTCGTGAACAGTTTGCCGTGCCCCGTCGCACCGAGATCGTCGATTGGTCCGGCGACATGGAAGACGAGGATCTGATCGAACGTGAGGATATGGTCGTGACCGTCACGTCGGGCGGCTACATCAAGCGTACGCCGCTGGCCGATTTCCGAGCACAAAAGCGCGGCGGCAAGGGGCTGTCGGGGATGCAGACCAAGGAAGAGGATGTTGTCACCAACCTCTTCGTGGCCAATACCCACACGCAACTGCTGTTCTTCACGACGGATGGCATGGTCTACAAGCTCAAAACCTGGCGTTTGCCGCAGTCGGGGCGCACAGGTAAGGGCAAGGCAATCGTCAACATCCTGCCGATCCCGACCGGTGTTTCCATCGCCGCGATCATGCCCGTGGATGTACCCGATGAAGAATGGGAAAACCTGCAAATCATCTTCGCCACCAGCGCGGGCGACGTGCGTCGTAACCGCTTGTCAGACTTCACCAATGTCCGGCGCAACGGCAAGATCGCAATGAAACTGCCCGAAGATGTTGAGCTGGTGAACGCCCGCATCTGCTCGGAAGATGAAGATGTGATGCTGGTCACCAATTCGGGCCGCGCGATCCGCTTCCGCACCACCGATGTACGGGTGTTCAATTCGCGCGAATCCACCGGTGTGCGCGGTATCAGGCTGTCCAATGGCGACCGCGTGGTTTCGATGTCGGTGATCCGCCATTTCGAAGCGACCCCCGAAGATCGTGTGGCTTACCTCAAAATGCGCCGTGCGGTTGCAGGGCTTACCGAAGATGACGCTGGTGACGACGAGGAAGCCGCAGCAAGCAGCGATTTCAACCAGGAAAAGTATGCCGAGATGTCGGCCGCCGAAAACCTGATCCTGACAATCACGGCGGGCGGCGCAGGCAAGCTGAGCTCCAGCCACGACTATCCTGTACGCGGACGCGGCGGGATGGGTGTGGCCGCCATGGACAAGGCGATGCGTGGTGGCGAACTCGTCGCCTCGTTCCCGGTCGATATGGAAGATCAGATCATGCTGGCGACGTCCAAAGGCCAATCGATACGAGTGCCGGTTGATGGGATTTCGTTCCGCTCCCGCTCGGCCGGTGGCGTGAAGGTCTTCAACACCGGCAAAGGCGAAGTGGTCGTCAGTGTTGCCTGGATCGCCGATCAGGGCGACGAGGACGAAGCGGAAGAGTAACCGACAGATCCATAACATTATTCAGGCGTTACACTTTCGGGTGTGGCGCCTTTTTATTTATCAAAAGGTCTTCGACCGCCCAAAGGCGATCCTGTCCCCAGACACTTTCCCCGGCGACACGGAAACTAGGGACACCCCATAGCCCGATCTTTTGCAGACGGTCCTGATTGACCGCTACCCGATCTCTCCAACGATCTGAGCTAACGTGCGGTTTCGCACTTTGCCAATCCAACCCCGCGTTTTCGATGATAGTCCGCAGCCCCCGATCAGTTGCTGCATTCACTCCCTCGGACCAAACGCCGCGCAGGAAGGCGGAACAGAAATCAGGCAGTTTTTCCTGCGCTTCGGCATAATCCAGTAAGGCATAGCCACGCTCGACCCCTTTGCCCAAAGGATCACAGATACGCCCAACCGGGATCCCCAACCGCCGCGCTTCGCGCACGCAATCATAAAGGATGTAGGAGGACTTGGGTGGAGGGACGGGTAAACCTCGCATCAACATTGGCAAAACCGGCCTCAGAACCAGCCGTGCGTTGTAGTGGCGTGCCAAGTCGACGGCCCGGTCAAATGCCAGATAAGAATAAGGGCTGCGGAAAGAATAGAAGAACTCAATCTCCTGATCCTGAGACTTCTCTTGGTCCAATTGCACTGAAGGCAAAGACACTATCGGTGACGACCCGCTTCCCAGACCCGCGTGCAGCAACCGGTCTTCGAGATAATGAAGACGATCAACGCCCCAATACCATTCGTCATCGTAGTGAAATGTTCCGCCGAGATAGTGACCCAAATCGGAAAGTTGTTGGTCCCCATCCTCGATCAGCGCAGCCGGTAAGGGGTGATCTGAGGACGAAAAACCCTTTCCCGACCAAAGATCTTCGCTGATATCTCGAACATTTTTAACAAAGCTCTCATTCGTCAGTTCGGCTGCCATCTGGTTTTCCGCAACTGCAATGAAAGCCTCGTCAGGAACTGAGCCTTCAGGAGGGCTGAGACCAAGCTTTCGGGCCAGTCTTGCCGCATCTTTGATGGCATTTTGCCGATGTGCTGCCGGGTCCGGCAAAGCCTCGGCCGGAGGGCCCGAAATCAGATGCGGGCGCAGCTCGACATCATAGGTGTCTCGAAACTGCTGCAAGACCTGTGCGGTGAGGTGACAGTATGGGTCGGAAACATCATGGAAATAATGGACAACGCGCGGGCGGTTCAGCACGTGATGCTTTGCCTCCAGCACGCGCCTACGCGCCACCAGGCGCGTGTTGCTGGTCAGAATTGACGCTAAGTGTGGTTTGACATGTGTTGCAAAGAACAAGGTGGTTCCTTTGGTAAAACCGTTCGAACCACCCTACCCTCATTCAGGTCAAAACCAATGCACCTACACGGCAACTTGACGAAACGTTTTCTGACCTCAGAGCCCGTATAACCCGCCAAATTTCTGTTCCAGATACCCGAGTAACGGGTCAGGTCCGGGTTCCATACCGCTTGCACGCTGAATGGTCTCGCGTGGAGCGTAAAGCCCGCCATGTTGCTGCACATTCTCGTGCAGCCAATCGGTTGCGCCTGACGTGTCACCTGCTGCCAGTTGCGCATCCAGTTCCGGCACAGCGTTCCGCAACGCTTGGTAAAGGCATCCTGCATAGACATTGCCCAGCGAATAGGTTGGGAAATAACCAAACAGACCCACTGACCAGTGCACATCCTGCAGACATCCGTTCGAAGGTTTGTCGACCGCATATCCGAAATCCGCCTTGAAACGGTCGTTCCACGCGGCCTCAAGATCATCCACTTGGAGGTCACCGGCCATCAGCGCGCGTTCCAGATCAAAGCGCAGCATGATGTGGAGGTTGTATTGCACCTCATCCGCCTCGGTGCGGATATAACCGTTGTGAACACCGTTGACCGTTGCATAGAACGTATCCGCGTCGGTGATGCCAAAATCGCCAAACGCGTCTTTCATTTGGCCAAACAGCCAACCGGTAAAGGCTCGGGATCGGCCCAGTTGGTTCTCGTAAATCCGGCTTTGGCTTTCATGCACACCCATCGACACACCCCGCCCCAAAGGCGTCAGGGCGTAGGCTGGATCAATCCCTTGTTCATAGGCGGCATGGCCGACCTCGTGAATCGTCGAATAGAAACAATTGAACGGATCGGTTTCACTTGTCCGGGTGGTGATCCGAACATCCGAGCCACTGCCCGAGCTGAACGGGTGAACAGCCTTGTCGATGCGGCCTGTATTCAGGTCATACCCGAAAGTGGTTGCCAGTTTTTCCGACAATTGCATCTGTTTCAGCTCATCGAAACTCCCCGTCAAAGCCTGAGGCGCAGATTTTTCCAGAACAGCGGCGCGCAGTGCTACCAGACGCGGGCGCATCTGGTCAAAGATTTCGGCGATTTGCGATCCGGTTGTGTAAGGCTCATAATCCTCGACCATCGCGTCGTAGATATTGCCACCCTGCGCCAGTGCAGCGCCTTCTTCACGCTTTAGCGCCACGACCTCGCCCAAAACGGGCAAGAAAGCGGCGACATCTTCGTCTGCGCGGGCCTGCGCCCAGGTTCCCTGTGCTGCTGACGTCACGCGCGCAATGGCCGTTGCCAAATCGGCAGGCACCTTGACCGTCCGTTCATAGGACCGGCGGATTTCGCGCAATTGCGCCTGACCGACCTGGTCCTGAGGGTCGGCTTGTTCCAGCCATTCAGCCACACGGGAATCGGATCGGCGCGCGTGCAAAACCGCTTCAATCGCTGCCATTTCCTCGGCCCGCTGCGACGCGGCCCCCCGGGGCATCACCGTTTCCTGATCCCAGCCCAAACGCCCGGCAATTTCGCCAAGAGCTGAGGTTTCGCGCTGAAATGCCGTCAAATCGTCATATGCACTCATGGAATTCAGGCTCCGCGCAAAGAGGTTGCTATTGGGTAAGCGGTCAGGAACCGCGCCCGCAGGATAAGGGTCCAGACGACGACGGCCATGAACTGGTGGAAGATGGCGATCTGCCACGGGGCTGCGTAGATCACGGTCGCGATCCCAATCACCACCTGCAGCGAAAGCGCTGCGAAGGCCGCGTTGAAGGCAAAGCGAGTTTGCGGATGTGCACTAGTGCTGCCGCGCCGCCAGACGACGATGCCGAAGATGAACAGCAGATAGCCCGCGCAACGGTGGATGAACTGGACCAAACCCGGGCTTTCAAAGAAATTGCGCCACATCGGTTCGAGCATCGTCATGTCAGGCGGCAGAAGCTGACCACCGATCAGCGGCCAATCGGTATAAGACCGCCCGGCGTCGATCCCGGCGACAAGCGCACCAATGAGTATTTGCAAAAAGGCGAAATGCATCAACCCGGTGGATAGCGAGAACAATTTCGCCTCTTTGGCGCGTCGGGCCTGCATCAGGTCACGTTCGTCGCGGCCCAGCTCAAAGATGTACCATGCAAGGAAGCCGAGAATTACAAAAGCCAGCCCCAGATGAATCGCCAGACGATAGCTGGCCACAGCAATCATCCCCTCGCCCTGTGTCACGCCCGAGGCGACCATCCACCAACCGACTGCACCCTGAACACCGCCCAAAAGGCCCGGAATCAACAACTTACCGGTCCAGCCGGTTGGTATTTTCCGCGCGATAAGGAAGCCAAAGAAGCCAAGAGCCCAGACCAGTCCAATCACGCGCCCCAGCTGACGATGACCCCATTCCCACCAGTAGATGGATTTGAAGTCACCCAGCTCCATCCATTGGTTCTGGATGCGCCACTGGTCGATCTGTTTGTATTTGTCGAACTCGGCCTGCCAGTCCGCCTCGTTCATCGGCGGGATGGCCCCGGTAATCGGCCGCCACTCGGTGATCGACAATCCGCTATCGGTCAGGCGTGTCAGCCCACCCACTGCGATCATGACGACCACAAGGGCAAACAGGATCATCAGCCAGGCGCGAATGGCCTTACGCGCACCCCCGCGGCCACGATCGATCATACCCGGTTGAACGGCTTGTTGTTTTTCAGTGTCTGAGACGTCTTCGAAGATGCTGCGCTTACCGCTCATGCTGTCCTCTTGTGCCTTGGATTTTGTCGCAAGCTAGGGTGAAGCGGAACATAGGTCCAGCCTCAGCCCTTGTCTTTCCAGCGGACCATCTGCCGCATGACCCCATGCAGCATCTGCACATCCGCCCGCGTCATGCGCATCCGCGACCACAGGTTGCGCAGGTTGGTCTTCATACCCTCGGCCTTTTCGGGCGGATAAAAGAACCCCGCTTCTTCCAGCCGGTCCTCATAATGTTCGACCAGTTTCTCGACCTCGATGCCCGTGGCCCAGTCGCCCTTGCCCAGATCGGTGGCCTCATGCACCACATCGCCGGTTTGGCGCATCCATTCATAGGCGGTCAGAAGCACGCATTGGCCAAGATTCAGCGAGGCGTATTCCGGGTTCACCGGAACCGAGATGATGGCGTTTGCCTTAGCGATGTCTTCGTTTTCAAGCCCTGCGCGTTCCGGGCCAAACAGAACACAGACCTTTTCACCAGCAGCAACCTTTTCGGCAGCCAGTTGCATTGCGCGTTCCGGGCTGTAGACCGGCTTTGTCAATCCACGCTGCCGCGCCGTGGTCGCAAAAACAAAAGTGCTGTCGGATAGCGCACCGGCCAGATCGTCGTATAGCTGCGCCTCATCCAACAGACGCCCGGCGCCGCTGGACATCGCCACAGCCTTGGGGTTCGGCCACCCATCCCGAGGCGCCACAATGCGCATCCGATCCAGCCCGAAATTCCACATCGCCCGCGCGGCGGCACCGATGTTTTCACCCATCTGCGGGCGCACAAGCACGAATGAGGGCTGAGATTTATCGCTGGGCATGGCTGTCTCCGAAAGTTCCGCCTGCTCTAATCTGCGCGCACAGGCAGGGCAAGCCATCCGCGCCTTCATTTGGGCCGGAAACCAGCATAAAAGTTTGCTTCCCCGCCGCAATCCGCTAAACCGCGCAAAAGACTGAAAGCGAAGGACGCGCCAATGGACACCCCCGAGCAGCCGCAGATTTACCTGATTACGCCACCGACCATCGAACTGAGCACCTTTACGAACCGTTTGGCCAGCGTGTTGGACGGGGCAGAGATCGCTTGTATCCGATTGGCGCTGGCTGGTGGAGATGAAGACACGATCGCCCGCGCGGCGGATGCCTGCCGTGAGGTTGCGCATGCGCGCGATGTGGCGCTGGTGATCTCGAACCATGTTCTGCTGGCGCAGCGGTTGGGGCTGGACGGGGTGCATCTGGATGACGCCGCGCGCTCGGTCCGGTTTGCACGAAAGGAATTGGGCGCGGAAGCCATCGTTGGCAGCTTTTGCGGTGCGTCCAGCCATGACGGCATGTCTGCTGGCGAGGCCGGTGCGGACTATGTCGCCTTTGGACCAGTGGGCGCGTCAACGCTGGGTGATGGCACAATCGCCGAAATGGATCTGTTTCAGTGGTGGTCTGAGACGATCGAAGTTCCGGTCGTTGCCGAGGGTGGCCTGAACCCCGACCTGGTTCGCGATCTGACCCCCTGCACCGATTTTTTCGGTATCGGGGACGAGATCTGGTCTCAGGAAGACCCTCTGGCCGCGCTGAAGGGTCTGACCGACGCGATGCGCTGATCGGTGCGAGCGTTAACGCTTGCACCTACGCCGGGGCTGCGGCATGACGACGACATGACACAAAACAGCGACATCCTTTGTATCGGATCGGTTCTTTGGGACGTGATTGGCCGGTCCGCCAGCGCCATGCGGCAAGGGTCGGACGTGCCGGGGCGGATCACCCGCCTACCGGGTGGCGTGGCCATGAATATCGCCATGACTCTGGTTCGTTTTGGCATGACCCCCACGCTGCTGACCGCCATCGGGCGCGATCCTGAGGGTGATGAGTTGGCAAACGCCTGTTCCCGACTAGGCATGGTGACGGATCACATTTACCGTTCGCAGGATTTGCCGACCGATCGTTACATGGCGGTCGAAGGGGCCAACGGCTTGATAGCAGCCATCGCTGATGCGCATTCGCTTGAAGCCGCGGGTGCCAAAATCCTGCGTCCACTGATGCACGGGCCGCTAGGGTACGAAAACGAGCCGTTCGAAGGCCCAATCGCGCTGGACGGGAACCTGACCCTGAACTTGCTTGAGGAAATCGCCCAAAGCCCCGCCTTTGCGCGCGCCGATCTGCGTGTGGCACCGGCCTCGCCCGGTAAAGCCGAACGTTTGCTGCCGTTCCTGAAACATGCGCGGGCCACGCTGTATGTGAACCTCGAAGAAGCCGGCATCCTGTGCCAGCGCGAATTCAAGGATTCCGAAAGCGCCGCCAAAGGCCTGCTGGATCGCGGCGCGCTGCGCGTGTTGGTCACCGACGGCGGAAGCTCGGCCACGGTTGGTAATGCGGATGAAATCCTGACCCAAACACCACCGTCCGTTCTGGTTACCCGCGTAACCGGCGCAGGCGACACATTCATGGCGGCCCACATCGCCTCAGAATCCGACGGAGCATCCAGCGAAGAGGCCCTGGCCCGCGCTTTGCACGCCGCCGCAACATACGTATCCGGAGAAACCCCACTGTGATCGACATTCAATATTCCGCCGAAGTCCGTGCTGCCAAGGACGCAGGCCAGCCTATCGTGGCGCTGGAAAGCACCATCATCACCCACGGGATGCCTTACCCTCAGAACATCGAGGTTGCGGCACAGGTCGAACAGGACATCCGCGACGCGGGCGCAATTCCGGCAACCATGGCCGTGATCAAAGGCAAACTGCATGTGGGCCTTGAGGCTGATGAGCTGAAAGCGTTGGGTCAGGCGCAGGGCGTCGCCAAGCTGTCGCGCGCTGATATGGCAGCCTGCATGGCAACCGGCGGCACTGGCGCAACCACAGTCGCTGCGACGATGATTGCCGCCCATTATGCCGGGATTGAAGTGTTTGCCACCGGTGGCATTGGCGGCGTTCATCAGGGTGCCGAGACGACCTTTGATATCTCAGCCGATCTGCATGAGCTGGCCCAGTCTCCGGTTACAGTTGTGGCTGCGGGCGCAAAAGCCATCCTCGATCTGGCAAAAACGCTCGAGGTTCTGGAAACGCTGGGCGTTCCTGTCATCGCCTACGGGCAGGACGAATTCCCGGCCTTCTGGTCGGCCAAATCTCCTTATGCCGCGCCCCTGCGTATGGACAGCGCCGAAGACATCGCCACGGCCCACGCAACGCGCCGCGCGCTTGGCCTGCCTGGTGGTCAGTTGGTCGCCAACCCGATCCCGACTGCCGATCAGATCCCGGCCGAAGAACTAGCACCCATCATTGCATCAGCACAGGCCGACGCAGACGCGCACCGGATCAGCGGCAAGGGCGTCACGCCTTACCTGCTGCAACGGATTTACGAACAGACCGAAGGGCGTTCGCTGACGGCCAATATTGCCCTGGTTCGTAATAACGCACGACTGGCGGCCGGAATTGCTCGGGCGCTGTCCGACCGAACCGATTGACATAAGCCTATTGTACCAAGGCACCCAACTGCTTAACTAATTTGGCAGAAAACCGCTCAGGACCGCAATGAACACGCCATTTGACGAAGAACCACAACGCCGCCCGGGCCTGTTTTCGCGACTGCGCGCGTCATTCCTGACGGGCATCGTCGTGATTGCGCCTGTGTGGCTGACCATTTGGCTGATCTGGTCCGTGGTCGGCTGGATCGACAGTGCGGTACTGCCCATAATTCCACAACGGTTCCAGCCGCAGGAATACGTGGGCATCAACCTGCGCGGTGTCGGCGTTGTCATCTTCCTGATCTTCACTGTTCTGGTAGGATGGATCGCCAAAGGCATTCTGGGCCGGTCCCTGATCCAAATTGCCGAAAGTCTTGTCAGCCGGATGCCCGTTGTCCGGTCTGTCTATTCCGGGATCAAGCAGATCTCGGAAACGGTTTTTGCGCAGACTGAACGGTCGTTCGAAAAAGCCTGCCTGATCCAATACCCGCGCCGCGGCATCTGGGCGATTGGTTTCGTCTCTACCGCGGCAAAAGGCGAAGTCAGCGAGCGGGCTGAAACCGGGGGTGAACTGCTGGGTGTCTTCGTCCCGACCACGCCCAACCCGACCTCTGGCTTCCTATTGTTCTTCCCGGCCGAGGACGTGATCCTGTTGGATATGACAATCGAGGACGCCGCGAAGTTGGTGATTTCCGCAGGCCTTGTTTACCCCAACGAAAAAGACCCGACGCAGCCGCCCGAGTGATCAGCCAAACATCTCGGGCAGGTCGACGGTGCTGCGTGCGCCAAGATCGGCTTTGTGATCGCCGATGAACCGATGCGCCGCGGCGCGCCCGGCTTCCTTCAGCTTGTGCAGGATCACAGGGTTGGGAACCGTCTTGGTCGCCACAGACAGATCATTCATCAATTCGTCATCCGCAATCATGTGGACAAATACGCGGCTCATCTCTCCGGCCGTCAACTTGCCGTCCGCCAACAGACGCTGAACAAAATTGATCGCCCGCAGCTCGCGAAACAGGGATGAGTTAAAGCTGATCTCGTTGATCCGGTTCTGGATCTGCTGCGGAGTTTTTGGCACCTCATCACGCTCAAGCGGGTTGATGTTCACGACCACGACGTCTTCAGGCAAATCACTGTTAAACAAAGGATAAAGCGCCGGGTTTCCAGTGTAACCACCATCCCAATATGCCTCGGTCCGGCCCGAGCTGGGGTCAAATATCTCGACGGCCTGAAACAGGCTGGGCAGGCAGGCCGAGGCCAAAATGGCATCCGTTGAAATCTCTTCCCCGGTGAACACCCGGATCTTGCCGCTGCGCACACAGGTCGCGCAGACAAACAACTGGGGTCCCTGATCCGTGCAAATCTCATCAAAGTTGAACCGATCCACAACCGGTTCCAGGGGATTGCGGTAAAACGGACCATAAGCATAAGGCGACACCATTCGCGACCAGGCATCACCAATCGAGAATGGCAGTGAATACTCCATCGACTGGGCAATCTGTGCGGGCTCCAGCGCCTGCATCCAGTTGGCAAGGCGCATATCCCCCACCGCACCCATCCGTGCCCATAGCCCGTCCAGACAAGCCCGCGCGCCGTCGCGTCCGTTGTGCACCATCCCGGATTTGAACGCAGCGCCATTCAGCGCCCCGGCCGAAGTCCCAGTGATCGCCGCAACCTCGATATCTTCTTCGTCCAGAATTCGGTCCAGAACGCCCCAAGTGAAGGCACCGTGCGCGCCGCCACCCTGCAAAGCCAGATTGATCGGTTTCACCGTCCTGCCCCTTCATCTTTTCCAAAATACTCCGGGGTTACGGGGGCAGCGCCCCCGTCAAAACTCACAACGCTGTCCAACCGCCATCGACCGAGATCGTGGTCCCGGTGATCTGCGCTGCCGCATCCGAGCATAGGAAGATCGCGGTGCCACCCAATTGCTCGACCGTTGCGAATTCTTTCGAAGGTTGCCGTTCAAGCATCACGTTCTTGATTACGTCCTCACGGCTCATGCCGTATTCCTTCATGGTGCCTGGGATCTGTGCCTCGACCAATGGTGTCAGGACGTATCCCGGGCAGATCGCGTTGCATGTGATTGGCTCCTGCGCGGTCTCCAGCGCCACGGTTTTGGTCATACCAACCACGCCGTGCTTTGCCGCGACATAGGCCGCCTTGAACGGAGACGCCGTTAACCCATGAGCCGAGGCGATATTCACAATACGTCCCCACCCGGCCTTGCGCATCATTGGCAAAGCGGCGGCCATCGTATGAAAAGTCGAGTTCATGTTGATTGCGATGATCGCATCCCACTTTTCGACCGGAAATTGATCAACCGGCGCAACATGCTGAATGCCCGCGTTGTTCACCAGAATATCACATGCCCCCGCCTTTTCGATCAGCGCGCGGCATTCTTCACCCTTAGACATGTCCGCCTTGATATAGCGTGCGCTGGTCCCGGTCTCTTTCGAAATCTCAGCGGCCAGCGCATGATCTTCGTTGCGGTCGGTAAAGGAATTCAGCACCACGTTAGCCCCGGCCTTCGCCAACTCGCGCGCGACGCCCAATCCGATCCCTGAATTCGAACCGGTGATAATGGCTGTTTTTCCCGAAAGGCTCATGGCCGAACTCCCACAAAATCAACTTTGGCAACACAGTGCCATGCTGCAGCTGCAAAGAAAACGGGGAAACATCCGGGCGGCGCATCCATTGAAAGACCCGCACAAAAAAAACGCCCGCACGAAGCGGGCGTTAAGTTATTGAGGCAGGTTTCATACAGGCAAGAAACCTATCGAGCAGTGCATCCTTTATAAGCAATTCCGTGCCTTCGTCCAAGCTAAAAGTTTGAAAATAAGAAAAATCATCGCTACGATGAATCCCAACAAAATAAGGCCAGAGCAGGATTGTTTCCAAAATGAGCCCCGATTTTCTACGCCCCGTTCGCCCATTGATCGCGGGAATCACTGCACTTTTGAGCACGTCAATTGCTTATGCAGAATCGACCCATGGCATAGCTATGTATGGTGACCCCGCCTTACCACCGGATTTTGTGTCCCTGCCCTACGCAAATCCGGACGCGCCAAAAGGCGGGAAAGTCGTGTTCGGAAATACGGGCGGCTATAACAGTTTGAACCCGTTCGTGCAAAAAGGCAGCTCGCCCTGGCAATTGCGATTTTGGACCCATGAGGGCCTGATGGGTCGATCCTGGGACGAACCTTTCACTCTTTACGGGCTGTTAGCCGAATCAGTTGAGACCGCGCCGGACCGGTCTTGGGTCGAATTCACCCTGCGTGAGAACGCCGAATTCTCGGATGGTACACCAGTCACAGTGGATGATGTCATCTGGTCGTATGAGACTTTAGGCACCGAAGGCCACCTGCGATATCGCGGGTTGTGGGGCAAGATCGACAGCATCGAACAGACCGGTCCCCGCTCGGTGCGCATCACCTTCAACGAGCCCGACCGCGAGCTTGCCCTGATCGCAGGCCTGCGCCCGATCCTGCAGAAAGCCCAGTGGGAAGGTAAAGATTTTGCCAATGCCGGATTGCATGACATTCCGGTCGGAACCGGGCCCTACGTCGTCGACAGCTATGAGGCCGGTAGATACGTGAACCTCAAGCGGAACCCGGATTATTGGGGCGCTGACATCCCCTTCCGTAAAGGCACCATGAATTTGGACGAAATGCGGATCGAATTCTACGGCGACGGCACTGTTCTGTTCGAGGCATTTAAAGCCGGAGAACTGACCGCGGTACGTGAATTCAATGCCGACAAGTGGGCCAACCAATACAATTTCCCGGCCGTCCAGCGTGGTGATGTGGTCAAGACCGAGATCCCGCACGGCAAGCCTTCGGGCATGACCGGGTTTGTCATGAACACCCGCAAAGCACCGTTTGACGACTGGCGTGTCCGCGAGGCGCTGACGCTGGCGTTCAATTTCGAATTCATCAACGACACGATTACCGGTAACGCGCAGCCGCGTATCTCATCCTATTTCTCGGGCTCGGACCTTGCGATGCAGCCCGGCCCGGCAAGTGATCGCGTCGAAGAGCTGCTATTGGAGTTCATGGACGACCTGCCCCCCGGAACGCTTGAAGGCTATACCCTGCCGGAAAGTGACGGATCGGCCCGCAATCGTTCGAACATCCGCGCTGCAACCAAACTGTTGGCTGAGGCTGGTTGGACCATCCAGGACGGCGTGCTGCGTAACGAAAACGGCGATGCTTTTACGCTGACCGTATTGCTGCAACAGGGCGACACCGAAAGCGAAACAGCAATCGAGATCTACACGCGCGCGCTGGAACGTCTTGGCATCGCTGTGAACACCGAACAGGTCGACAGCGCCCAGTTTACAAGCCGAACGTCGGCGCTGGATTTCGACATGACCTATTTCCGTCGCGCATTGTCCCTGTCACCCGGTAACGAGCAGCGCCTGTATTGGGGCAGCGAAAACGCGGACACTCCAGGCACGCGCAACTTGATGGGGGTGGCTTCACCCGCTGTGGACGGAATGATTGACGCCATGTTGGCATCGGAAAGTCATGAGGATTTCGTCGCTGCAACGCGCGCGCTTGATCGTGTGTTGACCGCCGGGCGCTATGTCATTCCGATTTGGAACTTTGATGTAGGCCGGATCGCCCACGCCAAGGAACTCAAGCAGCCGGAAAACTTGCCGATCTATGGCGATGGGCCCGAGTACATGCCGCAGGTTTGGTGGTACGAAGAGTAACCGGTCACGCGCGGCTCCAAAAGGACGTAGGCGGAAAACGGCACACAGCCATATGGCACCGCATATTGCGGGTCGAATTTCCGCCGCGCCGACATGTTGCAACTGTCCCTACGTTAAGTGTTCCCTAAAAAAACTCACACAAAAAGCTTTACTGAACGGGCTTTGGCGATATAGCTTGTACATATACTGCAGTGCGCTGCACGAATTGATTATTGCTTTGAAATTCAAAACGTAACTCTTCGTCCGGTGCGCAGCACATCGAATCTACGGACCGGCCTCCACTCACTCAAAAATCAGGTCCGTCTGCCCGTTGCGGATAGGCTGCAACGGGCACTTTCGACCCCGCCAAAAATCTTTCCGCCATCCGACCCCGGGTGCGACATTTTGTCATGCCCGAACGCCCCCATCACATACGTACGCTGGTTCTGGGGACGAGCGGTTTGAAACCATGAATACGGAAAGCTGTCTAATGTTGAAATGGACCGATCTGACGCAAGACTGGAGTGCAATGTATACCCGCGCCAAACGGCGCTTTCCAAACCTGCGGGATCAGGACATGGTGCGGTTAAGCCAAGACCGCAAATGTTTCGAAGCGTATCTGGCTGAACGCCATCAACTGACCATGAACGAAGCCCACGAAGAGCTTGAGGACTTTTTGTTCACGGAAGGTTTGAACCGGGAATTCAGCCGGTCGTTAAGTAAGTGATGTCACCCACAGGATCATTGCATCTTCGTCGCTGACCGAGATTACATTGTGACCCATGCTCCCGTCGTAATAGGCGCTGTCGCCGCGGCGCATTTCGACTGGTTCATAAAACTCGGTATAAAGGCGCACAACACCCGTCAGGACATACAAGAACTCTTCTCCGTCGTGGCGGACCCAGCCGTCGAACTCATCCATTGACCGCGCGCGGACACGGGCCCGATAGGGCAACATCTGCTTTTTTGTCAGCGTTTCGGCCAGCAGTTCATGTTCATAGGTGGTTGTGGGATGGGCAGACCCTTCGCCCATGCGCGTCACGGCCATCCGACCGATCACCTGGTCCCGCTGTGGCGCCGTAAACAGCTGCGGCACCGAAATCTCAAGACCGGTCGCGAGCTTTTTCAGCGCGTCATAGGTGGGCGACATCTGACCGTTTTCGATCTTGCTGAGCGTTGAACGCGCCAGACCGGCCTGCGTGGCCGCCTGTTCAAGCGTCCATTTCCGCGCTTTCCGCAGCTCGCGCACACGCGCTCCGAGGTCCAATGGTTCAACTTCCGTATGTTCGCCCGAGTCCCGGGCAATGCGGATTAAAGATGTCTGGTCTTGGGTGCTCATGCGTCATTCTATAGGCGCAGCCTGTCGTGCTTGCAACGCAGCAGTGGTCGCGCTAGCCAGTTGCCATGCTTTCTATTTTTGATCAGGGGCCGCCGCCGGCCTGCCCGTCTCCGTTCAATCTGGCAGCGCATGTACTGCGCTGTGCAGACAGGCTTTCGGACAAGACCGCCCTGTCTGTTCTAGGGTCCTCGGATACCGAGCATTGGACGTATAGCGAGTTGCAGCAGGCCATTCTGGGAACTGGCACAGGGTTGTTGAATGCCGGTTTGAAGCCCGGCGATATCGCGTTGATGCGGCTTGGAAACACGGTCGATTTCCCGATTGCCTATCTCGGAGCGATTGCTGTCGGCATCGTCCCGGTCCCAACGTCATCGCAGCTGACCGAGCCGGAAACAGAGCGCATGATCAAGGATCTCAGACCTGCCGCCATTCTGCGTGACCCACAGGTTGCGTGCGCCGCGCACCCGGTTCAGATTGACCTGTCCAATTTGGCCGGAATGCGTGATCTGCCTGCTGCTGAGTTTCAAATGGGTGACCCGGAAAGGATGGCCTATGTCGTCTATACTTCGGGCACATCGGGAAAACCGAGGGCTGTGGCCCACGCCCATCGTGCCATCTGGGCGCGTCAGATGATGGTGGATGGCTGGTACGGGCTGCGTGAAACCGATCGCCTGTGTCACGCGGGCGCGTTCAACTGGACCTATACCTTGGGCACCGGTCTGATGGATCCGTGGACCATTGGCGCAACGGCTCTTATCCCCGCGCCTGGCACCGATCTGGACGCACTACCTGCCCTGCTACGCCATCATCAAGTCACCATCTTTGCTGCAGCACCGGGCGTATTCCGTAAGGTGGTGAGCTCAACAGACGACCTCGACCTGCCGGAATTGCGGCATGGGTTATGCGCCGGAGAAAAACTGTCACGGCATCTGCATGAACAGTGGGCGCAAGCGACCGGCACTGAACTCTACGAAGCTTATGGCATGTCCGAGTGTTCGACTTTCATTTCGTCCAGCCCGGCGCATCCAGCGCGATCCGATGCATTGGGCCAGCCGCAGCCTGGCCGCCGTGTGGCCATTCTGGGACCTGATGGTCCTGTACCTCAGGGTCAGGAAGGCACCATTGCCGTACACAGGTCCGACCCCGGCCTGATGCTGACCTATCTTAACGCCCCGGACGAGGCCGAAGCCCGGATGCAGGACGACTGGTTCCTTACCGGCGATCAAGGGGCCATGGCCGTGGATGGCCAGATCACCTATCTGGGCCGCGATGACGATATGATGAATGCAGGCGGCTATAGGGTGTCACCGGTTGAGGTCGAGGCCGCGCTGTCCCGATTTCCCGGCATCGCGCAGGTCGGGGCTGCGGCAGTCGAGGTTAAACAGGACACATTTGTGATAGCAGCCTTCTATACAGGACCGGAAAAGCTGGACGACGACGCCCTGCGCACCTATGTCGAGGCAAATCTGGCGCGCTATAAGCAACCGCGCGCCTTCATCCATCTGCCTGAACTGCCCACCGGCGGGAACGGGAAACTTCTGCGCCGGGCGCTGCCGGCCTATTTCAAGGCGACCAACCCATGACCGAGACCGTCAAGCTTGATATCATGTCCGACCCGATCTGCCCTTGGTGCTATATCGGCAAAACCCATCTGGACAAGGCGCTGGCGGCGATCCCGGACCATCCGTTTGTGATCGAATGGCATCCATTCCAATTAAACCCCGACATGCCGGATGCCGGGATGGATCGCCGCGAATATCTCGAACGCAAGTTCGGGGGCAAGGACGGTGCTGTGCGGGCCTATGCACCGGTTGTTGATCATGCCGAGAACGCAGGCCTTAAGATCGACTTCGAAGGTATGAAGCGCACGCCCAACACTCTGGACGCGCACCGCCTGATCCATTGGGCAGGGATTGAAGGCAAACAGAACGCCGTGGTCGATGCACTGTTCGATGCCTATTTCGTACAGGCCCGCGATATCGGCGATCATGAGGTTCTGGCGGATATTGCCGACAATGCGGGCATGGACGCCGCAGTCGTTCTAAAACTGCTGAAATCCGATGCCGATCGCGAGGATATCAGCAACCGTGACAGCCATTCCAGGCAAATGGGCGTCAGCTCTGTCCCGACGTTCATCGTTGCCAATCAACATGCCGTCCCCGGGGCGCAACCCCCTGAAATGTGGGAAAAAGTGATTGCTGAAATCATGTCTCAACTTGAGGCTTCCCCTGCAAATTAGCACAGACCTCTGTGCAATTTGACACCTAGCGTCAACTGATTTGCCGTGATAGCGCGAACAGATCAGGAGGGCGTTATGGCCAATCGCATGTCACGGGGTGAGTTCGTAGCACTTGTCGCAATGATGTTTGCGACGATCGCGTTTTCGATCGACTCCATGTTGCCGGCGCTGCCAAATATCGGCGCGCAACTCAGCCCCGACGACGTCAACAAAGCCCAGTTGATCCTGACCTCGTTTGTGTTGGGCATGGGGATTGGCACATTTTTCACCGGTCCGCTGTCCGACGCCTTTGGCCGCAAGCCAGTGATCTATGTCGGATCGGCACTGTATATCATCGCAGCGGCGGCTGCCTGGGCCAGTTCATCACTCGAAATGCTATTGGTCGCCCGTATCTTCCAGGGGATCGGATGTGCGGCCCCGCGCGTGGTGGCCATGGCAATTATTCGCGACCTGTATTCGGGTCGCGAGATGGCGCGGATTGTATCGATTGCGATGATGATCTTCACCTTGGTCCCGGCGATTGCGCCAATGCTTGGTGCCGGCGTGATCGCACTGACCGGGTGGCGGGGTATCTTTGCTTCATTCATCCTGTTCTCACTGATCACCATCGTCTGGATGGGCCTGCGCCTTCCGGAACCCTTGTCGGTCGAGAACCGTCGCCCGCTGCGCCTGCCCCTTATACTGGACGCCGCACGCCAGATGTTCACACATCCAACTGTCCGACTGTCGATCTTGGTTCAGACACTGTGTCTGGGCATGTTGTTCACCATGTTGACGATGGTTCAACCGGTCTACGATGTCATCCACGACAGTGCCGACAGTTTTCCGTTCTGGTTCGGGTTCGTGGCGTTGATGGCGGGCTCAGCCAGCCTGTTAAACGCGGCACTCGTTATTAAATTGGGCATGCGCCGGATCGTGACATGGGCGTTAGGCGCGCAGGTCCTCTTTACCACAGCCGTCATCGCCCTGAATGCCGCAGACCTTTCGCCCACGCTGTCCTTCGCCGTTTTTGTAAGCTGGCAAACGGCGGTTTTCTTTATGGCAGGCATGACTATGGGCAACCTGAACGCCATCGCGATGGAGCCAATGGGTCATATCGCGGGCATGGCGGCCTCGGTGATCGGAGCGATCTCGACCGTGTTTGCTGCCGCGATTGCGGCGCCTATCGGGCAGATGTTCGACGGGTCTATCACCCCGCTGGCTGTTGGCATCCTGGCCATGAGCGCCGCGGGCTTCGGCCTGATGCTGCATATGGGGCGGATCGAAAACAGGCTTCCAGCCTGATCTGTGCAGGAACGGTGAATCAGGCTAACATCTGCTCAATATGAGTGGAGTTTTTCAGTGAGCGACTACTACGATCTTGGCGCATATTCCTGTCCGATAACGACGGCCTCAGCAGACGCACAGCTTTGGTTCGACCGAGGGCTGAATTGGACCTACGGCTATAACCACGACGAAGCGGTTGTGTGTTTTCAGCGCGCGCTTGAGTTTGACCCCGACTGCGCGATGGCCCACTGGGGCGTGGCCTATGCGGCAGGGCCAAACTACAACCTGCCATGGAACCTGTTGGATGACCGTGGGCAGCGAAAAGCGCTGGCGCTTGCCTTTGATGCCACGCAGAAAGCCATGGCTCTGGTCGATAGCTGCACATCGGTTGAACAGGCCCTGATCCACGCCCTGCCCGCGCGGTATCCTCAACGCGATCCCGTCGACGACATGCACACCTGGGACCATGACTTCGCCGATGCGATGCGCGTGGCCTTTGCAGAGCAGTCGGACTACCTTGATCTGCGCACTATTTATGTCGAGGCGTTGCTCAACCTGACTCCTTGGCAGATGTGGAACTTGAGAACCGGTGAGCCCGCTGAAGGCGCAGCCACGTTGGAGGCGCAAAAAACCCTGGAAGACGTAATAGCAGGCGACCCGGCAGCCATGTCGCACCCGGGCTTGCTGCACCTCTATGTTCATCTGATGGAGATGTCGCCGACACCAGAAAAGGCGCTGAAGGCTGGGGATGTCCTGCGCACACTGGTTCCAGATGCAGGGCACCTGGTGCACATGCCCACCCATATCGATGTCCTGTGCGGGCATTATCAGAACGTCGTCCATTGGAACGAAAAGGCGACCGAGGCCGATCTGAAGTATTATGAGCGCGAAGGTGCGTTCAACATCTACACAGGCTATCGCCAGCACGACTATCACTTTGCTATCTACGGCGCGCTGTTTCTGGGTCAGATGGAACCCGCCCTGCGTGCCAATCAGGGCATCTGGGACACCACCCCCGAAGAGATGCTGCGCACCGAAAGCCCGCCCATGGCGGATTTTTTCGAAAGCTACATGTCGATGGGGCCGCATATCCTGATCCGGTTTGGCCGATGGGAAGAAGCAAAGGCCCTGCCCTTGCCCAAGGATCAGGACCTCTACCGTACTGTCACCGCAACCACCCATTACGCACGTGCAATCGCCTATGCGGCCACAGGTCAGGTGGCCGAAGCAGAGGCCGAAGAGCAACTGTTCCTTGCCGCTAAGGATCGGGTTCCGGAAACCCGGCTGCTGCACAATAACCGCGTGATCGACTTGCTGGACATCGCCCGCGAAATGCTGCGCGGAGAGATTGAGTATCGCAAAAGCAACTATGACGCCGCATTCGCGCATCTTAGGCGCTCGGTCAAATTGGACGACACGCTGCCCTACGACGAGCCTTGGGGTTGGATGCAACCCGCGCGCCACGCGCTTGGTGCGTTGTTGTACGAACAGGGCCACGTGCCCGAGGCCGAAGCAGTGTATCGCGAAGATCTAGGGCTTGGCGGCACTCTGAGCCGCGCCTCAATCCACCCCGACAATGTCTGGAGTTTGAAGGGCCTGCATGATTGTCTGAAAGCACGCGGTGAGACAGTTGAGATCAAATTGATCAAACAACGTCTTGATCTGGCGCTTGCCCGCGCTGACCGGGCCGTCGGGGCCTCGTGTTTTTGCGCGCAGGCAGCAATGAAGGCCGCAGAATGACCCGTGCACTGCTATTGTCTTTGTTGATTTGCGGCCCAGCCCTGGCTGACCGCCAGTCTTTTCCGCCGGTCGATGAAGCAGACCGCGATCCTACCCTCGTGGCCTTTCGGGAGAGTTTGTTGGCGAGCGTGGCCGAACGGGATACCGAGACCGTGATCGCAGCCGCTTGCTCGGACATCTACCTCAGCCATGGCGGAAATGGCGGGCCCGGGGAATTTCTTGAGTACCTCGCCCCGGAAACCAGCGACTCTCAAGAAGATCAGATCCGCCAATCCTATTGGAGCGATCTGGAAACCACCCTGTCCCAACCGGGCTATTTCGACGACGAGGGCGAGTTTTGGGTGCCGCATCAATGGCAGATCACTTTGCCTGCCTCATTGGACCCTTACGTGGCCTACTTTGTGACCGGTGAGGACGTGACCCTTCGGCAAGCTGCCGAACCAGGCTCCCCAGCGCTGAGCCTCATCAGTTACGAGATCGTCATCGTCCCGAACTATCGCGACGGTGCCGACTATCAACCGGTGATGCTGACCGACGGCACGCGGGGATTCATGCACGGCGACTTTCTCTGGCCCATGACTGGCCACCGTGCCGCATTCGTAAAATCCGACGCGGGCGAATGGCAATTGTGCACTTTCGTCAGCGGAGACTAGGCTTTCGCCTTTTTCTTCTTCGCTGCCATGACCTTTTCCGCCAGATCGCGGGCGATGGCGAATGCGCCTTTGATCTTGTCGCTGTCCTTCTTCCAATCGCGTCTGACGACGATCTTGTTGTCCTTGACCTTGGCCAAACCGCGCTGGTTCTGAATGAACTCGACCAAACCCTCTGGCGAGGCGAACTTGTCGTTGTGGAACTGGATTGTCGCGCCTTTCGGCCCGCCATCCAGCTTGGCGATCCCTGCCCGCTTGCACATCGCTTTGATACGCACGACCAACATCAGGGTGTTCACCTCTTTCGGTAGCGTTCCGAACCGGTCAATCAGTTCTGCGGCAAAACCTTCCAGCTCGACCTTGGTCGAAAGCGATGACAGGCGACGATAAAGCCCCAGACGCACATCCAGATCGGGCACGTAATCTTCGGGGATCAGAACCGGCACGCCCAGGTTAATCTGTGGCGCCCATTGGTCGTCGGCTTCCGACAGGCCTTCCATCTCACCGGCTTTGATCTTGGCAATCGCCTCTTCCAGCATCGATTGATACAGCTCATAGCCGACATCGCGCATCTGGCCAGATTGTTCCTCGCCCAGCAAGTTGCCCGCACCACGAATGTCCAGATCCTGCGATGCCAGCGTGAACCCGGCCCCCAGAGTATCCAGCGAGCCCAGAACCCGCAGGCGCTTTTCGGCTGTCGCCGTCAGTTTCTGACGCGGCTTGGTGGTCAGGTACGCATAGGCACGGGTTTTAGACCGCCCTACCCGACCACGGATCTGATAGAGCTGCGCCAGCCCGAACATATCCGCCCGGTGCACGACCATCGTGTTCGCGGTGGGAATATCCAGCCCACTTTCGACAATCGTCGTTGCCAACAACACGTCGTATTTACCGTCGTAGAAGGCGTTCATGCGGTCGTCGAGTTCACCCGCCGCCATTTGCCCATGTGCCACCATATAAGTCAGCTCGGGCAGCTGTTCTTTCAAGAACTCTTCGATCTCTGGCAGGTCGGAGATACGGGGAACAACGTAAAAGCTCTGCCCGCCACGATAGTGTTCGCGCAGCAGCGCCTCGCGGACAGTGACCGCGTCGAATTCGCTAACATAGGTACGAATGGCCAGACGATCGATCGGCGGTGTGCCGATGATCGACAGATCGCGCACCCCTGTCAGTGACAGTTGCAGTGTCCGAGGGATCGGTGTGGCGGTCAGGGTCAGAACGTGAATGTCGCTGCGCAGCTGCTTAAGTCGTTCCTTGTGACCGACGCCAAAATGCTGCTCTTCGTCGATGATCAACAGGCCCAGATTGTTGAACCGGATACCCTTGGCCAGCAACGCATGGGTGCCGATCACGATGTCGACGGTCCCGCGCGCCATACCATCACGGGTCTGCTGTGCATCTTTCGCGGACACAAACCGCGACAGCTGCCGCACCTCCAACGGAAAGCCCCGGAACCGTTCCTTGAAGCTGGCTGCATGCTGACGGGCCAGCAAGGTGGTCGGTGCGATCACGGCCACCTGAACACCGGACATCGCGGCGACAAAGGCCGCGCGCATGGCAACCTCGGTTTTGCCAAAGCCCACGTCACCACAGATCAACCGATCCATCGGCGCGCCGGAATGCATGTCCTCCATCACCTCGGAAATCGCGCGCAACTGATCATCGGTTTCCTGATATGGAAAGCGCGCGCTGAACTCCTCCCACGCGTGGGGCGGCGGATCCATGACCGGAGCTTTGCGCAAAGCGCGTTCCGCGGCGATACGGATCAGCTTGTCCGCCATCTCGCGGATGCGTTCTTTCAGCTTGGCTTTCTTAGCCTGCCACGCACCTCCACCCAAGCGGTCCAGCAGACCTTCGTCATGGCCGTATTTCGACAGCAGCTCGATGTTCTCAACCGGCAGATACAGCTTGGACTGTTCGGCATATTCCAGCAGCAGGCATTCATGCGCAGCACCGGCCGCCGTGACCACTTCCATCCCTATGTATCGCCCGATCCCGTGGTCGACATGCACCACCAGATCGCCCGGGCTAAGCGATTGGGTTTCGGTCAGGAAGTTCTCGGCCTTGCGGCGCTTCTTGGGCTGACGGATGAGGCGGTCACCTAGCACGTCCTGCTCGGCGATCACGGTCAGACCGGGCGTTTCAAACCCGTGCTCAAGCGCCCAGACAGCCAGATGCAATCCGCGTTTGCCAATCCGGGTGCCATCGGTGACAGGGACGGCTTCGGCCAGGCCTTCATCCTCGATCAAGCCTGTTAGACGCTCTCGCGCCCCTTCAGAATACGACGCAATCAAGACGGGCCCCTTGGCCATCTTGTCGGTGATATGGCTTGCCAAAGCACCAAACAGGCTGATGTTTTCCTGCTGCCGCTCTGGTGCGAAATTGCGGCCAATCCGCCCGCCTGCATCGATCACACCGGGACCGCTGGCCTGAGGCAGCGGGCTGAACTGCATCACCCGCCGGTCCCCGACCGCCTGCTCCCACGCGGCATCGTCCAGATAGAGCAATCCGGGCGGTGTAGGCTTATACACCGTATCCATGCGCGAACGATTTTCCAGCGCCAGACGCCGCGTTTCATACTGATCGGCTATTGTATCCCAGCGGGCAAGCCGCGTGGGTGTCACCTGATCATCCACAGTGATCGTCGCATCCGGCAGATAATCAAAAAGGGTTTCCAGCTTTTCGTGGAAGAACGGCAGCCAGTGTTCGATGCCCTGATGCTTGCGGCCCGCGCTGATCGCCTCATACAGCGGATCATCGGTACCCGCCGCGCCAAATTCGATGCGATAGTTTTGGCGGAACCGCGTGATGGCGGCGTCATCCAGAATGACCTCGGAAACCGGAGCCAATTCGACAACATCCAGCTTTTCGGTCGTGCGTTGCGAAACCGGATCGAACCGGCGCGCGCCGTCCAGCACGTCTCCGAACAGATCCAGACGTACGGGACCGGATTCGCCCGGTGGGAAAATGTCGATGATACCGCCGCGAACGGCATAGTCGCCCGGCTCCATCACTGTCGGACTTTGCGTGAACCCCATGCGTACAAGGAAGTTCCGCAGCGCCGTTTCGTCGACGCGATGGTTCACGCGGGCGGTAAAAGCAGCCTCGCGCAGCACATCCCGCGCAGGCACGCGCTGGGTTGCCGCGTTCAGCGTGGTCAGCAGGACAAACCGATCCGGCATCTGATGCACCAGTGCCGCCAAAGTCGCCACACGCGCCGCTGCTATGTCGGCGTTGGGCGACACCCGGTCATATGGCAGACAATCCCACCCCGGAAACACAAAGACCGGCATATCGGGGGCGAAGAAAGCCAGTGCGGCCCGCATCGCCTCCATCCGTTTATCGTCACGCGCGACGTGGCAGACCGGCCCGCCAACGCGCGTGATCTCATTCAGAACAAGCTGTGCGTCAAACCCTTCGGGAGCGCCGCCAACCGTCACATGGTTCGGAGCTGTCATCGCCTTGCCTTTCTGATTTTCATCCCCCGAGAACGCCGATCGAGACGTTCTGGTACATACCCCAAAGTGACGTGATGACAATTGAGATCATGCCGATGATCTGGGTGTAAATCCTGCAGCGCACAAGGATCTTGGACACGCTTCCAAGCACCGGCTCGATGCCTTGCAACTTGCGCGCGGCGCGAATGTTGATCAGCATTACTAAACTCACCGGGAACAGCAACAAAAACACGGCCTGTGCAAATTCAACGCCATAATAGAAACCCAGCATCGCAAGCCCGGTAAAAAAGAAACAACTCAAGGCCAGTACAACGAGACCTGACATATCAACGATGTAAAGCAGCCTGTTGCCGTTGATCCGAACGATATCCAGCAGGTCCTGCTCGGACTGTCCGCCAACACGACGGGCACGCACAAGCAGATCGTAGGGAACCCCCATCGCCCAGTGACTGGCCGACGACCAGAGCACCGCCAACACAATCCAGTACCACAGATTCGAAAAGCTGCGCATGTCGATGAGTTCGAAAATCGAAGAGTGCAAATCCACGCATCAGCCCTTTGTTCATTGTCCTTGGGGCGTTCTTCGCGCAGGCGAGTCCAATGTTACCCTTGAGACCATCGGGAATTCATGCCACCCAATGCACGATTATTCAAGGAGAGCGCGACATGAAACCGACCATCGCACCCTGCCCCCTTACGCGATTTCGCCGGGCGCGCCAATCCAACGCCATTCGTGGGTTGGTGCGGGAAAACGCGCTGACGACAGACGATCTGATCTGGCCGGTTTTTGTGCGCGATGGCGAAGGCATTGAAGAACCCGTTCCTTCAATGCCCGGCGTTGTGCGGCGCTCGGTCGATCTGATTGCCAAAGCCGCAGTCGAGGCACAGGCTATGGACATCCCGGCGATCTGCATCTTTCCCTATACTGATCCCAGCCTGAAAACCGAAGATTGCGCCGAGGCGTGGAACCCAGACAATCTGTCCAACCGGGCCATTCGGGCGATCAAATCTGCGGCCCCCGATATCGCCGTGATGACCGACGTGGCGCTGGATCCATATAACATCAATGGCCATGACGGCTATGTCGTTGATGGCGAGATCGTGAATGATCAGACCGTCGAGGCGCTGGTCAAAATGACACTTGCGCAGGCTGAGGCCGGGGCCGACATCATTGGACCTTCAGACATGATGGATGGCCGCATCGGCGCAATGCGCCGCGCGCTTGAGGGCGCCGGGCACCACAACGTGATGATCCTCAGCTATGCCGCTAAATATGCCAGCGCATTCTACGGCCCCTTCCGCGATGCAGTGGGCGCGTCCGGTGCGCTGACCGGAGACAAGAAGACCTACCAGATGGACCCGGCCAATTCGAACGAGGCCCTGCGCCTGATCGAACGTGACCTGACAGAAGGCGCAGACATGGTGATGATCAAACCAGGCATGCCCTATCTGGATATCTGTCGCCGCGTGAAAGACACGTTTGGCGCGCCAACCTATGCCTATCAGGTGTCCGGTGAATACGCGATGATACAGGCAGCTGCGCAGAACGGCTGGATTGATGGTGAGAAGGTCATGCTGGAAAGCCTGCTGGCCTTCAAACGTGCGGGTTGCGACGGAATCCTGACCTACTTTGCACCGCAGGTTGCACGCATTCTTCAAGGCTAAAACCCCGGGCGGTCGCGATTTTTCGCCGATTGTGAACGCTGTTGAGCCAGCTTTCCCGTGACACACAGGCGCAATCGGCGTATTCTTGCACACAAGATCGGGAACACCCGACACTTCAGGCAGTTTATACAGAGAAAAAAACATGAGCAGTTCCAACTCTCCCCGACTAAACCGTCGTGGCTTTGCGCTTGGCATGGCCGGGCTCACACTGACCGCTGCATGCGGAAACGGTGTAGGCAATTCCAATGCGGCCCAAATCGACGCCCGTGTGAACGTGACGCTGAACGAAATGTTCAGCAAGTACCCCAACACCGTCGAGATCGCCGAAAAAGCCGACGGCATGCTGGTGATGCCGTTGATCACCGAGGCCGGTTTCATCTTTGGCGGTGCCTATGGCCAGGGCGCGCTGCGCATCAACGGCGCAACGGTAGACTATTACTCGGCCCTATCCGGCAGTGCTGGTCTGCAGATCGGCGCGCAACAATATGCGCATGTCCTGTTCTTTATGACGCAGGACGCCCTAGATGACTTCCGCCGTTCCAGCGGTTGGACCGCAGGTGCGGATATCGGCTACGTCGTCGATGCCACCGGCGACTCGCTCTCAACCGACACAACCCAATTGCGCAAACCGGTACTTGCCGCCGTTTTCGGACAGGCCGGTTTGAAATTCGGCGCGACCGTCGAAGGCACCAAGTACACGCGCATTATCCCCTGATACCGAATACCACCCCCCCTTTGCCACGGACCCCGCCACATGTTCAAAACCATGTGGCGGGGTTTTTCATCTCAACATGTTAACTCAACGTTCGCGCGGCGTTCCTCTTTCGGTTGCCCGGTCCTTCCAGTAGGGTTCAGCCAATAATTTCTTATGGTGATATGGGGCGTTCATGGGTCTTGTCTTTCGCTGGCTGGTTCGGATTGCTACGGGCCTGATCCTGTTGGCCGTTGCGGCTGTGGGTCTTGTCTACTTCCTGGCCAGCCAGTCCCTGCCGGATTATGACCAGACCGTCGAAGTCAGCGGGCTGCGTGCGCCGGTCGAGATCGTGCGTGACACCGCCAATGTTCCGCATATTTTAGCCGAAAGCGACCCGGACGTGTTCTTTGGCTTGGGCTATGCCCATGCGCAGGATCGCCTGTGGCAGATGACCGTGATGCGACGCACTGCACAGGGCCGTTTATCCGAAGTGTTTGGCAAGCGCACAGTCACCATCGACAAGCTCTTGCGCCGTTTTGACCTTTACAGTCTGGCCCACCGCTCGGTCGAGGTGCAGGACGATTACACCAAAGCTGCGCTGCGCGCTTATTCTGCAGGCGTCAATGCCCGGCTGGATGAGATCAATGAGAACGCATTGGGACGCGGCGCGCCCGAGATGTTTCTGTTCAACGCATCTGTATCGCCGTGGCAGCCCGGCGACAGCATTGCGATCATCAAACTGATGAGCCTGCAACTGTCTGGCCATTTGAAAGATGAGGTCCTGCGCGCCCGCACATCCCTGATGCTGAACGATCCTCAGCGGCTTGTCGATATCCTGCCAGACGTACCGGGCGCGGGTATCGCGGCGCTGCCGGAATATGCGTCTTTGTTCCCAGAACTGCCGCGCTATGCCGAAGGCACCCCGATGCCAGACTCGCCTCTGTCACCATTCCCTAAACGCGGCTTGGCCGGGGCGTCGAACGCGTGGTCGGCTGCGCCTTCGCGTTCCGCGATCGGGGGCACCCTGCTGGCCAACGACCCCCATCTGGGCCTGACCGCACCCGGCATTTGGTACCTGGCAAGGCTTGAGCTGGCCAAAGGCGGTGTCATCGGTGCGACCATTCCGGGCGTTCCAGCGATCATGACGGGCCGCAGTGACCGGCTAGGCTGGGGTCTGACGTCGTCTTACCTGGACGATCAGGATGTTCACATCGAACAGCTGAACCCTGAAAACTCAGAAGAATACCTGTCGCCCGAAGGTTATAAACAGTTCCGCTCGCGCCCCTCGATCATCGAGATCAAGGACGAAGCCCCCATCACCCTGACCCTGCGCTGGACCGAGAACGGACCCGTCTTGCCCGGCAGCCATTACGATCTGGAAACGATCACCCCGCCCGGGCACGTTGCCTCATTGGCCTGGACCGCACTTAGCCCGCGCGACACGTCGATGACGGCTTCGATGGCTTTAATGAATTCGGACAGTGTGCGGGAAGCCATCGATGTGGCCGAGCTGTTCATTGCGCCGTCGCAAAATCTGTCGCTGGTCGACAAGGACACGATCGGCATGAAGCTGATCGGCGCAATGCCTAACCGAGATCTTCGCAACCAAAGCCGCGGCCGTATCCCAACGCCCGGTTGGTTGGCCGAGAACCTGTGGCAAGGCCGCTTGCCTTATGCAAACAACCCCGAATTCGTGACTCCAGCAGGCGGGATTCTGGGCAATACAAACAACAAGATCATCGACCGCCCCTTTCCCAACCACGTCTCATACGAATGGGGTGACACCCAAAGGGTGCACCGTTGGGAACGCCTGATGCAATCGCGCGAGGTTCACACCCGCGACAGCTTTATCGAAGCGCAACTTGATACCGTCAGCTTTACCGCCCGTTCGCTTCTGCCGCTAATCGGCGCCGATCTTTGGTTTACCGGAGCCTCTGCGCCCGAGGGTACACCGGAACGCCAGCGTCAGGTCGCGCTGGCCCTGCTGGCCGAGTGGAACGGTGAGATGAACGAGCACCTGCCTGAACCGCTGATCTATGCCGCATGGTTGCGCGCGCTGCAGATCCGGCTGATCTCGGACGAGCTGGGGCCGCTGGCGGCCGAATACAAACATGTTGAGCCGCTGTTCATCGAACGGGTGTACCGCGATATCGACGGCGCGTCGGTCTGGTGCGACGTGCGCCAGAGCGCACCCGTGGAAACCTGCACCGACATGGCACGGCTGGCGCTGGACGATGCGCTGATCTGGATCAGCGAGAAATACGGTGGTTCGCTGGAATCCCTGCGCTGGGGAGACGCCCATCAGGCCACGCATGACCACCCGGTTCTGGGCACGGTTCCCGTTCTGCGGTTCTTCGTCAACATTCGCCAATCCACCAGCGGCGGCGACAACACCCTGCTGCGCGGGCGGACATCGGGCGAAGGGCCCAACCCTTTCCAAAACGTCCACGGTGCGGGATATCGCGGTGTCTATGATTTTGCCGATCCCAACAGCTCGGTCTTTATCACGGCAACGGGTCAGTCGGGGCATTTCCTGTCGCGCTACTACGACGATCAGGCCCAGCTTTGGCGGCGAGGTGAGTATATCCCCATGTCACTGGACATGGATCTGGCCCGCGCGGCAGCGGTCGGCGTAACCAACCTGACCCCGCGCTGATTTCACTGCTTCGGCAGGACCTTGCCCTTTTTGCAAGCTGCCGTGGACGCGCGCAGGTGTTTTCGCCTACGATCTGCAAGCCGACAATTCGGGACCTTGGGGGTACAGATGGCCAGTTTTCGGGATATGTTGAACAATCTCGCACGCGATTACGCAATCGCGTGGAGCTCGGGCGACCCAAATGCAGTTGCCAGCTTTTTTGCACCCGACGGGCAGATCACGATCAACCGGGGTGAACCAATTGTCGGCCGTGCCGCCGTCGCAGACATGGCGCGCGGATTCTACGCCGACTTCCCGGATCTGGAAGTGCGCTGCGACATGCTGCGTTGGGCCGGATCACACGCGATTTTTGTCTGGACGCTGGAAGGCCATCACTCAGAGACCGGCAACCACGTCGTCACGCGTGGTTGGGAAGAATGGGAATTGACCGCTGACAACAAGGTGCAAACGTCGCTGGGTTGGTTCGATGCTGACGACTATCAGCGCCAGATAGACGGGCAGTAGCGGACGCCCCGCCTAAACGCGCGTGATCTGGTAGTCGCGCGGAATGCCTTCTGTCACCTTGAACCAGGTCGAGGCTTTGGTTCGCGCTTGATGGGCGTCAAAGGCCGCTTGGTTTTCAAAAATTTCGTGTACGTTGAACCGACCGGGAATATCCGCGTTTTCTTTAACGTCGAATGTGATGCAACCCGGTTCGGCCCGAGTCAGGGCGATGTGGTCCGGCAACGCCTCCCGCACCTGTGTGACACGGTCGGCAGGCACCGAAATATGACCACGCAGAACCACCTTAACTTTTGCCATCGTGACCTCGCTTGTCGATCAAAGCGCGGCGAACTGCGCCGCTTGCTTGTCGGTCCACAATACGGTGATCTGAAATCCGTCATCCGTCTGCTCTTCGGATTGAACGACATCCTGACGGAACAGCCACGCACGCTTGTTGCCTTCGGCAAACGCCAGCGTCAGAACTGTCTCGTGCCGAACCCCTTGCAAATTAACCGCGATCTCGGCCAGCAATGGTTCGATGCCTTCGCCCGTCACGGCGGAAATGGCAAAGATCGACGGGTCGCGGTCGGCCCGGGCAAACGTGGCCTCGCGCTCATCTTCGTTCAACAGGTCGATTTTGTTCCAGACCTCAAGCCGGGGCCGTTCATCATCAACGCCCAACGAGGTCAAAATGGTTTCGACATCCCGGGCTTGCGCCTCGGTGTCTTCATGGCTGATGTCGCGCACATGCACGACGATATCTGCGCCCAAAACCTCTTCAAGTGTGGCGCGGAAGGCCGCGACCAGTTCGGTCGGCAAGTTAGAAATGAACCCCACCGTGTCCGACAGAATCACCTCGGGACCATCGGGCAGTTCAACCCGCCGCATGGTCGGATCCAGCGTGGCAAACAGCATGTCCTTTGCCATTACCTCGGCCCCGGTGAGGCGATTGAACAAAGTTGATTTACCAGCGTTCGTATAGCCCACCAACGCAACAATCGGATATGGCACCTTGGCCCGAGCAGCTCGGTGCAAGGTCCGGGTCTTGATCACCTTCTGCAATTGACGGCGCAGGCGCACAAGCTGATCGTCGATGGCCCTTCGGTCAGCCTCGATCTGGGTTTCACCGGGACCACCGACAAACCCCAATCCACCCCGCTGACGTTCAAGGTGGGTCCAGGCGCGAACCAGACGCGTACGCTGATAGCTGAGCGCGGCCATCTCGACCTGCAGCACACCTTCACGGGTACGAGCGCGGTCGCTGAAAATCTCCAAAATCAACCCGGTCCTATCGAGGATTTTAACTTTCCAAGCCTTTTCCAGATTGCGCTGCTGAACTGGGGTCACGGGACCATCGATCAGAACCAGCTCGACCTCGGCGTCATGAAACCGTTCGCCCAGCTCCTCGATCTTGCCAGTCCCGAACAACAGCCCCGGCTGGGCACGTGGCAGACGCACAATATCGGACCCGATCACATCCAGATCGGGCAAAGCGGCAGCCAGCGCCACCGCCTCTTCCAGCGCCGGTCCAGGGACACGGCGCTGTTCATCTGATTTGATTTCCGGATGCAGCACCCAAGCCCGGGTGCGCGTCCTGTCGTGTTCCATCAAGAGGCGTCTTCGCCCTCATACAGGTTGATCGGCTGCGACGGCATGATCGTTGAAATTGCGTGTTTGTAGACCAGCTGCGACTGTCCGTCGCGGCGCAACAATACGCAGAAATTGTCGAACCAGGTGATGACACCCTGCAATTTCACACCGTTGATCAGGAAAATTGTGACCGGGACCTTTGCTTTCCGTACATTATTCAGGAACGCGTCCTGCAGATTCTGTCTGTCCGAAGCCATATTATTATAATCTCGCCATTGTTCTTGCTACGCGCTGCGGACCAACGCGCTCCCTCTGGCAGAGTATGGAGTGTCGTTAACCGATATTCCAGATGAAAAATAAGGTGTCGGCAAAGGTGAGGATTCTTAGTCTCGCCAGAGGGTTGGCGTAATCAGCGCAATGATCGCCAATGTTTCCAACCGTCCGATCACCATCGCCGCACACATGGTCAGCTTTGCGCCCCAGGGCAAATCGACCAGACGGATGGGAACATCGGTGGCCAGTTCAATCAACGGCCCGGTGGTGCTGAGCGCCGCGACGCTGAGGACCATCGCCTGTTCAAACCCCGACCCCATCGCGGCCAGCAGCAGATTGAACAGTGCTGCGGTCAAGGCGAACATCATCAGGAATATCCACGCAATAAAGGCTCCGTCGCTTTGAATGCGACGGTTACCGCCGCCAATGCCACTAACGGATGAGGGATAGATCAACCGATCAATCTCGCGCGCGCCATTGAGGTACAGGGCAAAGACCCGCAACAGTTTGACCCCACCCGCCGTTGTGGCCACCCCCCCTCCGATCAGGGCGAGACCCATCAGGATCAGCCCTGGCGTGCCAAGACCGGACAATTGCTGCGCATCGTTCCAGTTTGCGCTTTCGAATCCGGCTGTGGTCAGGAAGGACAACGCCGTAAAGATCATGCCCCAGATCACGCTAAGTGCCTGAAGCGGTTCCAACTGATTGCCGATTTCCAGAACGCCGGCCCAGACGCGCGCGAACAACAGTGCCGCGACGACACCCACAATCATCAGCCCAATCCGGAATTCGGGGTCTTGGTCCAGCCGGGAATAGCCTGTGGTTGCCGTATCGGTCGAAAAAGTCAGCCGCGACAAGGCGAAGAACAGGAACAGAAACAGGATCGCCTCGCCCGTTATTCCGGCCTGCGCCCCCTCCAGCCCGCCGACCGGAGATATCCCCGACGTGGCCATGGTTGACATGGCGTGACACACGGCAGTCAGGCCGTTTTCTCCGGCGATCAGCAGCAGGATCCATATGGTTGCGGTCAGACCGGTATAGACTGGTGTCAAAGTCCGGGTCACACGGATCAGACGGCCGCGGGGGTCGACCTCTTCGCTTTGTGCAACGCCCGACACCGGGCGACCGGGCTGGCCGCGCGCTGTAATCTCGAACCCACCCAGCGACAAGGGCGCCAGAATTGCAGCCGCAGCAATCCACATTAGCAAGCCACCCATCCAGCCGACCAAAGCACGCCACAGGTGCAGCGGTGCGGTCAGGCGATCCGGGTCTGGAAACAGATCTGCACCGGTGGTGGTCACAGCACTGACCATATCAAAATACGCATTCAAAAAGGTGGTGGTGCCCAAGGCATCATGCAGCGGAATCGCCAGAAACAGCGGCAGGACGGTAAAACACCCCAGCAACACGGCCAGTTGCCCCAGCGTCCCACGTCGCGGCACCCGGTTTGATGCTGCCACAGCGATCGTTGATACCACGAACAGTCCCAGAAGGCCGGAGTAGAAAAAGGATCGCGACGTGTCGTGATCATCCAAGGCCAGCGCGTAAATCGCTGGAATCCACATCGACAACGCAGCGATTCCCGAGATCAACAGAAACAGCGGCAGCCGCTGTATCAAAGTGATCTGTTGTCTCCGAGCGCGCGCCATCAGAAGAAATCGATTGAAACCTGCATCAGGCGCTCGACCTCGGGCACGTCCTTAGCCATCGCAAAGATTGCCACCACGTCCTTTTCATCGATCCGCAGGCTGCCGGTCGGGCGCAAAAGCTCATCGCCTTTTCGGACGGCACCTACCAGAACGCCTTCGGGAAAATCGATATCCCGCAGCTTCTGCCCTGCCATGGGTGAAGTCGACAGCACCTCGGCCTCGATCACTTCTGCCTCGGCATCCCCGATAGAATAGACCTGCCGCACACGACCGTGGCGAATATGGCGCAGGATCGAGCTGACTGTGGTTGCACGCGGGTTAATGTAAGCGTCGATCCCCAGCGGCCCCATCAAGGCCACCATGCTGGGATCATTGATCAAGGCAATTGCCAAGGCACAACCTTCGGCCTTGGCCCGCACCGCAGCCAGCATGTTGGCACGGTCGTCATCGGTGACTGCCAGCATCGCGTCGGCGCGTTCGATCCCGGCCTCGCGCAACAAGGCGGCATCCAGCCCGTCGCCATTCAGGACAATCGTCCGTTCCAGTGTTTCGGCCGCTATTTCAGCGCTTTGGCGATCACGCTCGATCACCTTGGCGCGTACCCGGCTTTCTCGCTCTTCCAACGTCCGGGCCACTTCCAACCCGACATTTCCGCCGCCCACAATTACCACGCGGTCCTGCTTTTTGTGGGTCTTGCCGAAAACCTCCATCGTGCGATCCACGTCTTTGACATTGGTAAAGACATAGCATTCGTCGCCGACAAACAGCTGATCTTCGGATTCAGGCGCAAACAGCGTGCCATCGCGCCGAACACCGACAACGATTGAGCTGAGCGTCGAAAACAGGTCCGTGAGCTGCCGCAAGGGTGTGTTCACGATGGGGCAATCTTCGTCGATGCGAATGCCCAGAAGCTGCGCCTGTCCATCCATAAACATCTCAGTATCAAAGGCGGACGGGGCCGAAAGGCGGCGCATGGCAGCGGCTGCGACTTCGCGTTCAGGGCTGATCACGACGTCGATGGGCAAGTGGTCACGACGGAACAGATCCGAATGGATCGCCTGCAAATACGATTTCGCCCGCAACCGCGCGATCTTGCGCTGGATGGAAAAGATCGAATGCGCCATCTGACAGGTGACCATATTCACCTCGTCCGAATGGGTCGCTGCGATGATCATATCGGCATCACGCGCGCCTGCCCGTTCCAGCACGTCAGGATAGCTGGCAAATCCGGCAATCCCCTGAACATCCAGCGTTTCCGTCGCCCGGCGCACCAGATCGGGATTGTTGTCCACCACCGTTACGTCATTCAGTTCGCCCGACAAGTGACGTGCGATCTGCCAGCCGACCTGACCGGCACCGCATATGATGACCTTCATGTTTCTGGCCCTTCTGCCTGAAATCCTTGAATGACAGATGCCCCTATAGCGGTCAATTGAATTGTCATTCAGACAAAGCTGGGGCAAGATAACCCTATGAAATCAGTGCTTCACTTACTAATTCCGCTGACTGTCCTGTCCGCTTGCAGCGGCCCACTTTCGCTGTATTACCGCGAAGGTGAAAGCGTGTCGCGCGCGCAGTCCGAGACCACGCAATGTCAGGTCAAGGCAGTGAATGACGTTCCCGTCGCCAATCAGGTGCGGCAAAGCCCGCCCACATACTGGCCGGGACGTACTTATTGCGACAACCGGGGACACTGCTATCGCTCGCCTGGTTGGTGGGAACCCGGGCGCGTTTATACGGTCGACGTGAATGCCGGTCTGCGCAATCAGGTCGAGGCCCAATGCATGGCTAAAAAAGGCTTTCGTCCGATCAGCTTGCCACCCTGCAAACAGAGCGTAAAGTCTCAGGTTCCACCTGCGCGCACAACGAAGCTGCCGCCGCTGGGAACCCAATCCTGCTATGTGAAGTTCGACGACGGCTCATTTCAGATAATCAACCCGGGTCAGGCAGGGTAATGTCCCGGCGGATTACTCCGCCGGTTCCGGTTCGTCGATCTGCGCCACCCGCGCCCCGGATTTGTTCGAGGTCACAACACCAAGCGATTTCAGCTTACGGTGCAGCGCGCTGCGCTCCATGCCAACAAAGCTGGCGGTTCGGCTGATATTGCCGCCAAAGCGGTTGATCTGGGTCAGCAGGTACTCACGCTCGAACGCCTCGCGCGCTTCGCGAAGCGGCAGGGTTGCCAGCGCACCGGACAATACCACGCGGCCCGAGTCGTCGGTTTTCTCTTCTTCGGTCGGCAATTCGCGGGCTTCAATCGGGCCCGTTCCATCGCCCAGGATCAGGACACGCTCGATCAGGTTCTTCAGCTGACGCACATTGCCCGGCCAAGTCATGGTCTGCAACAATGCCACCGCCTCTTCCGAGATCTCGCGAATTGGCAAGCCTTGGGATTCGTTGCACATTTCGATGAAATGCTGCGCCAGAACCGGAATATCCTCGCGCCGGTCCTCCATCGAAGGCACGGCGATCGGCACAACGTTCAGGCGGTGATACAGCTCTTCACGGAACCGGTCGGCTTCGATTTCGGCATCCAGATCGCGATTTGTCGACGAGATGACCCTGAGATCCACACGCACCTTGTCAGACCCGCCTACCCGCTGGAATTGCTGGTCGACCAGAACCCGCAGAATCTTGGATTGCGTACCCAAAGGCATGTCCGCCACTTCGTCAAAGTAGATCACGCCTCCGTGGGCCTCTTCCAGCAAGCCGGATTCGATCCCGCGTTCCGTTGACTCGCGCCCGAATAGCACCTCTTCGACGCGTTCAGGCTCAATCCCTGCGCAGTTAACGGTGACGAATGGCGCGTTTGCGCGGTTGGAATGGGCGTGGATGTAACGCGCGGCAATCTCTTTGCCCGACCCGGCTGGCCCGCTCAACATCACACGGCCGTTCGACTTGGTGACCTTGTCCAACTGGCTCTGCATCGCCCGGAACGAGGCCGATTTGCCGATCATGTCCGAGTTGGTGACCTCACGCCGTTTGAGCGAGGCATTCTCGCGGCGCAAGCGCGAGGTCTCCATGGCGCGGCGGATCACGACCATCAACTGATCGATGTTGAACGGCTTTTCGATAAAATCATAAGCGCCCTGCTTGATGGCGGCCACAGCAATTTCGATGTTGCCGTGACCGGAAATAATCACCACCGGCACGTCAGGGTTGTCGCGTTTAACCGACTTCAGGATATCGATCCCGTCCATACGGCTGTCTTTCAGCCAGATATCAAGGATCAACAGACCCGGTGGCTCGGAATTGATCGACGACATACACTCGTCCGAGTTTGCCGCCAGCCGGGTTGAATAGCCTTCGTCCTCCAGAATGTCGGACACCAGTTCGCGAATATCGCGTTCGTCATCTACGATCAGAATGTCGCTCATCTTTGGCCTGCTTTCAGTTTGTTAGTATGAATTGCCTGCTTTTGTGGCGCTGCAGTCTGGGAAATTTTGCCCCCCGGCAAACGGATCACGGCCATCGCACCGAAATGGTCCTGTCCGTCAAAAACGGGCGCGTCTTCCAGGGTCAGCGCTCCGCCATGTTCTTCTATGATTTTCTTGACTATGGGCAGGCCCAGACCCGTGCCCTCGTCGCGTGTAGTGACATAGGGTTCAAACAACCGCGCCCGATCTTCGGGCAGCCCTATGCCATTGTCCGCTATTGTAATGACCGTCCCCGCATCATCGTTGGAAATGTCCACTTTGATCTGTGGCTTCAAATTTTCTGGCGGGTCTTTTTTCTTAAGTGTTTCAATGGCCTCGCCCGCGTTCTTTATCAAATTCGTCAGCGCTTGGTTCAACATCGTCGCGTCTACATCCGCTAGGATGGGCTTGTCCGGTAGGGTCGCGTCGATCTGCACATCCGGCTGTCCGGCTTGCTGCAACAGAACAGCTTCGCGCACCAAGCCGACGACGTCTTCCTCACGCCGATCGGGTTCAGGCATCCGCGCGAATTTTGAGAATTCGTCCACGATCCGCCGCAGATCGTTGGTTTGCCGCACGATCACATCGGTCATGGATACAAGGCTGTCACAATCCTCTTCGTCCAGTTTGCGCGAGAATTTGCGCTTGATCCGTTCCGCGCTGAGCTGGATGGGCGTCAGCGGGTTCTTGATCTCATGGGCAATACGGCGGGCCACATCGCCCCAGGCCGCCATGCGCTGTGCACTGACCAGATCGGTCACGTCATCGAAGGCCACCACGTAGCCCTCCAGCCCTCCATCTTCGCCGCGCCGGATCGCCATGCGCACCAGCAGATTTTCCAACCGCCCCTTACGCGTGACCTTAACCTCACCCTGCACGGCTTCTTGACCGCTGGCTTTCAGATTTTCGAACAAGGGAAGGAATTCGGGGACCGCGATGCCGATGGCTAATTGTTCTTCACCGCGCGACCAATCCAGAAGACGCTCGGCTGAACGGTTCACGAATGTGACGCATCCATCCGAATCGACGCCGACCACACCAGACGTCACCGAACTAAGCACCGAATCGAACAAGCGGCGGCGGCGTTCGATCTGACGCGTATTTTCCAATAACGTGTCGCGCTGCCCTTTAAGTTGCCGCGTCATCTGATTGAAATAACGACCTAACATGGCGATTTCGTCATCGCTGGCCTCTTCGATGACCTGAACGCTCAGATCCCCGGCGCCGACCCTTTGTGCGGCTGTAGTCAGACGGCCAACCGGGCGCGACAGGCGTTCAGCGAACCACATCCCCAACGACATCGCGGCAAGGATCAGGATGACCGCAAAGCCCAGGTACAGGAGCCCGAACTCGAAAAGAACCCGGCCCCTTTCACTTTCAAGCTGTTGGTAGAACTGAACCGTTTCCTTGGTGTCATCCAGCAATTTCAGCAGTTCGCCATCCACCTCGCGGCTAACATACAGATACCGGTCCAGATAGGCCTGCAACGGCGCCAGCGCGCGGAACTCGTTGTTTTGCCAATCGGCAATGATCAGAAGGCCGCTGTCGGTTGCTTCAACCATCTGCTCCGGTGTCGGCGGTTCATAGTTGAACAGGTAAGACCGGTCGCCACGGGATTTGATTTCTCCACTGCCATCAATGACATAGGCCTCGCGCAAGCCCCGCTGAATCTGCGATTGTCCCTGTGCCAGAACCTCGCGCAGTTCGGCGTCCGAGATGTAGAAGTCCAGTGTTCGCGCATTGTCGAGGAAACGGGAAAGAACGATAGCGTCCTGTGTCAGGCCGCTGCGGTGCTCGAGCTCATAGGCCTCGGCCGCGGACAGGGATGATCCGACAACCTGACGGACCCGATCCGAAAACCATCCTTCAAGCCCGATATTCACTGTAAGGCCGGCAAAGATTGCAACGGTCACTGTCGGCACCAGAGCCAGCAAGGTGAACGCACCGATCAGCCGCAGGTGCAGACGAGACCCGGCAGATTTTGCCCGGCGCGCAGCGATCAGACTGAACACCTGCCCCAAAACAAGTGCTGCAACGACCAGCACATAGACCAGATCCGCCAGCAGAATCAGTCGCAGCGTGGGCGCTGCCGAACCCAAATCAAACGGACCGATGACCAGATACGTGGCCAACGCCAGAAGCGGCCCCAAAAGGACCAGCCCCAAGGTGCTAAAATTGCGCAGCTTTCGGGATTTCCGCCACCGATCAATCGATAGGATCAGCCCGCTCTGTGCTCGGGTTGCCACCGTCTGCCCTCATCCTGATGTGCCGCTTACGCGGCGTACCGCCATATCTCGTGGTCGTTGCCGGGCATGTACCCGGATGCCACGCTTTGTGTGGCGATATTACATCAGTTTGCGTCGGCGTGTCACCTGAATATCGAGATCCGTGATTTTTTTGCGCAGCGTATTCCTGTTGATCCCCAGCAAATCCGCACATTTCGCCTGATTTCCGCCGGTTGCGTCCAGTGCCTGCTCGATCAAGGGGCCCTCAACCTCGCGTAGGATGCGCTGATACAGGCCCGGAGGTGGCAACAAATTGCCGTGCAGATCGAAATAGCGACGCAAATGACGGGCCACAGAGGCCGAGAGTTTCTCCCTTTCGCCGTCACCAAGAATCGGTTCCGCTTCGGGCTGACTGCCCAAAACCATCTCAACCTCGGCTTTCGATATTTCTTCGGCCCGGCTGGTCAGGCTTAAACGTCGAATCGCGTTTTCCAGCTGTCGCACATTACCGGGCCAGGAATACCGACGCACCAGCTCTACCGCCTCGGGGCTGAGCCAGCGCTTTGTGCCATGTTCCCGTTCCTCGCGGGCAAGGAAGTGATCAACCAGCAGGGTGATATCGTCCACCCGCTCGCGCAGCGCAGGCACATGGATCGTCGCGCCGCACAGTCGATAATACAGATCCTGACGCACCCGCCCGCTTTCCATCGCTTCGGTCAGATCCGATTGGCTGGTCGCCATAAAACGCGGAAGATGATCGCCGGGCGTGTCCATCATCCGGACAATACGTGCCTGGACCTCATCTTCGATATCAGCGATTTCATCAATCAACAGAGTACCGCCCCGCACCCTGGCCATAATGCGCGCGGGCCCTTCGAGGTCACGCAGATCACCGGCAGTCGCAGTGACGAAGGGCAGCGTGCGTCGGTCCGAGAAATCATGAATAGCGCGTGCTATCAATGACTTGCCGGTGCCACTTTCACCGGAAATCATGACCGAAAGATCGGTATTCATCACGCGTGCCACAAGGCGATACAGCGCCTGCATCCCCGGAGTGCGCCCAACCAGAGGCAGCTCCTCAGGACGGTCTTCGGCCGGTACGACCGCATCCGCCTGCACGCGTTGCTTTTGCTCCAAGGCCCGTGCGGTCCGCTTCATCAGGTCCGGCAGGTCAAAAGGCTTGGGCAGATAGTCATATGCGTCCGCTTCAGCCGCCTGAATGGCGGTCATGATCGTGTTCTGCGCCGAGATCACGATGACCGGCAGCCCCGGACGGTCCTGCGCGATTTTTGGCAACATCTCGAGCCCGTTGCCATCCGGCATGACGACGTCAGAGATTACAACATCCCCTTTGCCCTCGCCGACCCAGCGCATCAGAGTGGTCAGCGAGGATGTCGCATGCACCTTGCACCCCGCCCGCGTCAGGGCTTGGGTCAGTACGGTTCGGATTGTGCGATCGTCATCTGCGACCAGAACTGTGCCATCCATCAGGTGCTCTCCTTACTATCTCTGCCCGGTTGTCCATCTCAGGTCGCGGCGCGCGGCGCGCGTCTGAGGGACAGGCGGAATACGGTGTGTCCCGGAACCGACTCGGCCAAAATCCAGCCGTCGTGGTCCGAGATGATTTTACTGACCAGCGCCAGCCCAAGACCGGTGCCGTTTTCCCTGCCCGACACGAACGGATCGAAAATGTCGCTGCGGATCTTGTCCGGCAGCCCTGGACCGTCGTCGATGATTTCGATCTGCAGGGGCAAAGAATGCCCCGAACCGTCGCTGCGGCGCAGCCGGAAGGAATGTTCGAAATACGTCCGCAGGCGGATTGTCCCGCCTTTAGGGGACGCCTCGGATGCATTTTTGAGCAGGTTCAGCACCACCTGCAAAAGTTGATCCGGGTCACCATAGGCCAGCGGCAACGAGGGGTCGTAATCTTCGATGATTGTCATATGCGCGCCAAAGCCCAAGAGTGCCGAGCGCCGCGCACGGTCCAGAACGTCATGGATATTGACCGGTTTGAAATCTGGCTGGGTCAGGTTTCCAAACTGCTCGACCTGCTCTAACAGCTTTACGATCCGACGGCTTTCAGCAACGATAAGATCTGTAAGCTCAAGGTCTTGTTGGCTAATATTCATGCTCAGAAGCTGAGCGGCCCCGGTGATCCCCGCCAACGGGTTCTTGATTTCATGCGCCAGCATTTCAGCCATGCCAATCGCCGATTGCGCCGCAGATTTCACCGTGTTGCCCCGCGTCATCCGCCCCGCCAGTTCGCGTGGGGACATGGTCATGATCATTGACCCCGGATGCCCAAGCAGCGGCGCAATTTGCAAAGCGCATTGCAGCGGCGCCCGATTGCCCGATCCCACATCCACGTCATTCACGAACAGCGGAGTGCCCTGTTGGCGCGCACGCAAAAACGCTTCTTCCAGTGGGGCATCCACGGCGATCTGGTCCCAGACCGGGTGACCGATAACTGCGTTGCGGGAGGCGTTCAGGAACCCCTCTCCGGCGGAATTCACATCGGTGATCCGGTCATCGGCATCAATGATGAAGGCCGGAACCGGCAGCGACGCCCAGATGTTCTGGTCCGAGGTCATGCTGCTGCCTCTGCGTCGCCGTGCAGGGCATCGCCCAACAGGCGCAGCACCTCGGCGGTATCCCGCGAGGTCAATACCGCACGGCGAAGGGTTGCCGGGGTCGCGGCCTCATCCATGTACCAGCCCAGATGTTTACGTGCCACGCGCAGCCCTAGATCGGTGCCGTAAAAGTCCAGCATCGCCTCATAATGACCGCGCACCATGTCGATCAAGTCGCCATTGGCGGGGATGACCGGCGCTTGTGCGCCATATAAATCGTGGCACATCTGGGCCAGAAGCCATGGCTTACCCTGTGCCCCGCGTCCAACCATGACGCCATCGGCGCCTGAGTGGTCCAAAGCCGTGCGCGCTGCATCAGTATCTACGATATCCCCGTTCGCGATGACGGGGATCGAGACCGACTCTTTCACCGCACGGATCGCTTGCCAGTCCGCGCGTCCCTTGTAGAACTGGCATCGCGTACGCCCGTGGATTGTGACCAGTTGGATGCCCGCACCTTGCGCCCGGCGCGCCACATCCGGTGCGTTCAGCAGGTTGTCGTCCCAACCCAGACGAGTTTTCAGAGTGACCGGAATGTCGACAGCCTCGACCACGGCCTCAATCAGCGTCAGCGCGTGGTCCGGCGTCTTAAGCAGCGCCGAACCGGAATAGCCGTTCGTGACCTTTTTTGCCGGGCAGCCCATATTGATGTCGATCACCCGCGCGCCACGATCGGCCACCTGACGCGCAGCCTCGGCCATCCAATGCGCCTCGCGCCCGGCAAGTTGAACAGCGGTGTTTTCAACGTCAGCAGACAGCTCGGCCCGTTCCCGCACGCCCGGTTTGGCCTGCACCATTTCCTGACTAGCGACCATTTCGCTGACGACCATGCCCGCGCCAAAGCGCATCACCAGATCGCGGAATGGTCGATCGGTGATCCCGGCCATCGGGGCCAGCATGACCGGCGGATTTAAGGTTTTGTCGGCGAGGTGCAGGGTCAACGTGCTTAATCCTTGGGCAGTTGCGTCTTAGATATCGAATTCGGCGCATATGAACAACAAAACGGCAGGAAACAAGCTTGCAAAATCACCACTTGCCTATTTTTTAAGCAACTTGACGCGGGTGATTGCCTCTACATTCACCGCAGCTTAAACACTGCGCTCAAATCATCGGAGAATTCGCCCAATGACCACCGCCGCCATCATCGTCGCCGCAGGACGCGGATTGCGCGCCGGAGGCGGCATTCCCAAGCAATGGCGACCATTGGCCGGACGCAGAGTTGCGGATTGGACCATCGACCGGTTTCGCCATCAGGTCGATCATATTGTTCTGGTGCTGTCCGAGGATGATCAAAACGCTTGGGATGAGTTTTTAGGCTCTGATCTGCTGCTGGCAAAAGGTGGCAGCGATCGTGCCGGGTCGGTACGGAACGGGCTGGATGCATTAGATGGGCTGGGGATCGAACATGTCCTGATTCACGACGTCGCCCGCCCCTGCTTAAGCAGCCAGACTATTGCGGACGTCCTGACCGCCCTGACCAAGCATGAGGCTGCGGCACCCGGTCTGGCTGTTACAGATGCGCTCTGGACCGGTGACGAAGCCGCTGTGACCGGAACGCAGGACCGGACGGGTCTTTTTGCGGCGCAGACCCCACAGGGTTTTCGCTATGACGCGATTGTCGCGGCGCACGCGGCCCATTCTGGCGGCGCGGCGGACGATGTCGAGGTCGCCCGCGCCGCTGGCATGAACGTGGTGATCGTGCCAGGCGATGCCGATAACATCAAAATCACAAGACCCGAGGATTTTGCCCGGGCGGAACGCGTATTGGGGACGGACATGGATGTGAGACTGGGCAACGGCTATGACGTGCATCGCTTTGGCGACGGGGATCACGTAATCCTGTGCGGAGTGAAGATTCCGCATGATCGGGGGCTACAGGGCCATTCGGATGCGGATGTCGGCATGCATGCGGTTACAGATGCAATCTATGGCGCGCTGGCGCAGGGCGATATTGGCCAGCACTTTCCGCCCTCGGATCCGCAATGGAAGGGCGCAGCAAGCGAGATATTCCTCCGCCACGCGGTCGAGCTGGCGGAGCAGATGGGTTACAGCATCTCAAATGTCGATTGCACGCTGGTCTGCGAATTCCCCAAGATCGGTCCGCACGCACCCGCGATGCGTGAAGAAATGGCGCGCATTATGGGGCTGCACGTCGATCAGATCTCGGTCAAGGCGACCACGTCCGAACGCCTTGGTTTTACCGGGCGAAGCGAAGGCATCGCCTCATTGGCGACAGCTTGCCTGGTGAAGTCATGAACGCCGCGCGATTGATCGGGACCGTTTGCGGCGTCGGATATCTGCGCCCTGCACCCGGAACATGGGGATCTTTGGCCGCCCTGCCCCTGGCCTGGGTTCTGCATACGCTGGGCGGTTTTCCCTTGTTGGTCATCGCCACTGTGGCCGTTTTTGTCGGTGGCCTGTGGGCAACCAAAGTGATGACTGCTGGGCAGGAAGATCACGACCCGTCCGAAATCGTCATCGACGAAATTGCCGGGCAGTTCATCGCGCTTTGGGCCATTTCCTACCCATCTTGGGCACATGGAATTGATATCACAGCCCTTTGGCCCGGCTGGATCGCAGGTTTCCTTCTGTTTCGCCTGTTCGACATCACCAAACCCGGCCCAGTGGGTTGGGCTGATCGCAAAGGTGATGCGATGGGGGTGATGCTGGATGATGTGATCGCCGGCGTCTTTGCCGGGATCGGCATTCTGATTCTCGCCGGCATCTCACACGGTGTTCTGGGCCTATGAATGTCGCCAGCTTGCTTGACCGCGCCAAGTCGCAAGGCGTGATGATCGCGACAGCCGAAAGCTGCACCGGCGGCATGGTCGCTGCTGCGCTGACGGATATCCCGGGCAGCTCGGCCGTGGTGGATCGCGGGTTTGTCACCTACACCAATGACGCCAAGCAGCAGATGCTGGGTGTACAGGCCGAAACGCTAGACGCCCATGGTGCGGTGTCCGAAGAAGTGGCACAGCAGATGGCTGATGGCGCGTTAAGAAATTCAAAAGCGCAACTTGCAGTGTCCATCACCGGCATCGCAGGCCCTGGCGGATCCGAATTCAAACCCGAAGGCCGCGTGTGTTTTGGATTGGCTGCGAAGGGACAGAAGACGATAACCGAAACCGTGGAATTCGGCGCGTTGGGGCGTGACAAGGTCCGGCTGGCCGCCCGTGATCATGCCTTGGACCTGTTGTCGCGCGGCCTTTCGTCAATTGCTTAATAATCTAGCACTCCACTCATTTTGGCGCTCATTTAATCACCGGTTCACAAAAGGCCCTTAAAACAGGCGCCAAAAACCACCTCTGCCTCTTTTTTCCCCGCCTTCTCTCCGCTTCAACACCAGCTACGCAAGCTGAAGACGCCAAAGAGGAGACCGGCTGATGAACGGAGCCGATACCGCCTGGATCATAGTTGCAACTGCACTGGTCCTATTCATGACATTGCCGGGCCTCGCCCTGTTCTATGGCGGCCTCGTGCGCGCCCGCAACGTGCTGAGCGTTTTCATGCACTGCTTCTCAATCGCCTGTTTGATGAGCATACTTTGGTTGGTCGCCGGATACTCGATCGCATTTGGCGACGGTGGGTCGGGCCTGTGGGGCGGTCTGGGCAAAGCCTTCCTGAACGGAGTTGATGTCGACAGCCTGTCGGGCACCCTGCCCGAGGTTCTGTTCTTTGCCTTCCAGATGACATTCGCAATCATCACCCCCGCCCTCATCATCGGCGCTTATGTCGAGCGTGTGGGTTACGGGTTTGTCATGATCTTCTCAGGCCTGTGGATGCTGCTGTGCTACGCACCCGTCGTTCACTGGATCTGGGGCGGCGGTATTCTGACCGATGGCGGCATTCTGGGCGAGATCGGCGTGCGTGACTTTGCCGGTGGCATTGTGGTGCATGAAACGGCAGGTCTGGCCGCGCTGATCATCGCCGTGGTCCTTGGCCCGCGCCGCAACCGCACAACCCCGCCACACAACCCTGGCTACGTCATGATCGGCGCCGCGATGCTTTGGGTTGGCTGGTTTGGCTTCAACGGCGGTTCACAATTGGCGGCAGATGGCGGTGCCGCTATGGCGATAACAGTCACTCATATCTCAGCCGCAACCGCATCGCTGACATGGGCGCTGTATGAACGCATCAAATACGGCAAAGCCTCGATGGTGGGCCTGGTTACAGGTACGATTGCGGGTCTGGCCTCTATCACCCCAGCCTCGGGATATGTTGATCCGGTTCAAGCGCTGATCATCGGTGCCCTAGCAGGCGTGTTGTGTCAGGAGGCCGTGAACATCATCCGTAACAAGCTGAACATCGACGACACTCTGGACGTGTTCGCGGTGCACGGCGTAGGCGGCATCTTTGGCACCATCATGATCGCTGTGTTCGGCCTGGGTGCCTGGACCGCGCAGTTGGGCGGGCTGGTCATCGTAGGTGTCTTTACGGCAGTTGTCACATTTGTGTTGATCAAGGTGGTTGCGCTGATCACCCCGCTTCGCGTAGATGCAGAAACCGAGACAAACGGGCTCGATCTTTCGGTACACGGCGAGCGTGCCTATGACATGAGCAGCTAAGCCCACCTTGGCTGCCTCTTGCCCGCAAGGGCCAAAGCGGGCCTCTTCGTGAGGTCCGCTTTTCTTTTGCGCACACCCCTCTCGACTCTGGGACGGGGGACAGGCTATCAGCCCGCAATGCCATTCAGTCCAGAGGTACCGTTATGATCCCCAGTTCCTTCCCCGACAGCACCGAGATTGCCCGCCTGACCGCGCGGATGTTGCTGGAGATCAAGGCTGTCCATTTCAATTCGCGCGAGCCTTTCACACTGGCCAGCGGCTTGCCCAGCCCGACCTATATCGACTGCCGCAAACTGATCTCGTATCCGCGCATACGGTCGACCCTGATGGATTTCCTGACGGTCAACGTGATGCGGGATGCCGGGTTTGAGGCATTCGACAATATCGCCGGCGGTGAGACCGCGGGCATCCCATTCGCCGCTATGGTCGCAGAGCGTATGGCGCTGCCGATGACCTATGTGCGCAAAAAGCCAAAGGGTTATGGCCGCAACGCCCGTATCGAAGGCGCGATGAGCGAGGGAGAGCGCGTGCTGCTGGTCGAGGATCTGACCACCGATGGCGGGTCCAAGCTGTCCTTCGTGGATGCGATCCGCGAAACAGGTGCCACTTGTGGGCACACGGCGGTCATTTTCTACTATGGCATCTTCCCCGAGACCGAAAAAACCTTGGGCGACCACGGCATCCAACTGCATCACCTGTGCACATGGTGGGATGTTCTGGCCGAGGCCAAAGCGCAGAAAGCCTTTGATCAGGAAACACTTGACGGTGTCGAAGCCTTCCTGAAAGACCCGCGTGGCTGGCAGGAAGCAAATAAATCCACGTGAACCTCTTGTGGACAGATTGGGGATAAGCCCAGAAGAATCGGTCGACCAGCCACGATATCTGGTGACTTTTTCCCCAATTCCTACATAATAAGCTACGCATACGCAGGTATCCAAACTGTCAGGAAAGTTATCCCAAGGCTTTATCCATAGTTAGCCACAGGTATTTCCAGATAGCCGACACGCCAAAATAGCGTGTAGAAAGCGCCGCAGGGCAGCGGGGACAAAATGAACGAGATAAGCAGCATCGAGCAGGCAGCAGCTCGGATTCAGAACGCCGAAACCATGCCGCATTCCATTGAGGCCGAACAGCAGCTTCTGGGTGCGATCCTGACCAATAACGATCTTTATGATCGGGTCGCTTCAATCATCGGGGCCGAGCATTTCTATGACCCGGTTCACTCCCGGATTTATGAGGTCGCCTCTACCCGGATCGCCAAGAATGCGCTGGCCTCGCCCGTGACGTTGAAATCCTTTATGGCCGAGGATGAGGGCTTGCAGGAACTGGGTGGCCCGGCCTATCTGGTCAAACTGGCGGGTGCATCGATCAGCGCCTTTGCGGTGCATGACTATGCCCAGATGATTTATGATCTGGCAATCCGGCGCGAGCTGATCCGCCTGGGCCGCGATATCTCGGACAAGGCAGCGCGGGTCGACATCAGCAGCGAACCAAAAGAACAAATCGTCGAAGCCGAGCAACAGCTTTATCAGTTATCCGAGCAGGGCCAGACCGAACAGGGATTTCAATCCTTCCTCAAGGCGGTCACAGAAGCCGTCAACGTCACCAACGAAGCGTACCAGCGCGGTGGTGGCATGGCAGGGATTTCCACCGGTCTGGCCGACTTGGACAAACAACTGGGTGGCTTGCACCCGTCTGACCTGATCATTCTTGCCGGTCGTCCGTCGATGGGAAAAACCTCTCTGGCGACCAACGTGGCATTCAATGTCGCCAAGGCGTACAAACGTGGGCTGAAACCAGACGGCTCAGAGGGCGCGGTTGACGGCGGTGTCGTTGGCTTTTTCTCATTGGAAATGAGTGCCGAACAGCTGGCAGGCCGAGTTCTGGCCGAAGCCTCCGAAATCTCATCCCATAAGATCCGCCAGGGTGACATGACCGAGTCCGAGTTCCGCCGCTTTGTCGACGCGGCCAAGGAACTGGAAGCCTGCCCGCTTTTCATTGACGACACGCCCGCCCTGCCGATTTCGCAGTTGGCGGCTCGGGCACGCCGTTTGAAACGGACACATGGTTTGGACCTGCTCGTTATCGACTACCTGCAGCTGTGCAGGGGAATGGCCGAAAACCGCGTCAACGAAATTGCCGAAATTTCGATGGGCATGAAAGCCATCGCCAAGGAATTGCAAATTCCGGTGATCGCCCTGTCCCAGCTTTCGCGTCAGGTTGAAAACCGCGACGACAAGCGCCCACAACTGTCCGACTTGCGGGAGTCAGGCTCGATCGAACAGGACGCCGACGTGGTGATGTTCGTGTACCGTGAGGAGTACTACAAGGAACGCGAAAAGCCCGGCGATCACGAACTTGAAAAGATGGAAGAGTGGAAGCAGGCCATGGAGCGTCTGCACGGCAAGGCCGAAGTCATTGTAGGTAAGCAGCGCCACGGTCCCATCGGCACGGTTGACCTCTCGTTCGAGGCGCAGTTCACCCGTTTTGGAAATCTGGTCAAACCCTGGCAACAGGACGGACAGATTGAGGGGTATTAATCCTCACCACAGCTCGGGTTTGTTGAATGCACTGACACATTGAGATGGCCCCTTGAACGGCGCCATCTCAGCCCCTGTCAACGATTGCCCCAACCACCCGTGCGGATGGCTTAACGGCAGAGGAGCTTGGGCGACTTTTTCTGAAATCGGAAAAAACCCGGTTTTGCCGTAGTAGTTCGGATCGCCGTAAGTCACCACAAAATCCACTTTGTCACGGCGCAGCTCGTCCAACCCAAACGCGATCAGTCGCTGCCCTATCCCCGCTTTCTGGCGATCCGTACGCACGGCAACCGGCGACATCAGGAACACCTGTCGCGGATCTTGGTCAAAGAGCAGCCGCGAAAACAGGATGCAACCCAGCACTTGGGGGCCAGCATGGGCAATGGCTGCACTCAAATCGCCGTCAGGCGTTGTGGCCAACAGATCCGAAACCAACGCGCCGATCGCGGTCCCTTCTTCATCGCTTTCTGAAGCCGTGAACACCCTCCTGAACAAGCCGGGCAGCGCGGCCTCCCAACCATCTTTCCCTGTCGTGAATTTCATGGTGAACTCTCTTCAATCGTCCGTGGGTCTGTATCTGGTTCAACGATTACACGCCGATGCACCCGGTTGAACATAGGACGGATACAATGGCGATGCAGAGGCGAGCCGAACATGTTTTTACGCCAATGCCTTGCACCGTTGGCCAATAGTTGCCCATGAACGCGGACAAGTTTGCATTTATAGCCGTCTACCCCCTTGACCTGCCGTGATCCAATGTCATGAACGGTTCCATGAGTACCGCACGTTTGACGATTAATCTTCAGGCGCTGGCCAGCAACTGGCGCGCGCTCGATGCAAAAACGGATGTCGAAACCGGCGCCGTGGTCAAAGCTGACGCCTACGGCCTGGGGGCCGAGCCTGTGTCCGCGACCCTGGCAGAGGAAGGCGTTCGAAAATTCTTTGTTGCAGTTGCCGAAGAAGGGGTTGCCGTGCGTAAAGCCATCGGCCCCGGACCGATGATCGCTGTATTCTCGGGTCATATGGAAGGTGACACCGATCTGCTGCGCGATCACGATCTGACGCCGCTGATCAATGCGCCCGAGCAATTCATGCGCCATCAACAGGCGCTTCCGGATCATCCCTTTGGTATTCAGCTGGACAGCGGCATGAACCGCTTGGGTCTGGAACCTGCTGACTGGGCTGAATTGCGCCCAAAGGCCGAGGCACTGAACCCCGTCGTAATGATGTCGCACCTAGCCTGTTCGGACGAACCCGATCATCCAATGAATCGCCAGCAACTAAAGACCTTCCGCGAGATGACTGATGGCACCGCATCACCAAGGTCGCTGGCGGCCACAGGCGGTACGTTTCTTGGGCCCGAATTCCACTTTGATTTCTGCCGCCCCGGCGTCGGCCTGTACGGCGGCATGCCTTTTGCCGAAGCGAAACCGGTGGTGACGGTTGACCTGCCGGTCATCCAAGTTCGCCCTGTCGAGGTCGGTGAATCGGTCGGGTACGGCAATAGCTGGATCGCGCGCCGCCCCTCTCGCATTGCGACCGTTGCCGCTGGTTACGCAGACGGTTTGCACCGTGCCATCGGCGGTGGGATCGACGCGTTTTCCGGCAGCCAGCCCTGCCCTGTTGTCGGACGCATCTCGATGGATCTGATCACGGTAGACGTCACCGATCTGCCCGAAGATCCCGAACGCCTGCGCATTCTGAACGGACATCAAACAGTCGACGACCTGGCCGAAGCCGCCGGCACCATCGGATATGAAATCCTGACGTCGCTGGGCGCGCGTTTTTCCCGGGGATACGTCGAATGAACCCTTTGGCCGTGCTGGGTGGGCTGGGCCGTGCTGTCCTGTCCATGCTTGCCAACTTTGGCAAGGTGGGAATTTTCGCGCTGGACGCGATCTCACACATCTTTCGGCCGCCCTATTATCCGCGCGAGTTTGCCGTTGCCCTGATGAATGTGGGCTGGCTTTCGCTGCCGGTTGTTGGCCTGACCGCAATCTTCACTGGTGGTGCGCTGGCCTTGCAAATCTATGCGGGCGGCGCGCGTTTCAACGCCGAGGCCGTGGTACCCCAGATCGTCGCCATCGGCATGGTGCGTGAACTCGGGCCGGTGCTGGTTGGCCTTATGATCGCCGCGCGCGTGACCTCGTCCATCGCGGCCGAAATCGCGACCATGAAAGTGACCGAGCAGATCGACGCGCTGGTCACCCTGTCTACCCACCCGATGAAATACCTGACGGCGCCGCGTGTTCTGGCCGCCTTGATTACAGTGCCCCTGCTGGTCGGTATCGGAGATATCATCGGCATTGCAGGCGGTTACGTGGTCGCGACCCAAAATCTGGGTTTCAACGCGGCGACGTACCTGCAAAACACGGTCAATTTCCTTGAAACCAAAGACATCGTGTCATCGCTGGTCAAAGGCGCAGCCTTCGGCCTGATCGCAGCCATCATGGGCTGTTACTTCGGCATGAACTCGGGTCGGGGTGCGCAAGGCGTTGGCCGAGCGACCAAGTCCTCGGTCGAATCCGCCGCGATCATGATCCTCGCTGCCAACTTCATTCTCACAGGGGTGTTCTTCTCGGTATGATCAGGATGGAGAACGTAGCAAAAGCCTTTGGCGACAATCAGGTTCTGCAGAGCATGAGCCTTGAGATCCCCAAAGGCACCTCGATGGTCATCATCGGTGGTTCGGGCACCGGCAAGTCCGTGGCGTTGAAGTGCATTCTGGGCCTGATCAAACCCGATAGCGGGATGATCTACGTCAATGGCAAAGACGCGGCCAAGGGCGACCGCGATAAGTTTCTGGCCCGCTTCGGAATGCTATTTCAGGGGGCGGCTTTGTTCGATTCCCTGCCCGTCTGGCAGAACGTTTCCTTCCGCCTACTGCGCGGTCCGTTGAAGCGCCCCGCCGAATACGCGCGCGAGATCGCCATCGAGAAGCTGCGCCGTGTGGGCCTGAAATCCGACGTGGCCGACCGCTTTCCGTCCGAACTGTCGGGTGGCATGCAGAAACGCGTAGGCCTTGCCCGCGCCATCGCCGCCGAGCCCGAAATCATTTTCTTCGATGAACCCACCACCGGCCTCGACCCGATCATGTCCGGCGTCATCAACGACCTGATCCGCGAAATCGTGACCGAGATGGGCGCCACCGCGATGACCATCACCCACGACATGAGCTCGGTCCGTGCGATTGCCGACAACGTGGCCATGCTGCACGGAGGCGTCATCCAGTGGACCGGCCCGGTCAGCCAGATGGACGCCTCGGGTGATCCCTACGTGGAGCAGTTCATCAGCGGGAGCGCAGAAGGGCCAATTGAGGCGGTAAGATAACCAAAGGTGAGTATTTTATGGATCCTTTTCAGCAAATTGAAATAGCCATTGCGTATGCAAAACGTTTGAATGGCGGTAACTTGAATGGAACCGAAGGCATGGATCACGCAACTAACATTGCGGGAGATCTGTTTGAAATATATGGGCAAATTTATGCGTTATCGAGCATAATCGAAGCTCCAATAACGCTATTGGATCCTTCTGAATCAGAGGATGTTGAAAAAGCCTGCGACAAAGCACTATTGCAAATTGCACAACTGGAATTGAAGGTAGCAATAAGAAAAGGTAACAATACTATCCGTGCAAACTACGATAGTCATTTAGTAGCCCTGTCTCTTGAGCAAGTTGAAGAGATAGAGAAACACATTCAAGCAGCGCGGACTAAAATTCGTTCCTCAAATGTATTTGAAGATTCGCATAAGAGACGTCTTCTAAAGCGTCTCGAACGACTTCAATCAGAAGTTCACAAAAAGGTTAGCGATCTGGATGTTATGCTTGCTGGCGTAACAGAAGTCACAGCCGTAGCAGGTCAAAGCGCTAAAAACCTGAACCCTGTTGTTGACCTGTTCAATAAGATTTTCAAAATCGCAGAAGGCGAAACGGACGAGCCCCTTGGTCTTCCAGCGCCGCCCAAGCAAATTGAAGATAAATCTGGAGAACAGGTATCTTAAAGATCGCCACCCTATCCCTTCTGATCCTCTACCCCATCGCTTGGTTCGCCCCGCTGATACGCGCAGGGTTCCTGCCGATCTTCGGCCTCAGCGAGATCAGCGTCATTACCGGCCTGCAGTCGCTGTGGAAGTCAGACGTCTTTCTGGCACTGATCGTCACCATCTTCGCCCTCTTCGCGCCCTATATCAAAACAATCGGCACCGCCCTGATCCAATGGGACATGCTGGACCCACGCGTCCAACCCGCACTCAACATCCTCGGGAAACTGGCTATGGCCGACATTTTCCTCATCGCGCTTTACATCACGCTGGCCAAGGGAATCTCTTACGCCACCATCGAAACTGCGTGGGGTCTTTACCTGTTTACGGCGTGCATTCTGGCCTCGCTCGCATTGGGCCACATTACCGAAATGACACGCAGATCACGAAATCCTCAGACGTAATTGATTGAAAACGCTTATCTGAGTATCATCTTTATATTTCGAGCAGAAAATTTTTGTAGTTTCGGTCCTGAGCGGATCATTCTGTGTGTGTTAGATGTTTCCCGCTTTGGGCTGGTGTGTTCCGGTTTCAAAAGGAGTTCGTCTAAGATGACCGCCCTCCACAACATCACATTGCAATTTCAGAATGTCTTTTTAAGATTGACTTTTTTCCTCATTTGCACCGCAGCCTTTTTCTCGGTCGGTGCCTGTCTTTTATCTGCCTTGGGGGTTCTGCCCTGGCTGTCCATGCAGGCCGGTTTTGGCACAGCTCCGGCTGTGGACGCAGGTATGTATGTCCAGATTGGTCTGACGGTGCTGATTCTCATGCTGGCGTTCTATCTGCCTGCAAATGCCCGGATGATGGCCCTTGAGAGGTCTCATCGTAAGTTCTCGCTAAACATGCACGACGTTGCTCAGGCCTACCACTTGGCCCATACTGCAGATCGCGGCGAAACGTTCCTGCTGTCGTCTGAGTTTGACGCAGTCAAGGAAAGAATGGCCTTCCTACGCCACCACCCAGACCTGCAATCGCTCGAACCCGAAATCCTGGAGCTGGCCGCACAGATGAGCCATATCAGCCAAGAGCTGGCAGAAACCTATGGCGATGCACGTGTCAGCCGCGCCCGCACGTTCCTGCAGCAACGTCAGGAAGAGATCGAAACGTTTCAGAAGCGGATCGAAGAAGCGCAGGTCATCCAGCATGAGCTGCGCCAATGGACCCACGATATCGAGATGGAAGAATCCATTGCCAAATCGCAGCTGGCGCGTTTGCGGGACGAACTGTTTGAACTGCTGCCCGAATTGTCGGCACAGCTTCAATCGCCCGTCGACGACCGCGATCCCAAGAAATCGAGCGTCATAGCAATGTCGCCGCCCCGCGCCGCCGAATAGGCGCGACAGCGCCCGCCGGGAACGATGGCCCATCGGGCCTGAGGACGCGGTGCGCCATCGGCAGAGATGAAAGCCCTGCTAGGGCTTGAAGAACCGCCCGCGCTCGGGCACCAAGGCCGAATGGCAAAGACAACTTTCTCCTGCTCGGCCTGCGGCGCAACGCATTCCCGGTGGTCCGGTCGGTGCGACGGCTGCGGTGAATGGAACACAATCACGCAAGACGTGCCTCTTTCGGCTGGCCCTGCAAAGAAATCCCTCGGCGGCAAACGTGGCCAGTCCATTACACTCACGGACCTGTCGACCGAGGAAACACCGCCGCCGCGCACCTTGTGCGGCGTAGAAGAACTGGACCGCGTTTTGGGTGGCGGTCTGGTCCCGGCCTCGGCCCTGCTGGTTGGGGGCGATCCAGGTATCGGCAAGTCGACGTTGCTGTTACAGGCCGCAGCGCGGTTTGCACGTGCTGGCGTCAAGACGATTTACGTGTCTGGCGAAGAAGCCAGCGCTCAGGTGCGCATGCGCGCGCGCCGTCTGGGTCTAGAAGACGCACCGGTTCAACTAGCCGCCGAAACCAACCTGCGGAACATTCTGACGACGCTTGAGGCTGAGAAACCCGGTCTGGCCATCATCGACTCGATTCAGACCATGTGGGCCGACAATGTGGACAGCGCACCGGGCTCGGTGTCACAAGTCCGGGCCGCGGCGCATGAATTGACCACGTTTGCGAAACGACACGGTGTTTCAATCATCATGGTCGGCCACGTCACCAAAGAAGGTCAAATTGCAGGTCCTCGCGTCGTCGAACATATGGTCGACACCGTCCTTTACTTCGAAGGCGAGCGCGGCCATCAGTTCCGCATTCTGCGGGCGGTCAAGAACCGCTTTGGCCCTGCGGACGAGATCGGCGTGTTCGAAATGACAGGCAAAGGCCTGGCACAGGTGACCAACCCATCGGCCTTGTTTCTGTCCGAGCGCGGCACACCCAGCCCTGGGTCAGCCGTATTTGCCGGGATCGAAGGCACACGCCCCGTTTTGGTTGAATTACAAGCGCTTGTAGCTCCGTCCCCGCATTCACAACCGCGCCGGACCGTTGTCGGTTGGGACAGTGGCAGGTTGGCGATGATCCTCGCCGTGCTCGAAGCACGCTGTGGCATCCCTTTTGCAGGTCTCGATGTGTACCTCAACGTCGCCGGCGGATTGAAAATCGGTGAACCCGCCGCAGATCTGGCCGTTGCCGCAGCCCTGCTGAGTGCCCGAGAAGACACAGCCCTGCCCGCAGATACCGTTGTTTTCGGAGAAATCTCGTTATCTGGGGCACTTAGACCGGCCCCACAGACCGAAAACAGGTTGAAAGAAGCCCAAAAACTTGGTTTCACATCGGCAATCGCTCCGGCGGGCGGCAAAACCGGTACTGTGGCAGGTCTGACACTCACCCGACCCTCTGATTTGGTTGGGTTTGTTGGCGAAACCTTCGGAGCAGGTTAAAGTCGCCCCCTGAGGGGCAGAAAAAAACAGGCGAGGGCCATGGAAGGTTTTACAATAATTGACGGGGTCGTTGCCCTGATCGTCGTCGTTTCAGGCATTCTTGCCTATTCGCGCGGCTTCTTACGTGAGGTTCTGGCCATAGCAGGCTGGGTCGCAGCCGCAGTGCTGGCCTTTATTTTCGCACCCCAAGCGGTGCCACTGGTCAAAGAGATCCCGGTTGTTGGGGATTTCCTGCGCGACAGCTGCGAATTGTCCGTCATCACGGGCTTTGCTGCGGTATTCGCAGTTGCACTTATTATTGTCAGCATCTTTACGCCCCTGTTTTCGTCGATCGTCCAGCGATCTGCTTTGGGCGGACTGGATCAGGCACTTGGCTTTTTCTTCGGCATCGCCCGCGGCATCCTGTTGGTTGCCATCGCGTTCTTTGTCTATGACACGGTGATGACGGGTCAGTCCTATACGATCGTTGACGAAAGCCGCTCGGCCAAGGTGTTCGAGCAGTTCAGCGACAAGATCGAAGAACAGAACCCCGAAGCGGCTCTTGGCTGGGTCACCCGGCAATATGAAGAACTGGTCGCCAGCTGCGCAGAAGGTTCCGCACCGGCCGAGGATCTGACAGCCCCCACAACTACGGAATAAATGCCTGGCACGGGTGCCACCCATGCTGCAATTGTTGAAACGAGCCGCCGCTTTGCCGGCGGCTCGTTTTCGTTTGTGCCCGTGCTTTTTTTGTAATTGTTTGGAAGATCTTTCCCTGAACGGTTGTCATTAAGTACTTCTTGGGTGTCTTGCCGGGTCTTCAAAAAACCCACACATCCCGATCAAAATCCTCCTAAAAGCGCACTTCTACTTGAGCTTCCAAGTGTTCTTTTTCGGTTGTCCGTTTTCGTAGATCCGAAACTCATTTGCGCCGATGCGTTCGACGCTCCAGCACTTTTGCCCCCAACTCCCTTTCTCACACCACTGATCGTCTTTGACGAACCAGTCCCCCGTGTATTTGTCCTTACCGTCCCAAAGCCCGTTGAGTTTGCCGTTCTTCTTGCTTGTTGCCTTGCTGTATGCCTGAATCCACGGCGTCTTTCCGTCATTGTTAGAGACGCCAGACAACTGGCCGCCAGGTATTGTGGCAAGAAGCTCTTCCTGAGTCATGAAAACCTGCGCAAACGCTGTTGTCGTCGTCATGGCTCCAAAGCCTGCAGCAATGACTGCCACGCTCAGAAATGAACGCACACTTTTGAGTTGAAAATTACAAAGTCCGTAAGACATGAAACACATCCTTTTCGACAAATCCGAGATTGTAATGACTACTTTTCCCGTTGAGCTACCAGAGAGTCTCAACGCTAGGATTGTATCATAATGACACTAAAACCCCAAAAACTGACGCTGATGGCGCACTGTGGAAGGAAATCACGTCTAATCCGGTCCCATTCCGGGCGCCCGACCAGAGTCACCGGATATCCGCTTGTCAGAGCCCAGTACAAAAACAATTAGCTGAAAAGTTTTCGAGATCTCTTTTCGACAAAAAAGGGCACTGGTTCGCAGCTACACCCGTTTTTTTTGCTTAGTAGATCTTCGGGCTCAGACGAACCCTTCGCCTGCACAAACCGTGCATCTGATCGTCTTCAAACCGAAACAACCGTCGCAGCGATTAAAAATCGGCTTTCCGTGAATGTCGCGACTTTTGATGACTTCACCCGATCCGTTACAGATCTGGCAAGGTGCCCGCCCCATACCCCTGCATCGGTGACACCGGCGCTTTACCGGTTCTTCTTTTTTGTTTCCTTGTTTGTGCTGCCACATGGCGGGTATCCGATCGAACCTTTATCATTGCCGAAAACTCACTATGTCGACCATGACACCACATGCCTGCGGTCCCTGTCACCTTTTCATGTTGTTTTTGACAAAATCCGCATGCGTCAAATCGCGAATGTGATCCTTTGATGACACAGGCGCGCTTAGGCATTATGTGAGTGGCGAACTGACATGGAATCGGAGCTGCCGATCTTGCTGTATCTGTTTTCTTACGCGCTTGCCCTTGCGACGCTGGCGTGTTTGCGCCGCCAATCGGCCGGGCGACAATGCGTACAGATACCGCTGTCCAGACGGCCCGACCCGCACACCTAATCAACATAAACACGTCATGGAAATTGGAGCCCGTATATGTGTGGCATTTTAGGGATCGCAAGCAGGACACATGATGTCTTTGCGGAAATCTATGACGGGCTGCTGATGTTGCAGCACCGGGGTCAGGATGCCTCGGGGATCGTGACCTATACCGGTGAGTTCTTCCGTGAGAAGAAAGCCAACGGGCTGGTCAAGGACGTCTTTAACGCCAGTGACGCCGAGACCCTGCTGGGACAGGTCGGTATAGGACATGTGCGCTATCCTACGGCCGGATCGCTCAGCGCGGCCGAGGCGCAGCCGTTTTTCGTCAACGCGCCTTATGGCATCTATTTGGTCCATAACGGCAATATCACCAACACCGCCGAGCAGCGCGAGAAAGTCACCGCCAAATACAGCCGCCATCTGCGCACCACTTCGGATTCAGAGATTCTGCTGAATGTTCTGGCGGACAAAGTGGCCGACGCAATCAAGGTCAATGGCAATGCCGAACCCATCCGCAATATCTTTGCCGGTGTAAAGATGACAATGGAACGCGTTCAGGGTGCTTATTCAGTGATCTGTCTGGTGGCCGGCGTTGGTATGCTGGCGTTCCGCGATCCCTACGGCATTCGCCCCCTGTCGGTTGCCAAGCGCGATGTGGATGGGGACGGCGACGATTATGCCTTTGCGTCCGAGGATGTCGCCTTCGGTATCAACGGGTTTGAAAAGCTGCGCGATGTGAAACCGGGTGAGGCCATCCTGATTGACCTCGACGGCAACATGCACACGTTCCAGGCAGTCGATGGTCAGCTGACCCCTTGTATCTTTGAGTACGTCTACCTGGCCCGTCCGGATTCGCTGTTGGATGGTGTTTCGGTCTACAAAACCCAGATGCGTATGGGTCAGACGCTGGCGCGCCAGATTGAGGCTGCAGGGCTAGAGATCGACCGCATCATCCCGGTACCCGATAGCGCACGCCCAGTGGCGCTTGAGGTCGCGAAAGCCACGGGCATTCCTTACCGTGAGGGTCTGGTCAAGAACCGCTATGTAGGCCGCACATTCATCATGCCCGGTCAGGAAGAGCGGCAGAAATCCGTGCGCCGCAAGCTGAACGCCGTTCCGTTGGAGTTCAAAGGCCACAACGTATTGCTGATCGACGACTCCATCGTGCGCGGCAACACGATCAAAAAAATCGTTCAGATGTGCCGCGAAGCCGGGGCCAAGAAGGTGTTCATCGCCAGCGCCTCGCCACCGGTAAAGTTCCCCAACGTTTATGGTATCGACATGCCCACAAAGCATGAGTTGATCGCAAACGGTAAGAACATTGAGGATATCCGTCAGGAGCTGGGCGCAGACGCCCTGTTCTATCAGGATCTCGATGACCTGATTTGGTCCGCCAAGGAAGGTAACCCGGATATCGAATCCTTCGATTGCTCGTGCTTTGACGGGAATTACATTACCGGCAGCGTCAGCGAAGACTATCTGGACAGCCTCGAAAACAGCAGCCGGGTCAGCAAGAAAAAGCAGGACATGCAGGTGCCCGGCGGGTCCTGGAATGCGGCCAAACTGGCGTCCGGCTAAGAATACGCCCCCGAATCAGATTGCAGTGATGGCCCGTTTCGCAATTGCTATGCGGGCCTTTTCACGTATTGGCTGCGCCTGATCGGTTGGTTTTCGCGCACAACTTTTCGATGAAGAAACCGCAATTGCAGGAACTTCGGCGACGCAGCTATTCAGCCGCGCTATCGCGCAATCCCCGCCTCTTTAGTTCCTGTCCTTCGTTTGATAGCGCATTTGCCGAACCACTTATAAAACAAGGGGTCAGGCCAACGTGGCCAGGCCGAAAATTATGTCAAACGCCAACGTCAAAAACGCGGCCACACAGACGGGCGCGCTAAAGAAGAACTCAGTCTCTGTGCTGGGCGTCTTTGGTCCAAAAGCTGACATGCGTGCGTTGGTGCGCCTGTCGTCAGGCCGGGTCAAAGAGGTCAAGCCCGGCAGCCGGGTGTCGTCGGGCACTGTGATTGCCATTGATGACGAAGGCGTCATGCTGCGACAAAGCGGCCAGACCAAGCGGATCGTCATCCCCGGAAGTTAATCTGTCTTGACGCCCTGCGCGCATGGGTTCAAACCGCCCTTATGACCGATCAGACTAAAATTGCCCTCATCACCGGGGCTTCGCGCGGATTGGGTGCTGCCCTGGCCGAAGCTCTGGCACCCGAGTATCACATCGTCGCCGTTGCCCGCACCACTGGTGGGCTGGAAGAGTTAGACGACCGGATCAAAGCCAAAGGTGGCGCGGCCACGCTTGCGCCGATGGACATCGCGGACCCGAACGCCATGGCGACCCTGTGCCGGGGAATCCATGACCGATGGGGCAAAGTTGATCTGTGGATGCACACTGCAGTCCACACCTCGGCCCTGACGCCTGTGCATTTCGTGGACCCCAAGGAATGGACGAAGGCGGTCAACATCAACGCAACAGCCACGTCGGTTCTGATCCCGTATATTGCGCCCCTGTTGGGCGACAGCGGCCATGCGGTGTTTTTTGACGATCCCAAAGCGGGTGAGAAGTTCTATGGCATCTATGGAGCAACCAAGGCCGCGCAACTGGCGCTTGCCCGCAGCTGGGCGGTGGAGACAGAACGCACGGGTCCGCGCGTGTCGATCGTGGAACCCGCGCCGATGCCCACGGCTGTGCGCGCTCGGTTCCACCCCGGCGAAGACCGCGATGTGTTGACCAGCCCTGCGGATGAGGCAGCCCGAATTCTGACGCTATTGTAGGAATAGCCCTTAAGGCCATGCCTCCGGTGGGGATATTTAGGCCAGATGTAGCGGGCGGTCTACGCGATATGTACGCCGTTGCGCCCAGCCAGATCGACAAAGAACTGCCATGCCACGCGACCCGAGCGTCCGCCCCGGGTGGCTTGCCATTCGATGGCCTCGGCGCGCAGGATATCGGCGTCGATGGACACACCATGAGCCGCGCAATACCGGTCAATCATCGCAAGGTATTCATCCTGATCGCAGGGATGGAAACCCAGCCACAGGCCGAACCGGTCAGAGAGCGAGACTTTTTCCTCGACCGCCTCTGACGGGTTGATTGCGCTGGAGCGTTCGTTTTCGATCATGTCCCGCGGCATCAGGTGACGGCGGTTCGACGTCGCGTAGAAAACAACGTTTTCAGGACGGCCCTCGATGCCTCCGTCCAGCACCGCCTTGAGTGATTTGTAGTGCTGGTCATCGTGGCTGAACGACAGATCATCACAGAATAGGATGAACCGGTGTGGGGCTGCGCGCAGATGGTTGAGAAGACGCGCGACCGAGCCCATGTCTTCACGCTGAAGTTCGACCAGTTTGAGGTCCGGAAAATCCTCCTGCAACGTACCGTGGACGGCTTTGACGAGGCTGGATTTACCCATGCCCCGTGCACCCCACAACAGCGCGTTGTTGGCCTTGTATCCGGCCGCAAAGCGGCGCGTGTTGTCCAGCAGCGTATCACGTGAGCGGTTGATGCCCACCAGCAGGTCCAGATCGACCCGGTTGACCTGTTTGACCGGCTCCAGCCGGTCCGGCTCGACTTGCCAGACAAAAGCCGGGGCTGCTGCGAAGTCGGGCGCAGCCAATGGGGCCGGTGCCATGCGTTCCAGGGCGTCAGCGATACGGTTCAGGGCTTGGTCGTTCATAGGCGCCTCCGGTCGGTTTTGGTGGTTTCAAACCATGTTCCGCCGGACGCAACAAGAGCTACGCACAAAAAAGGCGCGCCCCAACGGGCGCGCCTGATTGTTACCGATCAACAGGATTACTTGCCTTCTTCTTCCTGAATGATCTCTTCATCCGCTTCTTCTTCGTCGTCATAGTATCCATCGGCGCGCAGTTGTTCCTCGCGCTTCTTCTCAACACGTGCGACCAGGAAGATCGAAATCTCGTACAGCCCATAGACGACCACGAACAGGATGACCTGCGTGATCACGTCAGGCGGTGTCACCAGCGCGGCCAGAACCAGAATGGCAACCACAGCGTATTTGCGCACGCCCCCCAGACCTTCGGCAGTTACCAACCCGGCTTTGCCCATCAGGGTCAATAGAACCGGCAGCTGGAAACACAGCCCAAAGGCCACGATGAACTTGATCGTCAGGTTCAGGTATTCCTGTGCCGAGCCCTGGAAGACCACGCTCAGCGGCGCTGTGACCGTGCCGTCAACCACTGCCTCGCCTTCCGCTCCGAACTGCTGGAAACCCAGGAAAAAGTCGTAAGCTAGTGGCGTGACCACGTAAAACGCAAAGCTTGCCCCCAGCAGGAACATGAACGGCGACGCCAGCATGAACGGCAGGAACGCATTCTTTTCTGTCCGGTACAGGCCAGGTGCCACGAACCGCCACATCTGCATCCCGATATAGGGGAATGCCAGTATGAAGCCGCCCAGCAGCGAGACCTTGATGGCGACGAAGAAACCTTCCTGCGGTGAGATGAAGATCAGCCCACAATCCTGTCCCCGATCAGCTAGAACCTGACACAAGGGATTCGTCAGGAAGTTAAACAGCGGCGTAGCGACCGTGAAACAGATTATCATCCCGATCAGGAACGCCACGACGCAGTGAATCAACCGTGTGCGCAGTTCTGCCAGATGCTCGATCAATGGGGCCGAGCTGTCTTCGATCTCGTCGGTATTGCTCATGTCTTGCTTTCAGTATTCAGCGCGGCTTCGGCCTCTTCAGCCTTGGCTAGCGCATCCGCAGCTTCTTTGGCCTTACGCTCGGCAGCGGCACGCGCGGTCGAGGCCTGAATCTTCTTGGCCTGCTCGGCACGTTCTGCAGCCAGCTTGCCTGTCTCGCTGTCGGGGTCGAACTTGGTCGGGTCCATGCTCTTGGCCATTTCCTGCGCGGCTTCTTTGACACCGTCCATGGCGGTGTTCACAGGATTGGTGGCCGCATTCAGACCCTTCTTGATCTCGTTCACGCCCGCCTGATCCGCCGCCTCGTTCATGGCGCTGCTGAACTCGCGCGCCATGCCACGGGCCTTGCCAACCCAGCGGCCGACATTGCGGAACAACACCGGCAGATCCTTTGGCCCCACAACGATCAGGGCAACAACGCCGATGACCAGAAGCTCGGTCCAGCCCAGATCAAACATCTGCGCTTAGACCTTGTCTTTGTCTGTCTCGGGCGTGACGTCTTTGGCCACCTCGGACGCGTCCTGCTCCAACTCGTCCGCACCTTCTTTAACGCCCTTCTTGAACGAGGTGATGCCTTTGCCCACTTCGCCCATAAGCGAGCTGATTTTGCCGCGGCCAAACAGCACCAGCACCACAACGGCAATCAGCAGAAGACCGGGAAGTCCGATATTGTTAAGCATGTCTCTTCTCCTTTGAAGTCGGCGCAAGCGCGCCGGGAATGTGATCTGGCACTGTGTTTACGCCCGTGCGGTCCATCGCAAAAGCGTGTTGGCCCGGTTCTGTGCCCAAAAACGAACGGATCACGCGATTTTTGAGGACTCGCATTTCTCAACTGACAGGTTTATGTCAGTTGTAAACACGTACAACAGCCCTGTCTCATCAAAACAGGAGCATGACGTGACACAAATCGCAGAAACCGTAACCTTCAAACTCGCAGCCGATGTAACAGAAGAGGATTTCGTGAACATCATGAAAGGCACAGAATCCTTTGTTCGGAACGCGGACGGCTTTGTCTTTCGACGCCTCAGCGCAGGGGATGATGGGCTTTGGACCGACACAGTCATCTGGGCCAACATGGATTGCGCTCAATCCGCCGCCGCAGCCTTTCCAAAGCAGGATTTCGCTCCTGCGGTGATGGCCGCAATCGCGCCGGACACGGTCACCATGCGCCACGATGCAATCCATTGGACCATCGGAGCGTCATGACACACAGGACATCCCATGCGCCGCTCTGACCGGCTGTTCGATATCATCCAGATCCTGCGCGACGGTAAACTTCACCGTGCGCAGGACATCGCGGACCGGCTTGAGGTGTCGGTTCGCACCATCTATCGCGACATGGATACGCTGGTTGCCTCGGGCATCCCCGTCGAGGGCGAACGCGGTGTGGGCTACATGGTGCGTGAGCAGATCACCCTGCCCCCGCTGAATCTGACCCCTGCCGAGCTTGAGGCGTTGAACCTCGGTATGGCCATCGTAGCCGAAGCCGCAGACCCCGACCTCAAGGCCGCAGCCACGTCGCTGGCCGACAAGATCGACGCCGTGTTGCCCACGCAGGTCGTGGCCGAGGCTGACAGTTGGAAATTTGCAGTCTATCCCTTTGCCGATGCGGCGCGTGGGCTGGCGCATATGGCCCCGATCCGCGCCGCCATCAAATCCCGCCAGAAACTCCGTCTGTCTTACCGTCGGATCGACGGCGTTCTGACTGATCGGGTCATACGCCCGCTGCACATGGAATACTGGGGGCGCGTCTGGACCCTGACGGCATGGTGCGAGTTACGTCAGGGGTTCCGTGTTTTTCGCATAGACCTGATCGAAACAATCTTGCCCCTGCCCGAGGTCTTCGCAGACGAGCCCGGCAAGAGCCTAAGCGATTATGATCCGCACGCGTGACGGGCTTCATCTTTTCTCAAATACTCTGGCAGGAGGTACGGCCCGCTCAGGGCCATAACCCTCACCGCAGATAGGGTTCCGGATCGACAGATTCGAACCCTTTACGCACCTCGAAATGGACGTAGGCATTGTCGCCGCCGCGCAAGGAGGCGATCTTTTGGCCGCGCTTGACGCGAGCACCCTTTTTCACAGTGATGTTCTCGACATTCGCGTAGACGGTCAACAGATCGCTGTTGTGCTTTACCACAATGATCGGCACCTGATCTGCGTCGGCCGTGATTGCGGCGACGGTGCCCGCAGCGGCAGCGTTAACCGGGCTACCCGGCGAGGCCGCAATGTCGATGCCTTCGTTCGAGCCCTTTTTATAGGTGCGGATGATCGTTCCTGTGACAGGCAGTCCAAGCGCAGAATTGCTTTGCGTAGTCGGCGCTTCGGCGGTCACGTCAGGTGCGGGCTCGGCGGGCTTGATGACTTCATCCGGCAGAGGTTGCGTCGCGCTGGGCGGCGTCGGTGTCGGCGATCCCTGCCCAGGTTGGGTGATCGTAGTCGCAGGGACTGTTGTCACGGCGGCCGCCTCCTGACGGGGCGCAGGCTGGTTCTTGATGGGAATCAGCAGAAACTGTCCTTCGCGCACGGTAAAGTCAGACCCCAGCCCGTTCCACTCGGCCAAGGCATCTACCGGCACGTTATACAGGCGCGCGATCGTATACGCGGTTTCGCCGCGCTTGACCTTGTGGCGAATGGGTTCGGGTCCCGCCGGCGCAGAGGCCGGAGCAGGCGCGGCGGTTGGTTGTGCCGGTTCCAGCGTCGATGTGCGCACCGACCCATCCGCCGGAGCTGCGTCAATCGCAGTGCCTGCAATTGTCGCGATATCGACAGAGCTGGCCGCGCTGACGGTACGGGGCAAGGCGACCACCTCGCCATCACGCAGCTGGTCTGCAGCTTGCAATCCGTTAAAACGCGCGACTTCCGCTGCCGGTAATCCAACCCGGGCGGCGACATCGCCAACCGTGTCGCCCCGGCGCGCAACGGCCACTTGATAATTGGGATAGGTGATCACGCCACGCGCATCCGGAGCAGGCCGGTTCGCGGTGGCCGCCTGCGCCGCATCGGCCGTAGAAAACCCGCCGACGTTGCCTCGCAGGTCATAATCTATGGGGCCCTCGCATCCCGCGAGGAACGCCAAGGACGCAACACCTGCTGCGACTGCTGATTTGGAAACTGCTCTCATTTTACTGTCCTCACCGCCTGCCCCTGTTGTCCGGGGTTCCAGCGCTTATCGCGAAATATTTCTTTACGCTCCGTCTTTACCAAGCCCTTCTAGCAGGGGCACGAACCGAACGGGCAACAATTCATCATAGTCCAGGCCGGTTTCAGTGCGTCTGACCCGGATCAGGGTCTGAACCGCATCCGACTGTCCCACCGGCAAAACCATGATACCGCCGATTTTGAGCTGCGCCAAGAGCGGCCCGGGCGGGTCCTCGGCAGCGGCCGTCACAATGATACGATCAAACGGGGCTTGTTCCGACAAACCGAACGACCCATCCGACAGCATCGCCGTCACATTGGTCATCCCCAATTCGCGAAAAAGCTCGCCAGTTTCGCGAACCAGACGTTTATGACGTTCGACCGTGTAGACCCGGCGCGCCAGCTTGGACAGAACCGCGGCCTGATAACCCGAGCCTGTACCAACTTCCAGCACCGTGTCACGAGGGCGCACATCCAGCGCCTGCGTCATCAGCCCCACCACCGAAGGCTGGCTGATCGTCTGACCGCAGGCAATCGGCAGCGGTGTATCCTCATAAGCGCGCTCCGCGAACAGGCCCTTGACGAAACGGCCCCGATCGACCTGTTCCATCGCGGCCAGAACGCGCGCATCCGTTACCCCGCGCGACCGCAGGGCAAAGAGGAATTGCATGGTTGTTTCTGGATCAAGTCCGCTCATTCGATCGACTTCAGTTGTTCCAGAACGTCATGGGCCGTCAGGTCCGCACGCATCGGTGTGACCGAGATGTAGCCTCCCAGATTGACCGCTGCATCAGTACCGGGTGCTGTCGGGTTGTGCTGATAGCCACCCTTGATCCACAGGAAGCGGCGGCCCGAGGGCGAGCTGTGTGGTTCAACTGAGAAATTGGTATCCCGGCGAAAGCCCTGCGGCGCGATGCGCGTCCCCAGAACCTCATCCGCCGGCACAGGTGGGAAATTCACGTTGTAAAACAGGCGGTAATCCCCCTGCTCTTCAGGCGTTGCTTTCAGAATTCGCCGCACGAGGTCGGCCCCGTAACGCGTTGCAGCCTCAAAAGGATCATCCAGACCCAGGTTGCGCGGCCCGAAATACTGCGACAAGGCAATCGCAGGAATACCCTGCAGGGCGGCTTCCATCGCCCCACCCACCGTGCCGGAATACAGCGTGTTCTCGGCCGAGTTGTTGCCCCGGTTCACACCGGACAACACCAGATCGGGCGGCGTGTCTTTCATGACGTCGTGCAGCCCGGCCAACACACAGTCAGCGGGCGAGCCTTCGGCGGCAAAGCGGCGTTCGCCCAGCTTGGCGACCATCATCGGGTGGGTATAGCTGATGCAGTGGCCGACACCCGATTGTTCGAACGCGGGTGCCACGACCCAAACCTCGCCATCCGGGCCTGCCAGATCGGCGGCAATCGCCTCAAGTGCGATCAGCCCTGGGGCATTGATCCCGTCATCATTGGTCAGAAGTATACGCATAAGCCCCATCCACCCGGCGTTTTGCCCTTGATAGACCCGCCCCCGCGTCGCGGCAAGCAAAGCGCGCGTCCAATCTGATGCTTTCGCGCACCACTTGGCGCTAAACTGTGGCTTTCCAGCCTAAACCGGGAAAACGAAACACCTGTCACGTCGGATGGTCAGCCACATGACCCGTCCCGGACTGGGAACAAAGACATTGGGCACCGTCGCCCTCAGGATCGAGCCGTCATGGTCCATCCGAAATTCAACAAGGCTTTCGTTGCCCAAAAACCGTGCCCGCTCGACTACGCCCCGCGCGGCAACGCCGTCGGTCGGTGTCGGCAGCGGCCCCTTGCCGTTACGGTCAAAGTCCAGCCGCACGTGCTGAGGGCGGAATACGATTTCGACATCTGTATTGTCCGGAACGCCGGGTGCCAGAAATTGCCCGAATGGCGTTTCGGCCAAGGCTCCATTCACTTTGGATTGCAAAACATTGATATCACTAAAAAACGCCACCGCCGCCTTGTCCGCCGGGCGGGTGAAGACGTTGTAGGGCGCGCCTTGTTGCACGACTTTACCGCGCCGCATCAGGGCGATTTCATCCGCCATGCGCATCGCTTCTTCCGGCTCGTGCGTGACAAGAACAACAGCGGCATCCTCTTCCTTGAGGATCGCAAGCGTTTCATCCCGAATGCCGTCCCGCAACCGGTTGTCGAGGCCCGAGAAAGGCTCATCCATCAGCATGATCCGCGGACGCGGGGCCAATGCGCGGGCCAGTGCCACACGTTGCTGCTCGCCACCTGACAGATGATGCGGGTAGTCGTCGACGAAACGCATCAGGTCGACCTTGCGCAGCAGCGCTTCGACGCGGGCGCGTTTTTCGTCCCTATGCCCCTTCAGGCCAAAGGCCACATTGTCGGCAACGCTGAGATGCGGAAACAGGGCAAAGTCCTGAAACATCAGCCCTATTTCGCGCCGCTCGGGCGGCACACGAAACACCGTGTCACAGATCAACTTGCCATCGACATAGATTTCACCGGATTCCTGCATCTCGACCCCGGCGATCATGCGCAGGGTTGTCGACTTGCCGCAGCCCGAAGGCCCCAACAGACAGGTCACCTGCCCCGCCCGCACCATCAGCGAGACGTCATCCACAACAACCCGCCCTTCATACCGGGCGATCAGATTTCGGATTTCCAACCGAGGAGGAGTAGCGTTTTCTGTCACCGATGGGCCCCGTTGCATTTCCCGATCAATTCCATCGGGCTTAGGCGGGGATAACAACCCCGCCCCTCAGGTGCAAGAGATCAGCAACAGCCGCTGGATGGAGCCTCGCCCATGGCTTCAAACGGGCTTTCACCGCCACAGCCTTCGAAAATGCCGTAGTGGGTCGAGAAATCGCCGATGAACTGAAAGTGCCGGGCGAAACGGGTATCTTTCAACATCATCCAGGTGTTGCCGCAGACAGGAAATACCTTGCCCGCCTCGATCGCGTGGTGATCATCCAGTTCGAACAGATGCGGGGCGTTCGGGATGGTGCCCTTGTAGATCACGGCCTGGCCGTAATCCTCGCACGCAGGCTCCAACTCGGGCAGCTTGAACAGACGGTAGGTGGCGGAAAGGAATTTAAGAGGCGCAACACGCTCTTCGAGCACCACGTTTTCAATAGTCAGCGGACGATGCGTGACCCGGCGCGGATCATCAAATCCTGCCTTACGCGACATCGACAGGAAATCGTTCCAATACAACGCGCCGGACAGGCATTCACCGTACAGAACCTCATCCTCGGCCATCTCCTTGGGCACGCGGCGGTCTGAATAGACGTCCGAGAAATACATCTCGCCCCCGTCTTTCAACAACCGGTGCGCACCGCGCAAAACAGCCTCTTTATCGGTGGCCAGATTGATCACGCAGTTCGAGACGATGATGTCAAAAGAACCGGGTTCCAGATCAAGCTCATCCAGCTTTTCGATATAGCCATGGTGGAATTCTACATTGCTGGCAGAATGCCCAAAGGCCTGCGCGTGATAGTCCTGATGCGCGCGCGCGATGTCCAGTTGCTCCGGCGTCATGTCCACACCGACAACGCGCCCCTTTTCGCCTACCATTGCAGACAAGGCATAAACATCACGTCCCGCACCACAGCCGAGATCCAGAATGCTCATCCCCTCAAGGTCGTGCGGAGCGATCAGACCGCAGCCATAGTAGCGCGTCAGAACTTCGTCATGAATTTTCGACAAGATCTTTTTGACATGATCCGGCATGTCATCAGGCGTACAACACGCGTTTGTCTGCAAGTCCGAGCTGCCCTGCAGGACCTCGCCATAGTAATTCTGCACTGCCTCATGCTTCATCGCGGCTATCCTTCTGTCTGATGGCTGCATAGCAGCTAATGCAGTGCGGGGATTGGCGCAATCCGGACCTTTAGAATCTGACGAAAGCGTGAGGGCGTGTAGGGGTTATGCCAGCAGTTCGAAATCAACGCCCGCGCGCAGTTTGCCGTTCACCTGAATCTCAAGCCGATGCGCACCGGGGATCAGTTTGAACGTGGTCGCATCACCTTTAAGCTTGTGCTTTTTGATCAGGGTAAGAGCACCATCCGCTAACGCGGACCGTTTCAGCTTGTGAACTTTGGCTGACGTTTTGCCCCCAGGCCTTTGAAAATGAACAATATAATCCACCAGAACAGGTTGGTCGCCGTTTCCACTCAGCACTACATCGAATTCCAGCGCGCCGCCGATCTGAGCATCACCCTTAATGGTGACATCGGCCGAAACCTTCGCATCAGGGTCAAAGCCAAGCATTTTCATAGCGCGCGGATGGCCTGCTTTCACAAGCCCGCGCAAGGTATGCGAGGTCATCCAGTCCATCTCGGCCTGATCCTGCTGTCCGTTCCTAGTCCAGTCCTGCAACCGGTCCAAAACCAGATCCGGGTCTTTCTTGGTGATGTCATTCAGATGGTTGGCCACCGACCGGGTGACATAACGCGTCCCATCGGCATGCAGGCGATCCAACAACGGCAGCGGATCGGTCAGTTCCAGCGCAACGCCCTGCCCCCAAGGCAAGCGCGGCCGTGTGCCTTCGCTAACTAGTCGTCGCACGTGATAGCTGTCATGCGCGCACCATTCCTGCATCCGCGCCAGCACCTGTTCCTGATGGGTATTGAGGAACGGACGTATGGCCCATTCCATTGAAAACCTCTGGGTCAGTTCCTCAAGCACATCCAATGACTGCTTTGGATGATCCATCCCCACGGCAACAACCCAGTCACCCAGTGGCGCAAAGATGAAATCACCAAAATCATCATCCATTTTGCCGGGATCCAAGGGCGGAGGCAGGGCGCGCAGCAGCGTTGGTGCGATCTGAGGCAAGTCGCCCGGCACCGCCTGTTGCAGGCATTCGGCGATCCAGGCCATCCTCTCTTTCAGCTCCAGATCCAGCAGACGCGACATGACCTGCGCCTCAAACGCCTCGGCATCAAAAGACGGGTCCGCGCCCGCGAAAAGCCCCGCCAAATAGCGGGTCTTTTCGACATTAAACAGTTGATCTTTAAGCGAGAAGTTTTGAGCCATGATCACATCGTCAGGTTGGTGGCGCCACCATCCAGCAGTATGTTCTGCCCGACAATGAAACCGGCATTCTGCGAACACAGGAACGCACAGGCTGCACCAAATTCTTCACGCGTTCCATACCGGCGCGCCGGGATGGTTGCCGCGCGTTCAGCGCGCGCCTCGTCCATCGAAATTCCTTTTTGCGCGGCGACACCACCATCCAATGAGTCCGCCCGGTCAGTGGCATGAATGCCCGGCAGCAAGTTGTTGATCGTCACACCTTTTGGTGCAACCTGACGCGCAGTTCCGGCAACATAACCTGTCAGTCCGGTGCGGGCTGCATTCGACAGACCCAGCGCAGGGATCGGTGCGCGCACAGATTGCGAGGTGATATTCACCACCCGGCCCCAGCCCTTGTCCATCATCCCCGGCAACAGTGCCTTCATGAAGGCAATCGGCGTCAGCATGTTAGAGTCCAGCGCTTTGACAAAATCGTCACGATCCCAGTCCGACCACAAACCGGGCGGCGGACCACCGGCATTTGTCACAAGAATATCAACATTCTGCGCGACTTTTATCACCTGTTCTTGCCCGTCAACCGAGGTCACATCGCAGGCGACAGTTTGCACGTCCACCCCATGTTCAGATCGCAGGCGCGTGGCCTCGGCTTCCAAAGCCTCAGACCCGCGCGCGTTCATCACCAGATCAACACCCGCCGCGGCCAGTGCCTCGGCACAACCCAGACCCAAACCTTTGCTACTGGCGCAGACCAGCGCACGTTTACCTTTGATCCCAAGATCCATCTGATCCTCCCTGTCTTTGCCGCACATCTAGCACCAGCCTTTCAGGGAAGACCAGAAACCAAAACACGTTAGTAAAAGAACTCTTCGCGCACGATCTTGCCGTCCGCCACGTGGTAAATGGCGACTTCGCGCATATCAAAGCTGTCACCGCTTTCCAGCACAGTACCCTTCACTTCAAAAATTACGGCAAAGCGGTCCTCACCATGCACAAATGGGTCACTTACTGAAGCTTCGGTTACATCATGTGCGCCTTCCCACCATTCGTGTTTGCCGCGGATTGCGTCGCGCCCGGCGACTTCGCGCCCCATACCCGAGTAATCCACAGCTTCGACAGAAACGGCATTGTCTGCATAGAGCTTATCCAAATTCGCTTTGGCCCGGCCCTCGCGGCAACCAGCGACCAGTTCGTTTGCGATTTCTTTTAAATTCATCACACCTCTCCATCATTTGTTCACTATATGTTCTTTTTGCCATCGTCAGGCGATTCTGAACACCCCCTTTGTCTTGCCTCGGCAGAATTCCCCGCATATACGCGCGTTCATGCTTGATACCGCCTCGAACCAACCCGTTTTGCCGCCCGAGATCGCCCGGCGCCGGACATTCGCCATCATCTCGCACCCGGATGCGGGCAAAACGACGCTGACTGAAAAGTTCCTGTTGTACGGGGGCGCTATTCAGATGGCCGGTCAGGTGCGCGCCAAGGGCGAAGCCCGGCGCACCCGTTCGGACTTCATGCAGATGGAGAAGGATCGCGGCATCTCGGTTTCCGCATCGGCGATGTCTTTTGACTATGACACCTTCAGGTTCAATCTGGTGGATACGCCCGGCCACAGTGATTTCTCTGAAGACACCTATCGCACGCTGACCGCTGTGGACGCCGCCGTGATGGTCATCGACGGCGCGAAAGGTGTGGAAAGCCAGACGCAGAAACTGTTCGAGGTCTGTCGCCTGCGTGATCTGCCGATCCTGACCTTCTGTAACAAGATGGACCGCGAAAGCCGCGATACGTTCGAGATCATCGACGAAATTCAGGAAATGCTGGCCATTGACGTCACGCCTGCCGCGTGGCCCATCGGCGTCGGCCGCGATTTCATCGGCTGCTACGACATGCTGCGCGACCGGTTGGAGCTGATGGACCGCGCCGACCGTAACAAAGTGGCCGAAAGCATCGAGATCAACGGTCTTGATGACCCCAAGCTCGCGGAACACGTACCCGAGCACCTGCTGGAGAAGTTCCTGGAAGAGGTCGAGATGGCGCGCGAGCTGCTACCCGCCATGGACCCGCAGGCGGTGCTTGAGGGGCATATGACCCCGATCTGGTTCGGTTCGGCGATCAACTCGTTCGGTGTCAAGGAACTGATGGAGGGCATCGGCGCTTATGGCCCGCAGCCGCAGATCCAGTCTGCCGAACCGCGTCAGATCGCACCCGACGAAAAGAAAGTCGCCGGTTTTGTCTTCAAGGTTCAGGCCAATATGGACCCCAAGCACCGCGACCGCGTCGCCTTTGTCCGCATGGCATCGGGCCATTTCAAGCGCGGTATGAAGCTGACTCATGTTCGTTCGAAAAAGCCGATGGCGATTTCGAACCCTGTGCTGTTTCTGGCGTCCGACCGCGAATTGGCCGAAGAGGCCTGGGCCGGTGATATCATCGGCATTCCCAACCACGGCCAGCTTCGCATCGGCGACACGCTGACCGAAGGCGAAGCGATCCGGGTGACCGGCATCCCCTCTTTCGCGCCTGAACTGCTGCAAACCGTGCGCCCCGGCGATCCGATGAAAGCCAAGCACCTGGAAAAAGCCCTCATGCAATTTGCCGAGGAAGGTGCCGCCAAGGTGTTCAAACCTTCGATCGGGTCAGGCTTCATCGTCGGCGTCGTCGGCGCGTTGCAATTCGAAGTGCTCGCCAGCCGGATTGAGATGGAATACGGCCTGCCAGTGCGCTTTGAGGCGTCGCAATTCACCTCGGCCCGCTGGGTCAGCGGCGGCAAAGCCGAAGTCGAGAAGTTCGTCGAAGCCAACAAGCAGCACATCGCCCATGATCATGACGGCGATATCGTTTATCTGACGCGCCTGCAGTGGGACATCGACCGGGTCGTCCGCGACTACCCCGAACTGAACCTGACGGCCACGAAAGAGATGATGGCGTGATGGCACGGGCCGAAAGCACGAATGGATGATGATCTAACGTATTCGGGTGGCTTGCCCGCCCTGCAAGACAGGTTCGAAAGGCGACGAGCGCCTTTCGACTTCTCGGACGAGGTACTGCCGGCAGAAGATGTCGATCTGACCCATTTGACGCGTCAGATTGTTCCTGAAAGCGCGACACGGCCGCAACCCGGCCAGGCGGATACATCCTGGACGCGCAAACGCCGACACATCGCGCAGGAATTCGTCGGAAAATCTGAACTGGCGTTTCTGAACGCGCAGCTTATTTCGAACTTGCGGAAACGATCCTGGCCGAACCACGCCCCCGCCTTGTTTTGCCGGTTGTGGGCCGAGCATTCGGATCATCTGTTCAAGGCTTTGAATCGCGATCCCGGGACAGTGTTCCGGCGCCTGGCCAAAATGCGTGAGACTCGTGCAGCGCGTAGGGAAGCGCGCCAATGACGACCTGGGGTATCGTCTCAATGGTTCGCGGATCGACCCGCGACATACTCAGGTTCGCGGCCCATCACCTCGATCTGGGTGCGGATTATCTGTACATTTACCTGGACGAACCTAATCGTGAGGCGCACCGGGCCCTCAGGAAACACCCGAAAATCAGGGCGCGAATCTGTGATGATGTCTTTTGGGATAAACGCAAACGCGACCGCCCGGACCGCCATCAGGTTCGTCAGACACTTCATGCCACATTCGCCTATCGCAACACCGATCTGGACTGGCTGGCCCATATCGACGTGGATGAGTTCCTTTGGTCTTCAAAACCCATCCGGGAGCAGTTGCAATTCGTCCCCGCGGAAATCCCTGCCGTCCGCGTCCGGCCAATGGAGGCAATGGCAGGCGGCGAGGATCTGTTCAAGGCGCATATCCCCAGCGGCCCGGACCGCTCAGCCATAGTACAGTCCGTCTATCCCAACTATGGCAGCTTTGTACTCGGCGGGTTCCTCAGCCACGTTCAGGGTAAGCTGTTCGTCCGCACAGGCATGGAAAAGCTGAACTTTCGCATCCACAACCTGTTTCAAAACAAAAAACTTCTGCCCTGCAAATTCGAACTTCCGGGGTTAGAGCTGTGTCATCGCCACGCCCCTGACTGGGACCACTGGGCCGCGCACTATCAGTTCCGGATGGCGCGTGGGTCCTATCAACCCGGCATGTCCCCGAACGTTCCGCGCGAACTGGGCGGTCTGAACAAGAATGAGTTGTTCAACTGGATCGAGACAGAACAGGGCCAGGACGGTTTGCGCGCGTTCTATGACGAAATTAGCGGTGCCGATCCTGGCGTACGCACACGTCTCGAAGAATATGGGTTGATCCGGCACAGACCGCTGGATCTGGACGCTAAGGTTGCGAAACACTTTCCCGGAAGCTGCTGAATTGTTGCGGAAAACCAGCAGTGGGCGTTAGCGACGTCAGGTTAAGGGCTCTTCATTTGACCCTGCCCCATGATTTTGTTATGTCCGCGCAAAGCCGAAATGCGCGTGACAGCGTATGGCCATCCGGGCCCGGCATTCCTTTGACGCGCGGGCTAGGTCTAGTGTCCGCATGAACCGGACATACATGACAAAATTCAACGAACTGAACCTGAACCCGAAGGTCCTCAAAGCCATTGAGGAAGCCGGATACGAAACGCCCACGCCAATTCAGGAAGGCGCGATACCCGCTGCCCTTGAAGGTCGGGATGTTCTGGGCATTGCTCAGACCGGTACCGGCAAGACGGCCAGCTTTACGCTGCCGATGATCACCTTGCTGGCCCGTGGGCGCGCCCGTGCACGGATGCCGCGCTCGCTAGTGCTGTGCCCGACCCGGGAACTGGCCGCGCAGGTGGCCGAGAATTTCGACACCTACGCCAAACACCTGAAACTGACCAAAGCGCTGCTGATCGGCGGCGTCAGCTTCAAAGAGCAGGACGCGTTGATCGACCGGGGCGTTGACGTCCTGATCGCCACGCCGGGTCGCCTGCTGGACCATTTCGAACGCGGCAAGCTTCTTTTGACCGGTGTTCAGATCATGGTTGTCGACGAAGCTGACCGGATGCTGGACATGGGGTTCATCCCCGATATCGAACGCATCTTCTCGCTGACGCCGTTCACGCGCCAGACCTTGTTCTTTTCGGCCACTATGGCGCCCGAGATTGAGCGGATCACCGACACCTTTCTGTCCGCACCCACGCGGGTCGAGGTTGCGCGTCAGGCCACTGCTTCGGAAACTATTGAACAGGGCGTTGTCATGTTCAAAGGCGGTCGTCGGGATCGTGAGGCCAGCCAGAAACGCAATGTCCTGCGGGCGCTGATCGACGCTGAAGGCGAGAAGTGCACCAACGCCATCATCTTCTGCAACCGCAAGACCGATGTGGACATCTGCGCCAAGTCTCTCAAGAAATACGGCTATGACGCCGCCGCGATCCACGGCGATCTGGATCAATCCCAGCGCACGAAAACACTCGACGGCTTCCGGGATGGGTCTTTGCGCCTACTCGTGGCCTCGGACGTGGCCGCGCGCGGATTGGATGTGCCATCCGTCAGCCATGTGATCAATTTCGACGTCCCCGGCCACCCCGAAGATTACGTCCACCGCATTGGCCGCACCGGTCGCGCCGGGCGTGAGGGCAAGGCGATCACGATCTGCTCTTCCCGCGATGAAAAGGCGCTGGCGGCGGTGGAGAAGTTGATTCAGAAGGAAATTCCCCGCCTGAACAACCCGATTGAGGCGGATGAATCCAAAGCCGATTCCCCAAAAACCGAGAATCAGCCCAAAGCGGCGGACACCAAAAAGTCCGATCGGCGCAAAAGCGAGCCCCGTACGGAAAGAGAGCCTCGTAAGGATAGAGAACCGCGCAAGGATAGAGAGCCCCGTAAGGACAAAGAGTCCAAAGGTCGCGGCCGCAGAGACGACAGGGGCCCTGCAGTTGTCGGCATGGGCGATCACCTGCCCAGCTTCATCGCCCTCAGCTTTGACGAGCGCCGCGCAGGCTAAATCGTAAGCACCAGTGCCAGTATCGAGGCACCAAGCAACGTCATCCCGGCGATCTCGCGCCGGGTGATTCTTTCGCGGAAAAACAAGATCGAGGCGAACAGGCTGAAGATCAGCTCGACCTGCCCGAGAGCTTTGACATAGGCCGCGTTTTGCAGAGTGAAGGCAAAAAACCAGCAGAACGAACCGCATAGACTGGTTAGCCCGACAAAAACGCCCGTTCGGCGTGTGTCCCAAACTGCGTGCAGCTCAGCCCGGTCGCGCCACAGCAGCCACAACCCCATGCTGAGGAATTGGAACGAAACCACCACTGCCAAAGTGACCAGCGCCCGGAACCAGGCGTCTAAATCCCCAAGCTCCAACGAGGCACCGCGATAGCTGACGGATGAGAAAGCAAACAAAACGCCCGAACCCAGCCCAAGGCGCGATGCACGGTTGGTGAGGTGTGCCCACCAAGCCCCTTCTCCACCAGGACTTTTCGACAACAGCAAGACAGCCACCAGTCCCAGAACAATCGCAAACAACGCACCCGAGGACACCTGATCGCCCAGGACCAGAAATCCGACGATGGCGGTTTGGATAACTTCGGTCTTCTTGAATGTAATACCGACGGCAAAATTGCGTTGTTTGAACAGGGCCACCACGCAGATGGTCGCCAATATCTGCGTTGTCCCGCCGATCACTGCAAACAACCAGAACCGCCCCGTCAGGGCCGGTAGGCTGAAACCAGTCAACTGCATCGCCACGATCAGGCCTAGAACGGCCAGTGGCATGGAATAGGCAAACCGCGCAAAAGTCGCGCCGGCTGCCGAAAGTTTCGCGGTGCTCAGCGACTTTTGCAGCATGAATCGTACGGTCTGAAATGCTGCGGCGGCGATGGTGATGGGAATCCACAAACTCATGGATTCCCTTGTGTCGTCAAATCACCCCTTTGGCCAGAGCGGATGCTCGACCGGGTCCTTGGCACGCCAGAAATACGATCGGAAAATCTGCCCGTAAGACCGATAGACATAAGCGTGGTTGCTGGCCAGATAGCGGTCTTTTCCGGCACGATAAAGCGCAGGCAATCGGTACCACGGAGCGCCGGGATTCATGTGATGAACGACGTGCAGATTGTTGTTCAGAAACAAAAAAGCCAACAATCCACGATCTTCGACAATGACCGTGCGGGCACTGGAGTTTTCGTGCGCTCGGTGTTCAAGAAACGTCCGGATCTTTACCAGGGCCAAACCAATGTAAGCAGACAGAACAAAGGCCCATACAGGCATTGGAGACCCAGCAACCACCCACAAAACCGCGGCCACCCCAATCAGGTGCAGCCCCCATGCCAACAGTACGGCTCTGTCTCCGCGTTTGGCGCCACGCAACTCATCCCGAAAGAAGATATACTGACCAATCGCCGGGCCCAGCACCATGCGCCCAAGCAGCGTGTTGTTCGCCCTCAGCAGCCGCTTCTGCCAGCTTTTGAGCGTATTCCAAACCTTCGGGTCCAGATAGTTCGACTCAGGGTCGTCATAGGGGTCGGTCAGCGTCGAATCCCTGTGATGCGCCAGATGCAGATCGCGGAACCGGTTGTACGGAATGAACAAGGTCAGAGGCAGCGCCATCAGCGCCTCGTTCACCCAGCGCGTACGGAACGGGTGCCCGTGTAGCGCCTCGTGCGTCAGTGATGAATGCAACGCTGCGACCAAACCCATGGCCGGGATGGCCAGCCAGATGGGAAGTGTGAATATCACTGCCAGCCACGCTGCATAACACGCAATGATCAGGGCAAAGGTGCCCCACTCGGGACCCGGCCGCTCAGACATTTCGGCCCCATGTGATGCCCGCCCAGACGCGCTCATAGATCACGTACATCGTCAGGCCGATGCCCGTGTTCACAATCGCCAACGTCCCGCCAACTGCAGCAGAGCCTGTCGCGATAAGACCCACCAGCGTCATCATGACCAGGCCCATCGCATTCCACACCACAGCCTTCACGACCGATCTTCGTCGCGTTTCCATTCCGTCACCCATATTATTGTTATGCTTTAAGAATTACGGATCGTGGCCGAGTTGAAAATTCTGAATATGATTAACAAAATTCATCATCCATGATATAAATCACCATATGACGGATAAATTAGACAAACGAGACCGCGCTGCACAGTTTCGCCAACGCCTTGCCCGCGCGATGGAAGAACGTGATATCAGCCAAAGCGCGCTGGCCCGGGATATCGGTGTCGACCGATCGACCGTATCCCAACTTTTGACTGGCGAAGGTGCGCGCCTGCCGAACGCGCATGTCGTTGGCAGCTGCGCCACAGCGCTTGGTGTTTCGGCTGACTGGCTGCTGAGCCTATCAGATCGGCCAGAAAGCGCTGCAGAGCTTCTGGCGCTTTCTCTGAGTATGACCAAGGCGCCACGCGCGCTGGTCGATGAACGTATTTTCGAATGGCACAAAGAGGCGGCTGGCTACAAGGTTCGCTATGTACCCGCCACCCTGCCCGACATGCTGAAAACCCGCGCCGTGCTAGAGTGGGAATACGCCCCCCATCTGGGGCGAACAGCGGATCAGGCCATCGGCGCATCAGAAGACCGGCTGACGTGGATGCGCAGCGCGCAATCAGATTATGAAATCGCCATGCCACTGTATGAGATCGACAGCTTTGCCCGCGCGACCGGATACTACGAAGGCCTGTGCCCGAAAATCAGGATGGATCAGATCGACCACTTGTTAGAGCTGAGCGACCAGCTTTATCCCCGCATGCGCATCTATCTGTTTGATGCCAAACGCCTCTATTCTGCGCCCGTCACGATTTTTGGCCCGCTGCTGTGCGTGTTCTACGCGGGCAGTCACTATATGGCCTTTCGAGACCGCGACAGGATCGAAGTTTTTTCCCGTCATTTCGATACGTTGGTGCGAGAAGCGGATGTGACGGCGCGGGACTTCCCCGATCATCTCAGGCAGCTGCGATCAACGATTTCCGCCTGATAACGGCCTCATAGATGCGTAAGCGACCAAGGTGTGATATCGTCACTTGGCGCGAACTATCGAGCGATCCGATCACAGACGGAGGACCATAGGAATGGACGCATTAAAAACTGCTCAATACGCACGGGCGCTTTATTCCGCCCACGGAGATCAGGCCGAGGCGGAAGCTGCGCAGAAGATGCGCGAATGCAAAGACGCCGGGAACATGCAGCAAGCCCGTGACTGGCAGGCGGTTCGCCAGAGCATCCGCCAGATTCGCGGACCCAATCAGGGTTAGATTTTCGGGTCGGGGTTGACGGTGTGCCCATCAACGGCAATCACCTGCCCCGACACCAACCGCGCCGCATCCGATGCAAGGAACACGGCCATATTGGCGATGTCGTGACCTTCGACAAAGCGACCCATTGAAGTGCCCGAGGCGTAACCGTCATAGACTTGGTCACGCGTCATGCCCTTGGCGTCGGCTTCTCGCTGCAGCACGCCTTCCATCCGTGGGCCTTCTACTGAGCCAGGGCAGATGACATTGCATCGCACGCCATGCGCGCCAAGCTCCATCGCCAGGGTCTTGGCCAGACCGATCATCCCCCACTTCGCCGCAGCATAAGGCGCGCGATTAGGGTACCCATATTGGCCAGCCGTCGAAGACGTAATGACCACCGCGCCACTGCCCTGACGTTTCAGGATCGGCGCCGCGTGTTTGGCGCACAGAAAGGCACCCTCCAGATTTACTGCAAGGCACATGCGCCAATCGTCCAATGCAACGTCTTCAACCGAAGCGGTTGGTCCCGCGATTCCGGCATTTGCGCACAGGGTATCCAAACCACCCCATTCCGCCTCGATGTCTTGGAACAAGGTGGCCACGGCATCCTCATCCGCGACGTTCGCCTCGGACCGCTGCCAATGGGCCGAACAATCAGACAGGGCATTCGGGTCAACATCAGCCACCCAAACCTGCGCACCGGCTGCATCAAAGGCCTCGGCCATTGCACGGCCAACGCCCGAGGCGCCAGCCGTGATCAGAACGCGCCCACTCATGCCGGTTTGCGGATCGCAGCACCCGCACCTTCAGGATAAGGCAATCCAGCCTGAGCTTCGGCGATCCGGGCCATAGCCGCTTCGATCTCGGCCGAAGGTGCGCTCGGACGACGGGTTTCCAGACTTACATGCAACAGGAAGCTTTCGCCCGTGGCCAAAAGCTTGTCGCCTTCGTACATGGAATGAAACACGTGCAGCTTCTTGCCCTGCCCCAAAAGCAACTGCGTGCGCACTTCGATCTTTGCACCCGCGTGGACTTCGTCGATATAGCGGAGGTGGTTTTCGGCCGTAAAGTAACTGCCACCCGAGGAGATGTAATCCGCATCGCAGCCCATGATTTCCATGAAGCGGTCGGTCGCTGCGGCGAAGGCTTCAAGGTACCGGGCCTCGTTCATGTGGCCATTATAATCCGTCCAATCCAACGGCACTGCACGCGCCAGTGTCAGAATTGGCTGGCTCAGATCGGCCTGATCCATCGTCGGAAGTGCGCCCGGTTTCAGCGCAACGTCATGCTGGTTCAGAACAGCACCGGCCCCATAGTTCTGCGCCTTGAGCGCCCGCATCATGCCAACGAGGTTATTGTCGCGAATACGCTCCAATTCGCGGATCGAGTGCATGCCCGATTGTGCGTCAGACTGATCCGCGATCATGTCGACCAGCTCATCAGTGAACTCGGGCACATCCATCAACTTGGTCCAGGGCCATTGCAACGCCGGGCCGAACTGCGCCATGAAATGCCGCATCCCTGCCTCGCCACCGGCCACGCGATAGGTTTCGAACAGACCCATCTGTGCCCAGCGAATGCCAAAACCCATGCGAATTGCTTCGTCGATCTCTTCAGTCGTGGCGATCCCGTCCTTGACCAACCACAGCGCCTCGCGCCAGACAGCTTCGAGGAACCGGTCAGCAATATGCGCATCGATCTCTTTTTTGACATGCAGAGGGAAGAAACCCACCGATTTCAACAGGTCCTTCGCGCGGTCGACCATCTCGGGCGTGTTCTTGTTGGTCGGCACCAATTCGATCAGCGGCAGCAGGTAAACCGGGTTAAACGGATGCGTAACCACGATTTGTTCAGGGCGCAACGCGCCTTCCTGCAACTCGGACGGTTTGAACCCGCTGGTTGACGACCCGATGATCGCCTCCGGATTGCAGGCCTCTTGCAAGCTTTTGTAAACCTTCAGCTTCAGATCCAGCCGTTCAGGTACACTTTCCTGAATCCAGATGGCGCCTTGCACGGCGTCAGTCAGATCGTCATGGAAGGTAAGCGCCCCCTCAGACGGCAAAAGCACATCACTCAACCCCGGCAGAGACCGGCGCGCGTTATCGAGCACCTCGCCAATCTTGCGCTCGGCCTCCGGGTCCGGATCGAACACGCGGACATCCCAACCGTTAAGCAAGAACCGCGCGGCCCACCCGCCGCCGATTACACCACCACCGATGATAGCTGCTGTTTTTGTCATTTCTTTTCCTAGTCGATACAGATCACCAGCTCGCGTCCCGTCTCATCCAGATGAGGAATGCACCCGAACTGCGGCGTGACCGCGCTGCATTGTTTGGTCGCGGACAGGCAAAAGCCTTGACAGTCCGAACCTTTTTCACAGGTCTTGCCCGCATCTGCCAGCGGCAGAACGCACACATATTGCTGGGCTTTGCCTGCAACCTCGTAGACACCGCCTTTGGCTTCGCAGGCCTGCCTCCCATTGTTCACAGAAGCCGCCTCCGCCTTTTCATCCGCCGGAAGGCAAGCCGCCATAAGCCCCGCTCCAACGACAGCCAGACACCGCAACATCACTTTCATGAGTCTCATTCCCTCAGTTGATGCCCCGGTGTCCTAGCAAGGCGAACTTCCTACAAGGAGAAAATTCAGCCCTTAGGTGCTCGTTTCACCAGCCCCAGCTTCTCACGCACTTCCTGCGCGCCGATCACCCGCGCGCCCATGTTCGAAACGATGGTGTTCGCCCGCTCAACCAGCTGCCAGTTTTCCGCAAGAACGCCTTTATCGAGGAACAGATTGTCCTCAAGGCCAACGCGCACATTGCCGCCCGCCAGCACCGAAGCCGACGCATATGCCATCTGGTTCCGCCCAAGCGCGAATGCGCTGAAGGTCCAGTCATCAGGCACGTTATTCACCATGGCCATAAAGGTGTTCAGATCATCCGGAGCACCCCACGGCACGCCCATGCACAGCTGAACCAGTGCCGGGCTGTCCAGAACGCCGTCCTTCACCAACTGCTTGGCGTACCACAGATGACCGGTATCAAAGGCCTCGATCTCAGGCTTCACGCCCAGATGCGTCATCATCCGGCCCATCGCCTGCAGCATGCCTGGCGTGTTGGTCATGACATAGTCGGCTTCGGCAAAATTCATGGTGCCGCAATCAAGAGTACAGATTTCGGGCAGACATTCAGCCACATGCTCCACCCGAGCAGCCGCGCCGATCATGTCGGTGCCGTCCTCGTTCAACGGCAGCGGAGATTCCGTCGGGCCAAAGATCATGTCACCGCCCATCCCGGCGGTGAGGTTCAGCACAACGTCGACCTCGGCTTCACGAATGCGATCAGTCACCTCGCGGTACAGGTCCAGACGACGGCTGGGTGCACCGGTTTCCGGATCACGCACGTGGCAGTGCACGATGGCCGCGCCTGCCTTGGCCGCGGCGATCGCACTTTCGGCAATCTGCTTGGGCGAACGCGGCACATGCGGGCTGCGATCCTGTGTTCCGCCCGAGCCGGTGACAGCGCAGGTGATGAAGACTTCGCGGTTCATTTCCAGTGGCATGGTGTTTTCCCCAACTTATACCCGGTTTTGACCTAAGTTATCCTCAGGCTTCTCCCCGGATTCCGATTTGCGTTCATCCCCGACTCTGGCGCAGCTTTATGGAAACAACTTGCCAGAATGCGAATCGAACTTGATGAAATCCGCAAAAAACATATTGCAGCCCGAACATCGCGCCCTAAAAACGGCCGTGCTGGTTCTGGATGAATGCAACACGCTCAGCTTTGCCTCGGCCGTTGATCCCATGCGCGCCGCCAACCGTCTGGCGGACCGCCCAGCCTTTGACTGGGATTATGTGACGGCCACAGCGGAACCGGCGATGCTGACCAGCGCCCTGAATGTTCCAGGCACACCGCTGGCTCGGTTGCAGGGTTGCGACCTGATGATCGTCATTGCAGGTTTCCAACTGGCCCGTCACGCCACACCCAGCTTGCTCGCCGGACTGCGCCGCATTGCCGGTACCGGAGCCACCATGGCTGGCATCGACGGCGGCCCCTGGTTGTTGGCTGAAGCCGGCCTGCTGAACGGCCACTCCGCCACAACGCACTGGGAGGATCTGGACAATTTCGCGAACCGCTTCCCCGAAGTTGATGTTCGCCCTGACCGATTTACTGTGTCCGGCAACCGGCTGACTTCAGGCGGCGCGATCCCCGCAGTCGAGATGATGCTACACATCATCGCCGCGCGCCACGGCGCAGGTTTTGCCGCCCGCGTGTCCGGCCTGTTCCTATACGAGGGCGCACCCGAACCGTCCAAGCCACAAAGCCGTACAGGCGCGCCGCATCGTCATACGGCTCTGACAGCAAAGGCGAACTCGTTGATGGAGACATCGCTCGAGGACCCGCTACCGTTGGCCGTCATTGCCGACTCTCTGGGCACCAGCCCTCGTACTCTGCAACAACAGTTCCGTCTGCGCCTGAACACAACGCCGCAGGATCACTATCTGCAACTGCGCCTGGCCGAAGCGCGGCGTCTGGTCACCGATACGGATATGCCACTGATGGACGTGGCACTCGCCACAGGCTTTGCCTCACAATCCAGCTTTGCCCGTGCTTTCCGCACCGCGCACGGCCTGTCGGCCAGAGACCTCCGTCAGGACCGGATCCAGCCCACACATCACTGACCGGATCCGCTTCATCTGGCTAAAAATTTCCCGGGGGAGTCGCGCAAAGCGCGGCGGATGCAGAGCCCCCTTAGAACGGCATCGGATGCGCGCGATGCGCGGCACTGATATCCGCCAGGACATCATCCGCCAACACCACCTCCGTGCCCCCCAGAATATGGGCCAGCTGCGAAATTGTGGTCGCGCCAAAAATAGCAGACATCATGAACGGGCGTGTCCGGCACCATGCCAGCGCCATATGCACCGGATCCAGGCCATGCCGCTGCGCTATCTCCAGATAGGCATCGACGGCCCCAAACACACGCTCGTACTTTCGCCCACCCATGGTCGGAACAAGATCCATGCGCGAGCCCTTAGGCACCGCTCCGCCCTGATACTTGCCCGTCAGAAACCCTGCCGCCAACGGAGAAAACGCCATCAGGCCGACATCTTCGTGCACGCTTAGCTCGGCCATATCGGTGTCGAAGTGGCGGCACAGCAGAGAATACTCATTCTGGACCGAAGCGACCCGTGGCGCGCCCAACTGTTCGGCCAGCCGCAGCCATTGCGCGGTGCCCCATGCGCTTTCATTCGACAGGCCGAATGCGCGGATATTGCCCTTGTCGACTTGCTGTTGCAGAGCTTCAAGACACTCCTGCATATTCGCCAACACCTCATCGGTGTTGTGACCAGACGGCGCATAGTCCCAGTTCTGTCGAAACATGTAACTGCCGCGATTGGGCCAGTGAAACTGATACAGATCGATGCAATCTGTCTGCAATCGACGCAGAGACCCCTCGATCGCTTCGGGAATCGTTTGCGCAGAAATTGGTGCCCCGTCGCGGGCATGCGCGAAACCTGCACCGGAGTGTTTGGTCGCCAGAATATACTCCGCCCGCCGCGCGGGGTTCACCGCGTTCCAGTTGCCCAGGATTTCTTCGGTCCGCCCCACGGTCTCTTTCGAGATCGGGTTCACCGGGTACATCTCAGCCGCGTCAACGAAATTGATCCCAGCCTCCAGCGCCATGTCGATCTGGGTGTGTGCATCCGCTTCAGAGGTCTGCGTCCCAAACGTCATGGTGCCAAGGCACAGATCCGTCACTTCAATACCAGTGCGCCCCAATGGGTTCTTTTTCATCTCAAAATCCTTCTGCTCGCAACGCCGCGCACCCTAAAGCAGAGAACCGTCAGAGCAAGGGTGCAGGCGATCAATTCCGGTGCAACAAGGGGTTGGGCTTATTCAAACCTCTCTGCAGAAAGCGGAATAAAGCCAAACGCAGCACACGGCGTTTCTGCCCCCTGTGATACGGGTATCCATGCCGATTCCAGCGAATGCGCTTTCCTTTCAAAGTTTTGGTCCGCCATGCGGACCAATGCTTCCGGTCACTGCAGCTGCGCCAATGCCGGCTTTAGGTTGCTCGTGAGATTCCGCTGAAATGAGAGTTCCAAACCTCTCGTCGAACCTCATCTCTGGCCTCGTATGCCGCTATTGCTTCGTCTAGATCATCTGGTTCAAGCGCGTCCTCACCTCTGGCGATCCGAGTGACTTGCATCGTGTACCATGCAGTCACACCGCCTTCCGGTGGGTTTTTGAAACGCGGGAATTGCGGCTCGTCGCGTTGATCGGAAAGCCAAAATGATGGCAATTCTGGATCAACGACAAGTGCGCGGGCCAATCCAACGAGATCAGCCTTGCCTTCTGCAATGGCGCTTTTGGCCTGTGCAAGCGTCTTGAAACCGCCCGTCACCATAAGGGGAATGTTCGTTTTCGCACGCGCACGTTCAGCAAAATCAAGAAAATAGGCGCCGGAACCCGCACGATCCGATGATGACGCAGCACCCGGAAAATATGTGCCACCGCTGACATCGATCAGATCAATTGTTGTTTTGTCTAATGCCGCAATGACCTCAAGGGATTCATCTTCAGCAAAGCCGCCTTCAAGTTGATCTGTCGCGTTCAACTTGATGCCCACAGGGAAATCCGGGCCAACGGCATCGCGCACGGCGCTGATCACTTCCAGCAGCAGTCTCATCCGGTTTTGCAAAGAACCGCCATAGGCATCTTCGCGTTTGTTGAATAGCGGAGACAGAAACTGGTTGAGCAAGAATCCATGGGCCGCATGCAACTCAACGCCACCGAACCCGAGCTGCTTGGCAAGGTTTGCTGTGCGTGCAAATTCGGCCGGCAGTGCATGGATCTCATCCAAGGACAGCGCGCCACATTTCAGACCGGGCAAATCAAGTCTACTCGGCCCCTTCGGCGAGCTGATCGGAGCATCCGCCATCGCACCTGCATGTCCAAGTTGCGGCCACAAATGAGCGTCGTTGGTTGCCCCTGCCTGTGCAAGTTTTCTTAGAAATGCGAAATCGGATTGATCGTTCAAAACCAAATTGCCGGGCTTCTCTGCGAAATGAGGTGTGCCTTGCACTTCGCCGATGATCGACAGGGCGAGGCCGCCAGTTGCCCAACGCTCATAGAGCTTGATTTGATCATCACTTGGATTGCCTTTGCCGTCACCAAGCGAGTCAGACATCGCCGATTTAGCAATTCGGTTTTTAAGAGTTACGCCGCAGGGCAGAATTAGCGGCTGGTGCAAGAGGGACTGGGTTCTATGGGACATTTGGTTCCTCAAACTTTTGCCTTAACAATCGAAAGCAGTCATTTTTGCCTTGCACCGCATCCGTCAATTTGGGCTTCAATCCAGCCATTTAGGCATTTCTGATCGCACATCTTTGCGCAAAAACCGCCACGCCTTCCGGAAAGCGGCTCGGGCCCTAAGCCTCAGCTTTCTTTTCCCAGCGCCCGGATTCTTCGGACCAGTATTGGGCGGAACATCCCGCACCGGTCAAAGCCTTCCACTGCCCGCGCGCGCGTTGAACGGCCTCTGCGTCATTACCGTCAAACAGGATACATACGCGGTCCAGTTTCTTGATCTCGTCGGGGTCGACCACCGCGCCATCTACCGCCATGACACAAGACGCATCATTGGCAGCCTGCGCCTCGGTCGTCAGCAGGATCGGCTGCGCGGCATCGTACGGACCGCCTGCGCGGCCATGTGGCAGGAACCCTTCTTCGGGCCCCTGCCACAGCTTTTCATCCAGCCAGTCCATCCGCGCGGGATCGCTCCCCCGCACGGCAATCTTCCACCCGGCCTGCCGTGCCTTGTCCAGCAGCACCGGCAAGGTATGCTCCAACGGTTGGCGGGTCAGGTGATAGAAATAGACGGCCCCCATCGGCTTACTCGAAGTTGTCCTGAACGAAACGGCTCAGCGCGCGTACGCCCCAGCCGGTTGCGCCCTTCGGGGCGTAGGATGTCTCGGACGAGACCGAAGCCACACCGGCAATATCCAGGTGAATCCACGGCATATCTTCCTTTACGAACCGCTGCAGGAACTGCGCCGCCGTGATCGAACCCGCAGGGCGTCCGCCCACGTTCTTCATGTCGGCAATCCGCGACTTCAGCTGCTTGTCATAGGCTTCGCCCAACGGCATGCGCCATGCGCCTTCGTCCTCGGCCCCTGCCGCCTTCAGGAAGGCATTGCAGAACGTGTCATTGTTCGAAAACACGCCCGCGTTCTCATGCCCGAGGCCGATGATGACCGCTCCGGTCAAGGTGGCCAGATCGACCATTCCCACAGGCTTGAACCGCTCTTGCGTGTACCACATCACGTCGCACAGAACCAAACGGCCTTCGGCGTCGGTGTTAATGATCTCGACCGTGTCGCCCTTCATGGATTTGACCACATCGCCCGGACGCGTGGCGTTGCCCGAAGGCATGTTTTCCACCAAACCGACCAAGCCGACAACGTTGGCCTTGGCCTTGCGCTTGGCCAGCGCGCGCATGGTGCCTGCCACTACGCCAGCGCCGCCCATGTCCATGGTCATGTCTTCCATGCCGCCCGCAGGTTTCAGCGAAATACCACCGGTGTCGAACACCACGCCCTTCCCGACCAATGCCAGCGGCGCGTCATCTTTGTCGCCGCCATTCCATTGCATCACCACAACCTTCGAAGGGCTGTCCGACCCCTGCCCGACGCTTAGCAGCGTACGCATGCCCAGCTCGGCCAGTTTGTCTTCTTCCAGCACTTCGACCTCAAGCCCCAGTGCCTTCATTTCGTCCAGCCGGTCGGCGAATTCCGTGGTGGTCAGGATATTCGCAGGCTCGTTGGTCAAATCGCGTGTCATGCGGACACCGTCGGCGACCGCGTAGAGCGGTGCAAACGCAGCCTCGATCTCACCCGCCTTCTGGTGGGTTATGATGACTGAACCGGCCTCATCAGACTCCTTAGTCTTGTGCGCATCAAAATCATAGCTGCGCAGCGCGATGCCCATCGCCAGATCCTCGGCCTTGACCTGATTGCCTGACATCACCAGCAAGTCCTTGCTGCCCGCCAGCTTGGCCAGCGCGGCACCTGCCTTGCGGGCCTCGGCGGGTTCGGGGCGGCGCGGCAGAACCAGAACGTCCAGCGCCTCGGCTGCCATGCCGGATGGCCACGCCATCGAGATCACGTCACCGGTTTTCACCTTTTCGAACCGCTCGCTTTCGACCAGCCGTGTCACAGCCCCGCGGGTCAGGCGGTTGGCGCGACGGGCGGCGGGGTTCATTTTGCCGTCAGACGGGATGATAATGGCCACGCGCCCTTCGGCCTGCGCCATCGTATCCATGTCGGGGTCCTGGAAACGGATCGGTACAAGACTGCTCATTGCGAACTCCTCAAAATCAGTTCCCCAAGACCTAGCCCGCGCCGCGCGGCTTGACCAGATAGCAGTTTTCCCCGGCCCGCATTTGGACTACAGTCCCGGAAAAAATTCGACAGGCTCGGGGGAGAAGGTTTTGGCAAGACAGAGCAGGCATAGGCTGTCGCGCACAATTGCGTGCAGCGGTGATTCTGGTCTGCACCCGACCAAAGGCTGTTTGCGCGTCTTTTCGGCAGGAGTTCCTTCGTGATCCTCGACCGCTACTTCGCCCGCCGTTTCATTCAAAGTTTCCTGGTCATCGGCAGCATTTTCCTGACACTGATGATTCTGATCGACTTGATCGAACAGGTGCGCCGCTTTGACGATGCAAATCTGTCCTTTGGTCAGCTGCTTCAGTTGACGCTGTTGAATACGCCTGCCGCGATCAGCGAAATGCTGCCGCTGCTGGTCATCCTTTCCACGATCGCGTTGTTTATCGGTCTGGCCCGCAGTTCGGAACTGGTTGTCACCCGTGCCACTGGCCGTTCAGGAATCCGCGCCCTGTTGGCCCCTGTGGTGATCGCCCTGATCATCGGCGCACTGGCGGTTGGCATGCTGAATCCCATCGCAGCCGCCACGTCGGAAGAGTACAAGCAGCTCGCCGAATCCTACAAAAACAACGGCGGATCAACGCTGTCGATCAGTGCAGATGGTCTTTGGTTGCGGCAGGGTTCGGCCAATGGCCAATCCGTGATCCACGCCCAGGACACATCTAACGGCGACAGGTTCACCCTTAATCAGGTGACGATCATTACTTTTGCCCCGGATGGCACACCAACCCAGCAGATCGTAGCCGACCAGGCGGATCTGGAGAACGGTACGTGGGTCCTGACCAATGCCAAGATTTGGGCGCTGGAAGGCGGTGTGAATCCAGAAACCCACGCCACTGAACACGCGCGGCTTGAGGTTCCCACATCGCTGACACGCCAACGGATTCTGGACACGCTTGGCGATCAGGATTCCGTATCGGTCTATGACCTGCCGGAACTGATCCGCGACCTGCGCGAAGCCGGGTTTTCGACCAAGCAATATGAGGTCTGGTTGCAGGTCCAACTGGCCCGCCCCTTGTTTCTGATGTCGATGGTCCTGATCGGCGCGGCCTTCACCATGCGCCACGTGCGATTTGGCGGCACCGGGATCGCGGTTTTAACCGCCGTCCTGCTGGGCTTTGGTATCTACTTCATTCGCAACTTTGCCCAAATTCTGGGGGAAAACGGTCAATTGCCTATCTTAGTCGCGGCCTGGGCCCCGCCCTTCGCAGCCATTCTTCTATCCCTCGGCCTTTTGCTGCATGCGGAGGATGGCTAATGCGGCTTATTGCCAGTTTGTTTCTGTCCGGTGCAGTCGCACTGACCATGCCCGTGGGCGCATTCGCGCAATCTCAACCCGCTGCTGGTGCCGCACAGGGTGCCACGCAAGAGGATCAGCCTGCCCTCCTGGTGGCCGACCGGATCTTTATCACACCCGAGCGTAATCTGGTGGCCGAAGGGAATGTCGAAGCCTTTCAGGGCGACGCCAAGGTCACGGCCACGCGCATCACCTATGACCGCGAAACCGGCAATCTGTCGCTGGAAGGCCCGGTCCGCATCGATCAAGGCGGCGAAACCACGTTGCTGGCTGATTCCGCCGAACTGGATGACGGGATCATGAACGGTCTGCTGATCGGAGCCCGCATGGTGTTCGATCAGCAGGTTCAGATCGCCTCGGTCCAGGCTGCGCGCGCGGGGGGGCGTTACACACAGTTCAGCAAGGTCTCGGCGACGTCCTGCCATGTCTGCGCCAATGGCAACCCTCCGCTGTGGCAAATCCGCGCCCGCAAGGTCACGCATGACCAATTGGAACGCCAACTGTATTTCGAAGGAGCACAGTTCCGAATACTGGATTTCCCGGTTTTCTACTTCCCCTATCTGCGCCTGCCCGACCCGACACTGGACCGCGCAACAGGATTCCTTGTCCCGTCGATTCGCACCACATCGCAGCTGGGAACCGGCGTGCAGGTGCCGTATTTCTTTAAGCTTGGCGACCACAAGGACCTGACGCTGACCCCCTATATCTCGGGAAAAACAAGAACACTGGGCTATCGCTATCGCCAGGCATTCAAACGCGGCCGGATTGAGCTGAACGGCGCTTTCACCCGCGACGACCTGCAGGAGAACGAGGATCGGGGCTATCTCTTTGCCAACGGTTATTTCTTCCTGAACAACGACTTCCGCCTTTTGTTTGATGTAAAGACAACCTCGGATAACGCTTATCTCGCAGACTATGGCCTGCCTGATTTTGACCGGTTGCGCAGCGAAATCGCGCTTGAGCGGATCAAACGCGATACCGCCTTCCGCACCAGTTTCATCCATTACAAATCCCTACGAGACAGCGAAAATGAGGAAGTGATCCCATCGCGGATCTTCGACCTGTATTTTCAGAAACGCTACTTCCCAACCTCTGTTGGCGGCGAAGTTCGCTTAGGCTTTGTGGCCCACAATCACACACGCACCAGCGATCAGGATATCGTTGGCCGCGATGTCGCGCGTGCCACGTTCGATGCCGACTGGATGCGCAGCTGGATTTTCGCATCGGGCCTCAGGGCTGATGCCCGGTTCGGGACATCGGTGGATATCTTTGACATCCGAGATGACAGCCAGTTTCCTGACCAGGTGACCCGCGCGGCCCCCCGCGCCGCACTCACACTGCGTTATCCGATGACCCGTCGGGAAAAGTCAGGCGCCACGCAGGTGCTTGAACCCATCGCGCAAGTCGGTTGGACGAACGTGACAGATCAGGACGTTCCCAATGACGAAAGCACCTTTCAGGAATTCGACCAGGGGAACCTGTTGTCCCTGTCACGCTTTCCGGCGCCGGATCGCCGCGAAGATGGTGCGACGGCGGTGTTCGGGGTCAACTGGGCGCGCTATGGCGTAAATGGCTGGCGCGCGCTTGCCACTGTCGGACAGGTCTTCCGCTCGACCGCTGACCCCAACTTCAACCTGACGTCGGGCCTGCAGGGTACCGCCTCCGACGTGTTGTTGGCCGGTCAGTTGCAAACCGCCAATGGCTGGTCTTTGGCGGGTCGCGGCCTGTTGAATGGTGATTTCAGCTTTGCTAAGGCCGAGGTGCGCGCAGGCTGGAACAAGCCAAATGTCGGCCTAACCGGCAGCTATGTGTGGCAGGAAAAAGATCCGGCAGAAAATGCGAATGACGAAATATCCGAAATCTGGATGAATGGCCGCTACCTTGTTGACCAGAACTGGCTGACACAGGCCTATGCGCGCTATGACCTCAGCGAATCCGAACCGATCCGATATGGGCTGGGCGTTACCTACCAGAATGAGTGTGTAAAAGTTAACATGACCGTCAGCAGGCGATTTACCTCATCATCAAGTATTGAGCCTTCGACAGAATTCGGGTTTACCGTTGCCCTGACAGGTTACTCCGTCGAGGGTGGCGGCCAACAGTACAAGAGAAGATGCAGTTGATTTCACGTTTCTCGCGAATAGTCCGTTCCGGTTGGTTAAAGCCGGTTGCACCGGCACTGGCTGCCGCTTTGCTGGCCCTGTCCACTGGTCACAGCCAGGCTCAGAGCCTGTTTTCACCTGCGATCAAGGTCAACCAGGACATTGTCACTTGGTACGAACTTCAGCAGCGCCAGCAATTCCTGACTGTTCTGGGTGCCCCTGGCGCCACCGAGGACGAAGTCCGCGACTCGCTGATCGACGAACGACTGCGCAAACAGGCCATGCGCGACGCAGGAATCGAGGTCGCACCTGAAGACATTCAGGTGGGCATTGATGAGTTTGCAGCCCGTGGCCGTCTTTCGACCGATGAGTTCCTGCAATTGCTGGGCGAATCTGGCGTTTCCCCCGAAACCGTGCGGGATTTCGTCGCTGATCAGCTGTCGTGGCGCGACTACGTCAGTTCGCGCTTTCTGTCGCAGGCCAGGCCGAGCGAAGACGAGATCAACCGGGCTTTGGGACAGGCCGGGAGTGGCGGGCTTCAAGTCCTGATGTCGGAAATCATTATTCCGGTCACGCCGCAGACCTTGGCCCAAGCCGAATTGCTAGCCGAAGAGATCGCACTGCTTGAAGGTTTCGATGCGTTTTCCTCTGCCGCCACACAGTATTCTGCAGCTGGCACACGCGATGACGGCGGGCGTTTGGAATGGCTTAACCTGACCGACTTGCCGCCTGCCCTGCAACCCGTGATTCTAGGTCTCAAAACGGGCGACATCACACAGCCCTTGTCGTTGCCCAACGCGATCGCCTTGTTCCAGCTGCGCGGATTGCGCGAAGTAAGCACCAGCGCGCCGCGTTACTCCAAGATCGACTACGCGATTTACAACATGGCCGGCGGTCGCAGTGCCGAAACCCTGGCCAAGGCCGCCAAGCTGCGCGAACAGATTGATAACTGCGACGACCTCTACGGTATCGCCAAGGATCAACCTGCCGGGGTACTGCAACGTATCGAAGCCAGCCCGTCCGAGATCCCCCGCGATGTGGCGCTTGAGCTGTCCAAGCTGGACCTGAACGAAGTTTCGACGACGCTGACGGGAAACAATGGTCAGACTCTGAAATTCCTGATGCTGTGTACGCGCACATTGGACCGGGGCGAAGACACGACGCGCGTGGATGTAGCCAACGCCCTGACGCAACAGCGCCTGCAGGCCTTTGCCGAAAGTCTGGTTGAACAGCTCCGCGCCGACGCGACGATCATCGAGCAATGACCGCGCCCATCGCGCTTAGCTGTGGCGATCCCGCTGGAATAGGCCCCGAAATCGCCGCCAAAGCCTGGTCAAAACTGCGCGCGAGCTGCCCGTTTTTCTATATCGGCGACGCAGCGCATCTGCCGGCAGGCACGCCTACGCAGCGGATCAGCGATCCGGCACAGGCCATTGATATCTGCGCGAATGCCCTGCCTGTTCTGCAATTGAGCTTTCCCGCCACAAACGCAGCAGGCCAACCGGACCCGTCCAATGCGCCCAGTGTGATCGACGCAATCGAAACCGGTGTTTCCCTGGTGCAATCCGGTGCCGCATCGGCGCTGTGCACTGCACCGATCCACAAAAAGGCCCTGATCGACGGGGCCGGGTTCGCCTATCCTGGCCATACCGAATTTCTCGCCGCTCTGGCCGGGCGCAAGCGCGTCGTGATGATGTTGGCCAGCGAGCAGCTTCGCGTGGTGCCCGCAACGATTCACATTCCGCTGTCGCGCGTCCCGTCCGAGCTCACCCCCGACCTGCTGCGCGAAACCATCGCCATTACCGCTGAAGGCCTGCGCAGACAGTTTGGTATCCCCCATCCCCGCATCGCCATTGCAGGCCTCAACCCGCATGCGGGCGAAGGCGGTAAAATGGGGCATGAAGAACTGGACTGGATCGCCCCTCTGATATCTGATTTGCCGGGCGATACCTGCACGGTTACCGGCCCATACCCGGCGGACACGATGTTCCACGCTGCCGCCCGCGTCCGATATGACGCCGCAATTGCCATGTATCACGATCAGGCATTGATCCCGATCAAGACGCTCGACTTCGACCGTGGCGTCAACGTGACCCTCGGCCTGCCCTTCATTCGCACCTCGCCCGATCACGGCACGGCACTGGATATCGCCGGACAGGACATGGCAAACCCCACCAGCTTGATCGAGGCGCTGAAACTAGCCCAACGGATGGCACAAAGCGCTTGATCCTTCACCTGGCTGAAAATATCCCCGCCGGAGGTAAAAAATCACTGGCGTTCCCCCCCGGACACGCGCCACGGTAATCGGATCATGAGTTCAATCGACACCCTTCCCCCTCTGCGCGAAGTTATCGCGACACATCAACTCTCGGCGCGTAAATCGCTGGGGCAGAACTTTCTGCTGGACCTCAACCTGACAGCCAAGATCGCGCGGCAGGCAGGGGATCTTACGGAATGCGACGTGCTGGAAATCGGCCCCGGCCCCGGTGGTCTGACCCGAGGTCTGTTGTCCGAAGGTGCGCGCAAGGTCGTCGCGGTCGAAAAAGACACCCGCTGTATCGCTGCCCTGAACGACATCGCTGCTGCTTATCCGGGTCGTCTTGAGGTCATCAACGGCGACGCCCTGGAAATCGAACCGCTGGCGCATCTGACCCCGCCGATCCGCATCGCCGCAAACCTGCCGTATAACGTTGGCACCGAATTGCTGGTGCGCTGGCTTACCCCGCCCGAATGGCCGCCGTTCTGGCAAAGCCTGACGCTGATGTTCCAACGCGAAGTCGCAGAACGCATCGTTGCCCAACCCGGGGGCAAAGCCTATGGCCGCCTTGCGATCCTTGCCCAATGGCGGGCCGAGGCGCGCATCGCCATGTCCCTGCCCCCCGGGGCTTTTACGCCGCCACCAAAGGTCTCAAGCGCGGTTGTGCACCTGACGGCGCTGCCCGAACCGCGCTATCCGGCGGATGCCCGGGTTCTGTCGCGTGTCGTGGCCGCAGCTTTCAACCAGCGCCGCAAGATGCTGCGCGCATCGCTAAAAGGCGTGGCGCCGGATATCGAGGACCGCCTGCTCGCGGCTGGGATTCAACCAACAGAGCGCGCCGAACAAGTCCCGCTGGAAGCTTTCTGTGCATTGGCTAGAAACATCAGAAATTCATAAGATTTCTGGTCTCAATGAATCTTCAGCTTTATCATGTTCACAGGCGGGGATATTTAAAAAAGAGTTAATCTCAAATCGCGGGAAAATCAGTTGAAGGTTTTAGTGACACTTTTGACGATTCTATTCGTCCAAGTACCGTTGTCAGGCCACGCGGCTCAGATAAAACTACGTTGTACATATGAACCAGACCGTCAGGGTTGGATTCCCAATGAAGCGTTCTACGAAATAGACACCTCATCTAGATCAGCATCGGCGTATGATGGATTGATACACCATGTCCACGGCGCGCCTCTTGGCACGAAGTATGCTGAAAGGAGGGACGGTCGATATAGGCTCAAATGGAAGTTGAAGCTGCCTACTAAAGTAACGCGAAGCCTCGACAACAGCGTGTATAGAAAATACGAGACTTACCGCACGATCACATACACAATTTTCATTGATCTAGACGCAAAGTCAGCCCAATTGAAAACAAGTTTGGGTAGGCCGGCAGAAGGCAATGGGCCTTGTCAAATTATTGAATAATCCGACCGCTGCCTGAGCGACTATCAAAGTTAGACACCAACAGAATTTGGTATCAAAACAAACAAAAGAAAGAGCCCTACATATTTTACATGTAGGGCTCTTTTCGATTAAATCATGGACCAAGTTTTACTCAGCCGCTTCCGGTGCATCGCCGTTACTTGTCGGCGCGTCCTCTGCCCCCTCTGGCGCGGGCTTTGGCTTGCGCGTACGCGGACGACGCGGTGCTTTTTCTTTTTTCGCCGGTGCTTCGGTGGCCGCCGCCGCAGCAGCATCCTTGCTCTCCGGGGTCTCAACCAAACCGGATTCTGGGGTAGCTGCCTCGGGTGTGAAATCCATCACGTCCGGTTGCGGCGCTTCGGCCGGGTCCGACTGACGGGCGGCAGCTTCGCGCTCCTGGCGCTCGGCGCGTTCGCGATCCCGCTCGGCCTGACGCTCGCGGTTCTGGCGGTCTTGCTCTTCGCGGCGCGCTTCCATTTCGCGCTGTGCCTCACTCAGCAGGCGCAGATAGTGTTCTGCGTGCTGCTGAAAGTTCTCAGCGGCCACACGGTCATTGGACAGTTGGGCGTCGCGCGCCAACTGATTATATTTGTCGATAATCTGCTGGGGCGTACCGCGCACCTTGCCTTCGGGACCCGAGCTGTCAAAAACCCGGTTTACGACATTGCCCCCAGAAGGACGGTTGCGGTTATTCTTGACCCGAGAGCGGGATTTGGAAGATCTCATTTACTTTACGTCAGCCTTGTCATTCGCTGTCGATCATCTCGCATCCTGCACTGCTCAAAAGCTTAGCTGTGACGCGATGTCGACTATTTTGGGCTTGGCGTCCGGGGCCCGCTGAACCAGCGTCAGCCCTCCGACTGGTGTTGAGTAAACACGTCCTGTGCGTACAGACAAGGGGGTTGTCCAAAAATTCGCAGCTTTTTTACATTAATCGGCGTATTTCGGCCTCAGGTTGCCGCATTAAAGCGGCATTTTGGCAAAAACGACGCGATCGCGGCCGTCTAGATCGGGAACGATCCGTGTGGCTGTCAGGCCTGCCGACTCGAACAATGCTGCGACACTGCGCCCCTGTGTCGGCCCGATTTCCACCAGCAGACGGCCGCCCGGCAGTAGGAAATCCGGTGCGCCTGCGGCGATGCGACGGTAAGCGCCCAGCCCGTCCCCTTCGTCCGTCAACGCCAGTCGCGGCTCGTGCTCGCGCACTTCTGGTGAAAGGTCGTCCATTTCCGTCAAAGAAATATAGGGGGGATTCGAAACGATCAGATCAAACTGGCCGTCAATATTCTGAAACCAGTCAGATTGCAGGATTTCCACCCGACCCTGTACCTGATGTTGCACTGCATTTGCGCTGGCCTGTAGACAGGCGGCCTCGCTCAGGTCCGCACCCACGCCCGAGGCACTGGCCCGTTCGGCCAGCAACGTGATCAGGATACAGCCTGAGCCGACACCCAGATCCAGTACATGATCGAACGGTTCGCTGAGCGCGGCTTCGATCAGTGCTTCGGTTTCCGGGCGTGGGTCCAGCACATCGCGACTGACGCGGAACCGTCTGCCATAAAACTCGCGCTCGCCCAACAGATGCGACACCGGAACACGCACCGCACGCAGCGAGATCAACTGATCATAACGCTCTGCAACCTCAGGAGAGAGCTCTTCGGGCGCAATCAGAGTAACCCGGCTGGCTTCGATCCGCGCCGCATGGGCCAGCAGAACCCGCGCATCCCGCGCCGGGTCAGCCACGCCAGCCGCCCGCAATCGCGCTGTGGCTGCAACCATCGCCTGGGCGGCTGTCAGCGCGGCGATCATTGCGCCATATCGGCCAGCAGCCGCGCCTGATCGTCAGCCGTCAACGCGTCGACCACCTCATCCAGATCGCCTTGCATGACCTGATCCAGCTTATAAAGCGTCAGGTTGATGCGGTGATCGGTCATGCGCCCCTGCGGGAAATTGTAGGTTCGGATCCTCTCGGACCGATCCCCCGACCCCACCTGGCTCGCACGATCGGCCGACCGTTCACTGTCGATCCGCTGACGCTCCTGATCATAGAGCCGGGTTTTCAGCACCTGCATCGCAATCTCGCGGTTGCGGTGTTGCGATTTCTCCGAGCTTGTCACAACGATCCCCGTCGGCAGGTGGGTAATCCGAACCGCCGAGTCGGTTGTGTTCACGTGCTGCCCCCCCGCGCCTGAACTGCGCATGGTGTCGATGCGAATATCATTGGCGTCGATCTGGATATCCACATCCTCGGCCTCGGGCAAAACCGCGACCGTCGCAGCCGAGGTGTGAATGCGTCCGCCACTTTCGGTTTCGGGCACACGTTGCACCCGGTGCACGCCGGATTCGTATTTCATCCGGGCAAACACGTTCTCGCCCTTGATGTGGGCGACGACCTCTTTGATCCCACCCAGATCCGAGGCCTGTTCTTCGATGACCTCAAACTTCCATCCCCGCGCTTCGGAATAGCGCTGGTACATGCGCAGAAGGTCCCCGGCGAACAGTGCGGCCTCATCTCCGCCAGTTCCGGGGCGGATTTCCAGCATCGCCGGACGCGCATCCGCCGCATCACGGGGCAACAGCGCAAGCTGCAAGGCGTGTTCGGATTCGGGGATGCGAGTCTTCAATGCCGGAATTTCTTCTTCCGCCAGTTCTTTCATGTCCGGGTCGGCCAGCATCGCCTCGGCCTCGGCCAGATCGGCGACCAGCTGACGCCACGCCATGATCTGATCCACAACCGGTTTGAGGTCGGAATATTCTTTGGCCAAGGCCGCAATATCTCCACCCGAGGCACCATCTGCCATGGCCGCTTCGAGGTACTGGAATCGCTGGGTTATCTGTTCAAGTCGTTCTTCGGGGATCATCACGGCGGTGTCTATCAATCCGGCCCTTTGGTCAAGGCCCCTCACTATGCTAGGCTAATGCACATGAAACGGTTGATATTTGTTTTTACACTGATCGTAACACCCGCCCTAGCCGATGTGGTCGGCCCCGGCGGCAAGGTTCAGGACTGCTATTGCACCGACAAATCGGGAACCCGCGTCGAACTGGGCGAGATGATCTGCCTGCAGGTCGACGGCCGCATGTTCATGGCCCAATGCCAGATGTCTCTGAACGTACCGATGTGGCGCGAGGTTCAGGAGGGGTGCTTGTCCTCAGGGCTGCAACAGAGCAAGCCACTCATCAACACGAGCGCGGTTTACCCCAAAATCTGACCGGCCAAACCTGAGACGAGCATAGATGCGAAGCGTGTCTCCGTCCTGTTGCACTGTCGTGTAGTCCGGAAAGCCGATCACTTTCGTACGCGTGATGTAGGTAATCATACCTTCATCAACAGACCCGGCCAGAACTGATGTTCGGTCTGAAACGCGTGCGAACGCATCCAGCCGCAGCAGGCCATCCGGCCCCGTTTCGACCACACGGACGACTCCTCCATCAAGATCACGGTCCTGATCACCTATCGGTGCCACATGCCATTTTGCCGGGTCTGATGGTGCAAAACGAATGTATGCTCCAAGCAAAATTACCAGAACAACAATCAGCCACAGCACCATTTTTTTCATCCCCGGACCAGCCCTTTCGCCGACCATATTCGGATCGCTTTGGCAGACAAGGTGCGAACTCTTTTACCGTGACGTCACGCCTGGCAATATGCACAGCAGTTCAAACAACAGGTTTGCTGCGGTCAGCGCCGTGTTGCCGCTGGGATCATAAGGTGGGGACACTTCGACCAGATCGCATCCGACCACGTTCACGCCTGCCAGCGCATGGATCAGCTGCAGGGCTTGCGGCGTGGTCAGCCCACCAATTTCCGGTGTTCCGGTGCCGGGGGCATATGCTGGGTCCAGGCTGTCAATGTCATAGGTGATGTAGACCGGATGATCTCCAATCGTTTTACGGATTTGCGAGCCTATCTCCGTAAGGTTTTGTTGCCACAGCTCCCACGCCGGGAATTGGCGAAAACCCCAGTCCCTGGCTTCGTTGAAGTCACTGGCGGCGTAACCAGAACCGCGAATGCCAATCTGGAATGTCTTGTCCGGAACAATGAGCCCTTCCTCATAAGCCCGCCGGAAGACGGTGCCGTGGGTCTCACGCTCACCAAACATCTCATCATTTACATCGGCATGGGCATCCACGTGGACCAGCGCCACCGGTCCGTGCTTGGCGGCAATGGCGCGCAGGATCGGCAACGTGATCGAATGATCACCTCCCATCGCAACCGGGATAACCGCCTGATCGAGAATGGAAACATAGCTTTCCTTGATGATCTTCAGGCTTTCGGCCAGCGAAAAGGTATTGATCGCCAGATCGCCGATATCCGCAATCTGTAAGCTATCGAATGGAGCTGCGGAATTGGCCATGTTATAAGGCCGGATCATCGCGCTTTCGCTGCGGATCTGTTTCGGCCCGAACCGTGTACCTGACCTCCAAGAGGTGCCGATATCCATCGGGATGCCCAGCACGGCCACATCCAACCCGGCCAGCGAGTCAGCCTGCGGCAACCGCATGAATGTATTCGGCCCAGAAAACCGCGCCAGATCATTGCCGCTGATCGGTTGGTTAAAGTCTGTCATGCCCGTATTTCTCCCGTCCGGCTTTTGGTTAATCAGATACCGGAAAGATGGCTAACCAAAGGTTAATCCTGCACCAGCTTGTTCCACCCCAGCAGGCAAATGATCTGAGTCGCCACATGAGCACCTGCAATGGCCGTGGCACCTGACGTGTCGTAGGGCGGCGACACTTCGACCACGTCCCCGCCTTTGATGTTAATCCCGGCAATGTCGCGCAGGATGATCTGCGCCTGAATGGAACTCAATCCGCCCCAAACGGGCGTGCCGGTGCCGGGGGCAAAGGCCGGGTCCAGGCCGTCGATGTCAAAGCTCAGATAGACCGGGCTGTCGCCCAAAATACCTTTGATTTTTTTCGCCACTGCGGCGGGGCCGGATTCGTAGACTTCGCGCGCGTCGATGATGTTGACGCCCAGAGTATCCTCGTTGGTCGTGCGGATACCAACCTGAACCGAGCGTTTCGGGTCCACGATGCCGGATTTCACCGCCTTGTAGAACATCGTCCCGTGATCCACGCGGGACATGTCGTCATCGGCCCAAGTGTCGGTATGCGCATCGAATTGCAGCAGAGACATCGGCCCGTATTTCTCGGCATAGGCCTTGAGGATCGGGAAGCTGATATAGTGGTCCCCGCCTAATGTGACCGAAGACACATCAACGGCCAAAATAGTGCGGATGTGGTCGGTCAACGTATCGGGAAAGGCTGGGATATTGGCATAGTCATAAGCCATGTCTCCATAATCCACGATTGCCAGTTCGCTGAGCGCATCGAAGGGCCAGCCGTAGGGCGCATCGGGCGATTGCAAAGCGCTGGCCTCGCGGATTGCGCGGGGGCCAAGTCGGGTGCCGGGTCGGTTCGTCACGGCCTGATCAAAGGGCACACCGGTCACGGCGATATCCACGCCTTTCAAGTCCTTGGTATAGAGACGGCGCAGGAACGATGTCGCGCCGCCAAAGGTATTTTCGTAGGACAGCCCTTTGAGATCAGGATTGGTGAATGCCTCGTCCACCTGGTTCTTTGCGTCTTCCAGTGCCATGTCTTCCCCCCGTCAGCCCAGCGGCTGCGCCTTTTCGACGATCCGTGCAAAGAACGAAGCGCCAACCGGCGCGATCTCGTCGTTGAAGTTGTATTTCGGATGATGCAACCCGGCGCTCTCGCCCTGCCCCAGAAACAGATAAGCACCGGGGCGCGATTGCAGCATGTACGAGAAATCCTCGGCCCCCATCTCGCGTCCCATGTTGCCCACCACACGCTCGGCCCCGGACACGTCGCGGGCCACCTCGGCGGCAAATCCGGCCTTTTCGCCATCATTGATCGTGGCCGGGTAGTTCTTCTCGTAATCCAGCCGCGCCTCGACTCCGTATGAGGTCGCCTGCCCTTGTACGATTTGCTCCATACGCTCGATCACCATCTGCTGAACGTTTGGATCGAAGGTTCGGACAGTGCCGTTGATGAAAGCCGTATCGGGGATCACGTTGTTCACTGTCCCGGTGTGGATTTGCGTGACCGAGACAACCAGGTCGTCCAGCGCATAGTTGTTGCGGCTGACGATAGTCTGAATGGCCTGCGCAATGCCGCAGGCCGCCATCACCGGGTCGCGGGCTTCATGCGGCATGGCACCGTGACCACCAACGCCCTGAATATGAACCTCGAACGTATCCACCGCCGCCATGATCGGCCCCGGAGTGGTGTGAAACGCGCCAACGGGCAGGTTTGGCGCATTGTGCAGAGCGTAGACCTGAGAAATATCGAACCGATCCATGATGCCTTCTTCGACCATCACGCCCGCACCGCCGCCTTCTTCTTCGGCTGGCTGAAAGATCAGCGCGACACGGCCGCGAAAATTCCGTGTCTCGGCCAGATAGCGCGCCGCGCCAAGCAGCATCGTGGTGTGCCCGTCATGACCGCAGGCGTGCATCTTGCCCGGATTGGTCGAGGCGTAGTCGACGCCCGTTTCCTCAGGGATCGGTAGCGCGTCCATATCGGCCCGCAGACCAATCGTAGGCCCCTCGCCCCGCCCGTTGATGATCGCGACGATCCCGGTCTTGGCAATACCTTCGTGCAGCTCGTCCACTCCGAATTCGCGCAGACGGTCCGCTACGAACGCTGCCGTTTCATGGCACTCGAACTCCAACTCGGGGATTGAATGCAAGTGTTTGCGCCATGCGGCCATATCGGCTGAGTAATCGGCAATTCGGTTGACGACGGGCATCTGGGGTGGACTCCTGATCGGGACTGCGGAATGGATGCATCTGACACCGGAACGAAAGGGTTCGCAATGGCCGAAAATCCTCTGATCCACGACAGCGATGCAGGTATCGAGCGCCTGTTGGAAATCATGCGCCGTCTGCGTGACCCGCAAACGGGCTGCCCGTGGGATATCGAACAGGATTTTACCACCATCGCCCCCTACACGATCGAAGAGGCCTATGAGGTCGCTGATGCCATCGAGCGCGAAGCCTATGATGAGCTGAAAGGCGAGCTGGGCGACCTGCTGTTCCAGTCGGTTTTTCACGCACAAATGGCCGAAGAAGCCGGGCATTTCACCTTTCAGGACGTGGTGCGGACCATGTCGGACAAGATGGTCGACCGTCACCCGCATGTATTTGGCGATGAATCCCGCGATAAATCAGCGGACCAGCAGACCGTGGATTGGGAAACCATCAAGGCGGCTGAGCGCGCCGGCAAGGAACAGAAAGGGGCGCTGGACGGTGTCGCGGCCAACCTGCCTGCCCTGTTGCGCGCGCACAAACTGCAGAAACGCGCGGCCCGCGTAGGGTTTGACTGGCCCGATGCCAGCCATGTGTTGGCCAAGATCACGGAAGAGGCTGCAGAGCTGGAGGAAGCGCGCAATGCTAAGGACGCAGACGCGCTGGAGGATGAATTTGGCGATCTTCTGTTCGTGATGGTCAATCTGGGCCGTCATCTGGGCATCGAACCCGAGGCCGCCCTGCGCCGCACCAATGCCAAGTTTACCCGCCGGTTCGAGCAAGTAGAAGCGCGGCTGGCTGCGCGCGGTAAAACACCATCTCAAAGCGATCTCGAAGAAATGGATGCGCTGTGGGACGAGGCCAAAATTGAAGAGCACCGCGCCAATGGCAAACTCCCGCCGGTAGGTGCGACGACCGAGGTCTGAAACCGCTGGACAAGCGTGGTGACACTTGCGAGTGTCCGCGCTTCAATACCCCGGAGGCAAAGCATGGCACCGCGCAAGATCATCATCGACACCGATCCCGGGCAGGACGACGCAGTCGCCATCTTGCTGGCATTGGCAAGCCCGGAAGAGATTGATGTTCTGGGCATTACCGCCGTTGCCGGGAACGTGCCACTGGAACTGACGGCTAAGAATGCGAGGATCGTCTGTGAACTGGCCGGCCACTCGCATATCCCTGTTTATGCCGGGTGTGACCGCCCGCTAAACCGCCCTCTGGTCACCGCGGAACATGTGCACGGCAAGACCGGCCTCGACGGTCCCGTCCTGCCAGATCCGGAAATGCCGCTGGCTGACGGGCACGCGGTCGACTTCATCATCGACACCCTGCGCGCACATGAGCCTGGAACCGTCACACTTTGCCCGCTTGGCCCGCTGACGAATATCGCATCCGCCTTTCAAAAAGCGCCTGATATTGTTGATCGGGTCCAGGAAATCGTTCTGATGGGCGGTGCGTATTTTGAGGTCGGCAACATCACCCCAGCGGCGGAATTCAACATCTACGTCGATCCTGAAGCTGCTGATATTGTGTTTAAATCCGGCGTTCATGTCGTCGTTATGCCGCTAGACGTGACCCACGATGCGCTGGTCACGAAGCACCGCAATGACGCCTTCCGCGCGCTCGACAGTAAAGTCGGTCATGCCGTGGCCGAGATGACGGATTTCTTCGAACGTTTCGATATAGAGAAATACGGCTCGGAAGGCGCGCCGCTGCACGACCCGTGCGTGACCGCCTATCTGATCCGGCCGGAGCTGTTCACGGGCCGGCACATCAACGTACAGATCGAAACGCAGTCCGAACTGACGATGGGTATGACCGTCGCTGATTGGTGGCGCGTGACAGACCATCCGCCCAATGCGATGTTCATTGGGGAAATCGACGCTGAAGGTTTCTTTGCCCTGCTGACCGAACGGCTGGCCCGGCTATGAGCGCCGCACTTCGCCTCGCGCGCCCCGAAGATCTGGACCGCCTGATGGGCCTGGTGACCGCGTTCCACACCGAAGCCGGGATCGCGCAGGACATGGACCAGACCCGCAATGCGCTGACCCCCTTGCTAGAGGGTATTCCCCACGGTTGCGTCTACCTGATCGGTCCAGGACGTGCGCCGCTGGGCTATGCCATCCTGACGTTCGGCTGGTCGGTCGAGTTCGGCGGCATGGACGGATTCATAGACGAAATCTACATCCGCCCGGCCGTGCGCGGCCGTGGCATCGCCACCGAAGTGCTGCTTGACCTGCCCAAAGCCCTGGCCGAGGCTGGCCTGACCGCCCTTCACCTGGAAGTCGATCGCACGAACGAGGCCGCGCATAAGCTGTACTTGCGCACCGGCTTCAAACCGCGCGATCGCTATGTCTTGATGAGCCGAAAGCTCTAAATCGGTCAGATACTTACGGGCGTCGCCGCCCGTCCCCCCGTGAAGGCCCTACCGGGCTTCACCGCGATACATGTATGACGGCGTTTCCATACCCAGAACCGGGTCACTTGCGGACACCGCTTCCCCGGTGATCGGATAAGTGCCAGGCCCCGCACAGGCTGCCAAAAATACAGTGCTGATCACTGAAGCTACGAGAAGGATTTTCGAACCAGTCATGTCGTTTCCCTTTCTGTAATGCAGGCACATTACGAGACACCGGGGTCAGACAAATAGGTAAAAGTTCACACAAAATTGAATTTATGTAGGTGTATTTCTAGCAAGTTTGATTTTTACAAGCGATAACAACGCGTAAGACTTTGAAAAAAAATCACTCAATTTGCGAGTTTTCTGCCTGAGCACCGGGCAAAGGCATCTCAAAAAACAACAACGTGTCTTTCGCGATCTCCGGAATCTCGGAATATGCGTCGCGCAGTTGGAAGCCCATCGACAGGTACAGACGCGTTGCCGATACCAATGGTTTGCCCGTGTCCATGCGAATGCAGTCAAACCCCTGTTCACGGCACTGTTCAATCAAGGACATCATGACCGCATACCCTGCCCCCGTCCCTCGGGCGGCGTCATTTACAAACACCCGTTTTATTTCGGCAATGCCCGGCCCGATTGTCCGGAACATTCCGCACCCGACGGCATGTCCATCCTTTAGTACCAGCCGCACACCACCGCCCGGTGGGGCGTGTTCGACTTCGATCTCGTCCATCAGCCGGGCATAAACGTCGCGGGGATAAAAGGTCTTTACGACGCGCACGGACTTGGCGTCCAACGTCAGCAGGAAGTCGCGATATTCCCAACACAAACGCCGAACCTCATCAAAGTGGTCCGGCGTTTCAGCTTCGATAACTTTAAGCAAAACACGATCCTCGAAAAACACGAGGATCAGTCTAGCATTATTGACCTCAGTTGCGAAGGATCGACGCGCCTGCGTATTCCGCAACTTCACCCAGCGATTCCTCGATGCGGATCAGCTGGTTGTACTTGGCCAACCGGTCCGACCGCGCCAGCGAGCCGGTTTTGATCTGACCGCAATTGGTCGCAACCGCCAGATCGGCAATGGTCGCATCCTCGGTTTCGCCCGAGCGGTGCGACATCACGTTGGTATACCGTGCACGGTGCGCCATATCGACGGCACGAAGTGTTTCAGTCAGCGATCCGATCTGGTTCACCTTGACCAGCATCGAGTTGGCACAGCCGCGCTTGATCCCTTCGGCCAGACGCACGGGGTTGGTCACGAACAGGTCGTCGCCCACCAGCTGCACCTTGTCGCCAATCATGTCGGTCAGAGCTTTCCAGCCGTCCCAGTCATCTTCGGACATGCCATCTTCGATGGAAATGATCGGATAGTCATTGACCAAAGCCGCCAGGTAAGCCGCATTCTCGTCCGAGCTCAGAGAGATCCCCTCGCCCGCCAGCACGTATTTGCCGTCTTTGAAGTATTCGGTTGCGGCACAATCCAGCGCAAGGTGGATTTCCTCGCCCGGTTTGTAGCCCGCTTTTTCGATGGACTTCAGGATGAAATCCAGCGCCTCACGGGTGGACGCAATGCTCGGGGCAAACCCACCTTCGTCACCGATACCAGTGTTCAGACCAGCGGCGGACAGTTCTTTCTTCAGCGTGTGGAACACTTCCGAGCCCATGCGCACGGCTTCACGGATATTCGCGGCCGAGGTCGGCATGATCATGAATTCCTGAATGTCGATCGGGTTGTCGGCATGTTCGCCGCCGTTGATGATGTTCATCATCGGTACTGGCAAAACGCGGGCCGACGTACCGCCGACGTAGCGATATAGAGGTTGCGTGGTGAAATCTGCCGCAGCCTTGGCTGTGGCCAGCGAGACGCCCAGAATGGCGTTTGCGCCCAGACGGCTCTTGTTCTCGGTCCCGTCCAGTTCGATCATTGCGCCGTCGATGGCGACCTGCTCGGTCGCGTCATAGCCGACCAGTTCTTCGGCGATCTCACCGTTCACAGCGGCGACAGCTTCAAGCACGCCTTTGCCCATATAGCGCGATTTGTCACCGTCACGCTTTTCCACTGCTTCATACGCACCGGTTGACGCACCCGAAGGCACAGCGGCGCGGCCCATGGTGCCGTCTTCCAGAATCACGTCCACTTCGACGGTTGGGTTGCCCCGGCTGTCCAGGATTTCGCGTGCGTGGATGTCGATGATGGTACTCATGAGGCCCGTCCCTGTGGCTGCATTTGGTTGCATGCCTCATAACATCACCGAGCCAAAAGTAAACCAGCGATGTTACCGCTAACGGTTATGTTCATGGGGATTTAGGGCTAATAGCCACGTGTTTGCGCCAACGTGCGACGATCCGTCAGGCCGCAACCGCCATTGCACGCGCCAGCCGGCGTTCGCGAACAAAGGTGTACATGCCCGATCCGAGGATCAACGCGGCACCGGCCACCGTCATCAAATCAGGCCGTTCGCCAAACATCAGCATCCCTGCCGCGATGGAAAACACGAGCCGGCTGTACCGGAAAGGTGTCAGGGCCGAGGCCTCACCGATCCGCATAGCCGTCACGATGCCGTAATATCCCAGGACGCCAAAGCCGATTGCCCCCAGATACGGACCTACTTGCGTGGATTGCAGTGGAACAACTGGCTGAGCCAGAAACACCATCAGAACCACCCCGGCAAGGGCAACGGCCATGTAGGCCTGCATGGCAACAACGGACGAGGCCACACGGACGTCCAGCTTACGTGTGATCAAATCACGCGCGGCGATCGCAATTACGGTCGCGACAACGAACAGCGACTCGGGCTGAAACCCTTCCAAACCCGGGCGAATAATCATCAAGACACCAATAAAGCCTATTCCGATGGCGCTCCAACGTCGCCAACCGACCTGCTCGCCCAAAAACAGTGCCGCCCCCATAGTCACGGCCAGCGGCATCGCCTGAAAGACGGCAGCAACGGTGGACAGCTCGACCAGAGATAGCGCGGTAACAAAGGTCAGGGCTCCTACCGCCTCGGTCCCTGCCCGCGCCAGCGGCAGACCTTTCCACGCCTCCGGATCAAAGATGCGTTTACGCGTGGCCAATGACATCAGTACGAACACCAGCCCGCAGACCAGACCCAAAGCGATCATGATCTGACCCGTAGGTACAGTGATCGACAGATGCTTGATGAACATGTCCTCAAGTGCGAAGGCCGCCATCGATCCGATGATCAGCAAGATGCCGTGTACGTTGTTCATACGCGTGTCCGTTGAGATGGCGCGGGAAATTCCGCGACCTTAAGTCAGCAAAACCGTATCATCCGCGACGCCGCAAGCGATATTGCGACATGTTTCATGAATTGCCGTGCGGCAACCAATCGCGTTTCGTGATGGATCAGCCCTGTTTCAGCGGCACGCCGTACAGTTCCAACCGATGCCCTTTCAGCTTGTACCCAAGCTTGGCTGCGATCTTTTCCTGCAGGGCCTCGATCTCGGGATCGACAAATTCGATCACTTCCCCCGACTGCATGTCGATCAGATGGTCGTGGTGGTCCCTCTCGGCATCCTCATAGCGGGCGCGCCCATCACCGAATTCCAACCGCTCAAGAATCCCTGCCTCTTCGAAAAGCTTCACGGTGCGATAGACCGTGGCGATCGAGATACCCGAATCCACCTTAGAGGCGCGCGCATACAGCTCTTCTACATCCGGATGGTCATCACTTTGCTGCAACACCTGAGCAATTGTGCGGCGCTGACCCGTCATGCGGAGACCTTTGGCTTCGCAACGGGCGATGATCGTGTCGGACATAGTGACCCTCAGAGTAGTTCGGGTTTCTGTCTTAATACGTCTGCGCCGCTGGCGCCACAGGGGATTTGCGCCTAAGCGACCTTGCGAAGATCAGCCCAGATCGGCAGGTGATCTGATGCGATATGCGCAGGCCGCGCTTTGTGGACGCCATGTACAACGGCCTCAAGCCCAGCGCCCAGCGCGATCCGATCCAGTGCCCCCAGAGGCTGTGCAGCGGGGAAACTGGGAACCGGGGGCAAAAATCGCATGTCGGGTGCAAGATGATCGAGCACCGGCTGGCGCGACCACTCGTTGAAATCTCCGGCCCAAACGGTAGGCATTTGATCCAGATCCTCATCGCAGCGCCGGAGTTGATGAATCTGCTGCCGCCGAGATGCGGGCAAAAGACCCAGATGCATCCCCATCACCCGAAGCGGCCCGATCTGGGTGTCGAACTCGACCCGAACTGCACCGCGAGGTTCCAGCCCGGGCAAATCATGGTGACCGGTCGTGCGCACGTCAATTTTGTCACCGCGCCAGATGACCGCGTTGCCGTGCCAGCCCAAGCTGCCTGCGCCCCCCAGATCAACAATCTGCCAACCGGCTTCATCCAACATGAAATGCGGTAAGGCGGCGGGTCGCGGCGGCAGCCTTTTGTCGGCCTCTTGCAGCACCACAATATCAGCCTGCATGCCTTCAATGACCTGCATTATGCGCTGAGGCTGGCGGCGAAAATCCAAGCCCACGCATTTCTGGATGTTATAGCTTGCAATCCGCAGGGTTGATTGAGGCGACATAAGGTTCCGATCAAATGGACGAACCCCAAAGTGCCACGCTGGTGGCCGGGCGCAACCCCAGTCTTCTGCAGGAGTGGCAAATAAGAGCTTTTCGCGCTGCCAAAGTGCCCAATATTCTAGCAGGCGGCGCGATCAGGAATGCTGCGCTTGATCAACAGGGTGCCGATACACTATCTCCGTGGAACGCGTCCAATTGAGGCCTGAAGTGGTTTCCAGCAACACACTCTCGAACAACCGCAACTGGGCAAGCATTGTCCTAGTAATCGGTGGCATGATGTGGGGTCTCTATTGGATCCCCGTTCGGTTTTTCTATGATCTGGGCCTGACCGGGCCCTGGCCGGGTATTGCGATGTATAGCGTTGCGCTGCTGGGGCTGGTTCCCTTTATCTGGAAAGAGAGAGGGACGCTGGCCCTGCAATGGCGCGATCTGGTGTTCAGCGGTATGTTCACCGGCGCGGCCTTCAGTCTTTATTCCATCAGCCTTGTCTATACGGATGTGGTGCGGTCGATCCTGTTATTCTACCTCACCCCGATCTGGGGCACGGTTCTGGGCCGGGTGTTTCTGGGTGAACGCCTGAATTTGGGGCGGCTTGCGGGCCTTGCCTGCGGTGTCGGTGGTCTATTCGTCGTGCTGGGCGACTCGGGTGGTATCCCGCTGCCCCAAAACAGCGGCGACTGGATGGCGTTGGCCTCGGGCATGTGCTGGGCGCTGGGTACGTTGGGGCTGTACCGAACCAGTACGATCTCAGCCTCGGGTCAGGTCTTTGCCTTTGTCGCAGGCGCGCTGATCCTTTCCCTGGTCAGCCTCGCGGTCCTGCCCGAACCTGTGTTGCCGACAATTGTGCAGGCGGATCTTCTTTGGACCCTTCAATTTGTGCTGCTGTCGGCCTTCTACACCTTACCCATGGTGTTCATGACAATCTGGCCCGCAACCAAACTGTCCCCTGCCCGCGTCGGTATCCTGCTGATGAGCGAGGTTGTCGTCGGCTTGGCCTCGGCCGCCGCGTTCTCGGGCGAGCCGTTCGGGTTGCGCGAGCTGTTGGGCGCCATCCTGATCGTCAGCGCTGCTGTGCTTGAAATCGTGCGGGACTAGGACAACCCGCCATAGCAGGTGTTGGCCTATCCCCTTCGAACGGGTATCTGTTGCGGAGTTTGATGCCCTATCAGGACGTTACCAGATGTCGATGCCAAATGCAGAACGCAGAAAGCAGCTTGAGGGGCGCGCGCTCATCATTGCCATGGGCGGCAACCTGTTCATGGGCGCGGCTGGTATACTGGCCGGGATTTTGTCGAACTCCAATGCGATCATGATGGACGGGCTGTATTCGCTGGTCGGCTTTGGATCGGCATTCCTTGGCCGCCGTATCAGTTTGAAGATTGATGCAGGCCCCGACAAGCGACGCCCGTTTGGCTATGCAGCGGATGAGGCGATCTTTTCCACCTTCCGCTCTTTGTCTCTGTTAGGACTGGTGCTGTTCGCCATCTCGAACGCGACTAAAAACATCTACAGCTACTACAACGGCATGATGCCTGAACCGCTGATATTCGGACCGATGTTCATCTACTTCGCTGCCATCGGCCTGACCTGCGTTTTGCTGTGGGCGTTTCACTATTTCACTTGGCGGAAGACCGGGAAGGCCAGTGCAATCCTGCGGTTGGAATCCAAAGCAGCACTGTTCGATGGTCTATTCACGGCTGCCGCAGCAATTGGCCTTGGGGCAATCTACCTGTTCCGGGATGGGGCCCTATCGGCGATCGCACCCGTCGGCGACTCGATCATCGTACTGTTCCTGTGCGTTCTGGCCATCGGATCATACCTACGCGACTTCCGTGGTGGGTTGGGTGAGCTGGCAAACGCCACCGCAAGCCCCGACCTGCTTGCTGCTGCACGTCGGGCTTTGCGCCCGGCAATCGCAGAGGACGGTGGCGCATTGCGGGACATGTCAGTAACCAAGCAAGGTCGGACCATTTTGATCACCGTCTACTACAACCCCCTGCGCGCGATCACCGCCGAAGAGGTCGACACCCTGAACCTGCGCATGGTCCGCGATGCGCGCAGGGCAATCGACGGGGCGGATGTCTACCTGATGATCTCGCAATACGCCCGCCGTTGGCCGGATGAGATCAATCCCTATCGTGACGAGGTCTGAGCGCCGGAACTTCAGGTTCCACAGAACGTCGCATGGACAACTTCGGTCTCTGATGGCGGGCGTTTCAGATCATCTGCATCGGGCTGCTCCTCATAAGGTCGCGCCAGAACAGTGTTCAGCCTTTGGAACGGCTCGTAATCGCCCTGAACGGCCGACTGTATCATTTGTTCAACCCGGTGATTGCGCGGAATGAAAGCCGGGTTTGCGGCGGACATTACGGTGGATGGGTCCTGCTCACGCCCTAGACGCGCGGTCCACCCTTCGGACCATTCGTCGTACGCCGCAGGATTGGTGAACTGATCACGTGCGGCATCACTGCCCAGCGCCCGGAAGGTGTTGGTGAAGTCCGCTTGGTTCTGCGCCATGCGCGTCAGCAGATCCGAGATCAGTTCCAGATCGCCCTCTTCCTCGTTCATCAACCCGATCTTGGCCCGGAACCTTTTCAGCCAGTTCTGCTGCAGCAAATCCGGCATGGCGTGTACTATCCCGGTCGCCTCTTCGACGGCGGCGCCCTTGTCTTCCATCTGCTGGATCAGTGCCGTCGCCAGTTGCGCTACGTTCCAAACGGCGATGTCGGGCTGGTTGGAATAGGCATAGCGCCCCATCCGGTCGATCGAACTGTAGACCGTGTTCGGATGATAGCTGTCCATGAAAGCGCAGGGCCCATAATCGATGGTCTCACCCGCGATTGAGCAATTGTCGGTGTTCATCACACCGTGGATGAACCCCACACTCATCCATGCTGCGATCAATTGCGATTGCGCCTCGACCACCGCGCGCAGCAGGCCCATCGGACCATTCGCGTCAGGATAGTGGCGGTCTATTGCGTATTCCGTCAGGCGGCGCAGGCTGTCCAGCTGTCCGCGCGCTGCAAAAACCTGAAATGTACCGACCCTCAGATGACTTTGCGCCACGCGGGTCAGCACCGCGCCGGGCATCGGCCCTTCGCGCAGAACGATCTCGCCGGTCTCAACCGCCGCCAGTGCGCGGGTCGACGGGATGCCCAGCGCATGCATTGCCTCGGACACCACGTATTCCCGCAACACCGGTCCCAGCCATGCGCGGCCATCCCCCTGACGGCTGAACGGCGTTGGACCGGACCCTTTGAGCTGGATATCCCGGCGGAGGCCATCTGTTCCGATCGTTTCGCCCAGCAGAACAGCGCGGCCGTCGCCAAGCTGCGGGTTATAATTGCCGAACTGATGTCCCGAATAAAGCTGCGCAATCGGCTCTGCGCCTTCGGGCAGCGTGTTGCCAGCGAAGGCTTCAGCCATCTCCTCTACCTCCCCCGGTGTGACCTTCAACACCTTCGCCAATTCCGAGTTGAATGCGATCAGGCGTGGGGCACGCACAGGTATAGGTGCCTGCCGCGCATAAAAGCTGTTGGGAAGGCGAGCGTAGCTGTTGTCAAACTGGATCGTCAGGGTCATGCGGCAAACATATTCCTTGCGGACACGAATACCATAGCGGATCGCACCTTCCCGTGCATAATCATCGCAAAAGACAAGAGGCCCCATGACCGCTCAAGAGATCATCGACCACCTGAAACTGGAACAACACCCGGAGGGCGGCTGGTTTCGCGAAACCTGGCGCGCGGATAACGCAGGCCGCGCCACCGGGACCTGCATCTATTTCCTATTGGCTGCTGGTGAAAGCAGCCACTGGCACCGCGTGGACGCCACCGAAATCTGGCTCTACCACTCTGGTGCTCCGCTGATCCTGTCTCTGAGCGCTACGGATGACGGTCCAGCCACCGATCACATCCTGGGCCCAGACCTTTCAAAGGGCGCACCGCAACTAATCGTGCCCGAAAACCACTGGCAGGCGGCGCGCACCACCGGAGACTATACGTTGGTCAGTTGCACTGTTTCGCCCGGGTTCCAGTTTGACGGTTTCGAACTGGCCGAGCCAGGGTTCGACATAGCGCGTGGATGATGCATGGATCACCGCGCCCTCATAGCGTCGCTGCCACCTGAGGCCAAAGATCAGCTACAACGGCGCTCGGACACAGCAGGTCTGCGGCACCTTCTGGGCTACCTGGTGTTACTGTCCGCTACCAGCGCGGGTATCGCGTGGCGGGTCCCTCTCTGGCCGCTCCTGATCCTGCCGCAGGGTGTCCTGCTGGTGTTTCTGTTCACGCTTAGCCATGAATGCACCCATAAGACCCCGTTCAAGACCGGCTGGCTGAACGACGCTGTCGGACATCTTGCTTCAGTTCCAATCGCCCTGCCCTTTACGTGGTTTCGGTATTTTCACCTTGCGCACCACAAATGGACGAACCACCCGGAGAAAGACCCCGAGCTTGGCGGCAAGCCACGACCGCAGGACCGGCTGAGCCTGCTGATCTACCTGTCCGGCTGGCCCTTTTGGAAAGGCATGGCACTTGTCCTGTATCAAAACGCCTTTGGTAACATCGACGCCCCGTACCTACCGGCGCGCCAACACGCCGCCATGCGGGCTGAGGCACGTCTGCTGCTGATACTCTACGCGGTCGCAGCCCTAAGCCTGTTCCTGTCGCCGCTGCTCCTCTGGCTTTGGATTTTACCCGTTCTGCTGGGGCAACCATTCCTGCGCCTCTACCTACTGGCGGAACACGGCCTGTGCCCGCCAGTCGCCAACATGCTCGCGAACTCGCGCACCACGTTCACCAACCGGATCGTGCGTTTTGTGGCATGGAACATGCCCTACCACGCCGAACACCACGCCTTTCCGAATGTGCCCTTCCACCAGTTGCCTGCATTGCACGGCTGGACGCGGGAACATTTGAAGTCGACTTCGGACGGATACTCGCAGTTTACAAGTAATTATGTACGAAGCGTGAAGCGCCAATCATTCAGCTAGTTGGTTACGGATTGGCTGCATTGAGCCCGAAGCGGCCGATGCTGCGCATAGACCGAACGGTAGCTTTCGGTACGTCCGGCCAAGGAATAGGTTTGTTTAGGCGTCTTTCATCTGGATCAACTGGATCAGGTTGCCACAGGTGTCATCAAAAACAGCCATGTGAACTGCGCCGGCATCCATTGGTTCGGTGGTAAACTCCACTCCTCGGTCGGTCAGCTTCTTCCACTCGGAATCGAGGTCTTGCACCTGAAATGAATGTGCCGCGATTCCATCGGCAACGATAGCTTCCTTGAACGGGCTCGTGGCGGGGTGGTCGCTTGGTTCAAGCAGCAGCTCTGTTCCATCTGGGTCTTCTTCTGAAACAACCGTCAGCCAACGATTAGTGCCCAGTGGAATATTGTGTTTCACTTTGAAGCCGAGCACTTCGGTATAGAATTTTTCGGCCTTGTCTTGGTCGTCAACAAAGACACTGGTGACATAAATTTTCATGTCTTAGTTCCTTTCGGTTTGTATTTTGTAAGCCACGATGCCGCCACGATGTCGCCTTTGCTTACGCTCAAAGAATGCGCCTTCGTTCGCCCCTTCCATTCGACCTCGATCAATCCCGCCTTCTCTAAGACAGCAAGATGCTGGGAGACCGTCTGTCGGGACAAAGCGATTCCATCCTCTGCAACCGAAGCCGCGCATACCTCGAATAACGATTGAGCTGGCCTTTTGCTCAGATGGTCGATGATGCGACGACGTGTGCTGTCTGAAAGAGCTTTGAAGATTAAGTCTAGCTGGTCATCTGTCATAGGTCCTATATGCAGTAAGATTACTACATGTAAAGTGCAGTAATTTTACTGCATAACGACTGAAGTAGAAAAGCGGACGTTTCAGGCTGGTAAACGAACGACGGAAAAGTCCTCAAAGCGAAGTCCGGGCAATCAACTTTTAACCCATCGCCCCATTACGCAACCGAACTCACAACCCCACCACCGACCAGCGCCTTCACGCCTGTCGTCCCCGGACACGACGTCGGCAGCCTGCGGGCGACGCGTGCCGCCAGATAGGCGAAGGCCTGCGCCTCGAGCATGTCGCCGTCCAGATCCACGGCCTCAACCGGTTCGACCGGACAATCCAGCGCGACGCGCAGCATCTCCATCAATACCGGATTGTGCCGCCCGCCCCCGGTGACCAGCAAGCGTGCTGGCGGTTTGGGACAATGCTCCATCCCCTGCACCACCCCCGCGGCACACATGCCCGTCAGAGTAGCCACAGCGTCTGCATCGCTGAGCTCTTGCACCAGTTTGATCATCTCGGAAAAGTCGTTCCGGTCCAGTGATTTCGGCGGCATACGGGTGAAAAAAGGTTCGGACAGAAACAGCTCGAGTGCGCCCATCTCGACGGTTCCGCCGCGCGCGACGGCTCCGTCGCGATCCATCGGCAGGCCCAGACGCGCCTGCATCAGATCATCGACCGGTGCATTCGCGGGACCAGTGTCAAACGCCAGCAACGCGCCCGGGGCTTCGGGGCCATCGTAACTGGGGTCCACATAGGTCAGGTTCCCGACACCGCCGAGGTTCAAAAAGCAAAGCGGTTGGGTTGCTTCGATCCACTTGGCGCAAGCGAAGTGAAAGAAGGGCGCCAGCGGAGCGCCTTCGCCGCCCATCGCCACATCATCGCTGCGGAAATCCCAGACGACCGGCACGCCTAATGCCTGAGCCAGCCCTTTCCCGTCGCCCACCTGCAACGTCCCACGCCCACTTGGTTCATGAGCGAGAGTTTGACCGTGCACACCGATCAGGTCGACCTCATCGAATTCAGACAGCGCCTCGGCATGGGCCAGGGTAACAAGCTCTGCCGCGGCATCCACGTCCGGCCCGTGCCACTGCCCTAAAGCGGCGCGCAGAACCGCACGCTCCTCATCGGAGTAGGCACGATACCCACTTGGACCAAATCCCAAAATCCGGTGCCCGTCCGTTTCGACGACCGCGGCATCCACCCCATCCATCGATGTGCCGGACATCGCGCCCAAAACCCTGATCGCACCTGTTCGTTTGATGGCCCGCCCCACGCGTATCTCTCCTGCCGAACTCCGTGGTACCGTCATGGTTGATCGGTACAGTCTGTTTAACCTGCCCGTTCAGCTAAACCCAAGGCAAGCCAGATCATACGAGGGTCGCGCTTTTTCCCGACAATTTGGTATAAGGAACACAAATCAGTTTTAGGTACATATGGCAGACACATACTCGCAGAAACAACCATCCGAAGGCCGGAACTATTTCCTGATCTTCTGGTCCGGTGCTCTGGCCACGATCGGAGGGCAGTTGATCAACCCAAATCTGGTGCTGCCGTTCCTGTATCTGGCTCTGGGCGCGCCAACGTTTTTTGCAGGAATGCTTCTGCCCTTTGTCACCGGATCGCGCCTGGTTGCCGAGATCTTTGTCGCACCTTTCATTAACCGGGCAACCCGCGCCAAGCTGGCCGTCTACGCACCGAACCTTTTGACGGCCGCAGTATTGGCGGCGGTGGCCCTGTTTTCAACAAAACTGCCCAATGTGATGATCGTACTGCTGTTCCTGACCACCGCGATGGTCCTGGGATTGTGCCAGGGGATCACCAGCCTTGGAACCAGCCAGATCTACGGCATCTCCGTTCCCGAAGCGAAACGAAACCGGATGGTGTTTGCGCAAGCCACCATCTCGGGCGTTTTGGCCATCATCGTCGTTCTGATCACGCGCGACCTGCTGTCCGGGGACCAACCGATGCAGCGCCACATCGTCGTTCTGTGGTGCGGCGTGATTGCCATGTTTGCTGCAGGTGTTGCCTTTGCAGGGGTGCGACTGCTTGAGGATGAACAGCGCGCGCCATTGCCGGAGCCGAAGAAAAAGCCCAAGCCCCTGGCCGAGTTGGCGACCGGATTCAAAACCGGCATGGCCTATCCCTGGTATCGCAAGTTTCTTTCGGCCCGACTGATCTTTGTATCGGTCGAACTGGCGATGCCCTTCTACACAATCCATGCTGCGACGCTGCATATGGGGACCAAGCATTCGCTCAGCTATTTTGTCATAGGGGCCAGCCTTGGAATGGTAATCGGTTCGCTTTTGTGGGGATGGCTCAGCGATCGTGTCTCGGTCAAACCTGTGATGTGGCTGGGGTGCATGATCGCCGCAATCTCGGCTCTGATGGCGCTTGGCTTTACGTTCCTCGGCTACGCTCAGAACGTCTGGGTCTACGCGCTGGTGATCCTGCTGCTATCGCTGGGCGGGAATGGGGTGATCTATGGGCGCTACCTGTATCTCATTCAGATGAGCGTTGAAAAAGAGCGCCCCTACCTGGTTGCACTAGGGGATGTCAGCGCTGGCCTCGTTGGAATTGTTTTTGCTGCGATCCTTGGCGCAGTCGCACATCTGCATGATCCGATCACGCCGATTGTTGTCCTTGTGGTGTTGAATACAATCGCAATGTTCTATGCCTTCCGCCTGCCCCCGGTCAAAAGCTGACACAGCCCGCGTTTTCTTGGAAATGGTGCCTTTTCCTTACCCAAAGCGCCGCCTATACAGTGCCCCGCAACATAAACCCAAAGGGCACGATATGACCTACCACCCCAAATCGGATTTCATCGCCACGATGATCGAGCGCGGCTTTCTCGCCGACTGCACCGATTATCAGGGCCTTGACGAGGCGCTGATCAGTGGGTGCAAACCGGCATATATCGGCTTTGATGCGACGGCCAAGTCGTTGCATGTGGGCAGCCTGATCCAGATCATGATGCTGCGCTGGTTCCAGAAAACCGGACACCAGCCAATCACTCTGATGGGCGGCGGCACCACCAAGGTGGGCGACCCGTCGTTCCGCGCGGATGAACGCCCCCTGCTGGGTCCCGAACAGATCGACGAAAACATTGCGGGCATCAAAAAGGTGTTCTCGGCCTATATCGATTATGACAGCGATGCCGAAAACAAGGCGCTGATGCTGAACAATGCCGAATGGCTTGATGGCCTGAACTACCTCGATTTCCTACGCGATATTGGACGCCATTTCTCGGTCAACCGGATGCTGGCGTTTGAATCGGTGAAATCACGGTTGGATCGCGAGCAATCGTTGAGCTTCCTTGAGTTCAACTACATGATCCTGCAGGCCTATGATTTCCTTGAGCTGAACCGCCGTTACGGCTGCGTCCTGCAGATGGGCGGCTCGGATCAGTGGGGCAACATCGTCAACGGTATCGACCTGACGCGTCGCGTGCTGGATCATGAGATCTACGGCCTGACTTCGCCGCTTCTGACCACCAGCGACGGCAAGAAGATGGGCAAGTCGCAGGACGGTGCGGTCTGGCTGAACGCCGAGATGCGCTCGCCTTACGAATTCTGGCAGTTCTGGCGGAACACGACCGACGCGGATGTTGGCCGTTTCCTAAAGCTTTACACCGAAATGCCGGTGGATGAGTGTGACCGACTGGGCGCGCTGCAAGGGTCCGAGATCAACGAGGCCAAGATCCGCCTCGCCAACGAAGTCACCGCCCTGCTGCACGGAACTGAGGCTGCGGCCAACGCCGAGGCCACGGCCCGTGAAGTGTTCGAAAAAGGCGGTGTTGGGGGCGATCTTCCGACCCTGACCCTCAGCGCGGCTGAATTGGGCGACGGCATGTCCATCGTACAGGTCATCGTGAAATCGGGTCTGGCAAAGTCCGGTAAAGAGGCCAAACGCCTGATCGCAGAAAACGGTGCGAAACTGGATGACGCACCGCTAACTGATGCCGGGCTGATGATCGACGCGGGCGCATTGTCGTCGCCGATCAAGTTGAGCGCTGGTAAAAAGCGCCACGCACTGGTTCAGCTAGGCTAGGCCACTCAATAGTTCAGAAAAACAAAGGCCACCCAGTTGGGTGGCCTTTTTCCTTTGGCTGGCGCCAAAACGCCTGTTGTTAGCGCTCTTCCTTACCGCCGCCATTGCTGCCGCCGTTGCCAGAACCACCGCCGCCGTGACCTTGACCGTTATTGCTGCCGCCGTTGCCGGTTCCGGGGCCAGATCCGCCGTTGTTTCCGCCGCCGTTACCGGAGTTACCAGCGTTGCCGTTCCCGTTTCCGGGCCCACCGTTGCTGCCGCCATTTCCGTTGCCGCCACCGTGGCCACCGCCGTTGCTACCACCGTTTCCGGAGCCGCCGCCGCCGTTGCCAGAGCCGCCACCCTGACCATTATTGCCACCACCGTTTCCAGTTCCGGGTCCAGATCCGCCGTTGTTGCCACCGCCGTTACCCGGGTTGCCGGCATTGCCGTTGCCATTGCCGGGGCCATTTCCGCCGCCGTTGCCGCCGCCATTACCGCCGCCGTTGCCGCCGCCATTTCCGCC